>JBGVGI010000054.1:0-151835 GCA_045121595.1 Oscillospiraceae bacterium | reverse complement strand
ATCTTCGTCTTGAATTACTTTTCTTCATTGCTGAAGAGTTACTCTGATATCTTTCAATATCAGGAATTTCAGGTTTGTTAATTCGTTACGATATTGTTTAATTTTCAAGCTCCTGTCTGTCCGCTTTTTTCGGGACAGCTTAATTATTGTACCATCTTATAAACCTTTTGTCAATAGTTTTTTTGCAATTCGTCACTTTTTATTGTTTAACCTAATAAAACCCCAATGTTTTTATGTGAAATGTATATAAATAACCAAAATAAAGAGGATTTGAATGCTCAAACCCTCTTTATTTTATCTTAATTTAATAAATTTACCTAACACTTTTTTAGTAAGGAAAAGCATAGTTTCGTCTTTTGTAACAAGCAACGTACCAAAGTAAACTCCCATACAAAGAGGCACTATAACAATGCAGTTAAGAATCATACCGAGCTCAAACTGTTTTACAATGAAAGTTATCGGCACAAAGAGTAAAGTAAGTGCCAGGTACTTGCAATTGGTCTTTGTGAAAAACCTGAAATCAATTGAAAGGTTCTTCCTTATAAAACCAAACATCAGCATCATAACCACAATCTCGGCAAGTAGCGTTGTGACAATTGCAGTAACCGGAGTATAAACCTTTAATGCCATAAGCATACCGTTAAGCAGAACGTTTAAGAGTCCGCCCACAAGCAAAATCCTTACCAGGAACTTTTCCTGATTCTTCACGTACAGAACCTGATTTGCACAGATCGTATAAACCGAGCTTTCGATAGTACGGATAGCAAAAATGATAAGCACAGGAATAGAAGCATTATATTTACCACCGCCGTAAATCCACATAATCTCAGGCGCAAGACATGCAATTCCCACACAAGCGGGGAAAACCACAAGCATAAAACTTCTGTAGCTTCGGCTTAAAAGCTCCATATATTTCTCCTGCTTATTATTACTATTATAATAAGCAAGTCTTGGTACAGCCACCAGAACAATTGAAGCAAGTAAATTACTTATCATATAGGTAATATCCTGCGGTGTTTTATATATTGTAACCGAAACTTTGTCTACTACCTGACCGAGCATCATTTTATCAAACTGGGTATACAGAAGATTAACGTTTGAAATAACGAGAATACTCAAAAGCGGTACAATATGCTTTTTGATTTCTATTCCTTTAAACGTAAAGGGGATTTTACGGTTAACGTAAACAAAGCTTACAAGGTTATTCAGAATATCGGTAGCAACAATCAGAACGCTGTACTTGATAACGTCGTCAGGCTTGTGAATAAGCGAAAAGATCCCTATTACGTAAATCAGTCTTACAATAATAGTTTTAACAGTAATAAACTTATAGTTTTCAATAGCCTCATTAAGCCATTCCACCATAAAGATATTAGCAAAAACCTTAAAGCCTAAAACAAGGTAAATAGCCCTGCTCATAGACTCTACCGAAAACCACACAACACCCATATATGCGATAAGCACAATGGCATTTGTGCAAACGCCTATTGAGAAAAGGCTTGAATAGAGCCTTCTGGCTTTTTCTTTATCGTCGCGTATCGAAGCAATTTCACGGATACCATAGGTGTAAATTCCGAAAACGCCGAAAATCAACGCGAAATCAAGCCAGGTGGTAGCATCGTTGAAGGCGCCGTAAAGTTCTTTGTCAAAAAGCCTCTGGATATACGGACCTACAAGCACCGGAACAATCAGTCTGAAAACTTTAAGTATGAAGTTGTAAATTGAATTGGTTGCAATTGACTTTGCCATTACAAAACCTCTTTTTCTCCCGGATGATATTCTTCTTCAAACGATAAAAAGTGCAATCTGTGAGTAGACTCCCTCGCTTCTTCGGGAGGAGGTGTCATATAATCTCCGTAACACGCTTTCAGAGTTTCATGGGTGTTTTCGGGGACGGGCAACATTCTGCCGTCATACTCTGTATACTGCGGTGTGCCGAGCCATTCTTTTTTAAAATCATATTTATGATTAAAGGTGAAGGAAATGATGTCACTGCACATCGTTTCATCTTTTTTAAGCTTCGGAAAAACTTTTTTGTACCAGAAATCAAATATCTTTCCATTTTTAAAGATAAAGTTCGTAACTTTATAAAGATACTTTCCCGAATGTGAAGGAACGTATCCCTTCTGTGCATTTACACCGAACAAAGTTATAAGTTCGGTAACACGGCGCCAGAAATTACTCTTTACGTAATCGTCAAGAATAAATATATCAACGAATATACCGTGATGCATATCAGCATCCTTGTTTCGTATTTCGGCAAACGCCGTATTGTTTTTGCGAATTTTCGCAAATTTCATAGTATAACCCTTGTCGGTATATTCATCCTGAAAGAAATACCCGGAGACGGGATTTTCCTGCCAGAGCTTTTTAAAACGTTCGTAATCTTCTCTGAACATAACAACGTCGGCATCGTTATCCCACGGAATAAATCCGTGATGTCTTACTGCACCAAGCTCAGAACCGTAAAAAAGATAATATTTAACGTCATTTTTCTTGCAAAAATCATCAAGAGTAAAAAGAATCTCATTAACTGTGTCCTGAACTTTCTTTAATGTAACGGCATCCATATCTGCACCTTCTTATTTTTCTGCCTTTTTCTTGAAAATCTTATCGTGAATAACTGCAATCAAAGGACGGGGAGTGGGAAGCTCTCTGTCGATAAAATACATAACAAAGCTTAAATACATCCAGAAAATTACACCTAAGTAATAATGTCCGTAAACAATACCTGTATCAGTCATTGTGCGGAGTATGATTACAAAGAGGATGCATATAGAAGATATTACTATTCTGTCCTGCTTTTTGTTTTTAAAGCTAAATATCATATAGCGGATTACTCTTATAAGTACGAAAATTCCAAAAATCACGAAAATCAAAAGCCCCACAAGGCCTGATGCCGCCGCAATCTGGAAGAAAAGATTGTGAAGCCCTCCGCTTACACCAGGGAGATACACGTCAGCACCGAAATCGGTGAAATATCTTGCTGCATAACGGTATGCATGGGTAGGAACGTTATCATTGCCCACACCGAAAAGCGGATTATTCTTTATAATATTGCTTCCTGCCTGCCAGAGGAAATATCTTCCTCCATATTTAGAGCCGTAATCTTCACGTTCAAGACCTGAGGCACCTTCCATTTCATCTCCCGCAACGCCTGTATTGGGAAGGCTTTCAACAAGTTGCTGTGAAATAACCGAATTTTCAATAACAAGCTTCGGCAAAACGGAAGTTGCAAGTTCGTGTGCACCAGTCACAGCAAGTGGGATGATTATAGCAAAAGCCGCAATCTTTTTGACGATGGCTTTTTTATCTGCTACACCGTTAAAAAGAGGAATTCCCATAAACACAGGCAATATAATAAGGTAGACACAAAGTGCCAGTACACTGCCTCGGGAATTACACATAAACAAAATCATCGTTTCAACAAAAGCGTTAACCATGTAAAACCATTTATATTTCTTTGGTGCGTTTCCTTTAAAAATAGCAAGGCATACAATGGTAAGCATAATATTGAGCACCGCAAAAAAACTTGCCGCATTGGGGTTGGTGTAAAAGCCCCAGATTCTTCCACTGTAAACACCGTAGTAATAGATATCTTCTCCGATAAGATAACTGAATTTCAAATTAAGGAAATAGGTAACGAAGCTAATAAGCTGTCCTGCAAACGAAACTATAAGGAAAGTGTGATTAAAACGCAAAAGTTCCCTTTTCATCTGACCCGGTGCTTTATTGGGGTCATAAGCGTAAAGCACCATCATATTTACAACCATATAGAAAAGCATCGCCACGTTTCGTGCCAAATTCTCTTCGCGGTTTACAAGACAGGTCGCCGCATATGAAATAAGAAAGAGATAAAGTATAGCTCTGTATCTGTTCACCATAAAAAGTCTTTCGGTAAAAAGATCTTTTATAAGAATACATGCAGACCATGCGAGTGTAAACTTCACAAGCGGTCCTACGATGGGGTTCAAAAAGGCGCAGGTTCTCAATACTACCATTACAAGCAAAACCGACCTGAAAGTATTGTGGTCAAAAATCTTATTAAAAGCCGAAGTCAAAAAGCCTTTCTTTTCCATTTAATTTCCTCCTGTTACTGAGTAAAGATAAATGTTTTCGATATCTTTCACACATTTATCCGCATCAAATCCGATATCCTTAAGCGTTTCTGCCTGAGAAACACGGGGAATGTCTTTTGCTTTTAAAACTGTATCGGCAATCATATTCATATCGCCGTCAAGCGGGATAAACTCAACAAGGTCTGAGATTTTAACTTCACCAGGAACCTTATCCGATACAAAACAACAAAGCCCCGAACATATCCCTTCCACAACGGTAAGCGGAAAACCTTCAAAAAGCGAAGGAATCATAAGACAGTCCATAGCCTGAAAATATTCTTCAGGATTTCTCACGTTGCCCGTAAAGATAACCTTATCTGAAATGACGAGTTCTTTTGTTTTTGTCTTGATTTGTTCTTCCAAAGGCCCGTCACCGACAATCAAAAGACGGCTTTCAGGACAATTTTTCTGTAATTTTTCAAAAAGCTCTACAGTAAAGCTGTGATTTTTGACGGGTACAAGTCTGCCGACCTGACCTACGACGAAATCATCACCAACGTTTAACTCTTTACGGATTTTTTCGCGTGAAGCTTCATTATAATCAAAACGAGCAGTGTCAATGCCGTTGTTCATAACGGTAAATTCCGCATTTTTAAACGCAAAATTACCTGCCGCTTTTGAACACGCAAATCTCAAAATATCAAGTTTTTTAAGTTTTTCACGATTTATAATATGAAGCACCTTGGGATATAAAGAACCCTCAACCTTGCTGCTGTGGCTATGAGCAATAACGACGGGAATTTTTGCGCGTTTAGCTTCAAGAATGGGGCAGATATTACTTGCAGTTGAAAGATGAATATGACAAACGTCAAAATCCTCTTTCATAATATTCCTTATATCGTCGCGGTGCTTTTTGGGATTCTGACTGCGCGGTGTAATAAATAATATCCTTCCGCCCAGCTCTTTTATATCTTTTTCAAAATAAGGCTTTTCGGCAATTGACATAAAGGTACAGTCGAATTTCTCACGGTCAAGCTTTTTAAAAAGGTTTACCATATACATTGAAAGTCCGCCGTTACCCTTGCCGATAATCCCCATCAAGACTTTAATTTTTTTCAAAATTACTCCTCCTTGGAGAGTAAGTCGGATTTAATCTTTGTAGTTGAAATTTCGGGAGTGCGTGGCAAATATACCACTTCGCAAAGGTCGGAAAGAAAATCGAATTTACCTTCCCAGTCATCACCCATTACAAAAACGTCAACCTTAAATTCCTTAACGTCTTCCCTTTTCTGCTCCCAGCAAGTTTCAGGAATAACGAGGTCAACGTAGCGGATAGCTTCTAAAAGTGCTTTTCTCTTTTCATAAGGGAAATAACACTCCTTACCCTTACCCCTGTTAAACTCATCTGTAGAAAGGGCAACGATAAGATAATCACCCTGCTCTTTTGCTCTTTTAAGCAAATTGATATGTCCGTAATGTAAAAGGTCAAAAGTACCGTATGTAATAACTTTTCTCATAATTAAACCTCTTTTCTTATTCCTGCAATTTCTAAAACTCGTTTACAGTCTTTGCCGTCGTGATATTTATTAACTAAGTCGTTTACCCTCTCGCGGTCTTCTTTAAACTCATCTCTGCCGTCAAGAAGGTCGTTTACAAAGCTTATAAACTCTTCGGGAGTGTTAATGAATTTACCCGGCATAATTTCATATGGGTTATCAACGACAAATCCTCTGTTATTCATATATTCTTCGATATCGTCGACAGTAAATCCTATCGGGCGGTTTAAAAGAAGGTAATCAAAATACACTGAAGAATAGTCTGTGATAAGCGCATCAGCTTTTGACAAAAGCTCGTAAAGATTGCAATTTTTATTCTGCATCTCAGCATTGGTGACAATCTTTATGTTACTGAAACCTTCTGTGTCAATAAGACTTAAGTCCTGTGCCGGATGGATTTTGGCAATCATAAGACAGTTGTCTTCAACAAGGCGCTTATTAACCTTTGCCATATCCTCTCTGTCCGAAAGAATTGGAAGTCCCGTACCCGCTAAAACCTTTGTATCGTTGTTTCCGAGAAACGTTGACTGTCTGAAAGTAGGAAGCCACAGAATAACCTTTTTGTATTCTTCGGTAAATCCAAGTTGCTTAACCGCCTCGTTCTCGTTAAACAGTGCGTCATTTCTCGGATGTCCGCATACCTTTACCTGACTTTCGTCACAGTTAAACGATTTTTGCATAATGGGGGCAAAAAAGTCAGATGCTGCAAGAACGTAGGTGAAGAAATTATAATCGTTATCGTCAAGATAGTTTCCTATCTTTTTAAGCGGAGACCCGTGCCATACGTTGATAGCCATCTGTTTTTTTGAAGGCTTTACGGGATACTTTCCAAAAGAATAGAAAAAGTATTTTGCCGTAAAAAAGTGTTTCACACCCGAAAGGTTGCTCACAAATTTAACGTTATCGGGGTGAGGCAGTTTATCAAACTGTTTATAATCGTTAACGGCACAGATGATTTTATATTCTGTACAGTCTTCCGATACAAGATAATCGTACACGGCTTTTACGTTATCACGAAAACCCATATTACTGTAAAAAACAATCTTTTTTGGGTTTTTGGGGATAATCTTATTCACGGCTGATAAAAAACCGCTCATAGCAAGTATTATTTTCTTTTTCATAAAGCTCCTCAATTCTTTCTTAAGAACTTACGGTAAACAAAACTTCTGAGTTTATTCGGCATAAGGCTTACTGCGATATGCACTGCAGAGGAAATAAAATAATCCGAAAAGCTGTTTAACCCCGTTTTGTGAATTCTTTTTTTCACTGCAAGAGCGCTTTTAAGGTATTTATATCCTCCACGACGTTTGAACATATCTCCGCCCGTCCTGAAGTAAAGAAGATACTCGTCAATATTTTTGGCTTTTGCACCGTTTACAAGCATCCTTGCCCAGAGGAAATAATCCTCAAAGCCCATCGCGTGTTGATAATCCCCTGCATCAAGTACCGCTTTTTTCTTATACATAACGGTAGGATGGTTAAAAGGATTTCTCTTTTTTGCGTATTCGTAAATTTCTTCGTGAGTTACGGGAACTGTTTTCTTTGAAATAATATTTTCGGTGTTCCCGTCAAACTCCAGTGCGTGAGTACCGCAGATATCAAGCTCAGGGTCTTCTTCAAAAGCCTTGAGCTGATACTCAAATCTCTCAGGGAAAGCTATATCATCGGTATCCATTCTTGCAACCAGAGGATAATCACAAGCTGCAAGTCCGATACTGAGCGCCTTTCCAAGACCTACGTTTTCTTTTAAAGGAACGCTCTTTATGATATCCGTCTTTTCTTTATATTCATTTATAATACTGTAAAGCTCTTCTGTAAGTGGGCCGTCCTCCACCATAACTATCTGAGTCGGCAAAACAGTCTGACTCAGTAAACTGTCAAGACATTCTTTAAAATACTGCGGTTTTTCTTTTATATAAACCGACATCAATACTGAAAAGTCCATAATAAAATCCTCATAAAAATTTACATACATACTTTGGTATTATACATTATACCAAAAAAAATTAAAATAATCAACTACAAGAAAAAAAGAGTACCGTTCGGCGCCTTCAATTAGGAAGAAATCGGTTTTTCACGAATATTTGCTCCGCCTTATTGTCACGAAACCTTGTAAGACATCAAGTATTACTGCGTTTTCGTGACTTCAAGGCAAAGCAAATATATTCGTTACAAAACTGTATACACCCAAATCATTAACTTTTTTAATGAAATAAAAGGCAAAAGCCTACGATATGCGTCAGCATTATCGTAGGCTTTTAACATATTAGTTCGCAAATAAAGTAATGATTTGGGCGAATTATCCCTAAGTGAAGACGCCGTCAGGTACTCTTTTTTCGGTTGAAAATCCATTGTACGACTGCCGACAACAAAGGTGCAATTGAAATGTACAGAAATACTGTGAGCAAATCTTTTTTGCAGAGCGGTGCCGTTTTGAAAACAAACTGTGCAGGTTGCCAGTACACCGCTACAAATATTATCACCGCCGACAAAAATACGGCACCTATAAGCTTCAGGTTGCTAAAAAACGGCACTGTGAAAATCGTCCTTTCCTCACTCTTACATTCAAAAACGTGGATAAGTTGTGTTAAAACCAGAGTGAGCAAAGCGGCACTTCTTGCCAAAGTTATATCCCTCGTACCGTTAAGAAAATGTGAAAAAACTGCCAACGTCGTAAGCCCGATAAGTGAGCCTCTGAAAATAACGGTACTTAAAAGACCGTTTGAAAAAATACTTTCATTTGACCTTCGCGGACGTTTTTTCATACAATCCCTTTCACCGGGTTCGAGTCCTAAAGCTATTGCGGGAAGCCCGTCTGTAACAAGATTAACAAGCAAAATATGTATCGGCAAAAGAACGGTCGGCATTCCCATAATAATCCCTGAAAACATCGTAAGCACTTCACCGATATTACAAGAAAGGAGATATCTTATAAATTTTCTGATGTTCGCATAAATAGTTCTTCCCTCTTCAACCGCAGTAACAAGGGTTTTAAAGTTATCGTCAAGCAGTATCACGTCACTTGCTTCCTTGGTGACGTCAGTACCCGTAATACCCATACTGACTCCGATATCTGCTTCTTTTATCGCAGGGGCATCGTTGACTCCATCGCCCGTCATTGCAACGATGTGGCCTCTTTTTTTAAATGCTTTAACTATTTTCAGTTTGTGATGAGGACTTACCCTTGCAAAAACTGTTACATCTTCAATGATTCTTTCAAGCTCCGTATCACTTATTCTTTCAAGCTCGTTTCCCGTCAAAACCTTGTCACCGTCACGAAAAATTCCGATTTTACGAGCGATAGCACAAGCGGTATCTTTATGGTCACCCGTAATCATAACAGTTTTTATACCTGCTTTTTTGCATTTTGAAACTGCCTCTTTCGCTTCTTTTCTCGGTGGGTCAAGCATACCGATAAGACCTAAGAAAATAACTGAATTTTCCGTAAGGACGTCACTTTTATTATATCCTACGGCAATTACCCTGAGTCCCCTTTTTGCCATATCGGAAGCTTTTTGTTCTATTTCTTTTGTAATATTGCTGTCAAGCGGTACCGTTTTATCCGAAAGCATTATTCCGATACATTTCGGCAAAAGCATTTCCGCAGCACCTTTTACCACCGTAAATCTTTCACCTTTTTTATTTTCAACTAAAACGGACATCATCTTCCTTTTACTGTCAAAAGGATTTTCGTCTTTCTTTATAAATTCCTCCCCGATATCCTTTTGCAAAACTCCTGCATTCTTTGCCATCATAAGCAAAGCCCCCTCGGTAGGCGAGCCTATCACTGCCGTTTCCTTTTTCTCAACACGGATAACGGCGTTATTGCAAAGAACACACGCTTTAAGCAAAATTCTTCCCGCTTCGGAATTTCTTACGTTGACAAATTTATCTCCAATTTTAAAATCACCTTTTTTGCCTGTCTTAATGACTTCTCCCGAAAGGTAAATTTCTTCAACAGTCATTTTATTTTCGGTTAAAGTTCCCGTTTTATCCGAGCAGATTATATCGGCACAACCTAAGCTTTCAACCGCGTGAAGTTTTCTTATAAGTGATTTTCTTTTAACCATTCTGCCCACTGCAAGTGCAAGTGATACCGTAACGATTGCAGGTAACCCCTCAGGTACTGCCGCCACTGCAAGGCTCACACCCGTTAAAAGCATATCGAAAAGCTTTTCTCCGCGCAAAACCCCTGCTAATGCCACCACAAAGCAAATTATAAGACAACCCACCGCAATTATTTTGCCGAGCTCGTCAAGGCGTTTTTGCAAAGGTGTTTCTTCTTCCTTGATTTCATCCATCATCTTTGCAATCTCACCCATACGGGTTTTCATTCCCGTTTTTGTCACTTCGGCAAGGCATCTTCCGTTTGTGACGTTGGTACCCGAAAAAATACCGTCTTTTTCCTCTTTTTCAATGGGTATTGATTCCCCCGTAAGCATTGACTCGTCAACTGAAAGTCTGTTGGATTTCAAAATTATAGCATCAGCGCTTACCCTGTCACCTGATTCCAGTGCTATTACGTCACCCACTGCAATATCCTCACTCGGTACTGTGACGAGTTTGTTGTCCCTGTAAACCTTGGACACGGGGGACGCCATCTTTTTTAACGCTTCAAGGGTTTTTTCGGTTTTTATCTCCTGAACAAAACCCATTATCCCGTTTAACAGAATGATAACGCCTATCGTCATAGCCTCGACGTATTCTCCCATAAAAACGGTAACCACCGTACTGCAAAGGAGCACTATAGTCAAAAAGTCCTTAAATTGACTCACAAAAGTTTTTAAAGGATTTTTCTTTTTGCCTTCCTTTAATATATTCTTCCCATTACTTCGAAGCCTTTTTGCCGCTTCGGCAGAAGTAAGTCCCAAGTTTTCCACAATAAACCTCCTTTTTCTTTAATTAATACATCTTATGCCTAAAACCCCACTTGTATACTTTTTTAAAATGATGTATAATGTTTTCACGGAGGGATAATATGAATAAAACAGTTTTGATAACAGGTGCTTCAGGTGGGATAGGTGAAGCTATTTCCGTCGCATTCTGGCAAAAAGGATATAAAGTCATAATGCATTACAACAAAAACGGCAAGGAAATTACAAAACTTTCCTCTGCTATGAATGACTCCCGCCCTTTCAGTGCGATAACCGTTTCGGCAGACCTTACAGACAGAAATGAAGTTATCCGTCTTTTTGATGAGGCAAAAGCCACTTTCGGGGATATAGACATCCTTGTAAACAACGCAGGAGTTTCTGAACAGAAACTATTTACCGACATCACAGAAAGTGACTGGGACAGAATTTTCAATCTCAATGTTAAAGGTATGTTTTTCTGCTGTCAGGAAGCAGTAAAAAGTATGATTTCAAAGAAAAAAGGGAAAATTATCAATATTTCCTCTATGTGGGGTCAGGTTGGCGCTTCCTGTGAAGTGCATTACTCCGCATCAAAAGGTGCGGTAATCGCTTTCACAAAAGCTTTAGCCAAGGAACTCGGCCCTTCAGGAATTCAGGTAAACTGTGTTGCACCCGGTTTTATCGATACCCCGATGAACGGACATCTTGATAAAGAAACTGTCGACGCCCTCGTTGAAGAAACTCCGCTTGGCGTTATCGGAACTCCTCAGGACGTTGCAAAAAGCGTACTTTTCTTAGGGTCAAGTGATTCTGATTTTATCACGGGTCAGGTAATCGCTCCCAACGGCGGACTTGTAATTTAAGAGGTGTGTTATGAAAAAATTCCTTATTATACTTATTTCCATTATCGCTTTCTTAGGGGTTATAGTGGCTTCATATTTTGTTATGGACACTCTGTTTGACCCCGTCGGCACAAGCAATATAACAGAAGAGGAAAGCTCTGAGCCACCCATCGTCAAAGACCCGTTTTTAGGCGCACCTATTCCCAAAAACGAAATCCCACAAGGTGAAGAATGGTTTGACGATGCTATCTTTATCGGTGACTCACTGACAGTTGGTCTCAGTGCTTACAAGATTTTAGACGAAAACAAAGTTTTCGCTTCAACAGGCATCAACCCCCAGACAATTTTGACCAAAGCATGTATCGAAAAGAATAAAACCTCTCTTACCGTTGCCGATGCGATAAAAGATATAAATGCCAAAAAGATTTATATTATGCTCGGGTCAAACGGAGTTGCTTTTCTCTCAAAAGATAAAGTAATTGAGCTTTACGGCGAATTTATCGACAATGTAAAAGCGTCTCACCCTGACAGTCAAATATATCTTCAGTCCATTATGCCGGTTACCGCTTCCAAAGAAAAAGAAGATGACCGATATGCAAACAGTAAAATTGATGAATACAACGATGCAATCTTAGACCTTGCAACCGAAAAAGAAGTATATTTCGTTTACGTTGCAGAAGCTGTAAAAGACGAAAACGGATGTCTTCCCGATTCTGCAAGTTCCGATGGTATGCATTTCGGCCCATCCGTTTACAACCTCTGGCTTGACTATTTAAGAGAGCATTACGTCCCCCTTCAGTCTGAAACAATTGAATAAACAAAAAAAGATGCCGTTTATCAAATGATAAACGGCATTAAAAATATGAAGGGGTTTTATGAAAAAAGAGGAATTGTTAAATTTCAGTTTCCCAAAGCACCCTGCCACTGTTTACGTCAATTACAGCAACAGATGAAGGACTTGTAACGTATAAAAGATTTCCTTTAATATCAGCCTTCTGCTGATAGGTCTTCACGGGGTAACGGTATTCAACTTTCTTTACAAGTGAATTTTCTTCAACGTTGTAAAGAGCGTAATAACTTCCTGTTTCACCGTCGTCACCGTATTTGTAATAACTAAGGCCTACAAGATTTCCTTTTACGAATATCTCATCACGGTTATCAAAAGCCTCGCAGTAGATATCACCGTCATTTACAGATACAGTTTCAATTTCCCTGATACGTTTCGGAGAAACTACGTCGTAAAGTATAAGGTCAAGGCCTTTATCATTAAGATTTATACCAACTGCTCTGTCGGAATTAACGCTTACTGTTTCACCAAAAACACCGGAAACGTCATCGTAAGCATTTTCCATGGGGTTATATACATCACCAAGATCGTAAACCTTGGTAGTTCCGTTTGTAGCAAAGAGATACATCTTATCTTTTGCAAAAGCAACGTCTTTAAGTTTTGCGCCATTTGTAATATCGTAATTACTGCTGATTACCTGAAGATTCATATCAAGTGTATGCAAAGTATATTTGTCGCCGTGCAACGTTACAAGACGGATAACGTCTTCATACTCATCCATTGACTTGGAGTCAAAGAGTCTGCCCGAAACAGAAGTTGCAGTAACTGCGTCGAAATTACCTTTACCGTAGTCAATTCTTACAACAGCGGTGTAAGGTGTGGAATCCACGTAAACGTTATCTGCAAGATAGATACCGCTTTCATCGATATAAAGTTCAGTACTGTCGCCTAAAACTGCAACGGTGTCGTAGAATTCATACGGCTCTTTGATAAGCAAAGAGGAAGCCACGATATAAGAGGGGCTCTGTGCGTATTCACTCTGATAAATTGCCTTTGCATCAAGAGTTTTATACTTATGATTTGACATATTGAAAGGAATATAAGTTTCAACGTTTCCTTCAGAAGGATTGGATACAGACTTGCGGGTCACGATATATGCAAATCCGCCTGAAATTCTTGAAGAAACCAAAGCGCCATCCTGATAGGAATTAGCAAGAAGTATCGGTTTTTCAGGAGAGGTGATATCATAAGTCGCAATTGCAGTTACAACTTCTTCACCACTATATGATGCAGTACCGAGAACAATAAGTCTCTGCTGGTCAACGTAACAGCTTGTCACCGAAACGTCTTTGAAATCATACTTTTCATCACGGTACATACCGAAATCAACAGAGATTTCAGCTGCTACGTAATAATCTCCGTCTGCACGGCTTACAACAACGGTGTTATTGTCAGAAACAGCATAAATATAACCGTCTTTAATCTGCACTGTGTCAAACTGGCTTTCACTGTCATTTTGATATGCAGAAATCAAAGATGAATTATTTCCGAAAACTGCCGAGAAATTGGAGCTTCTCGATACACCTTTTACCTGAGCGGGATTTTTACTGTCAAGTTCTTTTACCTTTCCATAAAGAGCTTTGTACTCTTGGGGAACGGCATTTGAAACGTTTTCTGCAAATACTTCTTCGGGTTTTGAAACCTCAACAGAAACTTTGCTTTCAGTATTGACAACATCATTTTTTTCCACGTTAGGTTCTTCAACCACTACAGAAGCTTCTTCAAAAACTTCTGAGCTTTCCGGAGCTGAAATCACGGGAAGGTCTATAAATTCCGGTGATACGGAAGGTGTCAAGTTCTGCGTTCCCACTACTACAACGGCAAAACAAGCTGCAGCCGCCGCAAGAATGGGAGAAAGAATTTTTATAAGCGGAGTTTTCTCTCTGGAAGGAAGACGCTGTTTTAAAATATCAGGTTCCAAAGCCAAAGGAATGTTGATATCCTCAGCCTTGCTTCTGATAAGCTGCATAATTTCGATTTCTTCGCCCGACAGGTTAAAATCTTTCTCTATTTTATTGTCAATAAGCAACTTTAAGCCTCCTCCTTTCCGTTTTTATCCGCAGTCAGAACGTCACGCATCTTTGCAAGTGCGCGACTATGTTTTGAACGTACGGTATTTCTGTTTAAATTAAGCATCTTTGCAATCTCCTGGCTGTCATAACCGCCGAAAATCGTCAAAGACACAATCATTCTTTCCTCGTCAGTAAGTACACTGAGAGCCTGTTTCAACTCAACCGACTCCTCAGACCCATTGACAGAAACCTCAACGTCATCGATATCATCCTGATTTTTTCTGTCGACGTAGGTTTTGAGTTTACGCTTACATTTAGCCGAAAGGATTTTAAACATCCAGCCTTTAAAAGCGTCAGCACTTTTGAGTTTGGAAATGCCCGCATAAGCATCCATAACCGCATCACTGACCGCATCCTGAGCATCCTGCTCATCCTTTAAAGTATAGTAAGCGAATTTATACATGTCCTTGTAGATAAGTTGATAAAGACTCGCAAAAGCTTCTTTATCACCTTCTTTTGCTGCAAGAACAAGGTTTTGGAGATCTGACATTTCCTCACCTCATTTCAAGCCCACACAAAGACCTGTTCACAATATAAGTGTTCTTTGTGGGGTAATCTGTTGCATAATTTTTTTAAAAAATTTGAATTTCTTTTACAGTAGCATTCCCCGAAATATCAGTTTTTCTGTAATTGAAAAGCAAAGCGGTTTTTTTATTGCTTTTGTCAATCGGATTAAACGGAAAAACTTCAATATGCGCCATTTTATATACCTGTTTTGGATTAAGACCCTTGTATTCATTTAAAAGAGTACCGTTTTCAAGTTCGTTTATATAAAAATCAAGCATTCTGTCGCGGTATTCCGAGTTAAAGTCTTCGGTAATATATTCGGGAATCTTTTTTGCTTTTTCGTGGGAATAGATATCAAACTTGATAAGCCATTTTAACTTCTCTGCATCACAGTTTTCGTACCGACTTGTAAATTTATATAATATATCGTATTGCTCAACCTTTGAATGCGGTCTTAAATACTCACCGTTTTCATAATAAAATTCCCAGAAGCTTTCGTAAAAATCAAACGGAGTTTCTGCAAGTGAAACTGCATATTCTATACTCTTTTTAAACCTGAGAGAATTGTAATAAATTTCAACAAGCTCTTCAACACCCTTAAGCCTAAGCATATCATCAGCAGAAAGCGCATCGGTAAAAAGCACCTCGTAAGGAGCGTTGTCCCTTGCGACAATCCCGTATTTTTCGGCATCACGTTTAAGTCCCGAGCCTTTTAAAAGTTTTAAAAATCCAAGCTGAAATTGCTCGGGTGTAAGAGAATACACGTCGTTAAAAGATTTTTTAAAGCTTTTGTAATCTTCAAACGGCAACCCCGCTATAAGATCAAGATGCAAATGAATATTACCCGATTTCTGAAGCTTTAAAACCTTTTCTTTTATCATATCAAAACTGCTCTTTCTGTCAATCGCAAAAAGAGTTTTTTCATTTGTAGACTGTACCCCTATCTCAAACTGAAAAAGTCCGGGGCGAACGTCTTTTAAAAACTCAATCATATCGTCAGTAATAAGGTCTGCCGCCATCTCAAAATGAAAATTCGTAACACCGTTATCATTTTTGTGCAAAAACTTCCAGATTGAGAGTGCAAAGTTTTTGTTCGCATTAAAAGTGCGGTCAACAAATTTGACTTGCCTTACTTTATTTTGCAAAAATACAGAAAGCTCTGCTTTTACTTTGTCAAGAGATTTAAACCTCACACCCTTGTTTACCGAAGAAAGACAGTACTGACAATTAAAAGGGCATCCTCTTTGTGCCTCATAGTAAAGAATTCTGTTATCAAAATTTTCAAAATCCTTATACACAAAAGGAAGCTTATCCATATCAACAGGTTTTTCGGCAATGACAACCCTTTTTACGTCTTCACCTTCTGAAATTGCAAGGCAAAGCTTTGCAAAAGTTTCTTCACCCTCACCACAGATTACAAAATCAGCACCCGTTTCCTTTAAAACCTCTTCCCCGTCAAAGCTTACCTCAGGGCCACCGAGGATAATCTTACTTTCAGGCAAAAGCTTCTTTAAATTCTTAACAAGGCTTTTTACAAGCTCGAAATTCCAGATATACGAAGAAAATGCAATTATATCAGGCTTTTTACGAAAAATTTCAGACAAAATGAGTTCTTCCCTGTGGTTTATCGTAAACTCTGCAATTTCACAATCCACGTCATAATAAGCCTTTGCATATTCCTTTAAATAATATACAGCAAGGCAGGAATGAATAAATTTTGCATTGATGCCGACTAAAAGTATTTTCATATTCTTCCTCCTTGCATTTTAATCCACTTTCTATTGTACCACAAAAAAAACTCCGCGTAAAGCGGAGTTTTAATTTTTAGAAATCAAGTCCGTCGGGCAAAAATCTGTCAGGGCCTTTTCCATAACAGGTAACACCTGCACCATAACGCACAATTCTTATCTTGCGGTGTGTAAGATCGATACTTACGCAGTCAAATGCGTTCTGTGTTGCAGTGCCGGGTCTTCTTATAACCCTGGCATCAGAGTATGTATCAGTTACGCAGCCGTGCAAAGACCAGATGAGCTGAATGCCGTGTGCTTCTTCATGATTATCGGTATGATGATGTCCCATAAAGAAACAGATAACAAAAGGTTTCTTCTCAAGGCTTTCATATCTTGTGAAATCAGCATTGATATCGAGATTATAAAAAGCATTCTCGTGTTCGTATTTTACGGAATATTTTTTTGCATTGTTGAACGCTTCACATATTTCAAGGAGTTTTTCTCCGGTGCTGCCGAAATCACTTTCTCTCGGGTCAATTCTGTGGGTAACAAAAATTACGCCCCAGTCTTTTTCTTCCTTATCATCAAAATTGAGTGCTTCGTTTACAAGCCAGTTAAGCTGTTCGTTTGAAAAATTGACGCAGTCATGGAACTTAACGTCGCCTTTTTCGTTCAGTTCGTCTTTGTAATTATCTTCGGAATCAAGGGAAATAATACGAACTTTTTTATTTTCGATGTCTTTATAATGCCAGATAGACTTCTGACCATTTGCCTTAAGTTGACGTACAATACCATCCTTTTCTTCGGAATAGTTAAGATAAATTTCACCATAATCTTCGTCACGCAAAACGTTTTCGGGCAAATTATCAACCTGGTTCGGGTCATGATTACCTCTCGCAAAAATAAAAGGGGCTTCACATTTTTTTACCCTGTCGACAAAATTTTGATATCTTGCTTTTGCAAGAGCTTTTTCAACGTGACCAAAGAAAGTAATAGTATCTCCGCCGTAAAGCACCGCATCAAAGGGCACGGGGAAATTATTTGCGAAATCAATAGTTCTCTCTACGTTGTCACACGCTTCGGGAACACACCACGGCATATCAACGTGGCTGTCCGTGAAAAACATAAGATTAAGTCTCTGATACTGATCGTTGGAAGACTTTTCAGTGCTCGGTGTTCCTACCATATACGGCAAAAATCTTTTTTCGGTTTCGTAAGCTTCCATCTCACAAATTCTATCGTACTTTGTCATAATATATACCTCCTAATATTTCAAGCCGTCTGGCAAAAATCTGTCTGAGCCTTCTCCGTAGCAGGTAACCCCTGCGCCGTAACGGACAATTCTTATCTTACGTTCTCTTGTATCAACGCTTATAAGGTCAAAGGCGTTCTGCGATGCAGTACCGGGAACCCTCGCAATTCTTGAGTCACCAAACTGATGTGCGCATGACCCGTTTGTGGTATTAATAACGTTAATTCCGTTATAACATTTGTAAATATCTCTGTGATGATGACCGAGAAGCCAACAGATTGTGTGTGGACGCTTGTCTGTATCAGCATACTTTGTAAAGTCTGCCGAAATCTTAAAATTAAATACGGGGTCTTCCTTACAGATAAAGTCGCATTCATACTTTGAAGCATCATTCATCGCAGCACAGATATCAATAAGCTTTTCTGTAGCTCTGCCGTAGGCTTCATCGTCTTCGATAAGCTGATGCATAACGAAAATTACGCCCCAGTCTTTTTCTTCCTTATCATCAAAATCAAGAGCAACGTTTATAATCCAGTCAAACTGTTCCTGTGAAATATGACGGAGCTTGCAACTATGATATTTCACTCTGCCCTGCTCGTTCGGAATGGTTTTATCGGTATCCATAACGTCAACTGAAATTATACGGATTTTTTTATCGCAGGCGTCATAATAATGCCACGTAGACTTAGAACCGCTTTTCTTATTCTGTCTTACAAGCCCGTATTTCTTTTCGGCGAAATCGAGATACATCTCACCCCAGTCGTCATCGTTAAATGCTCTGTCAATGGTGTTGTCCCAGTCATTTGTATCGTGATTTCCTTTTGTAAAAATAAAAGGAGTTTCGCTCTTTTTAACTCTGTCAAAAAACGGCTTACAACGGTGCATTGCCTGATCCTTATCTACTATATTATAAGGAGTGATAAGGTCGCCACCATACATAATAGCATCAAAAGGCACAAAAAAATTATCAGCAAATTCAACAGTTCTTTTTACGTTGTCAAGTGATTCATCGATATTATAAGCATCAATGTGGCTATCTGTAAAAAATATAAAATTTGCTCTTTTATACTGTTCAAAAGATCTGACAGCGTTGTCCGGTGCACCAACTGTGTACGGCAAAAATCTTTCGCTTACCCTTATTTTTTCAAGTTCGCACACACGATTATAATCAATATTTTTCATAATTTCTCCTAATAACTTAACCCGTCAGGCAAAAATCTGTCTTTGCCCTTGCCGTCACAGGTAACTCCTGCTCCAAATCGAAAAACTCTTATATTACGATGAAGCGTGTCGATATTTACTACGTCAAAACAGTTCTGGGTAACCGTATTTTCATATCTTGCCGTATACGGATCACTCCAGAGCTGAGTACCGGATTGATTTCTGGTCCAGATTAAATGTATGCCTTCGACACATTCGTATCTGTCCTCATGATCGTGACCAATAAGAAAGCAGATAATATGTGCTTTGTTCCCTGTAAAATCTGCTTTTATATCGAGATTAAACGATTTTTCTTCGCATTCATAGCTATACTCAAACGTTTTTCCCGTGTTAAACGCCTTGCAGATATCAAGAAGCACCTTCGGACTGTTGTTTTTACCGTTGGGGGTATACTGGTGCATCGCAAAAATGACGCCCCAGTCCTTTTCTTCCTTATCCTCAAAACTAAGCGCCTTATTTATAATGAAGTCAAACTGTGTCTGTGATATACCCGAAATTGCCACTCCATGATATTTCACAAACCCGTCCGCATCGGTAATAGTTTTATCGACGTCGTGGACGTCAACCGCTACCACACGAATTTTTTTGTCTTCAATATCATAATAATGCCAGGTGGAGTCTTCCCTTTTGAGAGAATACTTCTCTTCGGCATAATCAAGAAACATCTCCGAAAAATCCTCGTCCTTAACAATGTTTGACGGAATATTTCTCCAGTCATTATTATCGTGATTACCTTTTACAAACAAAAACGGCTTTTCCGACGCTTTTACAATATCGAAAAACCTTTTATGATACTTATTTGCCTCATCCCTCGGCACAATACCATCTTTTGTAAGGGTATCACCGCCGTATATAACAGCGTCTATATTAAAAGGTGCGTTATTTATGTAATTTACAGTTCTTTTTACGTTATCTTCGCAAACTTCCTCACACGGCAAATCCAGATGGCTGTCGGTAAAGAATAATATATTCGCTCTGTCATACTGGTCGTTTTCCGATAATATATTGGATGGTGTACCGACAGTGAATGGCAGTATACGTTTTTCAAACTCAAATTCCAAAGCTTCATTTATAATATCATAATTCAAAAAACCACTTCCCTTTACATAATTATATCACAAAAAAATTTTTTTTCAATTATTTTTAAAAAAAGTGTTGACAAATCAAAAAGTGTATGATAATATAATATTGTAATCGTTACAAAAATTAAAATCATTACAAAAAGGAGGCGACCATGGACGCGGTAACCTTGCTTAAAGAAAAAGGGATAAGGCCTTCTCTTATAAGGATAATGGTGCTTGAATATCTTATGGCACATAAAACTCATCCGACTGTTGAAGAAGTTTATGATGCACTCATAAAAAACGTACCAACCCTTTCAAAAACTTCCGTATACAACACTCTGCACCTTTTAGCGGAGAATGAAATTATCTTGGAAATCACAATTGACCCGACGAAGGTTCGCTACGATGCCGACACCTCACTCCACGGTCACTTCAAATGCGAGTCCTGTATGAACGTATGGGATTTTGCAGTAGGTCAGGTTCAAACCTCTTTGTCAAAAGAGTTTGATATAAAAACAAAAGAAATTTATTTCACAGGACTCTGTGAAAAATGCAAAAATTAAAGGAGAATTTGTTATGAAAAAGTATGTATGCTCAGTTTGTGGTTACGTTCACGAAGGTGACACACCCCCCGAAAAATGCCCCGTTTGTAAAGTTCCTGCAGAAAAGTTCAAAGAAATGGCAGCAGATGCTAAACTTGCAGCAGAACACGAATACGGCGTTTATGCAAAAACAGTAAAAAACAACCCCGACATCAGTGAAGAAGATAAAAAATACATCTTCGAACAGCTTATGGCAAACTTCAACGGCGAATGTGCTGAAGTAGGTATGTACCTCTGCATGGCTCGTATCGCTCACCGCGAAGGTTACCCCGAAGTTGGTCTTTACTGGGAAAAAGCAGCTTACGAAGAAGCAGAACACGCTGCTAAATTTGCTGAACTTCTCGGCGAAGACTTAGAACCTAATATGAAAGCCTCCACAAAAGCAAACCTCGCTTGGCGTGTTGACTGTGAATACGGCGCTACACAGGGTAAATTTGACCTTGCTTCCTGCGCTAAGAAAAACGGTCTCGATGCTATCCACGACACAGTTCATGAAATGGCTCGTGACGAAGCAAGACACGGCAAAGGTCTTGAAGGACTTCTCAACAGATACTTCAAATAAGATGACTGGCAGGCGACCGCAAAACGGTCGCCTGTTTTAAAAAAAGGAGTAATACACATGGATAAAAAAGTTTCAAAATTACTTAACGAACAGATAACAAAAGAACTTTATTCTGCATATCTTTACCTTGATTTTTCAGTTTATTATGAAGCAGAAGGTCTTGACGGATATGCAAACTGGTATATGATTCAGGCTCAGGAAGAAAGAGACCACGCTATGCTTTTCTTAAAATACTTGCAGATGTGTGGCGAAAAGGTAGAGCTTGGTGCTATCGACAAACCCGACAAAAAATTCAACGGTCTTATGGACCCCTTGAAAGCAGGTCTTGAACACGAAAAATACGTTACAAGTCTTATTAACGACATCTACGGTGCGGCATACGACGTAAAAGACTTCAGAACAATGCAGTTTTTGGACTGGTTCGTGAAAGAACAGCTTGAAGAAGAAAAGAATGCCGACGATATGATTAAAAAGATGGAACTTTTCGGAAATGATTCAAAAGGTCTTTATTCTCTTGACGCAGAATATTCCGCAAGAATTTACTCTCCCCCTTCCCTCGTCCTTGATTAACAATTAAAAATTTAATAAAGGAGATGAAATCAGGATGAAAAAAATCTCTATAATTGCAGCTGTTTTGCTTTGTGCAATAAGTTTTGCATCTTGTACCGTTGTTATCAACAACAAAAAAGTAAATTCTCCTGAAAATAATCCCCCTGAGTCCTACGAATATATCGGAGAAGCAAAAGCAAAAGAAATTGCACTCAGCAAATGGAACCTCAAAGAAGATGAAGTCGTGTTCGACAGAATTGAGCTCGACAGAGAAAGAAACGTTATCTGCTACGAAGTTGAGTTCAGAAAAGGTTTCACCGAATATAGCGTTGACGTAAGCGCAGTCGATGGCACTATCATCGACTCTGACGCAGACTACTTTGATTAACAAACGGGTTGAGAAAATCTCAACCCGTTTTTATTTACAAAAATTATTTTTGTGGTATAATGAATACAGAGGTGAATAGTATGTTTGATGCTTTGAAGATAAAAAATGAATGTGTCGCGTGGATACGCGATTTCTTTGAAAATAACGGAAAAGGTTGTAACGCCGTTGTCGGAATTTCAGGTGGTAAAGATAGCTCTGTTGCAGCGGCACTCTGTGTTGAAGCATTGGGTGCTGACCGCGTTATCGGTGTTTTGATGCCTCAGGGCGAACAGCACGATATTGATATGGCACATCTCCTTGTAAATCATTTGGGGATAAAACACTTTGTCGTTAACGTAAAAGATGCCGTTGACGGAGTTTTGAAAAATCTCCCGAAAGAAATTAAAATCACTCCACAGACTGTACAGAATATCCCTCCCCGTGTTCGTATGACAACTCTTTACGCCGTTTCACAGAGCTTAAACGGCAGAGTTTGCAATACCTGTAATCTTTCCGAAGACTGGGTAGGCTACTCCACCCGCTACGGCGATTCCGTCGGAGATTTTTCTCCTATGAGCCACCTTACAGTAACCGAAGTAAAACAAATCGGGCATATTTTAGGACTTCCCGAAGAACTCGTTGAAAAAACTCCCATTGACGGACTTTGCGGTAAAACCGACGAAGAAAACTTAGGATTTACCTATGCAGAGCTTGATATATATATCCGTACAGGCAAAATAGAAGACAAAGCTAAAAAAGAACTTATCGACAAAAAGCATAAATTAAATCTCTTCAAACTCGAACTTATGCCAAGCTTCAAACCCGAGATATAATAAATATCACCGCAAAACCCCCGACGGCTACTACGTTAACGCAAGTGGTGTATGCAGTTATATTTTAGTAAAGGAGACTAATATGAAAAAAATTGTTTTATTTGCTGTGTTTTTCGTCATTTACAGTGCAACAATTTTTGCATCAACCAATATTTATGCTCTCAACAGTGATAATTCTAAAAATAATTCATCTGAGATTGTAACATCGGAAAAACAAACTCCCGAATATACCGGACCATGTAAAGGTACCTTTGATGGAGGCTTTTCATGGGTATATGACAAAGAAAGCAGAGAACTGATTGTAAAAGGAAAGGGATTATTCCCCATTCCTCTATTTGATATTTTCAAATATCAAATAGTTATAGAATCTTCCGATTGCCGTGTTGATCCGTGGGATAGAATAGAGTATCCGAGTATTCCTTTAGTGAAAACTCTTCGTATTGAAGATGGCATTACAGGTTTTTTTGATAAACACCCTGTCGAAATATTGAACAGTGTAAAAAACGGAGTGATTTTTAACACAGAAATAGGAACAGATATTGAAAAGCTCATTGTGGGCAAGGATTTATCCGATATTCCGGTGTCAGCATCAAAAGAATACTCTGTAAGTAACGAAAATCCGTATTTTGCTTCTTATGATAAGAGTTTATACACAAAAGATTACAGAAAACTTTTAAAGCGCCCCACAAAACACGATGGAGCTTTAAAGCTTCATCCTAATCTTGAAATAATCGGAGATGGAGCTTTATCTAATTCAGAATTTGGTAGTGCAAGAGTACCTGAGTCTGTTTTAAACGGATACGTTATGGTTATTCCGTGGGGTGTAACGACCGTTGAGGGAACTTTAACCTCAAAATATGATATGCAAGCCGTTATCGTTCCGGACACACTTCGTAATTTCAACAGCAGTATGGATGCTTCCTGGTACAATGCAACGTATTTTGTTTCACAAAATCATTATGATTACTGTATAGAAAAGTATGGTATAGAAGTTACTCCGTTTGAAGAGGTGTTGGATCAATCATACGTTGACAGATTTTCTAATCTGTCCAAAAAAGACTATTATGATTATTACGGCATTAAGCCCAATTCTTTGAAAACCTTCCAGAATGGTAAAACTTATTATTTTGACAGTAATTACAAAATGGCTAAGGGTTGGACTAAAGTAAAAAACACCTGGTACTACTTCAATGACTATGGTGCGGCGGTTGTGAAAATCTGGCTTAAGTCGGGTGGCAAATGGTATTACTTACAAGAAGACGGTACAATGGCAACGAATAAATGGATTAAATGGTACAATAAGTGGTACTACGTAGGCAAAGACGGTGCGATGTACGCAAACCGCAAAACCCCCGACGGGTACTACGTTAACGCAAGTGGTGTATGGGTGAAATAAAAATTAAACGGCACGGATTATTCCGTGCCGTTTTTATCTTCGCAATTCTTTTTCTGACAGGAACAAGCATAGGGACAACCTATGCACTTTTTCCCTTTTTTCTTTTCTTTATAGATGTAAATGGATGCAAGTCCTACTATTACAAGTACGATTGCAATAACGATAATATCTGTCATAATTTACGCCTTTCTGCTTCCCTTAACGCAGAGTACACCGATAATTCCAACCATCACAGTCACTGCAATAAGTCCGGGAACGAATGCAACACCTAAGTTACCGGTTGCGACAAGGGTACCAATCTGGTACACTAGGAATGAAACGATATATCCCACTGCAAACTGGAAAGCGATACCGCCAAAAAGCCATTTTTTGCTCTTCATCTCACTGTTCATAGCACCGATAGCCGCAAAACAAGGCGGTGTAAAAAGGTTAAACATAAGGTATGAAAGTGCCGCCACCTTAGTAATTGCAAACACAGAAGCGACTTCTGCACCTGCGCCTTCCATCATTACGAGTTCTTCGGAATTGATAAGGTTTTCGATACCGAGGCAAACTGCCAGAGTGCCCACAACGTTTTCTTTTGCAATAAATCCCGTGATAGCTGCTGCCGCAAGTTGCCATGAAAGAATGCCCACTATCGGTAAAAGCAGATATGCAAAAGGATTAGCAATAGTAGCAAGAATTGAAGTATCTGCACTCAAAGCCTCAGTAAAGTTCCAGTTAAACATCTGCATAACCTGAACTACGGTATTACAGATAAGGATAATTGTTGCAGCTTTTACGATATATTCCCAACCTCTGCTTACCATCGAGCCGAAAGCTCTTGTAAAGCTTGGTTTTTTGTATTCGGGAAGCTCAATAATAAAATAAGATTTTTTTGCATTATAGCCTGTGATTTTGTTTATAATCAAGGCACCGAAAAAGATAATTATAATTCCTGCAAAGTACATTAAAGTACCAACCCATGAAGCATCGGCAAAAAACGCACCTGCAAAAAGTCCGATAACGAGAAGCTTTGCACCGCACGGCATAAAGGGTGCAAGCATAGCGGTAGCACGTCTTTCACGCTCGTTTCGGATAGTACGACACGCCATAACACCGGGTACTGCACAACTTGTACCAACAACGAAAGGAATTACCGATTTACCTGAAAGCCCTACTTTTTTGAAAATTGGGTCAAGCACAACAGAAACTCTCGCCATATATCCGCAGTCTTCTAAAAGCGCAATAAGAAAATACATTATCATTACGAGTGGCAAAAATCCGATAACTGCAATAACACCACCGATTACACCGTCTACCAGAAGTGCCTGAGTCAAAGGACTTGCACCCGAAAGTAAGCTTCTTATGTATTCCTGACCCGATTCAAGCAAAGCAGTAAAACTGTCAGCAATGTACGGTCCTACCCACGCCTGTGAAATCTGGAACACCAAAAACATCACAACGGCAAAAATCGGAATGCCAAGCCATCTGCTTGTGAGAACTGCGTCAACCTTATCCTGAGCGTTGCGGTCTTTGGTGAAAGCTTTTCTCTTTTCGGTAAGTGCCACAATTTTGTTTATAAACTGAAATCTCTCGCGATCTGCTATATCGGAAGCTTCCCTGCTTGAAATATCGTAGTTCGTGGGGGTAAAAGGAGCTTTCTGCTCTTTACCAATCATAGAAATTGCCTTATCAAGAACTTCTTTTACACCATCGGCAGAAGTGGAAATAGTTTCAATAACGGGGCAAAGAAGTTTTTCAGATAAAAGCTCTTTATTAATTCTGTTATTTTTTCTTTTGTTAATATCTGCTTTGTTAAGTGCTACAACCACAGGAATACCAAGCTCTAAAAGTTCGGTTGTAAAAAAGAGGCTTCTTCCTAAATTTGTAGCGTCAACAATGTTGATGATAACGTCGGGATTTTCATTAATTATGTAATCTCTTGTAACTGATTCTTCAGACGTAAAAGGTGACATCGAATATGCACCGGGCAAATCAACGGCAACCATATCAAGTCCGTCCGACAAGCTTTTTTTAACGGATTTTTCCTTCTTTTCAACAGTAACCCCTGCCCAGTTACCAACCTTTTCGTTGGCACCTGTCAAAACGTTATACATCGTGGTCTTACCACTATTGGGGTTTCCCGCTAATGCAATTTTCATTATTTTTCCTCCTGAGTAACAATGCTTTCTGCAAGTTGCTTGTCGATACAATATCTTCCCTCTTTTATCGAAACTATCACTCCGCCTTTAAGATGCGAAATAACGGTAATGGGTTCACCACTGTAACAACCAAGCGAAAGCAAAAAGCCCAAAAGCTCTTCATCGTTAATATTTATCTCTTTAACTATATATTCTTTTCCTTCTATGGCTGAATTTAAGTTCATATTTTTCTCCTTTTTCAAGTTAGCCTTTGCTAACTCTGGTGTTTCAAAAACAGTTAGCCTCCGCTAACCATCAATTATAATACCACTTATGTAAATATTTGTCAAGCTTTTTTTGTAATCTTTTTCAAAATTTTATACTCTTGCAAAAAAAGACTACTTATGGTACACTATTATTAAAGGTGGTGTATTTTTATGCGTCTGCAGGAATCTGCCGAGATGTATCTCGAAACGATATACGTTTTATCAAAAAAGACAGGCTCTGTGCGAAGTGTAGAGGTTGCAGAGCATATGGGATATTCCAAACCGAGTGTTTCAAGAGCCGTTAATCTCTTAAAACAAAACGGACTTCTTGATATGGCAAAAGACGGAAGTCTTTCTCTCACGGAAGAAGGCAAAAAAACGGCTGAGAGCATCTTTGAACGTCACACAGTGCTTACTGAATTTCTCCAAAAAATCGGTGTTGACGATAAAACCGCCTCAACTGATGCATGTAAAATCGAGCACGTTATCAGTCCCGAAACCCTAAAAGCAATAAAAAATTTCATTAAATAACGAAAATCTCCCGAGTAAAAACTCGGGAGATTTTCTATTCAAGCAGTTTTCCACGTAATTGTAAAAGCAGTTTTTTCTCACGTCTTGACACCTGAACCTGTGTCATACCTAAAATTTCCGCAACCTGGGTCTGTGTTTTGTTTTTATAATAACGCAAGATTAAAAGAGTGCGGTCTTTTTCCTCAAGCTCTTTTAAAAGCTCACGCAAAGCAAGTTTATCTGCAAGCAGTTCTTCAGGCGAATCAACCTTTATATCCACCTGTCCCCCGCCGTCATCGTCGGATTCTGTCAAAGAAACCGTCGGCATAGATACGTTTATCGCTTCCGCTATCAGTTGTGAATCAACTCCAAGCTTTTCGGAAAGCTCAGTTAATGTCGGCTCCCTCCCGAGAGTGATGATAAGATTTTCACGTTCTCTTGTAACCTTTAAGGAAAGTTCTTTTAAAGAACGGCTTACTTTCACAGAGCCACCATCCCTGAAAAGACGTTTCATCTCCCCTAAAATCACGGGAACGGCATAGGTTGAAAACTTAAATCCTCTCGTTTCATCGAAGCCTTCCATAGCTTTTATAAGCCCCACGCATCCTGCCGAATAAAGTTCCTCGTATTCAATCCCCCTGCCCTTTAATCTGTGGGCAAGTGAATGCACAAGTCCTAAATTGCTTACGGCAAAATCTTCGCGTTCTTTCAAGGATTTAATCATCGGATTTTCCTTTTCCAAGCTTTTTCACAAGGGTTACTGTCGTACCTTTCCCAACCACGGAACGTACTTTAACTTTATCCATAAAACTTTGCATAACGGCAAAACCAAGTCCCGACCTTTCACCTGTGTTGCAGGTGGTAAACAAAGGCTCCATAGCCTTTTCAACGTCTGCTATTCCGCAACCGTTATCTTTTATTCGTATGTAGATACTGTTATCGGGGTATATTTTTGCATAAATCCACACCTTACCGATAGTATTCTGATAGCCGTGAACGATAGCGTTTGTAACCGCCTCACTCACGGCGGTTTTAATATCGGCAATTTCCTCTATCGTCGGGTCAAGCTGAACAAAAAAGGCGGTAAGCGCCTGTCTTGCAAAACCCTCGTTTGCAGAACGGCTTAAAAACGTAAGTGTCATTTCATTTTGTGCTTTCATATTTTTTCTCCTTTATTTTATAATCGCAAGAAGCTCAAGCCCTGCAAGTTTCATAATTCTTCCTATATACGGAGAAGTATTTACAACTTCCGTTTCACCGTTTATTGACTTCATAAGCTTATATCTACCCATAACAAGTCCTATCCCGCTACTGTCCATAAATGAAATTTCCTTAAAATCAATGATAAGTTTCCGTGGCAGAGCACTCTCAATTGCCATATCAATTTTTTGTCGCATAACCTTTGCCGTATGATGGTCGATATCACCTGAAAGTGTTGCTCTTAAAATTCCGTTTTCAAAAGATGTTGTAACCGGCATATTTTAACCTCCTGCAAAAAAATAATGCTGTATCCTTATATAGGATACAGCATTTCTTTTAAATAATTTGTCGTAATAACGTTTTATTTTAGATTTGTGCCAAAGCCTGTTCAATATCAGCAATGATATCGTCAACGTTTTCAAGACCGACAGAGAATCTGATAAGTCCGGGGTTGATACCTGCGGCAACAAGCTGCTCGTCGGTAAGCTGACGGTGAGTTTCACTTGCAGGGTGAAGTACGCAGGTGCGGATATCTGCAACGTGCACTTCATTGGAAGCAAGTCTTAAACTGTCCATAAATTTAACAGCTTTTTCACGTCCGCCCTTTATAGTGAAAGCAAGAACGCCACTGCAACCGTCGGGGAGATATTTCTTTGCTCTGTCAAAGTAAGGATCGTTTGCAAGTGTAGGATAACTTACAACCTCTACCTTATCGGAGGATGCAAAGTATTCTGCTACCTTTTCGGCATTACGGCAATAACGTTCCATTCTTACTGCCAGAGTTTCAAGACCTAAATTGAGGTAGAAAGCAGCAGTCGCACCAGGATATACACCAAAGTCACGCATAAGCTGAACACGTGCTTTTGTAATATATGCAGCCTCCTTGAAAGACTCAACGTAACGGATGCCGTGATAAGATTCATCAGGCTCAGTAAATTCCGGGTATTTGCCGTTTGTCCAGTCAAATTTACCACTGTCAACTATTACACCGCCAACCTGAATTGCGTGGCCGTCCATATATTTTGTTGTAGAATGAGTTACGATATCTGCACCAAACTCAAAAGGTCTGCAGAGAATGGGAGTCGCAAAAGTATTGTCAATAACAAGCGGAACTCCGTTTTTGTGTGCAATATTTGCAAACTTTTCGATATCAAACACGCAGATGGCAGGGTTTGCAATAGTTTCACCAAAAACAAGACGTGTATTGGGTTTAAACGCTTTCTGGATTTCTTCTTCGGAAGCTTCGGGGTCAACGAAGATGCATTCAATTCCGAGACGTTTTAAGGTAACTGCAAAAAGATTAATAGTACCGCCGTAGATTGTGGGAGCACTGATAATACTGTCACCCGCAGAGCAGATATTGAGCACTGCAAGAAGATTAGCAGCCTGACCTGAAGTAGTACAAAGTGCACCTACGCCACCCTCTAAAGCAGCAATTTTTTCTTCAACTGCGGCAACGGTGGGGTTGGAGATACGAGAGTACATATGACCCTCTTTTGTGAGGTCAAAAAGTCCACCGATATCATCGGTACTGTCATATCGGTAAGTTGTGCTCTGGTAGATAGGCAAAGCACGGGGTTCACCATTTTTAGGGGTATAGCCTGCATGCAGGCATTTTGTTTCCTGTTTCATATATTATCCTCCTTAGATGTTTCCTAAAATTTTATCGCCCATTTCTGAGCAAGAAACTCTGATTTTATCTTCACTCATAATATCGCCTGTACGGTAACCGTCATCGAGTGCTTTGTTTACTGCATTTTCGATGTCTTCGGATTCCTTATCCATATCGAAGGAATATTTAAGCATCATTGCAGCGGACAAAATCGTGCCGATCGGGTTTGCGAGGTTTTTACCTGCAATATCGGGAGCAGAGCCGTGAATAGGCTCGTACATACCTCTTGTTCCTTCGCCAAGACTTGAAGAAGGAATCATACCGATAGAACCTGTGATCATACTTGCTTCGTCGGAAAGAATGTCACCGAAAAGGTTTTCTGTAACGACAACGTCAAACTGCGAAGGGTCTTTTACAAGCTGCATTGCAGTATTGTCAACGAGCATATCGGTACATTCAACGTCGGGATACTGCTCAGCAACACGATGTACAACCTTTCTCCAAAGTCTTGAAGAATCTAAAACGTTTGCCTTGTCAACGGAAATTACTCTGCTTCCTCTTTTTCTTGCAGTGATAAAAGCAGTATGTGCAATTCTTTCGATTTCATGCTCACTGTAAGTCATAAGGTCGGTTGCAACAAGCTCACCGTTTTTCTCTTCGGTAATATGGTCACCAAAATATGCGCCACCGATAAGTTCACGAACCATCAGAAGGTCTATTCCCTTTTCAACGATTTCGGGTTTTAAGGGAGAAGCGTCAGCAAGCTGAGGGAAAAGTTTTGCAGGACGCAAATTTGCATAAAGTCCCATAGCGGAACGGATTCCCAAAAGAGCCGCTTCAGGGCGGATACTCTTGTCAACGCCGTCCCATTTAGGACCGCCTACTGCACCAAGCAATACGCTGTCACAGTCAAGACATTTTTTAAGGCTTTCTTCAGGAAGAGAAGTGCCGAATTTATCAATAGCACATCCACCTGCATCAATTTCCTGATAAGTAAAATTATGACCGTATTTTTCTGCGATTTTATCAAGGACACGCATAGCCTCGGTAACTATTTCGGGACCGATGCCGTCGCCTTTGATAACGGTAATAGTCTTATTCATTAAAAGACTTCCTTTCTATTTCTTGATAGAGTTCAAAAGACCGCCCTTGTTGATAATATCCTTGATAAAATCAGGGAAGGGTTCAGCCTGATAAGCTTCATTTTTAGTAACGTTTGTGATAACACCTGTGTCAAAGTCGATAGCTACTTCGTCACCTGCTTCGATTTTTTCACTTGCTTCATCACATTCCAAAATTGCAAGACCGATATTGATAGCATTTCTGTAAAAAATTCTTGCAAAAGTTTTTGCAATAACGCAGGAAACACCTGCCGCTTTAATAGCAATCGGCGCGTGTTCACGGGATGAACCGCAACCAAAGTTCAAACCTGCAACGATGATATCGGATTCTTTAACGTTTTTTACAAAATCCTTATCGATATCTTCCATACAATGGGAAGCAAGTTCTTTATGGTCTGCAGTATTAAGATAACGAGCCGGAATAATAACGTCGGTATCAACGTTATCGGCAAATTTATGAGCAAATCCTTGTGTATTCATATAATTTTCCTCCTATTATTCCGGTTTTGCAATTTTACCTGCGATAGCAGAAGCTGCTGCAACCGCGGGACTTGCAAGATATACTTCAGAATCAACGTGGCCCATTCTTCCTACAAAGTTACGGTTTGTTGTAGCAACAGCGCGTTCACCTGCGGCAAGAATACCCATATAACCGCCAAGACAAGGTCCGCAAGTAGGTGTAGAAACCACACAACCTGCTTCAATGAAAGTCTTTAAGTAGCCAAGCTTCATTGACTCCATATAAATCTGCTGAGTAGCAGGAATTACGATACAACGTACGTTTTTAGCAATTTTTTTGCCTTTTAAGATTTTAGCCGCAGTTGCCATATCGGAAAGACGTCCGTTTGTACAAGAACCGATTACAACCTGATCAATTACCACGTCACCGATTTCATCAAAAGTTTTTGTGTTTTCAGGCAAGTGAGGGAAGGAAACTGTGGGAGTAATCTTTGAAAGGTCAATATCGTAAACCTCGTCATACTCGGCATCAGGGTCAGCTTTGTACGTGTTGAAGGGACGGTTTACTCTGCCTTTAACGTATTTCAAAGTAACTGAGTCAACTTCAAAGATACCATTCTTTGCACCTGCTTCAATAGCCATATTTGCCATACAAAGACGATCGTCCATCGAAAGGTTTTTGAGTCCGTCACCCGTAAACTCCATAGATTTATAGAGTGCACCGTCAACGCCTATCATACCGATAATATGCAAAATTACGTCTTTACCACTTACCCATTTGGAAAGTTTGCCTGTAAGGTTGAATTTGATAGCAGAAGGAACCTTAAACCAACCTTCACCTGTTGCCATACCTGCCGCCATATCGGTAGAACCAACACCGGTAGAGAAAGCACCCAAAGCACCGTATGTGCAAGTATGAGAGTCCGCACCGATAATAAGTTCACCAGGACCTACCAAACCTTTTTCAGGCAAAAGTGCATGTTCAATACCCATTTCACCTACGTCGTAGTAGTTTTTAATGTTGAAGTTTTTTGCAAAAGTACGGCACTGTTTACATTGTTCTGCCGCTTTGATATCCTTGTTCGGAGCAAAATGGTCCATTACAAGTGAAATTTTGTCAGTATGAAAAATTCCGTCAAATCCTGCTTTGTTAAACTCATTGATAGCAACGGGAGAGGTAATATCATTACCAAGCACCATATCAAGTTTTGCTTTAATGAGCTGACCTGCCTTTACTTCAGAAAGTCCTGCGTGTGCGGCAAGGATTTTCTGTGTCATTGTCATTGCCATAAATCTATTCCTCCAAATTTACTTTTTGATGCGGTTAACTGCACTGAACAAAGCCTGAACGGAAGCAGTAATGATATCGTCGTGAATACCTGCACCCCATACAGTCTTTCCTTCAACGTCAACACCAACGTAGGCAAGAGCCTGAGAGTGTGAGCCGATTTCAAGTGCGTGTTCTTTATAAGTAAGGTTTTCAAAGTTAATATTAAGATTTTTCTTGATAGCATTGTTAACAGCGTTAAGATGTCCGTTACCTTTACCGTGAATAGCTTTTTCAACGCCGTCAATATTGATGGTGAGGAATACTGTTACCTCATCACTCTTTGTAAAGTGACAGTCTATAAGTTCAATGGGAGCGTTGATGTTAACGTATTCATCATGGAAAATATTATAAACTTCATCAGGCATAAGTTCTTTATGCAAATGGTCGGAAACACTTTTAACGATATAACCGAAGTCTTCACGCATCTTAGGAGGCAGGTCGTAACCGTAATTCTGCTCCATAAGATAACCGATACCGCCTTTACCCGACTGGCTGTTGATACGGATAACGTCACTTTCGTAAACTCTGCCAACGTCTTTGGGGTCGATAGGCAAGTAAGGCACTGTCCACTTGTCGCAGTCTTTTTCCTCACGCCATTTCATACCTTTTGCGATAGCATCCTGATGAGAGCCTGAGAAAGCAGCAAACACAAGCTGACCACTGTAAGGCTGACGTTCGTAAACGTGCATACGGGTTACTCTTTCATAAAGCTCTGTAATAGCAGGGAGATTTGTAAAATCAAGTTCAGGGTCAACACCGTGAGTAAACATATTAAGTGCCAAAGTAATAACGTCTACGTTACCCGTTCTTTCGCCGTTACCAAAAAGCGTACCTTCAATTCTGTCGGCACCTGCCAGAAGTCCTAATTCGGAGTCAGCAACTGCACAACCGCGATCGTTATGCGGATGGAGTGAAACGAGTACGTTTTCGCGGTATTTTAAGTTTTCTGACATAAATTCAACCTGATTTGCGTAAACGTGAGGCATTGACATCGAAACGGTTACGGGAAGGTTGATGATAACCTTTCTGTCGGGAGTAGGTTTCCAGATATCAAGCACCTTGTTACAGATTTCAAGTGCAAATTCCATCTCGGTACCGGTAAAGCTTTCGGGGGAATATTCAAATTTGAAGTTGCCTTCTGTTTCAGCGGCATACTTGTTGAGAAGCTCAGCACCCATTACTGCAATATCAATAATTTCTTCTTTGGATTTTTTGAAAACCTGTTCACGCTGTGCCACGGAAGTGGAGTTGTAAAGGTGAACAACCGCACTCTTAGCACCCTTTAATGCTTCAAAAGTCTTTTTGATGATGTGTTCTCTTGACTGGGTAAGAACCTGAATTGTAACGTCATCAGGGATAAGATTTTCTTCAATAAGAGTTCTCAAAAAAGTATACTCTGTCTCAGAAGCCGCAGGGAAACCTACTTCGATTTCCTTAAAACCTACCTTAACGAGGAGTTTAAAGAATTCGATTTTTTCTTCTAAGCTCATCGGGATAATCAAAGACTGATTACCGTCTCTTAAGTCAACGCTACACCAGATAGGTGCTTTGTCAATATAATCTTTTTTTGTCCATTTCATTTCGCAAGAAGGGGGGAGAAAATACCCTTTTGCATACTTGTTTACATTTTTCATATTAAGCCTTCCTTTCTGTTGTGTCGGAAAAATCCGACATGATACGATTGGAACGGTTTTCTTCTAATAAAAAACGCCTTCGTTTCCTATTATCAAGAAACGAAAGCGACACTTCCGCGGTACCATTCTCATTGGTGATTAACACCCACTCTATCGTATCAGCCATTTGGCGAATACTGCTCCTCTGATAACGGCGGAGACCCCGTTCGTTCCTACTTACCTTTCGGTGTTCAGGCGACTGCTCAAGGGCGAGTTTATATTTCCCCGTGTACTGTCTTACACCAACCGACAGCTCTCTGAAACCCCAAAGAAAATACTTTTTCCCTGTCAACGCATTTATTATTAAATAAAGTATACGACCTTTTTTTATATTTGTCAAGAGTTTTTCAACAATTTAATGTGATAAAATGTCAAAAAATCTCCCGTGGCTTCCACGGGAGATAATTTTATTTCTTTCCTGCGATACTTATTCGGTTTAACGCACGGCTTAGCTTTGCTTCTTCTAAAACCTGTTCTTTTCTGGAAGCTTTTTGTCTGAGCAACTCTTTTGCTTTTTCTGCCGCAAGTTCTGCTCGCTGAACGTCAATTTCGTCTGCCCATTCACAAGCGGGTGTCACAATAGTCACCACGTTATTTCCTGTTTTCAGAAATCCGCCGGCAACCGCCGCAAAGCGCTCACCGTTTTCGGTTTTTATCTTCAAAGACCCTATCGTAAGAGGAGTTACGTATCTTGCGTGATTTGCCATAATTCCTATGTCACCGTTGGTGCTTCTGACGGTAATAAAACTTGCTTCACCATCAAAAAACACTTTATCAGGTGTCACAACACGCAATTTGAAATTTGCCATTTCAAAAACTCCTTTCTTTTTTAGTTTTCAGCTAATGCTTTTGCCTTTGCAACGGCTTCGTCGATAGTGCCGACAAACAAGAATGCAGATTCAGGAAGATTATCGTGTTTTCCTTCGATAATTTCTTTAAATCCTCTGATAGTCTCGGATACGGGTACGTATTTTCCTTCCATACCTGTAAACTGTTCTGCAACAGAGAAAGGCTGAGAGAGGAAACGCTGAATTTTTCTCGCACGGGAAACAGTGAGTCTGTCTTCGTCGGAAAGCTCGTCCATACCTAAGATTGCAATAATATCCTGAAGCTCTTTATAACGTTGCAAAATGGACTGAACCTTTCTTGCAACCTCGTAATGTTCAATGCCAACGACTTCGGGAGTAAGAATTCTTGAGTTGGAATCAAGCGGGTCAACCGCAGGATAAATACCCTGAGAAGCAATCGCTCTTGACAAAACGGTAGTCGCATCAAGATGCGCAAAGGTAGTTGCAGGAGCGGGGTCAGTAAGGTCATCGGCAGGAACGTAAACCGCCTGAACCGAAGTAATAGACCCGTTTTTAGTCGAAGTAATTCTTTCCTGCAAAGCACCCATTTCAGTAGCAAGGGTAGGCTGATAACCAACGGCAGAAGGCATACGGCCAAGCAAAGCCGAAACCTCAGAACCTGCCTGAGTGAAACGATAAATGTTGTCGATAAAGAGCAAAACGTCCTGATGCTCCTCATCTCTGAAATATTCAGCCATTGTAAGGCCTGAAAGACCAACCCTCATTCTTGCTCCGGGTGGCTCGTTCATCTGTCCGTAAACAAGTGCAGTTTTATTGATAACGCCTGATTCAATCATTTCGTTGTAAAGGTCGTTACCTTCACGGGTACGTTCACCTACACCGGTGAATACCGAAATACCACCGTGCTGTTTTGCAACGTTGTTGATAAGCTCCATAATAAGAACTGTTTTACCAACACCTGCACCACCGAAAAGACCGATTTTACCACCTTTTAAGTATGGTGCAATAAGGTCAACTACCTTGATACCCGTCTCTAAGATTTCGCTCGATGCACGTTGTTCTTCAAAACTCGGTGCAGGGCGGTGAATAGAAAGTCTTTTCTCGGTTTTGGGTGACGGTTTATTGTCAACGGGTTCACCTAAAAGGTTGAAAATTCTTCCCAAAGTTTCCTTACCAACGGGAACAGTAATGGGTGAGCCTGTATCTTTTGCGTCCATACCACGTGTAAGTCCGTCGGTGGAGCTCATCGCGATACAACGCACCGTATCGTCACCGATATGCTGTGCAACCTCGGCAACTATAGTTTTCCCGTCTTTTTCGATGTGTATAGCATTAAGCAGATTAGGTAGATTTTTTTCATCAAACCTGATATCGAGTACAGGTCCGATAATCTGTATAACCTTACCCATATTTTCAGCCATTTGCTTCCCTCCTATACAGTAGCATTAGCTCCTGCTACTATTTCAGTAAGTTCCTGAGTAATTGCAGACTGTCTTGCTCTGTTGTAAGACAAAGACAATGTGTCAATCATCTCTTTTGCATTTTTACTTGCAGATTCCATAGCGGTTCTTCTTGCGCCCTGCTCGGATGCGTAGGATTCAACGACACCGCCGTAAACCATACCCGCAATATACTGAGGTATGATACTGTCAAATACTGCTTTTGCAGAAGGTTCATAAAGAACCTCTTCTCTTAATTTTTTAGGATCCCTTTCTTGCTTTTGTAAATCAAGTGGCAGAATTTGAAGTTCACTTGCTGTCTGGCTCAACGCCGTAACAAACTGTGTAAAAACAAGATAAACGCTTCCGACTTTTCCTTCTTTGAAAAAGGAGTTTATCGTTTCACTGATTTCAAAAACCGCGCTTTCATCGGGACCTTCTGCAATATCAGGATACTTACCCAAAACATTGCAATTTAATTTCTCATAATGTTCAACGCTTTTTTTACCGATAGAAATTACAAAAGCATTGTCATTTTTTATCTTTTTATCAACAAGCTTGAAGATGTTTGAGTTATAACCGCCTGCCAGGCCTCTGTCACCTGCGATTACGACGTATAAAGGCTTTCGGGAAGCATCGTGGACTGTATAAATGCTGTCTCCTTCGTTCATCTCGGAAGCAAGTTCAGAGATGGTCTCATAAAGAACATTGAAAAAGGGACGGGCATTTTCTGCACGTTCTTTAGCTTTGCGGAGCTTGGAGGAAGATACAAGTTCCATAGCTTTTGTTATCTGCATAGTGCCTTCAACCGATTTTATACGATCCTTGATGTCTTTCATTGAAGCACCCACAAAACCCCTCCTTTACTGACGGTTTAAAAATTTATCCACGAAAGTTTTAAGAATTTCGTTTAATCTTTCGGTATTTTCCTTTGTAAGGTCACCCGACTGTTTGATGCTGTCTGTGATTTCAGGATAAGCATCGTTTATAAATTCATAAAGCTCTGCTTCGAATTCAGAAATGCGGTTGGCAGGAATTTTCTGCAGGAAGTTGTTGATAACCGCATAGATAATGATAACCTGATTTTCAACCGAAACGGGTGAATTCTTATTCTGTTTTAATACTTCAACAATTCTCGCACCTTGTTCAAGACGGTCTTTCGTATCCTTATCAAGGTCGGAACCGAACTGTGCGAACGCCTGAAGCTCTCTGTACTGGGAGTAAGCAAGTTTAAGCTGTCCCGAAACCTTTTTCATCGCCTTGATCTGCGCATTACCGCCAACACGGGACACCGAGATACCAGGGTTAACGGCAGGTCTTACACCCGCATTGAAAAGCTCGGTTTCAAGGAAAATCTGTCCGTCTGTGATGGAAATAACGTTGGTGGGGATATATGCAGATACGTCACCCGCCTGAGTTTCGATAATAGGCAATGCCGTAAGTGAGCCTCCTCCGAGTTCGGGGGAAAGGTTTGCGGCACGTTCCAAAAGTCTTGAATGGAGATAGAAAACGTCACCGGGGTACGCTTCACGTCCGGGAGGACGTTTTAAAAGCAACGAAAGTGCACGGTAAGCTACCGCATGTTTGGACAAATCGTCGTAAACACAAAGCACGTCTTTGCCTTTATTCATAAAGTATTCACCCATCGCACAACCGGCATAAGGCGCAATATACTGAATAGGCGCAAGTTCGGAAGCAGTAGCAGAAACCACGATAGTGTAGTCAAGTGCTCCCGCTTTTGCAAGTGTATCAACTACGTTTGCAACGGTAGAACGTTTCTGTCCGATAGCAACGTAGATACAGATAACGTTTTTATCCTTCTGGTTGATAATTGTATCAATAGCAATAGACGTTTTACCCGTCTGACGGTCACCGATGATAAGCTCACGCTGACCTCTGCCTATCGGAATCATTGAGTCGATAGCTTTAATACCCGTCTGCAACGGACGGTTAACGCTCTTTCTTTCGATAATTCCGGGAGCAGCAGTTTCAATAGGACGTCTTTCTTCGGTTAAAACCGCACCCTTGCCGTCGATAGGCTCACCGAGAGGATTTACAACTCTTCCGAGCAAAGCTTCACCTACGGGTACCGAAACGATATTTTCGGTACGGCGTACTGTGTCGCCTTCCTTGATTTCCTCGTCAGAGCCGAGCAAAACCGCACCTACAAAATCTTGCTCTAAGTTAAGAGCCATTCCGTAAGTGCCATTTTCAAACTGCAGAAGTTCGCCCGACATACAGCTTTCAAGTCCGTATACACGTGCGATACCGTCGCCGACTGTAACAACCTTGCCGACGTCCTTCTGCTCGATTTTATCCTGATAATTTTTAATCTGGACTTTAATAAGATTAGTAATTTCTTCAGGGCGTAAAGCCATTTGGACCTTCCTTTCCCTATGCAATTACACCGCGGATGTTATTACGCAGTGAATCAAGTTTCTTTTGTACCGAACCGTCAATTTCCTTGTTATCGTATCTCAGAATAATTCCGCCGATAACAGACGGCTCTACTTGTGTTTTAAGCAAAATATTTTTGCCTGTAAGTGCTGATAATTTTTCACTTAACTTTTCCTTCTGCTCTTCACTTAAAGCTACGGCAGAAACGGCGTTGACTTCCAAAAAGCCGTGATAGTCACGATAAGATTCGAAAAAGCTTTCTGAAATTTTCAAAAAGAGTGACGTTCTTTTTTTGTCACAAAGAAGACAGATAAAATTATAAAGAAGTTTTTCGATTTTGCCCTCAAAAGTTTCCTTTAAAATTTTTGCTTTCTCTTCTTTTTCAAAAGTGGGGGAATCCATCATTCCGAAGAACTCAGTATTTTCCTTAAAAGCCTCATAAAGACCTTCAAGCGAAGCTTTTACTTCTTCAAGACAGTTTTCTTCAACCGCAGAAGAAAATAAAGCGTCAGCATAAATTTTTTCTGCTAATTCTGCCATGGCTCGTCTCCCACCTTATCAATAAACTCGTCAATAAGCTTATTATGGTCAGCCGTATTCATATCCTTCTCAAGGACTGCAGAAGCCGCCATCAAAGCGATATCAGTGATACCGTCTTTAATTTCGTTGACAGCTTTTTTCTTTTCGGACTCAATCTGTTCCTGTGCTCTTGCCATCATATTGGAAACTGTTTCTTTAGCGTCGTTAACAATAGACTCGGAGCGAAGCTGTGCACGTTTAGTGGCAGAAGCTACGATTTCCTGAGCTTCTTCCTTTGCGCTTGAAAGCTTCTTTTCGTACTTGTCCTTAAGTTCTTCTGCCTCTCTCTCAGCAGCGGCAGCTTTATCATAAGTTTCAGTGACTTCCTTTTCCCTCATCTCAAAAATCTTTTTAACGGGTCCGTAAAGGAACTTTTTAAAAGTGAGATATATGAGTAAAAGGTTTATCAGCATAAACAGGATTTTCCACAAATCAATTGCAAAAACTTCACCTGTCTGCAAATCATTCACCTTCCTAGCCTATCAAGTTTACCAAGGGGTTAAAGAACAAGAGCGCCAAAGCAATAAACAAACCGTAAATACCTGTAGTTTCAGCAACACCGCATCCTACGAGCAAAGTTTTAAGAACAAGGCCCTGTGCTTCAGGCTGACGACCTACCGCTTCAACTGCTTTACCTGCCGCATAACCCTGACCGATACCGGGGCCGATACCTGCAATAACTGCGAGACCTGCACCAATTGCAGAAGCTGCGAGAATTAAAGTTTTCGCTGTTAAAATATCCATATATTTCTTCCTTTCTTTTAACCCTGAGGGTTTAAATACAAATTATTCTTCGGGAGCATTGTTGCTCACGTAAACCATAGTAAGCATACAGAAGATAAAGGCCTGCATAAATCCACTGAACAAATCAAAGTAGAGTGAAAGTACCGCGGGTAAACCTACCTGTAAAATCGGCACGGGAAGACGTAACATTGAACTGAACGTTGCAAGACCCGTATATAAAAGTGTCATAATAATTGAACCGCCGACGATGTTACCGAAGTGACGAAGCGCCATTCCGAGCGGTGTTGATACAATACCGATAAGGTTGATGGGGAGCAAAAACGGAACAGGTTCTGCAAAAGTTTTAAGATAACCTTTAAATCCGCTTGACTTAAATCCCATATAATGAATAAAGAATGCGGTCATAAGCGACCACGCACCCGTGGTGTTTATATCCATCGTAGTTGATCTTAACCCGATAAGCGAGATAAGGCTACCGAAAAGTGATGATGCAAACAGCGCCATAATATACGGTGAAAACGCCATACAATTTTTACCCATCGTGCTTTCAACGAGATCGTCAACCACCATAACGAGCTTTTCTGCGATAATCTGAGTTTTTTTCTTTGGTATCTTCTCCATTTTATGAGTAAGAACAAGACACAGAATAAAAATCGCAATCGTAATAAGCGAAGCGTTAAGCATCGTTTCATCAAAGTTTATTCCGCCAAAAATAGGAATGGTGAAAAGTATCTTTGGTCCTTCCACTTATCTGCACCTCCTGTATTAAATATCCTTACCTGTAAAAGCCATAAAATAATATCCAGCTTTGGGAGCTAACATCGGCACAACTACCGCAAACGGATTTAAATATAAAAATCCGATAACAAGGCATATACCCGCTACAATAAAGCGAATAAAATAGCTTATTCCGTAGGAAAGCTTAACCCTTGTTTTGCCCGAAAGCCCTTTTATAGTATACCACAAAGCTATATGGTTAAGTATAGCATAAATCGTACCGATAATCAATCCCAAAAATACTTTGAAATCAATCTTGAAAAAAATTGCAGAAACAATGATAAAAAGAGCATCAAGCACAACTGCCGCCACTGCTACGATTTTTACCTCTTTAAGACATTCTTTCATCGGAATTCCTCCTGAATCAGGACTTGGGCTCCTTTTTTATTCCGTCGGTAAAATCAACGGGTACAGTAAAGATAATGCCGCTCTGAGGCTGTGATAAATCCCCGATAACTTCGTTTATCACTTTTCTTATCGTAATGATATCTTCATCCTCTGCAACAAACAAAATGGTTTTGTTCGTTTCCTTGGAAGGATCCATAATAGAACGAAGATATCCGATAAGAGGGTCATCCTCTTTTGAGTGTGTGAGTACTTGTGCCATTCCCGAAGACTCAATAACAGTAGCACCGCGGATGCCCGCTTCGGAAAGCTCTACCATCAGTTCTTCAAGTTTATCCGTATTGTTGAGTATAAAAACCAAAAGTCTCATATTGTCCTCCTTAATAAAAAAAGGCGGACACCAAAAAGCATCCGCCTTTCAATATTTAAATTATACCATAAAGTCAGAAAAAAGTAATTAAAATCCGCCTTTGTTAATAAAAAATTCACGAATAGCAAGTGCGGTAGTCGGGATAAATGCATTCGACCTGTCAAAAGAACTTTTTACAACAAACTCTTCGTCATCGGTATTAAAAGCTCCAAGCACTTTTTTGAGGATATACTCGTCAATAGTGCTTCCCTTTTCCTTTTCACCGAAAAGAATAACTACGTCGGGGTCAAGGAAAACCTTAATATCACTTATAAGTCTTAAATATCCCTTTGCGATATCATCAAGCATATTTATAAGCTTTTCGTCCTGAGGAATATAATCATTCCTCTTTAAAATTTCACAGACGTTCTGGAAGCTTCCACCACTTTCCTTCCAGATAACGGGAGTATTTTCTTCAGAAAAAACCTCTTTGAAATGAACTCCTACCGTTTCCCATGAAAATATTTTTTTGATATAATCATTCTTGCCCCAGAGCTCCACCTTGTATTCAGAAAGGTCCATACCTCTACCGCGGGTTCCCTTGTAAAGCTTGTTACCGATACAAACTGCACTGTCAAACCCACCGGTGAACCTCAACGCAACAACGTTATTACTGCGTTTTTCTTCATTGGGAGAATCGAGCCAGACAGTAACGATTCCTTCCATAAGAGAGCCAAACGTAAGCGGAACCCCTATAAAGGCGCTTAATTTTTCCTCTATTTTTGAAAAGTCGGTATCATCACCTTCGGTAATACCAAACATTGAATAATATTCGCGGGAAATACTGACACCCATTCCTACAACGGTATCAGGTTTCAAATCATTTTTATAGACAATATCTGCGTAAATACTTTCTATTTTGGAGATAATATCTCCGGCATTATCTTCTGCTTCTATCGGAATGATATGCTTCTCAACCGTGCCACCCCTCAAAGTGGCAAGTCCAAGATGAATAAAACCCCTGTCAACAACAAGACCCATTCCCATTTTGCAGGTAGCATTAATATCAAGGAGTATCTTTTTCCTTCCTCGGGAAACTTTTGCGCCTTTAACGGGCTGGTCGCCTTTTTCATAAAGAACGCCTTCATCAAGCATTTCTTTTGCAAGAATGGTGATGGCACCTTTTGTGATACCCATTTTTTCAGCGAGATCAACACGGGATGTTGGTCCCTCTATCTGTAAAATTCTTAATAGTTGTTTACGATTTCGCCTTTTCAAATCTGATTTGCTTATTCCGTTCATAATTTTACCTTTAGCCTTTCTGTGTCGATTGTTGAGTTGGTTAGTGCTTATTTGTAAAATAAAGGTATTTTAATTGTAACAAATTTTTTAACAGTAAATATGACTTTTTTATGAATAAACAAAGCAAGTTGTGTTAAATACTTTATTCTTTTAACAAATTAAATCAAAAAAGAATGCGGGTAAAAACCCACATTCTTAAAAATCTATTAAGCTTTTTCGGTCCAGTTAAACGGATCAGGACGTTTGCCCCACTGAATACCTGTAAGCTCATCATAAAGCTTCTGGGAAAGCTCACCGATTTTTCCATCGGAAAGTTTCATATCGGTATCCTTGTATCTTAAAAGTCCTACGGGAGAAATTACGGCTGCAGTACCGCTTCCGAACATTTCGGTAAATTCACCCTTGTTATAAGCCTCGACAAGCTCGTCGATGGAAATTCTTCTTTCATTTACGTTGTATCCCCAGCTCTTAAGAAGCTCAATTACAGATTTTCTTGTAATACCGGGAAGAATACTGCCCTGCAAAGCAGGAGTTACAACTTCGTTTTTAAGTACGAAGAAAACGTTCATAGCGCCAACTTCTTCGATGTATTTTCTTTCAACACCGTCAAGCCACAAAACCTGAGAGAAGCCTTCTTCTGCTGCAACGTCCTGAGCTTTAAGAGATGCCGCATAGTTTCCGCCTGTTTTTGCAAAGCCTGTACCACCGCGTACTGCACGTACGTATTCGTTTTCAACGAAGATATTAACAGGATTAAGACCCGTTGCGTAATATGCTCCTACGGGGCACATTATAATCATAAACTTATATTCCGAAGAAGAATGTGCACCGAGAGAAGGCTCTGTACCAATTACAAAAGGACGGATATAAAGTGACGTTCCATCTTTATGAGGCACCCATTCTTTGTCGATTTCAATGAGTTCTTTAAGTGCTTTCAAAGCAAACTCCTCATCGATATGAGGAATACACAGACGGTCGTTGGAAGCGTTAAGACGTTTGAAGTTTTCCATCGGTCTGAAAAGATATATTTCACCGTCGGAATTTCTGTATGCCTTCATACCTTCAAAAGTTTCCTGACCGTAATGAAGACAAGTGCAGGCGGGAGAAAGTTCAAGCGGTCCGTAAGGAACGATTTTTGCATCGTGCCAACCCTTTTCCTTGTTCCAGTCCATCACAAACATGTGGTCGGTAAAATACTTACCAAAAACAAGTGTGTTTTCATCAGGCTTCTGCTTTAAATTCTCGCTTCTGATGATTTTAATTTCATTCATTTTCATTACCTCTATCCCAATTAAATTTTTCTTGTTTCACCGATAAAGAAGAGCGCTACCGTACCGGGGCCTGAATGAGAACCGATGACAGGTCCGATATCACCGATAACGATATCCTTTATTCCAAAACGCTTTCTGACAAGCTCAGCTACGTATTCCGCATCTTCTTTCACGTCAGCATGAGAAATGTAAACAACATCGTTTTTCTTGTCGCCGACACGTTCAGCCATTTTATCAACAAGCCAGTTAAGAGACTGTTTTCTTCCCCTTACCTTGCCTACGTTTATAAGTCTTCCCTCATCGTCAACGTGAAGTAAAGGCTTGATACCAAGTGCCGTACCCATAATCGCAGTCATTTTGGAAATACGTCCGCCACGGCTTAGAAAATGCAAATCGTCAACAGTGAAATTATGACAGAAATTAAGTTTTTCCTTTTCGATAATATCCACAACTTCATCAATGCTTTTGCCGGAGTTTTTCAAAGCAAGAGCATAATTGAGCATAAGCCCCTGCCCCATTGATGCAGCAAGAGAATCAACAACAACGATTTTTGCATCGGGATAACGCTCCATAACGTCGTTTGCAGCGATTTTACAACTCTGATAAGTTCCGCTTAACGCAGAAGAAAATGACAAATGCAAAACGTCGTAACCTTCTTTTACAAGTTCTTCAAAAGCTATGGTTGCCGCATCAGGAGAAACCTGAGCTGTTTTTGACTCGGCACCAGCTCTTAACATCTTATAAAAATCAGCAGAGGAAATACCGTCATCCAAAGCGGAATTATAATCTTTATCGTTTATCGTATAAGTAAGTCCAAGATAGTGAACACCATTCTTCTGATAATACTCCATCGGCATATCGCAGGTAGTCTCAGTGGAAATAATATAATTTCTTGAAGCCATTATAATACCTCTTTTCATAGAAAGGTTAGTCATTAACATATATATTATATCGCAAAATACTCCTGACCGCAATAAAAAAATGTAAAAAAAATTAAATTATCTGCCTTTTTGCATAAAGGTAAGCCTAATGCACAAAGATTTTTATAATATTCTACAAAAAACAAAATATTAACAATTAAAACATTGCTTTTTAATAAAAAAAGGTGTACAATATATACTGTTAGCACTCATAGGTTTAGAGTGCTAACCAAAATGACAATTATTTATTCTCATACATTAAGGAGGAAATCTTATGAACATCAAACCCTTGGCTGACCGTGTTGTTATCAAAATGGTCGAAGCAGAAGAAACCACGAAAAGCGGTATCATTTTAGCAGGTTCTGCTAAAGAAAAACCTTCCGTTGCAGAAGTTGTTGCAGTCGGAAACGGCGGTATCGTTGACGGTAAGGAAGTAAAAATGGAGCTTAAAGTCGGTGACAAAGTTCTTATCAGCAAATATGCCGGAACAGAAGTTAAACTCGACGGTGAGGAATATACAATCCTCCGCCAGAGTGACGTTTTGGCAGTAGTAGAATAAAGGGAGGATTCACACCATGGCAAAACAGATTATTTATGGCGAAGAAGCAAGAAAAGCTTTGCAGACAGGTATCGATAAACTTGCCGATACCGTTAAAATCACCTTGGGTCCCAAGGGCAGAAACGTTGTTTTAGATAAAAAATTCGGTGCGCCCCTCATCACAAATGACGGTGTCACAATTGCAAAAGAAATCGAACTTGAAGATGCTTTTGAAAATATGGGCGCACAGCTCGTAAAAGAAGTTGCAACAAAAACAAACGATGCCGCAGGTGACGGTACAACAACCGCTACCTTACTTGCTCAGGCACTCGTTCGCGAAGGTATGAAAAACGTTGCAGCAGGTGCAAACCCCATGGTACTTAAAAGAGGTATGCAAAAAGCTGTTGACGAAGCAGTAAAAGCTATCGTTAAAAACTCCAAAAAAGTTAAAGGAAGCGAAGACATCGCACGTGTTGCTACCGTTTCTGCCGATAACGAATTCGTAGGAAACCTTATCGCAGAAGCAATGGAAAAGGTTTCTGCTGACGGCGTTATCACAATTGAAGAATCCAAAACTGCTGAAACTTACAGTGAAGTAGTTGAAGGTATGCAGTTTGACCGTGGTTACATCTCTCCTTATATGTGCACAGACACAGAAAAAATGGAAGCTGTAATGGACGATGCATTCATCCTTATCACAGACAAGAAAATCGCAAGCATTCAGGATCTTCTCCCCTTGCTTGAACAGATTGTACAGAGCGGTAAAAAACTCGTTATCATCGCTGAAGATATCGAAGGTGAAGCTCTCACAACACTTATCCTCAACAAACTCCGCGGTACTTTCAACTGCGTTGCAGTAAAAGCTCCCGGTTTCGGTGACAGAAGAAAAGAAATGCTTCAGGATATCGCTATCCTCACAGGCGGTCAGGTTATCAGTGAAGAAATCGGACTTGACCTTAAAGAAGCTACTCTTATGCAGCTCGGCCGTGCACGTCAGGTTGTTGTTCAGAAAGAAAACACCATCATCGTTGACGGAGCTGGTAACAAATCAGAAATCAAAAACCGCGTAGCACAGATCCGTTCTCAGATTGCAACTACAACTTCCGATTTCGACAGAGAAAAACTTCAGGAAAGACTTGCAAAACTCTCAGGTGGTGTCGCAGTTATTAAAGTTGGTGCTGCTACTGAAATTGAAATGAAAGAAAAGAAAATGCGCATTGAAGACGCACTTTCCGCTACAAAAGCCGCTGTTGAAGAAGGTATCGTTGCAGGTGGTGGCGTTGCTCCAATCAATGCAATTCCCGCAGTTAAGAAGCTTGTAAACACACTCGACGGTGACGAAAAAACAGGTGCAACTATCGTTTTGAAGGCTTTGGAAGAACCTATCCGCCAGATTGCATTAAACGGTGGTCTTGAAGGCTCCGTTATCATCGATAAAATCCTTGCTGCTAAGAAAGTTGGCTTCGGTTTCGACGCATACAACGAAAAATACGGTGATATGCTCGAATTCGGCATCGTAGACCCCACAAAGGTTACAAGAAGCGCTTTGCAGAATGCCGCAAGTGTTGCCGCTATGGTGCTCACAACAGAATCTTTGGTTGCTGACATCAAGGAAGACGTTCCTGCAGCACCCGCTATGCCCGCAGGCGGTATGTATTAAACTGAATGACCTCTTACGTTTAGAACTCTTATGCAAAAAGCGAGAAGATTTAAATCTTCTCGCTTTTTGCTATCTGTATATTTCTTTTTGTACTTCTTTTTGCAGATATTCGGATGCTTTTTCAAAATCAAACTGTCTGTCTGTAAAAATCGAAAAAGCAAAAATTGCCTGATTTATAAGCATCGAAAGTCCGTTTTCTGCTTTAAGTCCACGCTTTTTGCTCTCTTTTACGAGATTTGTTTCAAAAGGCTTGTAGACTATGTCGTAAACGAAAGCATTCGTGTTATCAAGGAAAGAAAAATCAGTGAAATCTTCATCTATTCCCTCCATTCCGAGAGGGGTAGCGTTTATTATTATATCAGACACTTCTGCCGTCACTTTAAGATTTTCAGGCGTCATCTCAAGTGCCGTTACGCCCTCCATAGAAAACTTTTTAGTATCACGGCAAAGTACCGTTACGGATGCATTTACCGAGAGCATCTTACAGCAAATTGAAACTGCCGCACCACCTGCACCTATAACCATAACCTTTTTGTTTTCGGGGTTTATCTCGTTTTGAAGCAAAGAAAAATATATCCCTTCCCCATCAGTGTTATAACCCTTCAAAACCCCGTCGGTTATCTTGACAGTGTTAACCGCACCACATGCTTTTGCATAGTCATCGCACTTTGTAAGCACTCCTATAATATCCTTTTTATGTGGAATCGTTACGTTAAATCCGTCAAACTTTTCTCTTTTTGAAAATTCTGCAAACTCTTTAACGTCCTCCACTTTATACGGAAGATACTCACAACAAAGGCCCAGAAACTGAGCAAGTTTTGTCTGTATTAGTGGCGAAAGAGTATGTGCAATCGGATTACCTATAACACAAAGTTTATAGTGATTTTTATTAATTGTATCAATAACGTTTTTTGCAACTGTTTCGGGAGATTCTATGCTTTCTATTTTATACTCTCCGTATTTTTTATATAAATCTATACGTTCGTTGTAAAGCTTGTATAACCTTTCGGTGTTATCCTTCAAAAGCGGTCTTCCCGATAAATCTTCACCGAGGATAGCTTTTAAGGGTCTGTCGAGAAAAACGATGACGCTGTTTTCAGACAAGGCATTCATATTCTCTTGTCTGAGAATTACTCCACCGCCCGTCGCAATAACCAAAGCTTCTCTTTTGGCCAGTGCCTTTGCACAATGAGTTTCGGCATCCCTGAAAAAAGCCTCGCCTTTTTTTGCAAAAACATTGGGGATACTCATCTCAAGATAACTTTCGATTTCGGTATCAAGGTCCAAAAAAGTCATATTCAGTTTTTGAGCAATTATTCTGCCAACGGTGCTTTTACCCGACCCGGGCATCCCGATAAGAACAATATTTTTCATCTTTACGCTCCCATTGCGTTTTTATAGCAACCTAAAATTTTCAAAGTCTGTGTTTTCTTTGAAACCTCGTCTAAAATGTCTTCAACTCTCTGGTCAACGGTATCCGCCGTAAAATCAAGAAAAAACATATACTCCCAGTTTTTATCTGCAACAGGGCGTGACTCAATTTTAACAAGATTGAGCTTTTCCCTTGAAAAAATCCCTAAAATTTCATAAAGACTTCCACTGACGTGAGGAAGTGTAAAAGCAAGTGACACCTTGTTGTTTTTTGGAGAATGCATCATTTCAGGTGACACCACAACAAAACGGGTCTGATTTTTATCTTTGAAATTTGTCTTTTCTTCCAACACAGAAAGTGAATATATTTCTGCCGAGCGTTTACTCGCAATTGCGGCAAACGGCTTGTCGCTTTCACTCACAAGCTTTGCGGCGGCGGCAGTATTATACATTACAGTTCTTTTCCACGAGGGATACTTTTTCAAAAAATCCCTCGACTGAAAAATACCCTGTTCGTGAGAGAAGACCTCCGTTATATCAGAAATCTTTACACCCTTTTTCGCCAAAAGACAATGATTTATGGCAATTGGAATTTCCCCTGTAATGAAAAATCCATACTCACCGAGCAAATCGTAAACCGCAGAAATAGCGCCCGTAGAACTGTTTTCTATAGGGAGTACCGCAAACTCAGCTTTATTTAACTTTAAATCTTCAAAAGCTTCCTGAAACGATTGCGAAGTTATGAATTCTGCCTTCTGCCCGAAGTAAGATATAGCCGCTTCTTCGGCGTAAGACCCCGGAACTCCGCAGTAAACTACCTTTTTCATTTAAGCGCCTCCAGTACAGAAAGTGCCGCCGCACTTTCTATAACAACCGAAGCACGGGAAAGAATACACGGGTCGTGTCTTCCTTTTATCGTAATTTTTTTCTCGGTCATATCCGAAATATCAACGGTATTCTGCTCTCTTGCAATAGAGGGAGTCGGCTTGACAACAGTTTTGAAAACTATCGGCATACCGTTTGAAATGCCACCGAGGATACCGCCGTTATTGTTGGTTTTGGTTTCAATTTTGCCGTCGTTTATGCAAAATTCGTCATTAACCTCGTGACCGTAAGCGTCTGCAAAACCAAATCCGAGTCCGAACTCAATGCCCTTAACAGCGGGAACTCTGAAAATATTTTTTGAAATGATACCCTCGAGATTATCTTTATCGGGCGAACCAACGCCAACAGGCATACCGATAATTGCACATTCTATAATTCCGCCGACTGAAGTGAGCTCTTCCCTGGCTTTCTGAATAAGCGCTTTCATTTCCTCGCCTTTTTCATCGTTGATAACGGCGAAATCTTTTTTTGCAATTGCTTCAAAATATTCCTTTGAAAGCATCTTTTCATCAAATTTATCGTCTTTCACGTTACCCGTCTGCAAGATATGAGCACCAACGTAAATTCCTTTTTTCTTTAAAATGAGCTTTGCTACGGCACCTGCAAAAACAAGCGGTGCCGTAAGGCGTCCCGAAAAATGTCCGCCACCACGGTAATCGTTAAAGCCTTTATATCGCACGTTGCCCGTATAGTCCGCATGTGAGGGACGGAGCAAATCCTTTTCATAATCCTTTGAACGGGTATTATCGTTTCTTATAATTGCACAAAGCGGAGTACCCGTAGTTTTCCCTTCGAAAACACCGCTTAAAATTTCGGGAACGTCGGATTCAATACGTGGCGTTGTAAGACCGCCTTTTTTCGCCTGACGTCTTTTCATTTCCCTTAAAATAAAATCGTTGTCTATTTCAATACCCGACGGCAGGTTTTCAATCACAACGCCTATTGCTTCCCCGTGGGATTCGCCGAAAATAGTATATTCTGTTTTCATCTGCCGTCCTCCTTTATCTGTCCGCCAAGCTTCTTAAAATCCTCCCAGAAATCAGGGTATGATTTCTTTACACACTCAGCGCCAATAAGCTTCACTTCATTTTTGCAAACGGTTGAGCCGATTGCCGCAGCCATCGCAATTCTGTGGTCGTTATGGCAGTTGACAATACCACCCGAAAGTGCATCTTTACCCGTTACGGTGATACCGTCCTCACCTTCAGTAATTTCACCGCCGAGGGAACTTATCATATCACAAGTAGTTTTTATTCTGTCACTTTCCTTCATTCTGAGCCTTGCACCGTTTACAAAATAAGTTTTATAGCCGTTTCGCAAGGAGGCTCCCACCGCCATAATCGGCACCAAATCAGGAATATCACTTACGTCAACAGAAATATCCTCATCTTTTTTGAACTCCTCAAGAATCTTAACGATTTCTTTATCACCTTGTTTTGAGTTCATATCAAGTCCCATAGGATTAACATGACTTCCAAGAAAGTTTGCTACAAGGAAGAATGCACCCTGAGAAAAATCGGCTTCAACCTTTTCTTTAAAAGGCTTATATTGCTGATTGGCTGAAATTACAAATTCTTTGTAATCCCTATTTTCAACCTCAATATCCGCTTTTTTTAAAGTGTCAACCGTCATATCGACGTAGCCTTTTGACTCCAGAGTATCGGTAACAACTATCTTTGACTTAGTTTTCAAAAGCGGTAAAGCAAACAAAAGTCCCGTTATAAACTGTGAACTTATCTTACCGCTTAATCTGTACTCACCGCCTTTGAGGTTGCCCTTTACTGTAAGGCTTTCAGAGGTCAACTCATAGCGGATGTCATCTTTTTCAAATATTTCAAAATAAGGAGTAAGCGGTCTTTCCAAAAGTCTTTTACTGCCTTTAAAAACTATTTCTTTGTCAGGATGCAACGCAATTGCAAGTGGTATCAAGAACCTAAGCGTTGAACCTGATTCGTTACAGTCAAGAATAAGACTTGCGGACTTTTTATCATGCAAAACATTCATACAGTTTTCGGTAGCACGTATATCCTCGGAAGTATTAATACCTGTTACCTCACCGCCACCGAGTGCTGCCGCAATAAGACTTCTGTGCCCTGCACTTTTTGAGGAAGGGAGTTTCACCTCACCGCAAAGCTTTCTGGGAGTTATTAAAAGGTCCACAAATTCACCTTCTTTAAACAATTTCACTGTAAATTTCTGCTAATTCCTTTTTAGAGATTTTTTTAAGAACCGACTCACCGACACCCTTGCAGATAACGATGGTAATATCATCGCCAATTCCTTTTTTATCATAGTTTAAGGTTTCAATAATAGTATGAGCCGTTACGTTATCGGGTTTTATAGGCAAAGAATAAGCACTTAAAAGGTTTTCAAGCCTTTCTGCAACGCCCTTTTCGGTGAGCGATAATTTTTCTCCGATTTCAAGCATCGCAACCATACCGCAGGAAACCGCCTCACCATGCATATACAAAGAATAATTTCCGAGCTTTTCAAAAACGTGTCCGAGAGTATGCCCGAAATTCAAAAACATTCTCTCACCCGTATCAAACTCGTCATTTTCGACGATTTGCCTTTTAATATCACAGCAGGTATAAATTACATCCTCCATAAGGTTAAAAAGCTTTTCTTTTGACTCTGCCTTTTCGATAATTTCAAAAAGCTTTTTATCCCTTATCATACCGTATTTTATAACCTCTGAAAGGCCATCGGAGAAAACACGGTCGGAAAGCGTTTTTAAGGTTTCAGGGTCGATAAGTACAAGCTTTGGCTGATAAAAAACTCCGGCTAAATTTTTGCCTTGTTTTAAGTCAACCGCAACCTTTCCGCCGACCGAACTGTCAACCTGTGAAAGCAAAGTCGTCGGAATCTGCACAAACGGAATGCCTCTTAAAAGTGTTGCCGCAACAAATCCCGCCATATCCCCCGTTACACCGCCACCGAGTGCAATTATGAGGTCACCTCTTGTCACCGCAAAAGGCACGGGGTCTAAAAGCGCATCGTAAAGGCTTATCACAGTATCCATATTTTTGGAAGGCTCACCTGCAGGAAAATCAATAACCTTTGTTACGTAACCTGATTTTCTGAGTGAAGATACAAGCTTATCTGCATAAAGAGTGTTAACAGTCGAATCGGTAATAACTGCAATTCTTTTACCGCTATACACCGCTTTAATCTTTTCACCGGCACAATTTATAAGTCCGCTTTCGATTAAAATATCATAGCTTCTGTTTTCACTTAAATTCACGTGAAGTTTTCTCATCTGCTTCAAGCCTTTCCGAAATATAAATTTTACACCTCATCCACCGCCTTCGCGGTCCCCCTTCCCCTCAAGGGGAAGGCTGTATATCTATTTTACATCTTTTTTCCTGATAATTCAACTAACGGACGTAAATCTTTTACAAGTTTGTCGAAAGCATCGGGAGTAATGGACTGTTTACCGTCGCAAAGTGCTTTTGCGGGGTTGTTGTGAACTTCTACGATAAGTCCGTCTGCACCAACTGCCGCAGCCGCTTTTGCCATAGGCTCAACCATCCAGGAAATACCACATGCGTGGCTCGGGTCGATAATCACGGGGAGATGACTTGCATTTTTAAGCATCGGCACTGCAGAAATATCAAGAGTGTTTCTCGTTGCAGTTTCGAAAGTACGGATACCTCTTTCACAGAGGATAACGTTTTCGTTGCCGTTTGCCATAATGTACTCAGCACTCATCAAAAGTTCTTCTAACGTACTTGAAAGACCACGTTTAAGTAAAATAGGCTTATTGCATTTTCCAAGCTCTTTTAAAAGCTCGAAGTTCTGCATATTTCTTGCACCAACCTGAATTACGTCAACGTCGTTGAACAAATCAATATGAGCAATTGACATAATCTCGGTGACAATAGGAAGTCCCGTTTCTTTTTTAGCCTTTAACAAAAGCTTGATACCGTCGCCGTGAAGCCCCTGGAAAGCGTAAGGGGAAGTTCTGGGTTTGAAAGCGCCACCTCTTAAGAAGGATGCACCCGACGCCTTAACAGATTTTGCAATTTCAACGATCTGTTCTTCACTTTCAACCGAGCAAGGCCCTGCGATAATTTTAAATCCGTTACCGCCGATAAGAGTATTACCTGCAGGAATAACAGAATCTTCTGCATGGAATTTACGGTTTGCAAGTTTGTAAGGCTCCTGAACACGTCTTACAGCTTCTACAACCTCGTTTGCGAGAACGTCGTTTGCATTGATTCTCGTAGTATCACCGACAAGACCGATAATACTTGACTGTTCACCTTCAATAATGTGGGTGGAAACACCAAGCTCCTCGATACCTGCGATAAGATTTTTTACTTCTTCTTTGTTTGCGTTTTGTCTTAAAATAATTACCATTTGTTTTTCCTCCTGAATGTGATCAACCAAAGAGTCCGAGCTCGTTTGACAACTTTAATTAATCAGAAAATTAAAATAAGCCTGCATCTTCGTTACAAAGATGCAGGCTCTCATTTACACTGAAAAATGACAGTTAGCAGTCTGACGTTAACGAAAGATGTACACGACGATTAAGACCGGTGCTAAAATAAAAGCCCCAGCCAAAAAAGTTTGTAAATCGTTTCGTTGTTGCGATAGACATACAAATTGCCCTTTCTTACTTTAATTGAGTAAATTATATACCTATGATTTTTATTTGTCAAGAGGTTTTTTAAAATTTTTTCAAAAAAAGAAACCCCTCAGAAATGAGAGGTTTCTTTTGATAATTCTTATAAAAGTGACATAACGTATACTTCTGTGCTTGAACCCATGATTTCGGGCATGGGAGTGATAACTTCCATTTCGTATGTTTCTTCGTTGAATGCACCGAGTACGTTCCAGTCTTCAACGTAGAACTCACCGTTACCGATTGCCAAAGCTTTGAAGGTTACTCTGAGCAATTCTTCGCCTTCTTCAATGGTTGTGTTAGCATCGAAGGTGGGGTCACACCAGGAAACCATAACGTTTGCGTTTGCGTTACATCCGGGCAAGTTAGGCTGCATATCTGCATAGTTAGCATGAGCAATTTCTGTGATTTCGAACAATGTGTTATCGAATACTACTTTGAAACCGAGGCTGGATGCAAGAATTGTTTCAGGCATTTCCATTGTCATTACAACTTCCTGACCAACGAAAAGTGCATCTGTGCTGAATTTCCAGGGGCTTTCTACTACAGGTTCGTCAGGTTCTTCGGAAGAAGTTCCTTCAGCAACTGTTACGTTGATGCTTGATCCCATGATTTCGGGGCAAGGAGTAATAGTTTCCATTTCGTATGTTTCTTCATTGAATGTACCAAGTACGTTCCAGTCTTCTACTGTGAATGCACTTGCACCGAGTACAGCATCATCTTTAGCTTTGAATGTTACTTCAAGCAAGATTTCGCCTTCTTCGATAGTTGTGTTAGCATCGAAAGTGGGGTCACACCAGGAAACCATAACGTTTGCGTTTGCGTTACATCCGGGCAAGTTAGGCTGCATATCTGCATAGTTAGCATGAGCAATGTTTGTGATTTCGAATACTTCGTTGTCAAACACTACCTTGAAACCGAGGCTTGATGCAAGAATTGTTTCAGGCATTTCCATTGTCATTACAAATTCTTCGCCACGAGCTACTTCAGTTTTTGTGAATTTCCAGGGAGATTCTTCGGAAGGAGCAGGGAGAACTGTTACTACACATGCAGAGGAGTCAGTCTGTGCAGTCTCCAACTCACCTTTTTTATTGAAAACTTCTACTGTGTAAGAGCCTGCATCTTCTGCATCTACGTTGTCAATTGTAAATGTGGGGGAAGATACCATTCCTGTTACAAAGAAGCCATCTTTAAGCCATCTGTAGGAAAGGTTACCGCCGTCAGGAGATTCAGCAACTACTGTAAGTGTCAATGTGTCACCTTCGTTAAGGGGCATTGTAGCAGGAAGATCAGTTGTAATAACAGGTTTTTCAGATTCGCTGGGTTCGGAAGGAGCAGGATTAACTGTTACTGTAGCTTCAGCAGAATCTAAGTATGAGCCTGTGCCGTTGTAAACGTTCTGGATAGAAACATAATACTCACCTGCATCGCTCACTGCAACGTTTTCAATGGTAAGTGTATTTGTTGTTTCAGCAACTTCTTCCCAGCCATAACCGTTCCATTTCCACCATGTGTATGTGGTTACGCCAGCTATTTCTTCAATTTCTACAGTAAGGGTCAATGTATCGCCTTCTGTAAGTTCAACTGTTTCAGGAAGGTTAGTTTTAATAATAAGTTCGGTAGGTTCTTCAGAAGGTTCGGAAGGTTCTTCGGAAACTGTTTCTTCAACTACTGTTACGTCGATGCTTGATCCCATGATTTCGGGGCAAGGAGTGATAACGTCCATTTCGTATGTTTCTTCATTGAATGTACCAAGTACGTTCCAGTCTTCACATGTGAATGCACTTGCACCGAGTACAGCATCATCTTTTGCTTTGAATGTTACTTCAAGCAAGATTTCGCCTTCTTCGATAGTTGTGTTAGCATCGAAGGTGGGGTCGCACCAGGAAACCATAACGTTTGCGTTTGCGTTACATCCGGGCAAGTTGGGTTGCATATCTGCATAGTTAGCATGAGCAATGTTTGTGATTTCGAATACTTCGTTATCGAATACTACCTTGAAACCGAGGCTTGATGCAAGAATTGTTTCAGGCATTTCCATTGTCATTACGAATTCTTCGCCCTTAGCAACTTCTGTTTTGCTGAATTTCCAAGCGCTTTCTGTTGTAGGTTCGGAAGGTTCTTCGGAAGGCTCAGAAGAAGGTTCTTCAACAGGAAGAACTGTTACCTCAACACCTGCCATTTTAGATTTGGTATCGCCATTCAATGTATTTTTTACCATAACCGTATAGAGGCCTGCTTTTGTTGTTGTGAGAGTAGCTGTCTCAGAAACAACACGACCTATAGCATCATACCATGTGTAAGACAATTCACCATTACCAGTAGCTACTGCTGTAATTGTAGCTGTATCGCCTTCGTAGATTGTTACATCTTCCATAGGTGCAATTACAGGACTATTAGGTCTTGCAAGAACTGTTACTGCACAAATTGTAGATGCAGCTTCTGCTGTGGATTCACCCAAAGTGTTTGTTACAACTACTTTATAAAGACCTGCTTCTGTTACAGTGTAAGAAGCATCTGTTGCACCGTCAATAGCAACACCATCTTTGTACCACTGGTAAGAAAGTGTGCCTTCGTCAGTTGTAGAAGCTTCTACGTCGAGAACAACGTTTTCACCTTCAAGGAAGGATGCTGTCAAATCAAGGTTCTTTGTGATTGTGGGAACTGCTGCTTCAACAGGTTCTTCGGAGGGTTCCTCGGAAGCTGTTTCTTCAACTACTGTTACGTCAATGCTCAATCCCATAATTTCGGGGCAAGGAGTGATAACATCCATTTCGTATGTTTCTTCGTTGAATGCACCGAGTACGTTCCAGTCTTCTACTGTGAATGTGCTGTCACCGAGTACAGCATCATCTTTTGCTTTGAATGTTACTTCAAGCAATACTTCGCCTTCGTTGATAGTTGTGTTAGCATCGAAGGTGGGGTCGCACCAGGAAATCATAACGTTTGCGTTTGCGTTACATCCGGGCATATAAGGCTGCATATCAGCGTAGGGAGCTTCAGCAATATTTGTGATTTCGAATACTGTGTTATCGAACAATACCTTGAAACCGAGGCTTGATGCCAAAATTGTCTCAGGCATTTCCATTGTCATTACGAATTCTTCGCCACGAGCAACTTCTGTTTTGCTGAACTTCCAGGAATCCTGAACTACGGGTTCAGAAGATTCTTCAGAAGGCTCTTCGGAAGGCTCAACAGAAGGTTCTTCGGAGGGTTCTTCAGAAGGCTCAACAGAGGGTTCTTCAACAGGAATCATTGTTACTGCACAAATTGTAGAAGCAACTTCTGCTGTAGATTCACCCAAAGTATTTGTTACAACTACTTTATAAAGGCCTTCTTCTGTTACAGTGTAAGAAGCATCTGTTGCACCGTCGATAGCAACACCGTCTTTGTACCACTGGTAAGAAAGTGTACCTTTGTCTGTTGTAGAAGCTTCAACATCGAGAACAACGTTTGCACCTTCATCGAAGGATGCTGTCAAATTAAGGTTCTTTGTAATTGTGGGAACTGCTGCTTCAACAGGTTCTTCGGAGGGTTCCTCGGAAGGTTCAGAAGAAGGTTCTTCACTGGGCTCTTCGGAAGGTTCCTCGGAAGGTTCAGAAGAAGGTTCTTCACTGGGCTCTTCGGAGGGTTCCTCGGAAGGTTCAGAAGAAGGTTCTTCACTGGGCTCTTCGGAAGGTTCAACGGAAGGCTCGGAAGAAGGTTCTTCAGAGGGCTCTTCGGAAGGTTCAACAGAAGGCTCGGAAGAAGGCTCTTCACTGGGCTCTTCAGAAGGTTCAACGGAAGGTTCGGAAGAAGGCTCTTCAGAAGGTTCAGAAGAGGGTTCTTCAGGAGGAACATATCCGCTTCCTCCGCCACCGCCGTAAGAAGGTTTAGAAGGTTTAGTTCCTTCTTCTTTACCGCTTACGGGTGCAGAAGGAACTACTGCAGTACCTTCACCGTTGAAAGCTTTATCTGCTTCGGGAAGGAAGTTACCGATAGCTGCACCTGTTTCTTCATCAAATGTGTATGTAGAGTTACCAATTCTGATACGTCCTGCCATAAGGTGACCGTTAGGATCATTGAAGTAGTAAACTTTACCGTCTATCTGTGTAAGGCCTTTCTGCATTACACCGTCTTTGTCAGCAAAGTATGTTTCACCATTTGCTACAATCCAGCCGGTCTGCAAATGACCGCTTGCATTAAAGTAATACCATTCGTTAGCGATCAAACGCCATTTACGTGCCATAACACCACTTGTGCTCAAGTGATACCATTCGCCATTTTCTTTAATCCAGCCTTTTACCATAGCGCCGTTGTCACCTAAGCGATACCATTCGCCGTCGATGAACTGCCAGCCTGTTTCCATTTCGCCGGATTCATCCATATAGTACCAATTGCCACTTACAAAATGCCAACCGGTCTGCATTGTGCCGGAATTATCAAAGTAATACCATTCGTTACTGATTTTTTTCCAGCCTGTGACTTTGTTGCCGTTTTCTGTGTAGCTCCAGCTGTTATCTGCGCCTTTGTTCCACGCAGCTGAAGCTGTGAAAGGAGCAACGCTCAATGCCATAACTACTGCAAGTGTCATAGCAAGGAGTTTTTTCCAAAGTCCTTTTTTCATAGATTTCTACCTCCATTTTTTATTCATATTTTCAAAAACCGAAAGGTTTCTATTGCCTCTATAAATTGATTTTAAGACGACTAACAACGCTGTTTTGCAAGTTTTCGCTCGCAAAACAACGCTGCAGATGAAAATATGTTATATACATTTTAACTCAAAATACCCCGTCAAATCAAGCTTTTTTGAGGTTTTTTTACGAGAAAAATTATCTTTGTCTGTTGTTACAAATTTTCCTTTTTGTTTTTGTGATTATTGACGAATTTTTACCCCTCAACTATCGCTTTACGATACTGAGAACGTTTAAACTGCATTGGAGTCATACCTGTAACTCCCTTAAACATTTTTATAAAGTATCTCGTGTCGGTATAACCTACTTCCTGACAGATTTCATATATCTTCATATTGGTATTTGCGAGTAGATTTTTAGCCTTCTCAACCCTTTTCTGCATAACGTAATCAATAAAGGAAAGACCCGTCTCTTTTTTGAAAAGTCTGCTGAAATATGCGGGGGCAAGTCCGACAAAATCCGATATACCCTGTAAGTTTATATCACTTCTATAGTTCTGTTCGATATAATACACCGCTTTGTTAACGGGGCTTAAACTTTTCTGCAATTTTATATCGTGCAGAACTTTTATAGTGTCAACGGCAAAGTTTTCTATTTTTTTGCTCAGTTCCGAAAGCTTTCCCGCCTCGGTTATCTTTTCAAAAGAAACCTGAATATCGGTAACGTCACCACAAAGAGCTATTCTTAACTGAACTACGTCCATTGCAATATTATGGTAAAGACTCATAACCGAATTGGCACTATACACGGGATTATTTTTTATCTCAGCAAGAAGTCTTCTGAAAAACTTATGGATTCCGCTTATTTCTTCATTTCTGAGCATATTTTCAATCTGGTTTTTATCATAAAGCTCAGGTACTGCCGTATTGTGAACAACAGATTCCATATCGTCATAGAAAGTAACCGTCAGATCATCGTACAAAAAATGCAGGCTCTGAGTAGAAACACATTGTTTAAAGCCTTTTGCGATATCTGCGCTCGATGTAAGAATACTGCTTATATTGGCAGACGCCGTAACACCTCTGTCCCTTCTGCACAAATCGCAAAAACGCGCAAAAAAGTTTTTAAGACTTGAACGGACGTGTGTCTCACTGGCACCCGAGTGGAAACGCTGTATCCCCGCAACGATATTCATTCCCATAAAGCTTCCTATGTAGTTGCGCTCGTCATCAAAGATGGTTTCAAGCTTGTTTTTTACCACTTCGGGATTGTTCGTCTCAACCAAAAAAACAACATACTGTCCTCCTGAAAGGGACTGTTTGAGCTCATCGCAGTAATCTTTTAAGTCCTGAGGAATTTTTTTGTTGCTGTAACACAAAGTCGCAAGAACTCTCTCTTTTTTCCAGAGATCGTGCTCTTTGAGTTTACGTTCGTCTTCAATTTCCTTTAAGATTTTTTCCTTAACGTCGGAAACCAGTTTCAAAACCGATTTACCGCTACTTACAGGGAAGCTTAAAACCTTCTCAACACCGAGATTAGCCGCCTCACGCATATACTCAAAATTTCGGTGCTCGGTTATAAGAGCAAACCTTGCTTTATATCCTTTTTTTCTTGCTTTCCTTATAACACTGAAAATTGTACCGTCGCGAAGTTTAGCATCAGTAAGAATAAGGTCAGGAGTATACCGTTCTATCTTTTGCAAAGCTTCTTCTTCAGCAAGTGCCGTTCCAACTATTTTAACGTCAATTTTTTTCAAGTCAATACTGTCTTTGATTTCGTGGCAAAAATTATTTTCTGCCCCCATTATCAAAAGCTTCATATTTTGTCGTTCACCTCAATTTTAGTGGTACTATTTTTACTTTATAGTCCTTATTATACCATAAAACTACATAATTTCAAGCTATTTCGGTATTTTTTTAAAAAAATTTATTGCTTGCCATAGGCTTTTTTTGCCGTTTAAGTAAACAAAAGACTATAAAATCAAAATAAAACTATTTTCTTTTTTCGAAAAAATGATAGAATATTAAGGTAAGTAAATGCCCCATTAAATAAGTAATAAAATTCGGTGGTGTCTGCAACGGGCGTTTTAATTTTACGCAGACAAAACCCATAAAAAAGGAGAGGACCCTATGAAACAAGCAGCCCCTGCTAAACTCAGTACACAGCAGCGCAAGTACAACTTCTATGGTTTCTTATTTGCATTGCCGTGGCTCATCGGATTTCTGTCATTTACAGTTTATCCGCTCGTATCATCCATCGTTTACAGTTTTACTGAATTCAACGGATTCCAGATCAAGGAATTTGTAGGTGTTCAGAACTACGTACACTTCTTCACTGACGAAAAGAGCATTAAGTCTCTCTGGAACACTTTGTATATGTGTGTTTTCAGTTTGCCATCCAACATCATTTTCTCACTTTGTATGGCATTGCTCTTAAGCCTTGAGGTTAAAGGTCAGGCAATCTTCAGAACATGTTTCTATATTCCTTCTGTAGTTTCCGTTGTTGCTTCCTCAATGGTTTGGACATGGGTACTTAACCCCTCTTACGGTATCGTAAACAAAGTTTTGATGGCACTCGGCGTTCCGTTTGACCACCTTCCCGGTTGGCTCTTTGACGCAGCCTGGACAAAACCGTCACTTATCCTTATGGGTATGTGGAGCTCCGGTGGTATGATGCTCATCTTCCTTGCAGGTATCAAAGGTGTTCCGAAAACACTTTATGAAGCTGCTGACCTCGACGGCGCTAACGCTTGGGAAAAATTCTGGCACATCACATTGCCTTCCATTTCTCCCACAATGTTCTATCAGCTCGTTACAGGTATTATTGGTGTATTCCAGTACTTCACACAGGCTTACATATTCTCCGCAAACTCCTCAAACGTTTCTGCACAGGAAGGCGGCCCCGGTGGATCAATGCTTTTCTATGCGTTACACCTTTATAACCAGGCATTCAAATATATGAACATGGGCTTCGCTTGTGCTATGGCTTGGATCTTGTTCGTAATCATCATGATTGTTACCGCTGTTATCTTCGCAACCTCCGGTTGGGTACAGTACGGTGACGGTGAATAAAGGAAGGAGGAATATATAATGAAAATTTCAGCTCGTAAAATCAGTTACAATACTTTAGCTTATATAGCTCTTATCTTTTTCTCTATCATATTCCTTGCTCCCTTGCTTTGGCAGTTCTCTACAGCATTGAAATTCAGAGAAGACGTATTCGATACCACAGCAGGTATCATCAGAAGCTTCATTCCTACAAGAGTTCGTTTCCAGAACTTCCCTGATGCTCTTCAGAGAATTCCTTTCTGGGATTACCTCAAGAACACATTGATCATCTCAGTTATTCCTGTATGTGGTCAGGTTCTTTCCTCTTCTTTTGCAGCTTACTCTTTCACAAAGATTCCGTGGAAAGGCGGAAAAATCCTTTTCATGGTTGCTTTGTCCACAATGATGTTGCCCTCTCAGGTAACAATGATCCCCTTGTACACAACTTGGGTTAAACTCGGTGGTATCAACACATTCTGGCCGCTCATCTTGCCTTCCTTCTTTGGTGGTGCTTATAACATCTTCCTTATGAAGCAGTTCTACGGAACTATCCCGGCATCTTACCTCGATGCTGCTCGTATCGATGGTGCAGGCGAATTCACAATCCTTACAAAGATTATGATGCCTCTCTCCAAACCCATTATTACAACAATTTCCTTGTTCACACTTATCGGTGGTTGGAACAACTTCGATGGTCCCTTGCTCTACTTATCCAGTGACAAGTACACATTGGCTATCGGTTTACAGGTATTCTCTCAGGTTAACGCATCTGAGTACGAACTCCTCATGGCTGCTGCTACTGTATTCATTCTTCCCCTTATCATTATCTTCTTCGTGGGTCAGAAACAGTTCATCAGCGGTATCGTAATGACAGGTTTCAAATAATAGGTAAACTCTCTCCGAGTATAATAAAAGCCGTTGGCAAATCGCCAACGGCTTTTCCTTTTATTCATTTGCAGAGCGTCTTAATGTTACAAATCAATATCGATGCTATATTCTTCATCAACTAATATACAATTCGTTTTATACTTTTTTACAAGCTCAGAAAACACTTTGTTTTCCTCCAAGGCTTTTTCCATCGTGAAATTTTCATCGTTCAAGCGCTTCTCAATTACACAAGCATACTTTTTTATATCTTCAAAATGATTCCTTATATAGTTTTCACTCATTACAAGGCAGTAATATTTTATATCCTTAAGGTAGTCGGTATCAAAACTTTCTTGCCAGTTAAAAGGGATATAACAGCCTTCTACAATCAAGTTCTGCTTGTTTTCTATAGCAGTTTTAATCATTTCGCAGACAACAGGCCACAAATACTCAGTCAGTGCCATATCATCACTCACAGGTGTAAGATTCGTCTGTCCACTGCGAATCAGCCCCATTTTCAAATGGTCTATCGAAAGATACGGATATTTATACTTCTCAAGTAATTTTTGCGCCAGAGCAGTTTTGCCGGTATGCGATGCACCCGTTATCAATATTATCATCTTACACCTCTGAAATTATTTAAAATTTATCACACCAAGCCCTACAAGACAGATTATAACACCAACAATCTTGTTCCAGGTAACTGCCTCGTTATAAATGAAATAGCCTATAAGAATCAATACAAGGGCAAGTACAGAGCTTTGTACTATCGTTGCCACGCTCACCTGCCAACCTGCTCTGTAGACGTACATCCATCCTGTTTCGAGTGCTACAAGAACAAATCCAAAGGCCACGGACGTCCAGTTAAGCGTCTTAAACCCCTGCACAACGTTTGTATACCCGCCAAAAAAAAGAAAGAGTACTGCGGCCACCAGGGCGCTCACGGAATAGGTAACGGTAGGCATAACCGACAAATCATTATAATAAACGAATAAAAATATAAAGAAAAATTCGAGTCGGTTTCCCGACTCGAATTTGTTATTCAAGCAGTAATTATGCTACCCAAACACCGTTAGCGTCAATTTTGTAGCCATCGATTGTTGTGTTTGTAGCCATAGCACCGGATTCTGTGAGGTAGTACCAGAGACCGTTAGATTTAACCCAACCTGTCTTCATAGCGTTACCCTGGTCGAAGAAGTACCATTTGCCGTCAACTTTAGCCCAGCCTACTACCATACCACCGTTGGAGTTGGACCAGTACCATTTGCCGTCAACTTTGAACCATTCGCTTACTTTCAAAGTACCGTCAGCGTTGAACATATACCATGTTTCGCCAATCTTGTACCAGCCGTCAGCGTAATCGTCGTAGTACCATTTGCCGTCTTCGAGTACCCAACCTTTTGTTGTAGAGAAGTCAGCAATAGCTTCGTTCAAAGCTTCGATTGCAGCTTTTACTTCAGAGATTGTAGCTTTATCAGGGTTTGTATATGTGTCATCGATATTGCCATATACTTCTGCGCCTTCTTCAGCAGCATCTCTCAAAGCAACAACCTGAGCACCGGACTGAGTTGTTACGTTAGCAATAAGTCTGTCAGCTTTAGCGATAAGTTCTTTGAGTTCTTTCTTCATGTTAGAAGGAACAGATTTTGCATTTACGAGAACTTCGTTGAGAGCTTTTTCAAGAAGTGTTGTTACTTTTGTAAGTTCACCATCGGAAGGATTTGTTTTTCTCAAAGTATTTTCAGCATCAGAGATAGCACCCTGAAGTGTTGCCCATTTTTTGTTTGTTGTAACAAAATCTTCTTCGTTGAGTGCGTTAGCTTTGTCAACGTAGTTCTGGAGCATTACAAGACGCCATTCAGCAACGGAACCCTGTGTAGGAGTCAAACGGTCAACTGCTTTGTTGAATCTTTCCAAAGCTTCGTCAACTTCACTCTGTTTTGCAGCAGTGCTGCTCTTCTTGATGTCTTCCCAGAGTTTGTAAACCCATGTGTAAGCGGAATATTCATCGATAACTTTGATAGTATTTGTGTTTGTTGTGTAGTAGTTGATAGCGAATTCTGTCCACTCGTTGGAGTAAACGTATTTGCTTCCGTCAGCTCTTACACGGAAGTCAGCTTCATCATAGAGACAGTAGTCAGAAGCAAGACCGGAGTATTCTTTCTGAACGTAATCAATTTTGGATTTACCTTCGCTGTCAGCATATACAGACATCAAAGCTTTCTGCAAGTCTGTATACTTAACGGGAATACCTTTTACGCCTTTAGCATTTGTAAGTGCGTTTACAGCGTTTGTCCAGTCATCACTTGTAACAGCTGTGGAAGCAATTTCTTCAGCTTCATCGATGTAATCCTGGAATTTTGCCCAGTTATCGGATGTGTAGTCAGAGCTCTTGTAACCAGAGAGTGTATCGTACAAGTCAATGTACTGTTCTTCAAGAGAAGTGGGGTCAACGTATTCGATTTCGTCCAAAACTCTTACCCATTCGTTAGCGAGGTAAAGAATCTGAGAAGTTGTGTAGCTGTTAAGTGTAGAAGAGCTTCTGCACTTGTTGTATACGTCAACGATGAGAGAATGCATATTCATTTCAGCGTAGGAAACGTGATCGAACAAAGCGGGGTTAGGAACCTGACCGTTAGCATTGTCGTTGGATTTCATGTAAGCATGAACCTGCTGACCGCATTTTACAGCAGCGTTGTAAACCTTTTCACGAGCTTCGGTAACGTTTTCGATACCTTTTGCAGGCTGAAGAAGGTATGCATCTTCCCAAGCATTGTAGAAATCAGCAACTGTTGTTTCGGGGTTGGAAGAGTACAAATCTTTGATTACTTCGTCGAATTTTTCCAATGCTTTTGCATAGGATTTATCTTTGGAAGCGTCAAGATTGAGCTCATAGTCGTACATGTAGATTTTACCATATCTGAGGTTGTTGTTACCTGTAGTTTCTTTCAAAGCTTCGAAAATCACGGGAGTTTTGTCGGGAGCACCAAATTCGAGGTGTTCAATAAAATCCTTCAAACCATCAACATCAGAGATTTCTGTTACGATGTCAGCAGCACCTGTTTTGTGCTGAGGCTGAGTAACGATGATTTTCTGCTCTGTAAGTCTCAATTTTACAGGAGCATAAGCCTGAAGGTATGCTTCGGATTCTGCATAAGAATCAATAGTGAACAAAGCAGAAGCGGAAGCAGCAAACATAGAGATTGCTGTTGTTGCAGCTAAAAGCAACGCAAAAAGTTTTTTCATGTGTTTTCATCCTTTCAGTTTTTTGAACAAACGCCCTTAGATACCCATATCATATTCTGGATATCATAAGTTTTGATATTCCTACCTTTCTCCGAAAACAAGCAATTTAAGGGCCGTTGAGGCAAGCCGCAAAAATGCATACTTCCAGATACTAAGTGTTTAATACATTATACCAAATAAAATCGGCTTTGTAAATAGTTTTTTTAAAATTTATTAAGGATTTTTAAGGAATTTTGCAAAGAAAGAATTACCACGCAAAAACAAAAAGGGACTTCACGAGGAAGTCCCTTTTTATTAACTTAAGATTAATTATTTAACCCAAGCACCGTTAGCGTCTACTGTGTAACCGCCGATTGTTGTGTTAGCAGCCATAGCACCGTTGTTGTAGAAGTAGTAGCAAGAGCCACCGATCCAGTTCCAACCTGTTACCATAGCGCCGGAAGCAGCGAAGTAGTACCAGTTGTTGTCAACTTTTACCCAGCCTGTCTTCATAGCGTTACCCTGATCGAAGAAGTACCATTTGCCGTCAACTTTAGCGAAGCCTACTGCCAAGCCGCCGTTTTCGTTAGCCCAGTACCATTTGCCTTCAACCTGGAACCATTCAGACTGTTTCAAGGAACCGTCAGCGTTGAACATGTACCATGTTTCACCAATCTGGAACCAATTGTCTCCGTATACTTCAGCACCTACGCCGTAGTACCATTTGCCATCTTCTTTGTACCAACCCTGAGGATTGTTGAAGTTGTCGATAGCAGCCTGCAAGTCAGCGAGAGCAGCGTCAACTTCAGAGATAGTAGCTTTCTTCCAAGCCTGAGGAGCATTAATCAAAGTATATACTTCATCAGCGTCTTCTACAGCTTCTCTCAAAGCAGCTACCTGAGCACCTGTCTGAGTGGAGATGTTGGACATAAGTCTGTCAGCAGTTCTGATGAGTTCTTTGAGTTCTTTTTCGTTTGCGGAAGAAACTTTCTTAGCTGTAGCTTTGATGTCGTAGTAAGAACCTGTGCCTTCGCTCTCAGCCAATTTGTTTGTTACTCTGATAACTTCAGCAACGGAAGGTTTGGATTTAGCCAATACTTCTTCAGCGTCAGCTACATCTTCCTGGAATTTTTCCCATTTACGTGTTGTTGTGTTGAAGTCTGCTTCGTTCAAAGCTTTAGCAGCGTCAACTGCAGCCTGCAATTTAACGAGGAGCCATTCATCAACGTCGTCAGCGTTGGAAACCAAAGCGTCAACTGCAGCGAGCAATTCTTCCAAAGCTTCGTCGATTTCAGACTGTTTTACGGATGTAGCAGAAGATCTAGCGGATCTCCAGAGGCCGTAAGCTTCTGTAAATGCAGATTTTTCTGTCTTTTTAGCATCTGTGTATCCATCGTATTCACCAGCGAAGTCAACCCATTCCTGAGAGAGGCTGTTTCTTACTGTGAAGTCTTTTGCGAGGTAAACGTATTTAGCAACGTCACCAGCGTAAACGCCAACTGTTACAGTTTCGCCATCGATTGTCAATGTTGTCAATGTGGGTTTGATGTCGGAAGCTTTACCGTCGCCTACGAACAAGTCAGCCAAAGCATCCTGCAAGTCTGTGTAATCAACAGCTTTGCCTCTTACAGCGATAGCGTTGTCGAGAGCGCCGATAGCATCCTGCCAGTCATATACGGAGTTAGCTTCAGCAGCGAGTTCTTCAGCTTCTTCCAAGTATTCCTGAACTTCTCTCCAGCCAGCAGCTGTAAAGTCATCTTCTACGTAGCTTGTAACTTTGTCAAGTTTGTCGTAGTAAGTGTCCATGATTGTTGTCTGATCTGCGTAAGAGATTTCTGTGATAACTCTTTCGTATTCAGCGTTCAAGTATACGATGTAAGATGTAGTATCTTTCTTAGCATCAGCATCGTAGATAGCTTTGAACAATGCTTTTGCGTTGTAATCTTTTACATCGCCGTCATCGTAGATACCATCTTTGAGAACACCGTTAGTTGCGATCTTGCTAACAGCTTTTCTGTTTGCACGGAGCTGTGTTTCAGCATCGTAACGAACTGCTGTGTCCTGTGTGGAAGGTGTTGTAGAGTAAGCTTCTTTCCACAATTTAGCGAAATCGTCGATGTCTTCACCGTCGAGTTTGCCTTTGTCGATAGAAGGAGTGCTCAAGATTTCAGCAACTGCATCAGCAAATTTGTCGAGATCTTTCTGCTGTTCTCTTTCTGTTTCGCCAGAGGGATCTTCGAGGTAGTCATACATGTAGATTTTGCCGTATTTGTCAGTCATAAGACCGGGGTTCAAAGCAACGTATGTGCTGTAGTCTTCGGGAGCACCGTAGGGTTCGCCGAGTTCAATGTGTTCAACGAAAGCAACGAAGTCAACGCCACCTTTGATTGTAGCTGTGCTTGTCAAAACGTTACCATCTTTGTCCAAGTAATCCTGAGTTACTGTGATTGTTCCAGTGCTAAATTCAACTTTAGCAGGAATGTAAGCGCCTGTGAAAGCAGCTTCGTTTTCGAAGTCGATTGCAGACACAGAACCAGCAAACATAGAGATTGCTGTTGTTGCTGCCAAGAGCAATGCCATAAGTTTTTTCATGTGTTTCATCCTCCAAAATATTTTTTTGTCAAACGCCCGAGGTATTAAGTTTAAATTGTTAAACATAAATCCACGGTTTCTATGACGACTTTTCTCCAAAAAGTTATCCGCTTTCAAAATTGTTGGGGTAATTTTGTCGGTGAATAATTTCCCGGATACTAAGTACTGTACCGATTATAGCAAATGTATACAAAGTTGTAAAGGGGTTTTTCACAAAAAAAGCGAAATAACCGCAAAATTTGTTCAAACCAACAACTTTTGTAGTGGCATTTCACAAAATTTAAAATTCGATGCAACAGATAGCGTTTTTTTGAACACTATATATTTTTGCACCTGATTTTCATTATGCTCAAATGCCCCTGAATGCCCACGGCACGGCACTTTGTCGGCAGTTGTAGTATAGCACAATGATTTTCATTTGTAAAGAGTTTTTTGAAAAAATTTTTTATTTTTTTGAAAAATTTTTTATATGAGGAAAATATTTTTTTGATTTTTTTGTTTTCGTTTGAACAAAATTGTGAGTTTTATATATAATGAAAGAAAATGTTAAAAAGAAAAAACCGCAAGTTTATCAAAAACTTGCGGTGTAAGGGATTCCCCTCAAGTATAACCTATTTCTGGGCGTTTGAATAGGATTAATGGAGCGGATTACGAGGCTCGAACTCGCTACCTCCACCTTGGCAAGGTGGCGCTCTACCAGATGAGCTAAATCCGCAAATTAAATGGCGACCCGCATGGGGCTCGAACCCACGACCTCTAGCGTGACAGGCTAGCGCTCTAACCAACTGAGCTAGCGGGCCATTTGTCGGTAAGGGAAATTATACATTATATTTTGTCACTTGTCAAGTAAAATATTTGAATTTTTTTAATTTTTTATTTTTTGGCTTTACACTTTACCTTTTTTATGGTAACATATTATATAGTAACTATGTAGGAGGATTTAAAAATGGCAAATAATGATTTCTTTTCATATAAAGGCCGTCCGCTTGTAAGAAACGGCAAAACTATTTATTATGGTGATATGAACGAGCCTTACGTTGTAATGATGCAGATTCATTCCGATGAAGATTTCAAAGACCTTAAAGTTTCAGGTAAAGTTTCTTTACAGATGATGAGTACCGACTTAACACTCCCCCCGGATAAGCTTATTTTAAAGAAAGCTGAAAAACAGGGTCTTTACGAAGCACTTGATATTGCAACTATCTGGCTTGACCGTGTAAATAAGTAAAATAAACCCGCAAGGAAAAATCCTTGCGGGTTTTGTTTATTCATAATACCAGTATTTTCTGTCAAGACTTCTGTACTGCAACGCTTCGGAAATATGAGAAAGCTCTATATTCTCACTTCGGTCAAGGTCGGCAATAGTTCTTGCTACCTTTAATATACGGTCATAGCCCCTTGCACTCATTCCCATTTTTTCAAAAGCGTTTTTGAGCGCCTTCATTCCCTGCTCACTCACCTTGCAATATTCACGCAGAAGATGTGGCGTAAGACCTGCGTTGCAACGGATGTTAGTACCTTTATATCTTTCTGTCTGAATTTTTCTCGCCATATTGACTCTTTCTTTAATAGCTGCAGATGACTCAGTTTTCTGACCGCTTGAAAGATGTTTGAAATCTACAGGTGCCACCTCAATATGCAAATCAAGTCTGTCAAGAAGCGGACCGCTTACCTTGTTAAGATAATTTACTACTTTATTAATACTGCAGGAGCATTCTCTCGTAGGATGTCCGAAATATCCGCAAGGGCAAGGATTCATTGCAGCAATCACCATCATATCGCAGGGATACGAAAGAGTTCCGCTTGCACGGGAAATAGTAACGACACCTTCTTCGATAGGCTGTCTTAAAATTTCCATTGCAGAACGCGAAAACTCAGGCAATTCATCTAAAAATAAAACTCCGTTGTGCGCTAAAGAAATTTCACCTGGTCTCGGAATAGTTCCACCGCCCGAAAGTCCCGCAGGAGAAACGGTATGGTGCGGTGCTCTGAAAGGTCTTTTGGTAATAAGGGATTCATCGGATAAAATCCCCGCTATCGAATGAATTTTCGTGGTTTCGATAGCTTCATCAAAGGTCATATCAGGCAAAATTGACGGGATTCTTTTGGCAAGCATACTTTTACCTGCACCGGGAGGACCGATAAGCAAAGCGTTATGTCCACCCGCCGCGGCAATTTCAAGTGCTCTTTTTGCAAAAGGCTGTCCCATTACGTCTTCCATATCCGCATCCGAAACAACGGAAGAGGGTTCAAATTCAACAGGAACCGTAGGTGAAAGCGGACGTACACCCTCAAGGAAATCCACAACGTCCTGAACACGGGTTACGGGATAGACGTCTATTCCTCTTACGACACTTCCTTCAAGTGCGTTTTCGGCAGGCACGAAAGCTCTTTTTAATCCTTTTTCTTTTGCTTCCATTACCATTGGAAGAATACCCTGAACTTTTCTAACCGTACCGTCAAGGGCAACCTCTCCTACGAAAAGACTATCGGTAAAATCGGCTCTGGTCTGTCCGCTTACAGCTAAAAGCGCTAAGAAAATTGGCAAATCATATAAAGGTCCTGCTTTTTTAAGGTCCGCAGGAGCTAAGTTTACCGTAATCTTTTTAACGGGCACTTCATAACCGCAGTTTTTCATAGCAGCTTTTACTCTGTCTTTACTCTCTTTTACCGCAAGGTCAGGAAGACCTACTATATCAAAAGTCGGCATTCCGCGCATCATATCAATTTCAACGTCGACAAGATATGCGTTCATTCCAAAAAGTCCTGCACTCGTAAGTTTAGTATACATAATATCACCTACACAAAAAGGGCAGAGTTTCCTCTGCCCTCTTTTTTACTTAGCAAAATCAATCGCTCTGCTTTCCCTCAAGAGGTTAATCTTAATCTGTCCGGGGTATTCGAGCTCATTTTCAACCTTGTTTGCAATATCACGTGCGATAAGCACCATATCGTCATCCTTGATAACTTCGGGTCTGACAATGATTCTGATTTCACGACCTGCCTGGATAGCGAAGCATTTTTCAACGCCGTCAAAGGAACTTGCAATTTCTTCGAGTTTTTCCAGACGTTTGATATAGCTTTCAAGATTTTCTCTTCTTGCACCGGGACGAGCAGCGGAAACTGCGTCTGCCGCCTGTACCAAAGCTGCAATAACAGTCTTGGTTTCAACGTCACCGTGATGTGCTTCAACAGCATGGATAACCTGCTGATTTTCTTTATACTTACGGCAAACGTCAACACCGATCTGAACGTGAGAACCTTCGATTTCGTGGTTTAATGCCTTACCGATATCGTGGAGCAAACCTGCGCGTTTTGCCATTGTAACGTCAACACCGAGTTCTGCCGCCATAATACCAGCCAAATGTGCAACCTCGATAGAATGGTCGAGTACGTTCTGTCCGTATGAAGTTCTGTATCTCAAACGGCCGAGGAGTTTTACAAGTTCGTGGTGCAAACCGTGAACGTTGGTCTCCATCATAGCACGTTCGCCTTCAGCTTTAATCTTCTGTTCAACTTCACGTTTAGCTTTTTCGTAAGTTTCTTCAATTCTTGCAGGATGAATTCTTCCGTCGGAAATAAGTTTTTCCAAAGAAAGTCTTGCAATTTCTCTTCTTACGGGGTCGAAGCAGGAAAGAGTGATTGCTTCGGGGGTGTCGTCGATAATAAGGTCAACGCCCGTGAGAGTTTCAAGAGTTCTGATGTTACGGCCTTCTCTGCCGATTACACGGCCTTTCATCTCGTCGTTGGGCAAGTTTACAACGGAAACCGTTGCTTCACTCACGTGGTCTGCGGAACATTTTGAAATAGCGAGTGAGAGCAAATCTCTTGCTTTTTCTTCTGCTTCGTCTTTCAACTGTTGCTCGTAGTTTGAAATTTTAAGTGCTTTTTCATGTGCCAATTCACTTTCGAGTGCTTCAAGGAGCTGATCCTTAGCCTGAGAAGCGGTAAGGCCTGAAATACGTTCCAACTGATCTATCTGATTTTTTTTGATTTTTTCTGCTTCAATAAGCTGTTCATCAACAACCTGCTGTTTTTGCTGGATTGCTTCTTCTTTTTTCTCTAAGTTTTCAATTTTGCGGTCAAGAGATTCTTCCTTCTGCTGAATTCTTCTCTCCTGACGGGTCACCTCAGTGCGCCTTTCTTTAATATCTTTATCAGCCTCGGCGCGCATCTTATGGATTTCTTCCTTGGCTTCGATTAAAATTTCTTTCTCTTTAGCTTTTGCATTTTTATGTGCATCGTTTATGATCTTAAGTGCCTGTTCTTCGGCATTGCCGATTTCGTTTTCAGCAACTTTTTTTCTGTATGCAATTCCTATTTTAAAGAAAATAAGACCAACTATGATTGCAGTAACCACAAAAGTTACACAGCAGCAGAGAACTATACTGCCGATATTGTTCATTCTTTGATACATCCTCCTTTGTAAAGATTTTTTATTTTCAAAATTTCAAAAAAATATCAGTGGGTGCACAGCAACAATGCACCAATAGGAAATTATACAAACTTCCACATTTATATTTTATATCCTGAAAGGCTCTGTGTCAAGGATTTTATTGCGTTAAAGCAAAAATATTTTATAAATCTTCGCAAATTTTCACAAATTCTTCCCTGTCAAAAAGCGTATTCAATACGGGAAGCAGAGCTTTTGTACTGATAAGCTCGGGGAAATTAAGCTTTTTAAGAAGCTTTTTTCTTTGAGCTGATGCGTTGTCAGTCCCTGAAAGTCCCAAGAAAAACAAATCGGTTTTCGTAATTTCTTCTCTTTTTTTGTCGGAATTTTCGGTAAAAACTCCCGCTTTTTCAAAACATTCACGTAAAGTTTTTACGTCTATACCCTCAACGCCGAGTTTTCCTTCTTTTGAAGGATTTATTTTCCTTTTTTCCTTGCCGTAGATATCCGGGATATACACGTGAATTATCTCGCCTTCCGAAATAGCACCTCTTATGTAATTTCGGATTTTAAATCCTGCCGAATCGGAATCGGTAAGAATAATTATACCGGTTTTCTTTGCAAGGACTCTTAACATCTCAAGCTTGTCTTTATCCTTAAAAACAGTAAAGCCGTTTGTTTCGATAACTGTGCCGTCTATTAAAGATGAAAGCTTTATTTTGTCGTATTTCCCCTCAACCACTATGGGCTTTGAGCATTTTATAAGTTCCATTTATTTTTTATTAATCTCCTGTAAAATCGAAGAAAGAACCTTTTCAACAGTTATTCTTCCGTCATTTTTGGTGGTTTTAAGTGCAATATCCGCATCGGTAAGAATCATAAGGCAACGTCTTAAAGTGTTTACTGAATATTTCGGTACGTCACGCATTGCATTTCTTATCCTGAATTCTTTTCCTTTATAAGGAAAGAGTTTGCATACGTCCTCTGCGGTTTTCGAGCCGAGCATTGCAACCTTTGCTCTGTAAAGGTCAACAAAGGTCATATTCAGGACACCTAAAATCGCAATCGGCTCCTGTCTTGCGATAAAAAGCTCGTCAAGAATTCTGAAAGCTCTGTTAAAATCGTTTCGCATAAGCGATTTTGCAAGGTCAAACACCGAAGATTCAAGGCTTATACCCGTGACGTCCTCGACGTCTTTTTTGGTAATCGCACTTTCGGGGCGGTAGCTTGTAAGCTTATCCACCTCGACAGTAAGCTGTTCGAGTGCACCGCCACACCTTTCTATAAGATAATAGGCAACAGTGTTATCAATCGTACACCCTGCTTTTTCAACGCGCTGTTTAATAATTTTTGCAAGTTCTCCCGAAGTTTTCGGAGAAAAATCAACCGTTATGCCGTTTTTTGCAACGATATCGGCAAGTTTTTTAACTCTCGCGTTCTTTTTTGCATCAAGCTCGTAATTAGATACGAAAATTATGAAAATGGTAGTGGGATTAGGGTCTTCTGCAATTTCAAGCAGAGCGTCAAAATCGTCTTTTGCCATTTTCTCAATATTGGGATTTCTTAAAACCACGCATTTTTTCTGTGCCATCAGAGGCATCGCTTCCGCCTCAACACGGATAGACACCATATCAGGCTCCGCACCGTCAAACTGATGGAAATTAAAAGCTTCCGTACCTTTTGGAACGGCTTTTTCGATAAGCTTTTTAAAATAACCTTCCGCCAGGAAGGATTCCTTTCCGTACAGAAAATATATGGGAGCTAAGGTTCCCTCCCTTATGCTTTTTGCAAATTCCGTATCATTTAAAAAGGGCATATCAATTCTCCTTTAAAAGAATTTTACCGTTTTGGGATATTCTGAGTTTAATTTTCTCATTACCTTTAAGGGCAAGAAAATTTTCTTTTTCAAGTATTTCTATATCTTCTATACCCATTATACCATATTTTGTCTCCAATGTGTCTATCTTTTTGCCTTTTCTCAAAATAATCTTTTCACCATTATTCAAAATCCCGAAAGAATTATCTTCGTCAACGAAAAACTCTTCACCGTTTGCCTTTATAGTTACAGTTTCTTCCACCTTAAGTGACCCGTCACCGAGTATAGTTCTTTCAAGTGGCGAAAGCTCCGTCATAATAATATCGTCTGACTCACTTACGTAGCTGTTGTAAGGCGAATATATAATTTCTTTTGGTGGCTTCTTTGAACTGAGTTCTTTCGTTCCTTTACCGTCTTCCTCTCTGTCACTTGTAATTAAAAGCAATTCAAAATCGTCAACACCGACAGACCGCAGATACTGTGCAGCTTTTCTGCCAACAGTACTGCTTCCGCAGTTTATCACGATTGCTTTGTTATTTTTATGCATAACAACACTATCACTACCGTCTGATTCCAAAACGATAACGTTTAATACGTTGCGGTTTTCAAAATACTGTGCCGTACCACCCACTATAAACAACAGAAGACATATTGCAAGAATTCGCAACGAATATTCTTTAAGTTTCCTGATAGCAAACACGGCAACGACTATAATAAGTACACCGATTAGCAACCCTTTTACGTATCCGAAGTTAAGCGGCAACAACGAAAACGGTATCTCTTTAACTGCACAGACAATAAAATGCATAAACCTTAAAATAAGCTCTGCCAGAAATCCTGCTTCTGCAACTCCCGTCAAAGCAGAAATTATTCCGAGAATCATAACAACGGGTACAAGAGGAATTACTATAAGATTTGCTATAGGTGAAAGTGCCGAGGTGTAGCCTGAGCTTATCATCATAATCGGTATAAGGAAAAGCGAAACAGTAAACGAAGCAAAGAAAAGATTTAAAAAATAAATAACAAATCTATTATGTAAACAAAATCTTTTTATTATCTTTTCCGTCCAGACACTTGCCGCCGTGCAAAGTGAAAGCACTGCAAAAACCGACATAAGAAATCCGTTGTTGTATACGATATACGGCTCGGTAACGCAAAAAAGAATTGCGATGCCGCCTAAAATATTGACAGGGCTGTAGTTTCTCACAATGTTTCTGCTTAACACGATTGCCACCATCATTATAAAGGCTCTTACGGAAGATGCGCCCGCGCCCGTAAGCATAACGAAAAACATCGAAAAGAAAATTCCGAGAATATCCGTAATAAGTCTTCTGCCGAATATGAGTCCGAAAAGCATTGCAAATATTCCGAAAATCAGAGATATATGAAGTCCCGAAACACAGAGAATATGTGAAATACCCGCTACGTTGAAGCTATCGTAAATTTCATCATCCATCTCCTCGGTATCACCAAGCAACATCGCAATAAGCACCGTATCGTACGGCGAAGAAAGTACCCTTTTTATAGATGCGTTAAGTTTATCCCTGCACCCTGAAATAAATTCATTTACAGGTGGCGCTTCTTTTAAAAGGAGATAGTTACCCGCGATACGTCCCGTTATCACCGCACCTTTTCCCAGTTGTGAGCGGGTAGGAATTTCCCTGTACACCTTTATGTCACAGGAAAATTTTTCCCCTTCTGTAAACTCATATCCGTCAAGGTAAAGCATTATATTTATCTTCTGCGGAAAATTTTCAACGTCAACTTTTTCAGTTTTTACAAGAAAACTTCCCGAATTGTACTCTTTTTCCACCGTTGCAGTTATACCGACAGGCGTTTCAGGAAAAGTTGATGCAACTTTTGCGGTGTAAAATCTGTATCCCGCGTTTATACACCCTGCCACAAGTATCAAAAACAAAGCAATTGCCGTAACCGTACGATTTGCATCAAAGCCTTTTACCCAAAAGAAAATTACGGTACCAAGAAATATCATAAGTACCGGTATCAACGCTATAAGTAAAACGTCAAACGGAACAAGTGACGCTATAAGAAGTGCAACGCAGAAACTAAACCCCGTCACGGCAAGCGGTTCTGAAACTTTCATACTTTTCCTTTCTGAAAAAGCCGAAAGGGTAATCCTTTCGGCTTATCTTATTTATTTTCTTCGTACCAAATCTGTTCGTTTTCATGCCGTTGAGGACGGTCCATCAGATCGGAAAGTGCAAGTTTTATATCCTTTTCTTCATATAAAACCTTATAAAGCTCTTCAACTATCGGCATAGGTACGCCGTTTTTCTTTGCAAGATGATATGCAGATTCGGTAGCAATACAACCTTCTACCGTCATCCCTACCCTTTCAATAGCCTCCTTGGGTGAAAGCCCCTGACCTATGAGGATACCTGCACGGCGGTTTCTTGAATGCATACTTGTACAGGTAACGATAAGGTCACCTATCCCTGTAAGTCCCGCAAACGTACTGCTGTGGGCACCCATTTTTTTGCCGAGTCTTGCAATTTCTGCAATGCCTCTGGTCATAAGCGCCGCTTTTGTGTTGTCACCAAGTCTTAATCCGTCGCAGATTCCTGCGCAAACCGCAATGATATTTTTAAATGCTCCACCGAGCTCAACACCGATAACGTCGTCGCTTACGTAGATGCGAAGAGTTTTGTTGCTTAAAGTATCCTGAACGTATTCCGCACTTTCGCGGTCACAGGATGCCGCAACGATAGTGGTCGGTACACCTCTTGCGATTTCCTCCGCATGTGAAGGCCCCGAAAGTATTACAACGGGATTCCCCGGGATTTCTTCCTTTATAACTTCAGAAAGTCTTTTCTGAGTTTTATCCTCAAGCCCTTTTGCAACCGATGCAACAACAGTTTTTTCAAGGGCTATAGTTTTTGCCCTTTGTGCAGTTTCGCGTATAGCAAAGGAAGGAACGGCGAGTATTATAATATCTGCACCTTTTCCTTCTTCAAGGTTTGAAGTTATATTGATTTTACTGTCAACAGCAACACCGGGAAGTAGCTTTTTATGTTCTCCGTGTTTGCGTATTTCTGAAATTTCATCGGGAAATTTTCCCCAGAGAGTTACTTCGTGTCCGAATCTGTGGCAAATAACCGCCAGAGAAACACCGAAGCCTCCGGTTCCCATAATAGTTATTTTAGCCATATTTTTCTCCTATTTCTTCTTCTCAAAAAGCTTACTTTCTGTTCCGTTTTTAATTCTTTCAATATTTGAACGGTGCATAAAGATAACCATAGCGGCCATCAGAATCGCAAGAATTGTATCAATCAAAACGTTGGAAGAATTTAAAGCCAGCCCGTAAATCAAAGTTGAAATCGGGAAAGCAACAGCGGCACTGATAGAAGCAAGTGAAACCATACGGCTTAACGCAACCACTACTCCGAATACCGTAAGAATTGTCAGAAGTATCCATGGGTTTAACATAAAAATTATACCCGCTGATACCAAAATTCCTTTTCCGCCTTTAAACTGGTGGAAAACGGGGAAACAATGCCCGAGCAAAGCGGGTAAAGCTACAAGATAATCGGCATACTCAGGAACGTACGCGCCAAAAGACACGATAATATATCTGCCAAGCCACACGGCAAGTACTCCTTTAAAAAAGTCTCCAACCGTTGTGAGAATAGCGGGAACTTTGCCGAAAGTACGCAGTACGTTTGTCATACCCGCATTTCCGCTTCCGTAATCCCTGATGTCTTTTTTTGCAAAAATCTTTGAAACGATGATTGCAAAGTTTATACTTCCTATAAGATAAGCCGATACTACTGCCAGAACAAAAGGTAAAATTATTCTCCAAATCTCCATATTAATACCTTCTCCTTCAATTAAGTATCGTTTCTGTCACGTTCTCTTACTATAAACCTTACGGGAGTTCCTTTAAGGTCAAAGGTTTCCCTTATCTGATTTTCCAGATATCTCTGATAAGAGAAATGGAAAAGCTCACGTCTGTTTACAAAAGCAACAAACGTCGGGGGTTTTGAGGACGCCTGAGTGATATAGTAAATTTTAAGTCTTCTTCCTTTATCGGACGGAGGCTGTACCCTTGCCGTCGCGTAAGCGAGTAAATCGTTGAGCGCACCCGTAGTAACACGGATAGCGTTTTTCTCGGCAACTTCTTTTATAAGCTCGTAAAGCTTATTTACTCTCTGTCCCGTTTTTGCCGAAATAAACAAAAACGGCACGTAGGACATAAAACTGAAATCAACTGTAAGCTTATCGGTAAACTCTTTCATAGTTTTGTCGTTTTTATCTTCAACGGCATCCCATTTGTTCACCGCAACGATACAGGCTTTTCCCTGCTCGTGCGCATAACCTGCAACCTTACTGTCCTGTTCGGTAAAGCCTTCGGTTGCATCGATAACGATAACGCAGACGTCGGCTCTGTCAACAGCCATATACGCTCTTAACACACTGTATCTTTCGATATTTTCAAGCACCTTTGATTTTCTTCTGATACCTGCAGTATCAATAAAAACAAATTTACCTTCTTCATTTTCTATCACCGTGTCAACGGCATCACGGGTTGTTCCTGCGATATCCGAAACGATAACCCTTTCCTCACCCGCTATTCTGTTGATGAGAGAAGATTTCCCAACGTTAGGTTTGCCGATTACCGCAACTTTAATCACGTCGTCGCCATACTCGTTTTCGTCTTCTTCGGGCAAATGTTTCAAAACTTCGTCAAGAAGGTCGCCCGTCCCGTGACCGTGTGTCGAGGAAACCGCAATCGGGTCGCCAAGTCCTAAATTGTAAAATTCATAAAACTCAGGAGGAGTTTCTCCGACGCTGTCAACCTTATTTACGCACAAAACAATAGGTTTTCCGCTTTTTAAAAGCATCGACGCCACTTCCTGGTCGGTAGCGGTAACGCCGGTGTGAATATCTGTTACAAGCACAATAACACTTGCACTTTCGATAGCAGTTTCTGCCTGACGGCGCATCTGGGAAAGAATTATATCCTCAGAGTAAGGCTCAATACCGCCCGTGTCCACCACCATAAATCTGCGGTCAAGCCACTCGCATTCGGCGTAAATTCTGTCTCTTGTAACACCTGGAGTATCTTCAACAATCGAAAGGCGCTGACCTATAAGCTTGTTAAACAACGTGGACTTACCAACGTTGGGTCTGCCCACGATAGCAACTATCGGTTTTGCCATTTTATTTTCCCTTTCTATTCATTAAGAATGGTCTCAAGCAGTTCGTATCCGTCGGCGCATACAGGAATAATCCTCGCACCTAAGATTTCTTCTGCTTCTTTGAGCGATACGTCGTCTAAAAATAAATCGCCCTGATGTCTTAACATTTCAACGGGGATTAAAAGTGTATCCCCTTTTATTTTCCCTTTTACAGCGTTTATAAGGTCACGGCCGGTAACAAGACCTGAAACGGTAATATTTTCCCCGAAAAAGTCATTTTTTACCGCAATAACCTCACAATTTAAATTATGCCATTTTTTTCCCGCTTCGTCAATAAGTTTCTTAATAAAAGGTGCCGAAGCCACACCCGTTGCAATCGTAAGATTTCTGACCTTATCATCTGCATCAAAATCTTCAATCGCATCAATAAACTGCTGACGCTGAAGTGCTATCACTCCAACCCCGTTTTCAAGCTGATTGAATTCACCATAAAATTCGGCATCGGGGATTTCACGTTCCGCTTTTATATAAAACTCATCAGCAGCATAAAATACCCTGTCACCCGTTTCTTCAAACTGTTTATTTGCAAACTCATCGATTATATCAATAGTTTTTGCCGCTTCTTCTTTTGTATAAGGCTTTATCTCAAAAAGCCCTTCCCTGTATTTTGTAAGACCTACGGGAACGCAGGAAACGGTTAAAAGCGACTCACCGAGTGTTTTTAAATCATTTAAACTTCTTTTAAGTTCTTCTCCGTCGTTTATTCCGGGACAGAGAACAAGCTGAGTGTTAAGCGATATTCCCGCTTCGGCAAACCGCCACAGAGTTTTTAACGCATCACCCGCAAAGCGGTTATTCATCATTTTACATCTCAGTTCGGGATTTGTGGTATGCACCGATACGTTTATCGGTGAAATTTTCATATCAATAGTTCTTTTTATATCATGCTCGGAAAGGTTTGTGAGGGTTATATAGTTTCCGTAAAGAAAACTCATTCTTGCGTCGTCGTCTTTGAAATACAAAGTTTCCCTCATACCTTTGGGCATCTGGTCAATAAAGCAGAAAATACAGTTATTTCTGCACGAGCGTTGTTTGTCCATAAGATAGGTATCAAACAAAAGCCCTAAGTCGTCATACTCGTCTTTTTTCCTTACCGTAACGGTACGTTCTTTATTATCTTCGGAGATAACAGTCACAGAAAGCTTTTTCTCCATCATATAAAATCTGTAGTCCAAAACGTCAACGATTTCATTTTTATTTATCGAAACAAGCTTCTCACCTTTTTTAATCCCCGCTTTATCGGCAGGACTTTTCTTTTCGACATCCGAAATCACAACACTCATTTTTCCACCTCCCGTAAAAAGAAAACCCGATAAGACGAAAAGCTTATCGGGCTGCTCTTTTAACTATTAAAACCGGTCAAAGCTTACGCTTCTTTTTTAACGACCTCTACACCTTTGTAATAGCCACAGTTTCCGCAAACTTTATGCGGAGCTTTGAGTTCACCGCACTGTGTGCATTTGGAAAGAGCGGGTGTTTCGAGCTTCCATACGTTAGAACGTCTTTTGTCTCTTCTCGAGGGGGAGACTTTTCTCTTTGGTACTGCCATGTTGGCACCTCCTTAAATTATTGCTATTTCAGCAGTTCGCCCAGAACCGCAAGTCTTGGGTCAACTGATTTTTTCTCGCATTCGCAGCTATCGAAATTCAGGTTTTTGCCGCACTGTGAGCAAAGACCTTTGCAATCCTCCTTGCAGAGCACCTTGTTAGGCAGCTCCAAAAACAAGTCGGCACGGACAGTTTCATCAATATCAAGCATACTGTCCTCACAGACAACATAGTCGTCGTTATCGGTATTAAGTTCCTTTACAAGTATGTGTTCGGAAGAAAACTCATATTCTCTCCGAAACTCATCCATACAACGGTCACAATGAAGTTTAAGTGCAAATTTCACACTGAAAACAAGCCGTACCACTTGAGCTTTATTTTCAATCTGCCCCAAAACTCTCACAGGAGTTATAAAAGGATGCTCCCCGTTATATTCCTCTTCGGACAAATCCAGGGATAAGTCAATGTTTTTTACCTCTCCGACAATGTCAAAAAGTTGTCTTAAATCTATTCTCATTTCGACACCTCATAATGCCACAACGATAATTATATTACAAAACAAAGCCATTTGTCAACAGTTTTGTCCTGATTTTGCAAACTTTTTGCATTTTCTCAAAAACAAAAAGCCTTTTCATACATATCATAGCAAATATTCACAAAAAAGTAAAGAGCGGATTTTCACACTGTTTTTGCTCAAAAGTGAGACTTTTCGTTGTTGAAAATTTTCCTTATGTTAAAAATTTCAACACAATTTAAGGGTAAAACCCCCATAAAATAGGCGAATATTCCACTTTTTCCACAGAGTTTTTAACATTCCAAGGCTATTTTTGAGGTTTTTTCAACATATTCAAAACTGGATTTTTTCATTTTTACAGATTTTTGGTGATAAAAAATCTTTTTTTGCAAAAAACACAACTAACGCAGAAAAATTGCTTTGCCAATTGTTCACTTTAACAGTTTAACGAATTAAATCAATTTTTTCGGTGTTTTCTCTTGACGAAACCCCCTGTATAGGGATATAATGTATAGTAATTAACTTTTACATTTTTTCAGGGAGGTGTTCTGGCAGTGATCAGTGTAAGCGAAGCAATTATCAGATGCTTGGAAGAAGAAGGTGTCAAAACCGTCTTCGGTTACCCGGGTGCTACAATCTGTCCTTTTTTTGATGCTCTTACAAAATCAGATATAAGACATATCCTCGTCCGCACTGAGCAGAACGCAGGACACGCAGCAAACGGTTATGCTCGTATGACGGGTAAACCCGGTGTCTGTGTCGTTACTTCAGGTCCCGGTGCAACAAACCTTATCACCGGTATCTCCACTGCCTATATGGACTCCATCCCTATGGTTATAATCACGGGTCAGGTTTCGTCCGAGCTTTTAGGACGTGACGTTTTCCAGGAAGTTGACATCACAGGTTCCGTTGAGCCTTTTATCAAACATAGCTACCTCGTGAAAGACCCCACACAGATTGGCCGTATATTTAAAGAAGCATTTTTTATAGCGGGTTCAGGACGTCCGGGTCCCGTACTTATCGATATTCCCGTAGACGTTCAGAAAGCGCTTATAAAATTCTCTTATCCAAAAGAGGTTCATATCCGTTCCTATAAACCCAGTACAAAAGGACATATCGGGCAGATACGCCGAGCAAAAGATGCAGTTATGAACGCCAAACGTCCTCTTATCTGTGTTGGTGGCGGTGCCTTCGGTGCAAGAGCCAAAAAAGAACTTTTATCTTTCGCTGAAAAGACAGGACTTCCCATCGTTCACACTATGATGGGTATCAGTGCAATTCCGTCTGATTATCCGCTTGACTACGGTATGATAGGTATGCACGGTGTAAAGGTAGCAAATTATGCCGTTTCCCGTTCCGATGTGCTCATTCTCGTGGGAACCCGTATCGGTGACCGCTCGGTTCCCAACCCCAATAATATTTCAAAAAGAAAAACCGTTATACATATTGATATAGACCCTGCCGAAATCGGCAAGAACGTTGAAGCAACTATTCCCGTTGTAGGCGACGTAAAGCTCATTTTAAAACAGCTTTGTGAGGAATTTGACTCAGTTGACTGTGAAAAATGGGTGGACGAGCTTAACGGCGTACGCACTTCAACCGAATACGATTATTCCGACCGTGAAAATTCGGTAAATCCCAAGCTTTTTGTTAAAAAGCTTTCCGAAAAAGCTCCTAAAAAGAGTGTGTTGGTAGCCGACGTTGGTCAGAATCAGATTTGGTCTGCCAACGGATTTGCTTTCCCCGACGGAAGATTTTTGACTTCAGGCGGTATGGGTACAATGGGCTATTCCGTACCTGCAGCGATGGGCGCAAAACTTGCAAAACCAAACCGCGAAGTAATAGCTATCTGTGGCGACGGTTCGTTCCAGATGTCATTTATGGAACTTGCAACACTCTGTCAGCACGACGTACCTGTAAAAATCATCGTTATGTGCAACAACCGTCTCGGAATGGTAAGAGAGCTTCAGTATAAGCATTATGACAATAATCTTTCCGCAGTTTTCCTTGACGGAAGTCCCGATTTTGTAAAACTCGCAGAGGCTTACGGAATAAGCACAATGCGCATCAGCAAAAACGATGATATTGATCTTGGTATCAAAGAGCTTTTGTCCTCTAAGGGTCCGTTTTTGCTTGAAGTAACCGTAGACCCATTGGAATCTACACTGTAGGAGGGCTTTAAGATGAAACATACTATTTCAGTTTTAGTTGAAAACCATCCTGGTGTTCTTTCAAGAGTTTCAGGTCTTTTCGCAAGACGCGGTTTTAACATCGAAAGCCTTGCGGTAGGAACTACCGCTCAACCCGACGTTTCATGCATTACAATCGTCGTTGACGATAAAGAAAACGTTGTAGAGCAGATTAACAAACAGCTCAATAAACTTATTGACGTTATAAAGCTTAAAGACCACACCCCCGATGAGATTATAAGCAGAGAGCTTATGCTCATCAAGGTAAATTCCACAAACCAGACTCGAGGCGAGATTGCAGAACTTGCAAACTTAGCGGGTGCAAAAATTGCAGACATAACAAGGAACTCTATTACACTTGAAGTCTGCGACAGTACCGACAGACTCGAAAATCTTTTGGAACTCTGCCGTCCTTACGGCTTAAAAGAAGTGATTCGAACGGGAACCATTGCTCTTGAAAAAGGCAATGAGCAACTGACGATAGATTAATTTTGCTTAAATTTAAGGAGGAAATAAAAATGGCAAAGATTTTTTACGCACAGGATTGTAACCTCGACTTGCTCAAAGGTAAAACAGTAGCAATTATCGGTTACGGAAGCCAGGGTCATGCACATGCTCTTAACTTGCATGAAAGCGGAGTAAACGTAATTATCGGTCTTTACGAAGGCTCCAAATCCTGGAAAAAAGCTGAAGCTCAGGGTATGACAGTTTACACTGCTGCTGAAGCTGCAAAAAAAGCTGACATCATCATGATTCTTATCAACGATGAAAAACAGGCTAAACTTTACAAAGAGGATATCGAACCCAACCTCGAAGAAGGCAATATGCTTATGTTCGCTCACGGTTTCAACATCCACTACGGTCTTATCAACGCTCCCAAAAACGTTGACGTTACAATGATCGCTCCCAAAGGCCCCGGCCATACAGTAAGAAGCGAATATCAGGAAGGCAAAGGCGTACCTTGTCTTATCGCTGTTCATCAGGATGCTACAGGTAAAGCTCAGGACCTTGCTCTCGCTTATGCTGCAGGTATCGGTGGCGCAAGAGCAGGTGTACTCGAAACTACTTTCCGTACAGAAACAGAAACTGACCTCTTCGGTGAACAGGCTGTTCTCTGCGGTGGTGTTGTTGCTTTGATGCAGGCAGGTTTTGAAACTTTGACTGAAGCAGGTTACGACCCCAGAAACGCTTACTTTGAATGTATCCACGAAATGAAACTTATCGTTGACCTTATCTACCAGTCCGGTTTTGCAGGTATGCGTTACTCCATTTCCAATACTGCAGAATACGGTGACTACATCACAGGTCCCAAGATCATCACTGAAGAAACAAAGAAAGCTATGAAGAAAGTTCTTTCCGACATTCAGGACGGCAGCTTTGCAAAAGACTTCCTCCTCGATATGTCCGAAACAACAGGTCAGGCTCACTTCAAGATGCTCAGAAAACTCGGTACAGAACATCCTGCTGAGAAAGTCGGCGAAGAAATCAGAAAGCTTTACAGCTGGAACGACGAAAGCGACAAACTCATCAACAACTAATTTAAAACTAAACCCCGTCGGAAATTCCCCGACGGGGTTTTTATTGCCTCCCTTGTGCAAAGGGAGGGGGACCGCTTTAGCGGTGGAGGGATTGTTCCCTTTTAATAACAACCCCTCAGTCTTTTTATAAAAAGACAGCTCCCCTTACACAGGGGAGCCTTTTTAATTGAACAACGAATCAATTGAAACTTCTAATATTTTTGCTATGGCATAGACTTCCTTGTCTGTTGCCATTCGTATCTGTCCTTCAAGCTTTGAATAACTCGTCGGATTAATATCAAAGCCCATGAGTTGCATTCTCGAAATAAAATCTTTTTGCTTTATTCCCTTTTCCTTACGTAATCTCTCGATGTTTTTTCCTACCATATTGCAGTCGCCATATTCACGTTTTCGTAATTTCATATTTTTCAATCCTTTAGTAATATAATTCAACCATTTAAGAAAAAGTTTTCTCATATGGTAAATTATATATACAAAACGCATTGACAAAATTCCGTAACGGAATTATAATAAAAATAATTCTATTACGGAATTATTCGAGGAGAGAAGATATGACAGTAAACATCAAAAAATGTAAACATTGTGCTTTTTGCAATTATTGGCACGACCCTTTAAACAGGTGTATTTTCCCAAGTTCAATTGATAATTTTTTATGGGAAATTAACCCAAAGGTACAACGAAGATGCCTAAAAAAAGGTATCGAAACGCAGAGTATTGACTCCTGCCCCGAATACAAATTGAAGATTTCTGTTAAACCATAACACAAAACCCACTATCATTAGATAGTGGGTTATTTTTTATAAATTAACTCATAATTCCTCACAAGTGGCTTCTCGCCACGGAAGGAATAGGCTTTGTCTTTTATCGCTTCTTTTGTCAAATCGGAAAGCTCAAGGAAAGCTTTATTATCAGTATAAAACTCCTTTATGGGAGTTTTTTTATTTGTCTGCATGGGGCAAACTTCCTGACAGATATCACAACCCCACAGAAATTTTCCTTTTTTAACAAGCGAATTTTCTTCATCCGTAAGTTCTCCTTTTTTCTGGGTTATATCCGAAAGGCAAATCGTTTTATCCACCTTGCCGTCGTCAATGCACTTAGACGGACAAGCCTTTTTACACTCACCGCAACCGATACACTTTATCACAGGATATTCCTTAAAATCAAGCTCCATATCGGTAACTATCGTACCGATAAAAACATAAGAACCATATTCGGGGTTTATAAGAAGACTGTTTTCACCGAGTATACCAAGCCCTGCCCTTACCGCCGCATCAACTTCTCTTACAGGCGAGTTATCGACAAACGGCACAAAAGAAAAAGGGTACTTTTTGGAAAGCTCCTCACAGATTTTACGGAGTTTCTCCCCCGCTACGTTATGATAATCGGTAACAATGGCATAACGGGAGAAGTTTCTTTTCTCAAATTCACCGATATAATACGGAAAAAGGGCAACTATTACTGTTTTTGCATTTTCAGGGATCCTTGATTTTGCACGGCATTCAAGAAGTGGCAACACGCTTTCAAAACTCACAGCCCCTACTTCGGTAATGCCCGTTTTTTCAAAAACAGCACGGATTTTCTCCATAAAAATTCCTCTATTTCTTTTTGATGTTATGCAAAATGTAATCTGCCTTTAAAAACGCCGCCTGAGTTTTACCATCACAGACTTCACCCATAAAAATAGCTTTTTTAAGGTCGTTGTAAGGCATATGAATTACCTCTAAAAACTCATCGTCATCTAAATCCTGCTCTACGTATTTAAGTCCCGTTGCCATATACATATGGATAACTTCGTCACAGTAAGCGGGGGTAGGATAAAAGTCCCCGATATAAACGATTCTCTCGGGAATAACACCTGCTTCTTCTTTAAGTTCCCTCAAAGCGCACTCGTGCCCCTGTTCACCCGGGTCAAGCTTACCTGCAGGAATTTCTATAAGAGGTTTGTCAAAAGGATACCGAAACTGCTTTACAACAATTACTTTGCTGTCATCGGTGAGTGCCACAACACAAGCAGCACCCTGATGGCGTATAACTTCCCTCGTAGCTTCTTTGCCGTTTGGAAGCTCTACGGTATCTTTATAAAGCTTTACTACTACTCCGTCAAAAATAAATTCCGAACTAAGCTTTGTTTCAATCATTTTTCATCCTTCTTTCTGAAAACAAACCATTTTCCTGCAATATAATTTAAAACGATAACAATTACGTTTGAAAGTATTTTTATAAGCTTATCGTTAAAGCAAAGTGTATCCGCAAAAAGCCACATAACTATAACGTCGAGTACTCCCGAAAAAATTCTTGCACCAAAAAAAGCTACGATTTCCCTTATGATTTCTTTGCCTTTTGCCTTGGAGCAGAAAACGAAAATCCTGTTTGTAACGTAAGCAAAAATCACCGACAAAATCCAGGCAATAATGGTAGGTATTACCGTTTTTACAAAAAACGGTGCCAGTAAAAGATAAGATATATAGTTTACCGCTGTTGTCAGAACGCCGAAAACAAGATACATTATCACTTCTCTGTTCTTTTCGATTAACTTTCTCATAAAAACACTTTCCTTTTTTATGGCATAAGATGAAGTATATAATTTTGAAAAGAGGTCATTATATGCCGACAGAATACGATCTTATAGAAGTCCCTTACTACCGCGATACCGCTGTCTCCTATGCCGATTACTGGGCTTATCGCAGAAACCCCAATTACTATTCCTTTGACAGTATAGGCGGTGACTGCACAAACTTCGTTTCCCAGGCGCTTTACGCCGCAAACGGAGTTATGAATTTCACCCCGACTTACGGATGGTACTACGTTGATATCAACGACCGCGCCCCCGCCTGGACGGGTGTTGTATACCTTTACAACTTTCTTACCACCAACAAAGGCCCAGGGCCCTACGGCAGAGAAGTGCCTCTCACCGAAGCTGAAATCGGAGATATCGTACAGCTTGATTTAAACGACGAGGAATTCGGGCATTCGGCAATCATCACTTCGATACGAGGTGAAAAAACTCCCGATAACGTCCGTGTTGCTGCCCACGATATGAACGCCAACTGCCGTCCGTTATCCACCTATAATTATTACAGGCTTCGTGTTATCCACATCGACGGGGTAAGATTTTTCCATCGTAACAATATGCGTTAAAAGGGGGTCAAAGACCCCCTTTTTTTACTGATTTTCAGTTTCTTCGGATACTTCTTCCACAACTTCTTCGGGTTTTTCAAGTTCGCCCTTCATAAGTTTTTCAAAAGTAGCGGCATCAATTTTTTCGTGTTCAACAAGATATGCAGAAACCTCGTGAAGCTTATCCATATGCTCTTTGAGAATTTCTTCAGCTTTCTGGTAGCCTGTATCGATAATCTCACGGATTTCACTGTCAATTTCTGCGGCAACGTTTTCGGAATAGTTTCTGGTGTTGTTGAAATCACGTCCCAGGAACACTTCGTTTTCATCCTGACCATAAACGATAGGACCTAACTTTTCACTGAAGCCGTAGCGGGTTACCATACCTCTTGCAATCTTTGTTGCACGTTCGATATCGTTGGATGCGCCCGTTGAAATATCGTCAAGTACGAGTTTTTCTGCAACTCTGCCCGCAAGTAAAACAACGATTTCTTCACGCATTTCACCACGTTGACGATAGCTCTTATCATGCTCGGGAAGAGAGAGGGTATAACCCCCTGCCATTCCTCTGGGGATAATTGAAACCTCGTGAACGGGGTCCTGAGTTTCACTGAAATAAGTTGTGATAGCATGACCTGCTTCGTGGTAAGCAGTAAGGCGTTTTTCCTTTTCGGAAACCACTTTGGATTTCTTCTCAGGCCCTGCTACAACTTTAATCGTAGCTTCTTCAATATCCTTTTCGGTAATAGCTTTTCTACCTTTTCTTGCAGCCAACAAAGCCGCTTCATTCATAAGGTTTTCAAGGTCTGCACCCGTAAAACCTGCAGTAGTTTTAGCAATAACGGAAAGATCAACGTCAAAGCCCAAAGGCTTATTTCTCGAATGAACTTTAAGGATTTCTTCTCTGCCCTTTACGTCGGGGTAGTTAACTAAAATCTGTCTGTCAAATCTTCCGGGACGAAGCAAAGCGGGGTCTAAGATATCACGGCGGTTTGTTGCCGCAATTACGATAATACCTTCGTTTGCACCGAAACCATCCATCTCAACGAGGAGCTGGTTTAAAGTCTGCTCTCTTTCATCATGACCGCCACCAAGACCTGCACCACGATGACGTCCGACAGCATCAATTTCATCAATAAAGATAATTGAGGGAGCATTTTTCTTTGCCTGTTCAAACAAATCTCTTACTCTTGATGCACCGACACCGACAAACATTTCAACGAAATCGGAGCCTGAAATCGAGAAGAAAGGCACACCCGCCTCACCTGCTACGGCACGTGCAAGTAAAGTTTTACCCGTACCGGGAGGGCCCATAAGCAAAACGCCTTTGGGAATACGTGCGCCAAGCTCGTTAAACTTTTTGGGATATTTAAGGAAATCAACAATTTCTGCGAGTTCTTCTTTTTCTTCATCTGCACCTGCAACTTCTGCAAAAGTAGTCTTTTTGCCGTTGTTAGCAGAATTTTTTAAGTTCGCTTTGCCAAACTGCGACATTTTTCCGCCGCCGCCTGCCTGTTTGAACATAAAAAACCACAAAATACCCATACCAACAAACAACAAAAGATAAGGGACCATACTCAAAAGCCAACTGTTGTCGGTAGGACGTTGCCAGTCATATTCCATTTTTTCATCGGGATTTTGCTCGTTATACTCATCGATATAAGGCATAACTTCCTGAACGAAGAAAGAAGGACTGGGTACTAAATAAGTAACACTTTCCTCTTTTCCGTTTTCCATAACCTGCATCTTCAGTTCGCCACTGCCTAAATCAAGGTCGTACTCTTTTACCTTATGGTCTTTGAAAAAGTAGACGATTTCAGAGTATGTGTAGGACTTGGGCTGAGGCAACATCATTTTCATAACGTAAGACGAGCCAATGAGCAAAACTACAATAATGGCAATCGTCAAAAAGATGGAGCCACCTCTTTTTTTATGCAATATTATCACTCCTATTAGTATATTTTTTGCTGATTATCCTAAATGTTTTCATAAACTTCGGGCTTTAAAACCCCGATATAAGGCAAGTTACGGTATTTTTCATCGAAATCAAGTCCGTAACCTACAACGAATTTATCAGGAATAGAAAAACAACAATAATCAGGTGTCAAGGGTACCTGTCTGCGCTCGGGTTTATCGAGCAAAGTCGCAATTCTTATCGAAGAAGTACCGCGATCCGCAAGCATCTTTGTGATATAATGCAACGTTTTTCCGCTATCTAAGATATCTTCAATTATAAGAAGATCCACGCCGTGAAGATCAATATCAAGATCTTTGATAATCTTAACAACGCCACTTGTAGACGTGCCGGAACCGTAACTTGAAACGCACATAAAATCTATTCTGCAAGGAAGATCTATTGCGCGCATAAGGTCTGCCATAAACACAACGGAGCCTTTCAACACACTCACAATCATAAGATTTTTACCCTGATAATCTTTTGTGATATTTGCGCCGAGTTCTTTTACTTTTCTGGCAATTTCTTCTTCGGATACCAATACCTTTTCAATGTCATTTTTCATAGCCTTACTCCTTAATTGTCATTTTTTACTACAAGTAATACCCTTTCTGTCTTTTCGGTAACAGCACACTTTTCGCTGACACCAATATTTTCCACTGCAATTATTTCGTTTTCATCACATAAAACGATAGATTTTTGTCTGTCGGAAAGCGATATTTTCTTTTCATTAAACGCCTTTTTGAGCGACTTGGTACCATTTCTTTTAAAAAGCTTTACCTTGTCGCCTTCTTTTCGTTGTCTGAAAACAAGCTTACCAGTTATTGTATCATAATCCAGTGCAAAAATTAATAAATTTTTATAAACTTTTTTAAAATCTTTATCCTCGGTCACTATCATTTTAAAATTGCCCGAGTTTTCGATTGAAAAAAACTTGTCATCTTTGGAAACTATCTTTTCAAAATAGGGAATTTCTTTATCTTCTTCAAAAAACACTCGCCCATTTTGCACCTTGAAATAAAAATCGTTACTTATCTGCTCACGGCTGTTTTTCTTTTTTAAAAGCAGTGTAAGTCTTTCCACGTTATTATAATCAATCTCAAGGTTATATTCTTCCAGAAGCTTCACGGCAACCCTTGAATAAAAAATATCTTCTTTCTCTTTTAAATATTTGAGAGAAAAATTATCCTTTTTCATCTTTTCAAAGATATCGGTTGCCTCTTTATCGAGAAAATTTTCCTCAGCAAAAAGAGTTTTCTGCATTCGTAAGAAAGACTTATCAACAGAAGGATTTATCTCATAAAATTTCGGTATAATTTCCATACGGATTTTATTCCTGAGATAGTCTGTCTGAAGATTGGTACTGTCAGTTACGTAGCTTAATTTTTCACGTCTGCAGTAATCCTCAACGTCTTCTCTGGTGCATTCAATAAGCGGTCTTACTATATTGCCTCTTTTTTGCGGAATACCGCAAAGCCCTTTAAGCGCCGTTCCCCTTATCATATGAAAAATTACCGTTTCCATATTATCCGAAAGAGTGTGCGCCGTTGCAACGAGAGCATCTTTTGCAACTTCATCAAAAAACAGATATCTTTCTTCTCTGCCACAGGTTTCCTCGGAAAGGGATTTAGCCTTTGCAAGTGCTTTTATATCCACTCTCTTAAGATGCAGTAAAATGTTATGCTTTTTGCAGAAATCTTTTACAAAAGCTTCGTCACGTTCACTTTCTTCCCCACGCAGACAGTGGTTTAAATGCGCCGCTTCAAGTGAAATATCAAGTTCCTCTTTAAGCTTAAAAAGTCTGTGCAAAAGCGAAACCGAATCGGCTCCGCCCGAAAATGCCACAACAACTCTTTTGCCGTTAAGATTATCGGTTAAAAATTTATCTTCCAGAAAATTACTGCTCATCTCGGTACATTTCCACGTTACTGAATCTTGTATATTCACCCTGCCATCCAAGTGGCACGTCAGCAGTTTCACCGTGACGGTTTTTGGCAATTATGCAGGTAGCAAGATTCTTGTTTGTTTCTTCTTCGCCGTCTTTATAATAATCTTCCCTGAAAAGGAAAAGTACGATATCGGCATCCTGCTCGATAGAACCCGATTCACGAAGGTCGGAAAGCATCGGACGGTGTCCCTGACGCTGTTCAGCGGCACGGGAAAGCTGTGAAAGGCAGATAACAGGAACGTTAAGCTCCTTTGCCATAACTTTAAGGCTTCTCGTAATCTGAGAAATTTCCTGAACACGGTTTTCAATTCTTGAACCCGAAGACATAAGCTGTAAGTAGTCGATGATTACAAGACCTAAGTTTTTAAGTCTTCTGAGTTTTGCTTTCATCTGTGCAACCGTAATACCCGCAGTATCATCAAGATAAATTGAAGTACCGCTCAGTTTCTGGGAAGAAACGGCAAGTCTTGACCATTCTTCGGTATCGAGGTGACCCGTGCGGAGCTTATCGCTCATAATCATCGCATCGGAAGAAAGCATTCTCGAAACGAGCTGAGGGTTAGACATTTCGAGTGAGAAAACCGCAACGTCTTTATCAGTTTTGAGACCCACGTTGGACGCAATATTCAAAGCAAACGAAGTTTTACCCATACCGGGACGAGCCGCAATCAGAATAAGGTCCGACTTATTAAGACCCGAGATTTTCGCATCAAGACCCGAAAATCCCGTCGGGAGACCCGTATATTTCGTATCGTGATTTGAGTGCATCTTATAAATATCATCGTAAACTCCGATGATAACTTCACTGATAGGCTTTAAGTCCGAAGTCTGTCTGCCCTGACGGATATCATAAATTTTCTGCTCAGCAGAATCCAAAAGCTGAGTAGCCGATCCTTCACCTTCCCTTACTGAAGAAGCGATATCGGTAACGGCAGAAAGCAGGTTGCGAAGATAGTATTTTTCAATAACTATATCGCAATAATAGTCTAAGTTTGCAGTTGTGGGAACAAGCTCCATAAGATGCAAAAGATAAGTCTTTGCATTCTGGTCACTGTCAAAAATATCAGCGCGTTTAGCCTCGTCTAAAAAAGTAACAAGGTCGATAGGCTTTGACTCACTGAACATTTTAAGCATCAAAGCAAAAATTTCCTGATGCTGAGAGGTATAAAAAACTGCAGGAGATTTGATTTTATTCATTATCTCGTTTAAGAGCTCGGGATCGATAAGAACGCTTCCGAGCACCGACTGTTCTGCTTCTAAATTGTAAGGAAGATTTCCTGCAAATTCGTTGAAATTAACTTCCATTTTTAACTCCTTACTGTTCAGAAACCTGAACTTTCATTGAAGCCACAACGCCGTTATGTAACTTCACTGTGAAATCGAAAGTGCCAAAGGCTTTGATATCACTTGCCAAGGTGATTTTTTTCTTGTCTATTTCAAGCTTAAACTCTTTTTTGAGTGCTTCCGCAACTTCTTTTGCAGTAACTGCACCGAAAAGTCTTCCGCCTGCACCTGCTTTTGCAGTTACGTGAACAGTTTTGCCATCAAGCTTTTCTTTTTCAGCTTTGGCATCGTCAAGTGCCACCTGAGCGTGATGAGCTTTTGCAGCATCCTGCATATTTTTATTATTGATAGCACCTGCGGTTGCTTCCATCGCAAGACCTTTTGCAAGTAAAAAGTTTCTTGCATATCCGTCGGCAACGTTTACAAGGTCACCTTTTTTTCCGCTTCCTTTAACATCCTGTAACAAAATTACCTTCATTTTAAGTACTCCTTTTATTTTTCTTCGAAATATCTGTCAATGCTTTCTAAAAGCATCTGTCTTACTTTTTCACTTTCAACGCCCTTAATCTGTGCGCCTGCCATAGTATGATGGCCGCCGCCACCTAAGTTTTCCATAACTATCTGTACGTTGATAGCACCCATTGAACGTGCGGAAATATTCACAACTCCGTCAGTTTCAAAAAGCACGAATGAAGCGTCAACGTTGTCAATTCCTAAAAGCTCGTCTGCCGCCTGAGGTGCGACAATTCTCATATCCTCACCGGAATATTCACTTTCTGCAACGGCACAACCTTTATAAATCTGAGCTGCCGCAACGATACGGCTCTTACGCTGATATGAATCCATCGTACTCGCAAAAAGTTTTCTTACGATTACCGTATCTGCACCAATTCGTTTAAGATATGCCGCAGCTTCAAAGGTTCTTACACCCGTTTTAAGCACAAAGTTTCTTGTATCAAGCATTATACCTGACAGAAGCGCCTGTGCAACTACTGAATTTATCCTGCAGTTATCACCCATATACTGAACGAGCTCTGCTACCATCTCAGAAGCTGATGAAGCGTACGGCTCGTGGTAGAAAATAACTGCGTTTTCAATATGATTTACCATCTTTCTGTGATGGTCAATAACGGCAACTGTTTTACATTTGCGATAAACTTCTTCCGATTCAAGAAGATTTTCGGTATGCGTATCGCAGACGATAAGCAAGGTATTGGGTGTTATTCTGAAAATCGCTTCCTGCGGGTCAATAAACAAATCCTCGTTTCCCTGTTGTTCAACCATATCAACAAGAATATTGGCAAGGTTTTTGTTTCTGTCAATAACGACGTCGGCTTTTTTACCAATACTTCTTATCGCATACGCCATACCGACAGCCGCACCAACGCAGTCAAGGTCACCAAATTTATGTCCCATCACAAGAACTCTGTCGGAGTTTGCAATAAGCTCAGACAAAGCGTTTGCAACCATACGAGTTTTAACCTTGGTACGTTTTTCAACGCCTTTTGAAACACCGCCGTAAAACTCGTAAAGAGTTTTGTTTTTAACAACTGCCTGGTCACCACCACGGCCGAGCGCCATATCAAGCGCCTGACGGGCAGAAACCTCACTCTGTGCAAGTGTGCTTTCTCCTCTGCCGATACCAATGGACAAAGTAACGGGAAGATTTCCCGCCGTCTGAATGGTACGTACCTTATCAAGGATTTCAAACCTTGCTTTAATAGCGTTTTCAAGATGCTGCTCTTCAATAACAACAAGGAATTTGTCCCCGTCGTAACGTTTTATAAAACTGCTTGTTTTAGTACCGATAAATTCTTCTAAAGTCTTATCGATTTCCCCTAAGATTCGTGACTTTTCACTTTCCTTTGCCTGCTGCATAATTTCACCGTAATTATCAAGCATTATGAGCATAACGGAAGGTCTTGTTTTATAATAACCTATCGAATCTTTCTGGATACCCGTAACGTCGAGGAAATAAAGAGTGTAAAGTTTTACGCCGTTTTCTTCCTTTTCATCTCCCATAACTTTATAGTATGAACCGTTAAAGGAAATGATTTTTCCGTCTTTTCCGCAAAAGCTTATAAGCTCTTCTTCGGTGATAACGTCAATTTCAACGCCATAAAGCTCACCGCCCGTGTAAACTCTTTCAGCGAAAGAAGGGCTATACCATACTATCTCTCTGTTTTCCGTCACAACGATAACGGGAATCGGAAAATTATGAAGATTGCCACCTTGATTTGTATCAATTTTCTTTACAACACCTGCAATAAGCTTATAAATTTTCTGATAAATGGTATTGAACTTAACAAAAATTATTATATCCGCTATAAGTATGGCAGAAAGTGCCACAAAAAACAAAATGCGATTTATCTTCCACATAGGTATAACAAGTAAAAAAGGAATTATTGTCAGGAAAATAAGGCTTCCCTTTATTCCAATGTCTTTTTTGTTTTTCATAAACATTCCTGCTTTCAAAAGTTAGATTTCCATAATTATAGGCAAAATCATGGGATTTCGTTTAGTCTTTTTATAAATATAGGAGGAAAGCTGATCTTTCATCGCAATTTTAAGCGCGCTCCATTCTCTTAAATTGCGTTGCTGACAGCTATCCATAGCCGCTCTTACAACCTGACGTGATTCCTCGATAAGCTCTTCGGACTCACGCACGTAAACAAATCCGCGCGACACAATGTCGGGACCTGCAACTACAAGACCTGATTCTCTCTCTATCGTAACAACTACAACGATAAGTCCGTCTTCGGAAAGATGTTTTCTGTCACGCAAAACGATAGAACCTACGTCACCGACGCCGTAGCCGTCAACGTAAATGTGACCCGCTTCGACAGTGCCGTTTACTTTCATATTGTCTTCGTTTACTTCAATTACCTGACCCAAATCACTTATCAGTACCCTGTCGGGAGTCATTCCGATTTCAAGAGCTAAGTCCATATGCTGTTTTAAGTGCTTATACTCACCGTGTACCGGTATAAAATATTTAGGCTTAACGATAGAAAGCATCATTTTAAGTTCAGCCTGACAAGCATGTCCTGAAACGTGCACGTCGTACATGGATTTATAAACAACCTCGGCACCAAGCTTCATAAGATCGTTTATAACCTTGGTAACGTGTTTTTCATTACCCGGAATCGGATTTGCAGAAATAATAATAAAATCCTCTGCCGTAACCGAAACTTTTTTATGGTCACCGATTGCCATTCTCGAAAGTGCCGACATCGGTTCGCCCTGGCTTCCCGTTGTTACAAGTACAAGCTTGTTACCGGGGTAACGGCCCATACTGTCGATATCAATAAGAATATCTTTGGGAGCCTTGAGATATCCGAGCTCAATAGCTTTCTGCACGGCATTTTCCATACTTCTGCCCGAAACCGCTACTTTTCTTCCCGTCTTTTCGGCATTGTCAATAATCTGCTGAATTCTGTGAATATTAGAAGCAAATGTAGCAATGATAATTCGCTTATTTTCAGCACGGTGGAAAAGGTTTTCAAACGCAACGCCTACGTTCTTTTCACTCTCGGTAAAACCTGGACGTTCAGCATTGGTTGAATCGGAAAGGAGACAAAGTACGCCTTTTTTACCAAGCTCTGCAAATCTTGCAAGGTCGATAACCCCACCTTCAATAGGCGTGTAATCAACCTTGAAGTCACCCGTCTGTACAACTACACCTACAGGGGTGAAAAGAGCTATTGCCATTGCATCGGGAATAGAATGGTTAACGTGAATAAACTCCGCCGTCATACAACCAAGCTTCACCGTTGCACCTGGTTTTACAGGATTTAAGTTTGCCTTGTTTAAAAGTCCGTGTTCTTTGAGTTTTCCTTCCAAAAGGCCCAAAGCAAGTCTACCGCCGTAAATCGGCACATTTATCTTTTTAAGGAAATACGGGAGTGAGCCGATATGGTCTTCGTGTCCGTGAGTGATTAATACTCCGCGTATTTTTTCTGCGTTTTTCTCCAGATAGGTGAAATCAGGAATAACGCTGTCAACCCCGAGCATATCGGCATCGGGGAATGCCATACCGCAGTCAACGATTACAATATCGTTACCGTATTCGTAAGCGGTCATATTTTTTCCGATTTCATGCAAACCGCCAAGCGGCATAATCTTCAAAGGTTTTTTGGGTTTTCTGGGAGGTGCTTTTTTCTGTGGTTTTTTAGACTGAGTTTTTGCTTTGTTCATATCGGTCTTGTTGCTTTTTCTCGGTGAAATAGGTTTTTTATTTTTTTCTGTGTTCTGATTGTTTTCTTTTTTGTTTTTAGGTTTATAATTTGCCAAATTGTTACCTTCCTTTCTCACAAAACGGAAAAGGGATAATTTTTGCAAAACACCCAAACCCAAAAGCTAAAAAGCTTTCAGGTTTCCGTTTAATTATGTAGTTTTGAGAAGAAAAAATACGACAAAATCAACACCCAAATTCCGCACAGTATTGATATTTTACAAATCGACTTTTTCTTTCTCTTTAATCCGAACTCATAGACCCTTATATTTTACTGTTTTTTTGCGATTTTGTCAAGTTTAGTATAGGAAAATAAAAGAGCCGTAATCACGACTCTTTTACATATTTTACAAAGTATTCACCGCGTTCTTCAAAATCCCTGAAAAAGCCGTAACTTGCAGCAGCAGGTGACAAAAGACAAATCTCACCTTTATTTGTAATTTCCTTAGATATTTTTACCGCTTCTTCCAGGTCTTTTGCAAACACTATATTCTTATTTATTTTTCTTTCTTCAAAAAGCTTAAAGAGCCTTTTTGAAGTATCAGGCATCAAAACGATATTCTTAACGTCGGCATCAATGAGAAAATCCGCTAAAAGGGTATAATCAACGCCTCTGTCCATTCCCCCAAGAAGCAAGGTTCCCACCTTTTTCAGGCTTTTTATAGCCTGAATTGCCGTTTCACCAATAGTAGAAATCGAATCGTTATAAAAAGTTATACCATTAAAAGTGCCGATATTCTGCAGTCTGTGAGGCAAGGTTTCATAGCTTTTGAGCGCTTTGATAAAATCTTCTTTTGAAACACCCATCTCAGAACAAACTGCAAAAGCAACCGCGATGTTATAAAGGTTGTGTCTGCCTTTAAGTTTAATCTCGTCTACGGGGATTTCAAGCTCCTCACCTTTTAAGAAGACTGAATTATCCTTTGCGTAAACGTCGGAAACCCCGTCAAAAGAAGCCTTTATAAGATTACTCTTAACACCCTCGGGAATATTAAGCTCGTTGCAGATGAGTACGTCTTCTTCACTTTGATATTTTGCAATATTTTCTTTTGCTTTTTTATAGTTTTCAAAAGTTCCGTAATGGTCAAGATGCTCCTCAAAAAGATTTAAAAATACCGAAACCTTCGGAGAGACGTTTATATACTCAAGCTGATGACAGGAAAGCTCGTAAACTATCACAGTATCTTCGTTGATTTTATCTGCCTGATCAAATGCGGGAATGCCGATATTTCCCATAAGGAGCGTATTTTCGTGAACAGATTTTATAATATGATATATAAGCGTTGTAGTAGTACTTTTGCCCTTAGTGCCCGTAATTCCCACTACCTGATTTCTGAAAACAGAGATAAAAAGTTCTGTCTGTGACGTCACTTTCTCGAGTATTTCAGGGGACTTATCCTCTAAAACTATACCCGGACTTTTGATAATAACGTCATAATCCTTTAAGGTTTTCTGATAATCTTCACCCGAAATTACAGTAACACCTGTAAGCTCTCTCATATCAACGGGGTTTTTATCGGCAATGGTGAGTGGCATATCAAGTTTCCTTCTGATAAGGCGGTAGGTTGCCTTTCCTTCTCTGCCAAAACCTAAAAGTAAAACTTTTTTGCCGTTAAGCTTTTCATAAATTTTATCAAGCATTATTTTTTCTCTCCGTTAAAAGCATTTTTTATAATTTTTTCAAAATATGCGGGAAGCTGGTTTTCCTTGTTATAATAACTTTTATAGGGGTTCTCACGATCTTTATAAATCTTATAAAGGTCGGTTTTTACGTACTCCCTGAGCAGATACGGCAAATTCTCTTTGTTTTTCTCCACCGCTATACATAAAGCCGTATTTATCTCGTCACGGCTACCGACACATTCAAAGGGTTTTTCCTCGCTTATACCGATAAGCTGATACATTGTATCAAGCATTTTTTCTTCCTCAAAAAGATTTTTATCAAAAATCTTTTCAATCTCCGAAAGCGTGAGGAAAGGCGAAAGAATAAACGCCACAAATAAACATTTTGAGCAGTCAGCGCACCAGATATCCTGCTTACTTCCCGCGTTACAGCTCTTAAAAACGGGAAGATACGCTTTATTTTTTGCAAAATATTCTGCAATCTGGAATTCACTCCAGGGTCTTAGAAAACTAAAATAATAAACGCCACTACCTATAAACTCTTTTTCGTAATCAAAAAAGTCCTTTTCAAACTGAAAACTCTTTGAATACTGATGATTTACGTCGGTACCTGAAACGGTGCTTTCGTTAGCACTTGATTCATTGGACAAAACCACGTATTTTCTGCCGTTTAAAAAGGCAGTAAGCACCGAAGAAAAAGCAACGAGTGCAGAAAAAGGCGTATGGCCATTTAAAAAGCCTTTTTTATTGAGTTCAATCATATTTTTATCGAGAGTTCTGCTGGTCGCAAGGATATCTTTTTCGCTATATCCTGCCACCTCAACGGTTTTTACCATAGCTCCTCTCGGGTTAATCATATAAAAACTGTTTTCTTCGCCCTTTAAAAGCTCAGTCGTAACGATTGAATCCTTACCGCCACCGATAGAAATAAGATTCCCTTCAAGAGAGACCTTTTCATCAAGCGGTAAATACTCCTCACCTTCTGAAACGATATTCATAAATGAATCGAAATCGGTTTCAATTTCATTTCGGTAGAAAAACTCTCCAAGCCCGTAAAAATACTGTTTTTTCCACCAGTTTACCTGTGAAGATTTGAGTTTTCCACATTTCACTGTTACAAGCGGTGAACAGGTAATTTTCCAGTAGCTTACAAGCTCCACCATACCGATTGAGAATATAAGATTTCTGACCGTCTTATCATCAACCGAAAGATTTTTTCCGTTAGGAAAAGTCCATTCGGGGCAAAATTCAGACAGTCCTTTAATCTCAAAATGATATTTAACTTTTATCTTATCCACCTCACAAGAGGTCGAAAATCCGTGATAAATAAACTCAGGATATTCTTTTCTGAAAAGTTCAAATTTACTCATTATATTTCTCCCGATACAATAGATATGTAAATGATTATATTTATTATACAACTTTTATCTTATAATAGCAAGAAAACCCCGAAAAAATTCGGGGTTTTTATTATTTTTATAAAACACGTTCTTCTAAAACTTTTTCGCTGTCGTTAAAGATTACCGTTACCTTGCCGTTTTCAAAGATAAAACCTGTACCTGCATAGTATTTTGCATAGATTTTTTCATCAAAAACAACTTTTGAACCTGTAACGATAGGACACGGATGGCCGAAAACGTCTTTCTCATCACCGGGATAGTAAATATCAAGCTCGTGAGTATGACCGCAAAGCATAACTTCAGGCTCAAATTTTTCTTTTAAAATCTTACTCCAGTACTGATACAGTTCTTCCTCAATATCAAACGGGTCGGGGCGCTTTTCGGTAATCGGCACGTGATTTACAACAATTTTATGCTTTATTTCATCGGAATTATACTGTGAAGCCTTTTCCTCAAGAACTTTTTCAAGGAAATCGGTTTCCTCCCGTCTGAACTCGTGACAACATACGGTATATCCGTATTCGGGATGGGAGTCGTCTTTGTCCTCACCGCAGTCAAGCACGATACCAAAAATGTCACCCACTTTGAAAGTAAAGTAACAGTTTCCTTTTTCAGAAGGCGTATATTCTGCAATGCTTTCTGCACAAACACCGCGGGTATCGTGGTTTCCTCTTGCAAAAACAGTAGGAACCTCCCCTTTTGTAACGGCACCGATAAGCTCGTAAATAGTATCAAAGTTTTCGATTTTTCCACTGTCAATCGGAATATCACCATTTAATATAAAAAGGTCGATTTTTCCGTACTTTTCTTCAAAAAACTTTGCAGCCGCAACAGGTGTATCCACCGTGTTATGTGCATCGGCTATCTGATAAGCAAGAGTTCTTCCGCCCTTTACGGGGTAAAAATCAAATTCGATTTCGCAAACGTCCTCGGTTTCGGAAAAATAAGGTTTTCTTTCGATAATTTTTCGGTAACCGAGCGTATATTTTTTAGCTTCATCCAAAAGCTTTGCAGGTACTCTCATTCGGTGCACCGCAGTTTTTGAGCGGATAATACCGTTTGAATGGTCATAAAACTTTCTGTCACCAACCTTAACCCACATCAGAGTTTCAGCTTTAACGGGCACCATTATCTGGTATTCATCAGCTATTGCAAACACTGCAGGAGCAGTTTTTAAAACGTCGTTCATACTATAACACCTTTTCTTCGAGAATTTCTTTGCCGTCATTGAAAATTACAGTGATTTTGCCGTCTTCAAAGATAAAACCTGCGCCACCGTAATATTCAGCATAAATATTTTCGTCAAACTTAACCTTTGAACCTGTAACGATAGGACACGGATGACCGAAAACGTCAGTTTCATCACCCGGATAAAAAATTTCATACTTATGAGTATGTCCGCAAAGCATTGCTTCAGGCTCAAATTTTTCTTTCAGGATTTTAGCCCAGTAAGAATAGATATCTTCCTCTATATCAAAAGGCTCTTCTCTTTTCTTGGTAATCGGAACGTGACAAAAAACGATTTTATGTTTTACGTCCTCTGCGTTATACTCTGGTCTTTTAATTTCAAGGATTTCTTCAAGATATTTTGTTTCGCGTACTCTGAAATCATGACAACAAATAGTATGGCCATAACCGGGACGACTGTCCTCTTTATCCTCACCACAGTCAAGGATAATTCCGAAAATATCACCTGTTTTAAAGGTAAAATAACATCTTCCGTTTTCAGAAGGAGTACAGTCGGCAATCTTTTCAGCGTATGCCCCACGCATATCGTGGTTACCTCTTGTGAAAACAACGGGAATGTTTCCTTTTGTAACCGCTTCTGCAAGTACGTATATCGTGTCAAGACTTTCTATTTTACCACTGTCTTTGGGAGTGTCTCCATTTAAGATGAATATATCGGGTTTTCCGTAAACCTCTTCAAACTTTTTATAAGCCGCAATCGGAGTATCGGTTGTATCGTGAGCGTCTGCAATCTGATAAGCAACAGTTTTACCGCCTTTTACAGGGTAAAAATCAAATTCAACCTGAACCTCGTCCTCAGATTCTGTAAAATACGCTTTTCTTTCGATAATTTTACGGTAGCAAACAGTATATTTTCCCGCTTTGTCTAAAACTTCTGCGGGAACTGTCATTCTGTGCACCTCTGTTTTGGAACGAAGTACGCCGTTTGACTCATCGTAGAATTTTTCATCTCCTACTTCCACCCACATAAGGCTCTCTGCTTTAACGGGCACCATAATCTGATATTCATTACCCACCACGAACACGGCAGGAGTTGTTTTCATTACGTCATTCATACCGTCATCTCCTTTGATAATATTGTACTGTCTACGGATTTTTATGTCAACTTTTCAATTTGTCATTTTGTTAGTTTTTCTATCAAATCGGTAAGCAGGTTGTCTTTTTTGATTTCATAGACGTATCTTATAAGCTTTCCGTCGGGATTTAAGGAATATCTGTCGTCGTATGCGGGAAGTGGTGCAGTTACTATTCTTGAAGACATAAATCTGTCGTCATCATTTAAAAGCCAGGCAACTGCCGTAACGTCCCAGATGGTTTTTGCCCAATAAGGAGTCTTTGATTCCTTTTCCATCTTTTCAATTACAATCTGTGTAAGATAATTTGTAAGCTCATTTTTGCCAAAAAACCATGCTTCAAGCTCAGGCCTTGACAAAGTAAACGCACTTACAACACCTTCACAAGGAAGCTGAACGATGGGGATTTCGCTTTTGTACACAACTCTCGCCGCTGCAACGTCCTGAAGCATATTATATTCAAAATTATCACGGTGAGTATGTGCATTACCGCCAAGCCATACTAAGACGCAGTTTTCTGCAACGTTCGGATTCATTAAAATCGCAGAAGCAACGTTTGTAATCGCACCGATTCCTATTATGTAAAGCGGATTTTCGGGAGAATACTCCTCTGCCCTTTTTGCAAGGTCGTTTGCCGCATCGGAAATAACGGGAGTTTCTTCGTCGGGAAGGTAACTCTTTGAACCCCTGAAAACGTCTGCTTTTTCTCCCGTGAGATTTAAAATATTTAAAATCTCAAGATAACTTTTTTCAACGCCTTCTTCGACTGTGTCAATATACTGACTTGAAAAAGGAGCAGCATAAATTGCTTTTTTATTAAGCTTTTCTTTATGGCTTAAAAGATATGCTATCGCAAACTGATCGTCAACTTCACAAAAAGCATCTGTATCAAGCACTACGTCAACCTTACCTTTCGGAACCGTCAAATTCCTCACTCTTACGTCTTCTGTCATATTAAATCCCCCTTTTTTAACATTATAACATTTGAAGCACGTTTTAACAATAGAAAAAACAAAAAAGCACTCGGCATATGCCAAGTGCGTTTATTCATTGTTTTTCTTCGCTGTGTTGAGGGAAAATGAATTATTTCCTGTATGAAATCTAATTTAGTGAATTCAATTGATTTGTGATATTCCAACTCCGTTGGAGTGATATTATATTTGTTCCTTAAACTCGTCGCAGACGAATACCACTGGCCAAAAGGCAATATAACTTACAAAGTAAATATCACTTGTTCCGCAAGGAATAAATATAACTGAAAAAAGACATCGGATGGATGTCTTTTTTCTTGGTGACCCGTACGAGAATCGAACTCGTGATACCGCCGTGAAAGGGCGGTGTCTTAACCGCTTGACCAACGGGCCATTATGGTAGCGGCAGTTGGACTTGAACCCACGACCTTTCGGGTATGAACCGAATGCTCTAGCCAGCTGAGCTATACCGCCATCTACGTTTGTCTTTCCTCATAGGAACGGATTATATTTTACCACAGGTTTTTTGATTTGTCAACTGTTTTTTTAAAAAAGTTTTAAAAAAATCTTGAAAGTGCCAAAAAATCCTCTAATTTCAGCTCTTCTGCTCTTGCCGTTTCCTTTAAATTAGCCGATTTTACGGCGTTTAACACCTCGTCCTTGGAAATTTTAAAATGTGAAGAAAGTGTATTGAGAAGCGTTTTTCTTCTTTGTGAAAAAGCACCTTTAACCACAGAAAAAAGTTTTTTCTCCTCAATTTCTGATAAATTATTGTTTTCTTTAACGTCAAGTCTTATTACTGCAGAGTCAACGTTGGGTGCAGGCATAAAGCTTCCGCGACTTACGGGGAAAAGAGTTTTAGGCTCACTGTAATAACGGACCGCAACGGTAACCGCACCGCAATCTCTTGACGGAAGCTTCGCACACAGGCGCACTGCCGCCTCCTTCTGAACCATAACGGTAATAGCCTTAATCCTGAGTTTTTCCTCCAAAAGCTTCATAATAACGGGTGACGTAATATAGTATGGAAGATTAGCGCAGACATATACATCCATACCCTCAAACTCGTCTTCCATAAGCTTTTTAAGGTCAACTTTCAAAACGTCTTCGTTTATAATTTTGACGTTTTTATGTTCAGATAAAGTGTAATCCAGAACAGGTAAAAGTCTGGTATCAAGCTCGATTGCCACCACTTTTTTAGCTCTTTTTGCAAGTTCGTGAGTAAGCACACCAAAACCGGTGCCTATTTCAATCACACCGGTTTCAGGGGAAGCACCGCCCATTTCGGCAATTCTCGGACAAACCGAAGGGTTAATCAGAAAATTTTGCCCTAACGATTTTGAAAACGAAAATCCGAACTTTTCACATATTTCTTTAATGGTAGAAATGTTGCTTAAATTCTCCACTTTTTTCTCCCTTTACATTATTTTTTCAAAAAACTCCGCTGTATTGTCGGAAGCTTTTCTTTCATATCTTTTTAAGTTAAAAAGGCTTCTTTTATCCTTTGTGATATAATTTTTACCCTCAGTTTCCAGAAGCGTTACCTTAAAACCGAGTTCATTTATAACCTTTTCAGTTTCTTTCGAATAAAATCCGTGAGGATAGGAAAAGACAAGCGAAATATTATAAATATTTTCTGCCAGAAGTTGTTGTAGCCTTAAAACGTCTTCCTTAATTTGTGTTTTTGTTGGATTTTTGTTCTCGTCATAAAAGGAATAACTGTTGTTTCCTATCTCCACAAACGGTGAATAATGAAGATATTTTACCTCTTCCCAGCAAAGTCTTACGTTCTTATCTTCTTTTGGAACGTCTTTTGAAAAAATATCGGTATATTCCCCGACGATACTTACAACTGCTTTTGTATTGTATTTTTCCAAAATCGGAAAAGCTTCGGTAAGAAAACTACGGTATCCCCCGTCAAAAGTTATTAAAACGGGGTTTTCGGGAAGCTCAGACAGTCCCATTGTAAAGCTAACAAGATCTCTTGCCACAACAGAATTATACCCTTTTTCTTTAAGAAAAGCAAGGTCTTTTTCAAATTGCTCTCTTGTGACGGTGTATCCGTTTTCCTTTGCCGATATATTTTTATAGGTTATAACGGGTAAAAACACCGCGTTTTCAGGTTTTGTCTGGGTCATTACCGATTTGCCTTCAAACAGAAAGCAAAAGCTCAAGGTAAAAACCGTTCCTATAATGCAGGTCAATATTTTTCGTTTTGTTTCTTTATTCATAAAAATCCCCCTTTAAAACAGTATATTAAGGGGATTTTTAATTTAAAACAAAAGCTGACGGAAATCCGTCAGCTTTTATATTTATTCTTCGGTTACTGCTTCAGTTGTTTCTTCAGCTTCACCCTCGGGAAGTTCTTCCTCTTCAACGTGTTCCGCTCTTGCAAAAGTAACAACACTGTCGTTTTCACCCAGACGCATTACTCTTACACCCGAAGCGTATCTTGACATTGTGTTAACGTCTTTAACGGCAATTCTGATGATAATGCCTTCATTTGAAATCAAAATGAGGTCATCTTCATCACTTACAACCTTAACACCGCAGACATGACCTTTTACGTCGTTAACCTTGTAGTTAATCTTACCTTTACCGTGACGGCTCTGGAGAGGATAATCCTCAGCGGGAGTTCTTCTTCCCTGACCGTTATCGGTAACTGTCATAACCGTCATTCCGTCGGCAAGCTGAGCCATTCCGACTACTCTGTCATCTTCTTTAAGGCGAATAGCCTTAACGCCTGACGCAATACGTGACATAGGTCTTACGTCGTTTTCACTGAACCTGATTGCCATACCATTTCTGGTAGCAACCAAAAGCTCTGCATTACCATCTGTAAGTTCTACCCATGAAAGCTCGTCTTCTTCTTTAAGACCGATAGCGATAAGACCGCTTCTGCGGATATTCTTATATGAATCGAGAGGTGTTCTCTTGATGATACCCTCTTTTGTAACCATAACAACGTAATGGTCAGGGTCGAAATCCTTGATTTTAAGGAGAGAAGTTACCTTTTCTTCAGGAGCAAGTGCCAGAAGGTTTACGATATTCATACCCCTTGAAGTACGGCTTCCCTCAGGAATTTCGTAACATTTAAGTTTAAACATTCTTCCTTTATTTGTAAGGAAAAGAATGTTATCGTGGCTTGATGCGATAAAGAGTTCTTCGACAAAGTCCTCGTCACGTTGCTTCATACCAGAAACACCGCGTCCGCCACGCTTCTGAATCTTATATACATCACTGGGCTGACGTTTAACGTAACCGAAATGAGTAAGAGTGATAACACAGTCTTCCTCGGGAATGAGGTCTTCAATATCAACGTCACCGCTGACAGCCTGAATTTCCGTACGGCGTTCATCACCAAATTTATCACGGATTTCAGTAAGTTCTTTTTCAAGAATTTCCAAAACGTATTTGTAATCACTGAGGATAGTTTCGTATTCTTTGATTTTAGAATTTAATTCTTCCAGATCTTCCTCAATTTTTGAACGTTCAAGACCTGTGAGCTGTCCCAAACGCATAGCAACGATAGCGGTTGCCTGTGCATCAGAAAGTTCAAAGCGGTCAATGAGCGCCTGTTTACCTTCGGGAATAGTTTTGGAATTTCTCAAAATTGCAATAACTTCGTCAATAAAGTCAAGTGCAACCTTCAAACCTTCTAAAATATGTGCTCTTTCCTGAGCTTTTTTGAGGTCGTACTGAGTTCTTCTTGTAATAACCTGACCCTGGAAGTCAATGTAATGTGTAAGCATTTCCTTCAAAGTAAGGATTTTCGGCTGATTGTCAACGAGTGCAAGCATAATAACGCCGACTGTTTCCTGCAAAGAACTGTACTTATAAAGCTGATTTAATACAACCTGAGGAATAGCATCACGTTTAAGTTCCAGAACAAGGCGCATACCTTCACGGTCGGACTCATCACGGATATAAGAAATGCCATCAATACGTTTATTCTTAACAAGCTCTGCAATTCCCTCAACGATACGGGTTTTGTTAATCATATAGGGAATTTCGGTAATTACGATACTGCTCTTACCTTTGTTGTCTTCTTCGATTTCTGCTTTTGCACGAAGAGTAATTTTACCTCGTCCTGTAGAATATGCAGCACGGATACCGCTTCTTCCCATAATAATACCGCCTGTGGGGAAGTCGGGACCTTTAATGTGCTCCATAAGTTCTTCAAAGGTGAGCTCGGGATTTTTAATAAGTGCTAAAATTGCATCGACAACCTCATTTAGGTTATGAGGAGGAATATTTGTAGCCATACCTACGGCAATACCGGTAGAACCGTTCACCAAAAGGTTCGGGAAACGGGAGGTAAGAACTGTAGGTTCAGGAATACGGTCATCGAAGTTAGGCTGCCAGTCAACTGTTTCCTTTTCGATGTCTGTAAGCATATGTACTGCCATTTTTGCCATTTTTGCTTCCGTATAACGGTAAGCTGCAGGCGGGTCACCGTCGATATTACCGAAGTTACCCTGACCTTTAATGAGAGGATATCTCATTGAGAAATCCTGAGCAAGTCTTACCATAGCATCGTAAACTGCTGCGTCACCATGAGGATGGTACTTAGCAAGTACCGAACCTACGGTATCAACAGATTTACGGAACGCCTTATCAGGGGTAAGACCATTTTCATACATTGTGTAAAGAATACGTCGATGAACGGGTTTAAGACCGTCGCGGACGTCGGGGAGAGCACGTCCTACGATAACAGACATTGAGTAGTCAAGGTAGGACTTTCGCATTTCTTTATCGAGATCGACGGTTAATATTTTGGTACCATCGAAATTTTTTGCCTCGTGTGCCACTTACTTTTCCTCCTGAATGATAACTTCGTATTTCTCTTTTAAACCATTTTTTAAGAGATTTCTTACTTTTTCTATTTTTTCTTCTTCAATACAACGTTTTGGAACTGCAAATATCTGCTTGTCACTTACAAAAATAACGAACACTGTGTCAAGCTCGATACATTTTGTTGTAGGCTTATTGTAAGAAACCAGAAATTTACCTTTTTCTTCTTTAAGCAAGATACCTTCTTCACAAATCTCAATTGTAAAGATGTCTGTACTTAAATCTGCACCCTCTGCCATTTTTTTAATATGCTTTTTGGGTGTATACCAGATAAAGCAGATAATAGCAACACACAAAGGTGCCATTATTTTTGCCATATTGTTTGCAGGGTCGTTAAACATCTGTCTTATGTAAAGTGCAAAAAGAATAATAAGTACAATGGTATAAATAAGATTTTTCTTATAAATCGTTCTTTTCTGGAAAATTTTAAGAGCTTTTCTTACATCGTCACCTTTTAAATCGTATTTGATTTCAATACCTGAAAGCCCGTCTTCCTCATAAACCTTTTCGCCTTCTACGGAAGGTTTTGCAACGTCATACTGCTCGGCGTCAAGGCCCTGAGATGTCACTATATTTTCTTTTTCAACCTCTTCGGTCTGTAAAATTTCATTATTTTCTGACATATCTTTTCTCCTTATACGTCGAGATTCTTAACGAATTTCGCATTCTTTTCGATAAACTCACGACGAGGTTCAACCTGGTCACCCATAAGCATTGAGAAAGTTTCATCCGCTCTGATAGCATCATCAAGCTCAACCTTGATAAGTGTTCTGTTTGCGGGGTCCATAGTAGTTTCCCAAAGCTGATCGGGGTTCATCTCACCAAGACCTTTATAGCGCTGAACTTCAACTTTTGCATTGTTTTCGCCGGAAAGTTCAAGGATATATGCATCTCTTTCCTCGTCGGAGAAAGCGTATCTTACCTTCTGACCTCTGAAAATCTTATAAAGCGGAGGCTGTGCGAAATAAATATGTCCGTGTTCAATCAAAGGACGCATATAACGGAAGAAGAAAGTTAAAAGCAAAGTTCTGATATGAGATCCGTCGACGTCGGCATCGGCCATAATAATAACTTTTCCGTAACGGATTTTTGTTATATCAATGTCATCACCGATTCCGCATCCAATAGCCGCAACAACAGGCATAAGTTTTTCATTTCCGTAAACTTTGTCAAGTCTTGCCTTTTCAACGTTAAGCATTTTACCCCAAAGAGATAAAATTGCCTGGAAAGAACGGTCACGACCGCTCTTTGCAGAACCACCCGCAGAGTCACCTTCGACGATGTAAAGCTCTGTCATCGTATTATCACGGGAAGTACAATCAGCAAGTTTACCGGGAAGTCCTATTGAATCCATAGAGTCTTTTCTTCGGGTTAACTCTTTTGCTTTTCTTGCAGCTTCTCTTGCACGTTGTGCCAAAAGTGTTTTATCAAAAATTGCTTTTGCAATTGCAGGATTTTCTTCAAAATAAGTGTTAAGTCCTTCAAATACAAGACTGTCAACTAAAGGTCTTGCTTCGGTATTACCGAGTTTACCCTTTGTCTGACCTTCAAACTCACAGTTAGTAAGTTTAACACTGACGATTGCCGTAATACCTTCTCTTACGTCGTCACCTGTAAGATTTGCATCGTTATCTTTTAAAATCTTATGACGTCTTCCGTAATCATTGAATACACGTGTCAATGCATTTTTAAAACCTGTTTCATGAGTACCACCATCAATGGTATGGATATTGTTTGCGAAAGATTTTATATTTTCGTAATATCCGTCATTATACTGGAAAGCAACCTCTGCCACCGCACCATTTTCTTCTTTATAGAAATAAATCGGTTCATCGTGAATGGTTTCTTTATTTTTATTAAGATGCTCAACGAAACTTCTTATACCGCCTTCATAGAAAAATTCTTCTGATACGGGATTTTCGCTATCTCTTAAGTCACTCAAAACAATTTTGATACCTGCGTTAAGAAAAGCCTGTTCACGAAGTCTGGTCTGCAAAATTTCATATTCAAATACGGTTGTTTCAAAAATTTCAGCATCAGGTTTAAATACAACCTCAGTACCTGTTTTACTGGTATCGCCGACAATTTTAATTTGCTCTGTATATTTACCTCTTTCAAAATGCTGGAAATAGATATTTTCGCCGTTATAAACAGTAAGGTCAAGACTTTCACTCAAAGCGTTAACAACAGACGCACCTACGCCGTGCAAACCGCCTGATACTTTGTATCCGCCACCGCCGAATTTACCACCGGCATGGAGAATTGTATATACAACTGTAGCAGCCGAAATACCTTCCTTTGGATGAATACCAACAGGAATACCACGACCATTATCTACAACTCGTATAATATTTCCTTCTAAAATATCAACGGTAATCTCGGTACAATATCCTGCCAAAGCTTCGTCAATTGCATTATCCACAATTTCGTAAACTAAGTGGTGCAATCCGCTCGGTCCGGTTGAACCGATATACATACCGGGTCTTTTTCTTACCGCTTCAAGCCCTTCAAGGACCTGAATTTGACTTTCGTCATAATTTTCTGTAAGAGGTTTATTACTCACAACCATATCCTCCATTTTCTTTTATTCCATTTCTTCCCAGCGTTTTTTGAGTGTTCGTGGCGCCAAAAGAGACAGATAAATTTTTTCCTTTTTTGTTTCATCCATAGTTACAACAAATGATTTTGGAATATCCTGAGTCACCGTTATAACCTTTCTTCCTTTTTCATTTGACCTTAAATATTCCTTGGTATATTTAGATACCGAAGTGTTTTCAAGATCAAAAATTCCTATAATATCTTTATGACGTATTACTACGTCATTTCCAACGTGTAAATACATTTTATCTTTCCTCTTTCTCAGTAAAGGTGCCGTTTTCTACAAGAAAAACTTTTCCTTCTTTGAGTTTAAGTGTATTTGAAATATCACAGCAGGTTATAAAAACCTGAAAGTTTTTTACTTTATTCAAGATATAATTCTGTCTTTTACTGTCAAGCTCACTCATTACGTCATCAAGCAAAATTACAGGATCTTCCCCCGTAATATTTTTTAAAATTGATGCCTCGGAAAGCTTTAAAGTTATTGCACAACTTCTCTGCTGACCTTGTGAACCATACTGTTTTGCCGAAATATCATTTATTGTTATATCAAAATCATCTCGATGTATACCTTTGGTAGTAATTTTAAGTCGTATGTCTTCATCCCTTGATTCTTCGAGGTTTTTTTGATATTCACTAATTAACTCATCGGAATAAACTTTACATTTTTTACTATCAGTATAAATTGTAGAACAGTATTTTATTTCGATTTTTTCCTTACCTTCTGAAATTCCCGAATATATTTTTTTACTTACAAGATTAAGTTTATCAATATAATCATTTCTTAAAATAGTAATTATCGTACCGAGCTTTGCAAGTTGTATATCCCATACGTCAAGCATTTCAGGTGGATAATTTCTATTTCTTATTTCCTTTAAAAGAACGTTTCTCTGCTCAATAATATCCTCGTATTGTCTTAAATATTTACCATATACAGGTTTTATCTGAGCTATGGCATTATCTAAGAAAGTTCTTCTTTCAGAAGGACTCCCCTTTACTATTTCAAGATCATCAGGATTAAATACAACACAGTAAAACTCACCTGAAAGATCAGAAAGAGATTTTAAAGGAACGTTATTTAAAGTTATTTTTCTTTTTTCACCTGAAACATATTTTATATTTTGTATTCTCTCTTTATCGGAAAAGTCCATATCAATTTTAAAAAAATCTTTATCAAAATTAATCATCTGGACTTCTTTTGCACCTTTAAAGCTTTTATTACCACTTAAAATATAAATTGATTCAAGTAAATTAGTTTTTCCCTGAGCATTTTGCCCATAGATTATATTAACGTTTTCATGAGGAGAAATAAGTGCGTAATTTATATTACGAAAATCATTTATCTCAAGTTTTTCGATTTTCATAAAACGCACATCCTCCTTTTATTTTACAAGAATTTTATAATCATCAACAACAACTTCGTCACCTGGACGTAATTTTTTTCCTCTTTGTAAACAGAGCTCACCATTTACAAAAACTACACCTTCAGCAACAATTTCTTTTGCATGTCCGCCTGTTTCTGCCATTCCGCAGAATTTTAAAAATTGATCAAGTTTAATAAATTCGGTTTTTATTTTAATTTCTTCAATTTTCATCTTTAAGTCTCATAGGCATAACGAGGAAAATAAAGTTATCGCCTTCCAAAGGAGTAATTTTAATAGGAGAAAATGCGCTGTTAATTTCAATTTTAACCTGATCAAGTTCACTTGCTTTTAAAGCATCTGTCATATATTTGTTGTTAAATCCGATTTTTACTTTTTCACCTGTCATATTAAGAGTTAAAGAATCACTTACTTTACCCATAGAAGTTTCACATGAAATAGTAACGAAATTATCTTCAAATACTGCTTTTATAGGATTTTTAACTTTATCGTTTATAATAATTGAAGCTCGGTTAATACTTTCTAAAAATTCTCTTGTATTAACTATTATGGTTGTTTTTGCTTCTTTTGGAATAGCTGCGTTATAATCAATAAATTCACCGTCAAGAAGTCTTGAAATAACGTGATAACCGTTGCATTCAAATACTATATGTTTACTTCCTACACTTATCATAATAGGAGTTTCTTCTGCATCTGTAAGATATTTACCTGTAAGTTTTAAGAGTTCAGAAAGAGTTTTACCAGGAACGATAAAACGAACGTCTTCATTAAAGTTTACTTTTTCTTTTCTTACTGCAAGACGGCATCCGTCAACAGAAACAAGATTTAAATATCCATCTTTCACTTCAAACAAAGTACCTGTTAAAACGGGAGTAGAAGTATCAACTGAAACTGCAAAAAGTGTCTGGAAAATCATACTTCTTAAAGCATTTCCTTCAACTGAAAAAGCATGGTCTTTGGAAATAACGGGAATTTCAGGATATTCTTCTGCATTCATACCTAAAATTGTAAACTGAGCTCCGCCACCTTTAATAATAGTGAGCATTTTTTCATCAGTTGTAACAGTAAGATCAACGTTAGGCATTTTGTTGATAATATCAGCAAAAAGTCTTGCATTTAAAATTACTTCACCTTCAGCAAAAGACTGAACTTCTATTTCTTTTGTAATACCAAGTTCAAGGTTATAACCGATTACTGAAAGTTTATTGTCTTTACATTTAAGCAGTACACATTCCAGAGCCATCATTGTAGATTTTCCTGATACTGCAGGTGAAACGTTATTTACAGCTTCACAAAGTGTTAATTTATCGCATATAAATTTCATAATATGCCTCCTCGAAAATTTTTTATATAAATAAAATATAAAAATAATATAGTAGTAATAGTAGAGGGTGCTAAAAAGTTGAAAAGATTAAAAAATACTTTTATTCCTTAATTTATAACCTTTTATTATCTGTAAGTTTTTCTGTATAATACTTTGAAAAATGTGGAAAAAATTTTTAATTAAAATAAAAAGTTGAAAAATGTTGAAAGGAAAAGAAAAAAATGTGGAAAATTATTTATCTCTTATATTTTTAATAAGATCTTCTATAATTCCTTTATCATGAGGATTTTTTTGAATCTGTTCTTCTATTTTATTAAGAGTGTAAACTATAGTTGTATGGTCTCTTCCGCCAAATTCCTGACCTATCTGTTTCATAGAGGTCTGGGTTATTTCACGAACGATATAAATAGCAACTTGTCTTGCCCAGGAAATAGGACCGCTTCGTTTGTTTGATCTTATATCTTCAGGGGATACGTTATAAGTTCTGCCAACTTCTTCAATTATTTTTTCAATTGTTATAGGCAGGGGTTGATTATCATTAAGAATTTCATTAATAACGTTTTGTGCAACACTTAAATTAGGTTCTGATCCGGTAAGAAGTCTGTAAACTTTCATTTTCTTTACAGCACCTTCGAGCTGACGGATGTTATTTTTAAGTTTTGTTGCAATAAAATTAATAATGTCATCAGGAATATCAAGCTGTAAAAGTTCAGCTTTTCTTTTGATAATAGCAATTCTCGTTTCAAGGTCGGGAGTTGAAATATCAGCTAAAAGACCCCATTCAAAACGATTTTTAAGTCTGTCTTCAAGAATATTGATATCCTTTGGAGGACGGTCTGAGGTAATTACTATTTGTTTTCCTTCTTTGTAAAGCTCGTTAAAGGTATGGAAAAATTCTTCCTGTGAACGGTCTTTACCTGATAAGAACTGGATATCGTCAATCAAAAAGAAATCTGCGTGACGATATTTTAAATGGAAATCCTTGATAGTTTTATTACCTAAAGCGTAAACCAAGTCGTTTGTAAAAGTTTCACTGCTTATGTAAACTATATTGAGGTTTGGATTTTGTCTTTTAACCTCATTTTTAATAGCCATAAGAAGATGAGTTTTACCAAGTCCGCTCGGACCATATATAAAAAGCGGATTGTAAGGTTTAACGTTTGAATTTGGATTTATAGCTACGGATTTACATGCCGTATATGCAAATTCATTTTTACTTCCGACAATAAAGTTATCGAAGGTATATTCATAATCTCCTGAAAGAAATTCTTCTTTTTTCTCTTTTTCGGGAGTTTTTTGTTCATAAACGGGAGTAGTTTCTTCTTTTTCTTCTTTGACAGGAGCCTCTTTTATATCACTGTCTGTAAGAATTTCAATTTCAAGCTTGAATCCCATTACTGCTTCAAAAGCTTCTTCAATTCTTTTATAGTACTGCTCCATTAAGATATCTCTGTGAAAATGATGAGGAACAAAAAGTACTGCCTTATTATTTTCAAGACGTATTGGTTCTATATTTTTAATCCAACAATTATAAGCAGTTTCCGTCAGTTCATTGTTTTTTACTTTTTCAAGAAAATATTCTTTTACAAGCTGTAATACTTCAGCAAAAGACTGCATAAATTTTCTCCTTTCCCTTTTCTTTTTCTCTTTATAAATAAAAAATTAAGTTAAAAAATATAATATAACAATTATAGCACAAAGTTTATAAAATTTCAAGTTTTCAACATAGAAATGTTGAAAATTTTTCTTCATTAATAATATAATAATAAATAAGGCTTAAAATAAGACGTTTTTTGATGGTTTAATGTCAATTATAACGGGATAACTTATATATTTGTTATAAAAATTGCCAAAATTTAAAAAAACAGTTGACAATTCAGGCTTTTATCCATTATACTACTATATTGAGGGTTTTCGCTTTTCTTTTGGTATTTTGTAAATCTTATTTATTTTTAAATTTGAGAAAGAACGAAGACAAACTTTTTTACAAAAAAGGAGGATAAAAATGAAAAGAACATATCAGCCCAAAAAACTTCAGAGAAAAAAAGTACACGGGTTCCGTAAAAGAATGAGCACAGCAAACGGCCGCAAAGTGTTGGCAAGAAGACGTGCAAAAGGCAGAGCAAGACTCAGCCACTAATTTCTATTTTGCTAAAAAAGGAACTGCCCGTGAAAAGCGCGCAGTTCCAATTGTTTTTCTTTTGATGGTAGGATTTTAATGAACACCGATAAAAAATTTTCGACGCTTAAACTCAATAAGGAGTTTAAAAGAGCTTATTACCAAGGAAAAAGTAAAGTAACCCCGTTTTTTATCTGTTATAAAGTGAAGAATCGTTCTGCGGGTATCAGGTATGGTATAACGACTTCCAAAAAGGTTGGTAACGCCGTACAGAGAAACCGCGCAAGAAGAGTTTTGAGAGTGGCTTTTGTTTCTGCTTTTTCGAAACTCTCGGATAATTGCGACTATGTACTTGTCGCAAGAGAAAGAATTTTAACTGCGAAATCGTATCAGGTGGCAGCTGCACTTAAGGGCTGCTTAAAAGAATTGGAAAAATGAAAAAGATATTACTTTGGCTTATTTCTTTTTACCAGAAATACATTTCAAAACTGAAAAAACCTTGTTGCAGATACTATCCCAGTTGTTCGGAATATTCTAAAAGGGCAATTGAGAAGTTTGGTGCAGTAAAAGGTTTTTATCTTTCAGTAAAAAGAATTTTAAGGTGCAATCCGCTTTTTAAAGGCGGAATTGATCATGTTCCCGAAGAGTTTTCTTTTTTTAAAAGCCAAAAGTAATCCCTATCATTGACTTCTAAGAAGGGAAAAAATAATTATGGGTATCATATCTACTCCTCTTGGTTGGATAATGTCGGCAATGTATTCTCTTATTGAGAACTACGGTGTCGTTTTAATTTTGTTTACCATTCTGGTAAAAGTTTTGATGTTCCCTCTTTCTGTAAAACAGCAGAAGGCAACGGCAAAAATGGCAGTTTTCCAGCCTAAAGTTCAGGAAATTCAGAAAAAATACGAAAATAATAAGGAAAAACAGAACGAAGAGCTTATGAAGCTTTATCAGACTCACGGTTATAATCCGATGAGCGGATGTCTTCCTATGATTCTTCCTCTTGTTATCCTCTTTGGTCTTATTGACGTTATTTACAGACCATTAAAACACATTTTGCATATTGGTACTGAAACCATTACTAAAATGGCAGAAATTCTTACCAATGCAGGTGTTACAATCACAAAAGGCAGAGAAGATCTCTCAATTATCACAAATATTGCAAATTACAAAGACGTTTTGATTGAAGGCGGCATCGAAAGCGGTATCGTTGAACAGGTTTTGAATTTTGACTTTAGTCTTTTCGGTTTCGATTTGAGCGTTGTTCCTACTTTCGGACTTAACTGGCTTATTCTTGTTCCTATTCTTTCAGGTATTACTGCATTTCTTTCTTCATGGATTTCTATGAAGATGAACCCTGCTGCTTCTAATCAGGCAGGTGGCGGAAGCCTCAAAATGATGATGTATACAATGCCCTTACTTTCCGTATGGATTTGTTTCAGTTTCCCTGTTGGTATGGGATTTTACTGGATTCTTTCCAACATCCTCGCAGGTGTTCAGACTGTAATTCTTTACAAAATCTACAGTCCCGAACGTTATAAGAAGGAATTCGAGGAAAAAATGGCGTTGGAAGCTGAACAGAAAAAAGCTGAACGCGCTCAGCGTAAACAAATGAAAGAAAATAAAGAAACTTTATCTCCCGAAGAAGAAAAATTGACTTTGACAGAAAAAGAACTTAATCGCAGACGTCTTGCAGAAGCAAGAAAACGTGACGCTGAAAAATACGGCGAAGAATATGTTGAAGTTACGGATAAAGATTTGATATAGGAGGAAAAAAATGGCAAGAGAAGCAATTGCAACTGCAAATACTTTAGAAGAAGCTACCGAAATTGCTTGTAAAGAGCTCGGTGTTGACGCTATTGACTGTGTTATAGAAGTTTTACAGACTCCCAAAAAAGGCCTTTTTGGAAGCATTAAGCAGAAAGCCAAAGTAAAAGTAACTGTTGAAGGTGAAGAAGAAGTAAAACCTGCACCTGCAGCAGAGAAAAAAGAAGTTGTAAAAGAAGAAAAGAAAGCAGCTCCTGTTGAAGTTAATGGAGAACTTAAAGAAAAAATGGACGTTGCTAAAAAATATCTTGAAGATGTTTTTGCAAATATGGGTATTGAAGGAATCGGAATTTCCTTCAACGTTGAAGAAGGTCGCGTAATCAGAATCAATCTTGAAGGCGAAGCAATCGGCACTGTTATTGGTAAAAGAGGCGAAACTCTCGATTCTTTGCAGTATCTTGTATGCCTCGTTGCTAACCGTCTTGGCGGTGATTATGTACGTTTTACAATCAATGCAGGTAACTACCGTGAAAAACGCGAAGAAACTCTTAAAAATCTTGCTGAAAGAATGTCAAAGAGAGTTCTCAAAACAGGCAGACCTGCAGCACTTGAACCTATGAACCCCTATGAAAGAAGAATAATCCACGCAGTTGTAACTGATATTGAAGGTGTTTTCTCTAAATCAACTGGCGAAGAACCCAACCGTAAAGTAGTAATTAAGCCCTCAGGCAAAAACTACCGTACAAAAAATGATAACCGTTACAACAGAAGAGATAATTACAAAAAAGAAGAAGGCACTTCTGAAGTGAAGAAGCCTGTGGAATCAGTTACGTTGGATGATAACGTAAAACTTTACTCTAAAATCGAATTGTAATTTAAAAGCCTCCTGATTCCATCGATTCAGGGGGTTTATTTTTACGGAGGAAAGTATGAAGAAAACAATTGCGGCAATATCTACTCCCCGTGCAACGGGAGGAATCAGTGTAATCCGTATTTCGGGTGAAGAAGCTATTTCGGTTGCAGATAAAGTTTTTTCCTCAGTTTCAGGCAAAAAGCTTTCGGATATTCCAGGGTATACTGCTCTTTTCGGTGATATTAAAGACGAAAACGGAACACTTGACCAGGGTGTTGCGCTTGTTTTCCGTGCACCAAAAAGTTATACGGGCGAGGACGTCGTTGAAATTTCCTGCCACGGTGGAATTTTAGTGACAGAAAAGGTTTTACGCGCAGTTTTTGATATGGGAGCTTACCCTGCAGAACCAGGTGAATTTACAAAAAGAGCTTTTTTAAACGGAAAGATGTCCCTTACTCAGGCAGAAGCTGTAACTGACCTTATTAATGCAGAAAGTGAAAAAGGATTAAAAGCTGCTCAGAATGCGCTGAAAGGAGCGCTTTATAAGAAGATAAAGGCAGTTTTGGATGATCTTTTGTCTGTTATTGCAAATATAGCAGCTTTTATTGATTACCCCGACGAAGATATTGACGATATTGGTATTGCAAAAATTAAAGAAATCTGTAATAACAGTTTTTCAGAGCTTGACTCTTTACTTAACACCTTTGACCGTGGTAAAATCATAAGGGAAGGCATTGAAACTGTAATCGCAGGCAGACCTAACGTCGGTAAATCTACTCTTATGAATCTTCTTGCGGGATGCCAGAAAAGTATTGTAACAGATATACCAGGTACTACCCGTGACGTAGTTGAGGAAGCTGTTAATATCGGTGACGTTATTTTGCGACTTGCCGATACCGCAGGTGTAAGAAAGACAGATGACGTGGTTGAAAAAGCAGGTGTTGAAAGAACACTCGAACGCCTTGAAAACGCCGAGCTTGTACTCCCCGTTTTTGATTTTTCTTCCCCTCTTGACGATACGGACTTACTGATTATAGAGAAAACAAAAAACACTCCGTCTGTTGCTGTTATAAATAAAACAGACCTTGAAGAGAAAATAGACAAAAAGTATATTTATGATAATTTTAAACATATTGTAGAAATTTCTGCAGCAAACAATGAAGGTATAGATGCCCTTAATACTGCGGTTTCAGAACTTTTACGTTTAAACGAGATAAATCCGTCTGCCGCAATGCTTGCAAACGAAAGACAGTATCATTGTGTCAACGAAGCAAAGAAAAGGCTTTCGGAAGCACTCGATGCAATTGATATGGGCTTTACAATGGATGCTGTGGGAATCAATATTGAAACTGCAATTTCGGTACTTTTGGAACTTACCGGTGAAAAGGTAACCGATGCAGTTGTTAATGAAGTCTTTTCACAATTTTGTGTTGGTAAATAGTAAAGGAGTTTTAAAAATGGCATATTCTTTGGGAGAATATGATGTTGCGGTAGTAGGCGCAGGACATGCAGGAATTGAAGCGGCAGTTGCATCGGCAAGACTCGGTGCAAAGACCGTTTTATTTACTCTGTCTTTGGACGCACTTGCTAATCTTCCCTGTAATCCTTCAATCGGAGGAACGGCAAAGGGACATCTCGTAAGAGAAATTGATGCCCTCGGTGGTGTTATGGGTATTGCCGCAGACAATACATTTTTACAAAGCAGAATGTTAAACCGCGGTAAAGGACCTGCGGTACACAGTTTGCGTGTTCAGACAGACAGAAGAAAATATCATAGTTTTATGAAAAATCTTTTGGAACACGAGCCAAATCTTGATTTAAAACAAGCGGAAATTACTGCCATTGAAACCGAAGACGGAAAAATCACAAAGGTAATTACACGACTTGGTGCAGAATATAAAGTAAAGGCTTGTATCGTTGCAAGTGGTACTTATTTAAACGGTATGATTCACGTCGGAGAAGTTTCTTATGAAAGCGGACCCGACGGAATTGCCGCTGCTAAAGGCCTTACTCAGAGTCTTGAAGAAAATGGTATAAAACTCCGTCGTTTCAAGACGGGAACACCTCCCCGTGTTTACAGAAACAGTATTAACTATGAGGTTTTAGAAAAACAGTCAGGCGACGAAAAGATAGTTCCCTTCAGCTTTGTATACGAGGGTGAACTAAAAAACGTCGTTGACTGCTATATTGCTTACACAAACGAAGAAACCCACGGAATTATCCTTGACAATCTCGACCGTTCCCCTATTTACAGTGGCAGAATTGATGCGATAGGACCGAGATACTGTCCGAGTATAGAAGATAAAATCGTGCGTTTTTCGGATAAGCCCAGACATCAGCTTTTTGTTGAGCCTATGGGGCTTGATACCGAAGAAATGTATCTTCAGGGTATATCTTCTTCTCTGCCCGAAGACGTACAGATGAAGTTTTTGAGATCTATAAAAGGTTTTGAGAACTTAAAAGTTATGAGAAACGCTTATGCTATTGAATATGATTGTTGTGACCCTCAGGACTTAAAACCCACCCTTGAATTTAAAGCAATAAAGGGTCTTTATGGTGCAGGACAGTTTAACGGAACTTCAGGATATGAAGAAGCTGCGGCTCAGGGACTTATTGCGGGGATAAATGCAACCAGAGCTATTTTTGGCAAAGAAGAAATTGTTCTCCCCCGTTCCTCTTCCTATATCGGAACGCTTATTGATGACCTCGTTACCAAAGGTTGTTCCGACCCGTACAGAATGATGACTTCCCGAAGTGAGTTTCGTCTTTTACTCCGTCAGGATAATGCCGATGAAAGACTTACTCCGATAGGTTATGAAGTAGGACTTATTTCTGAGGAAAGATATAATAAATTCCTTGATAAGATGGAAAAAGTCCGCCTTGAAAAAGAAAGAGTTGAAAAGGTAAATATTGCGCCTTCCGAAGCACTTAACGAGTTACTTGTTTCACGTGGAACAGCGCCGATGACGACAGGAACTAAACTTGCAGATCTTATAAGAAGGCCACAGATGGGATATCTTGAACTTGCGCCTTTCGATAAAGAGCGTCCCGAACTTCCCGATGACGTAGCAGAACAGGTGGAAATTCAGATAAAGTATGAAGGATACATCAAAAAGCAGAATCTGGAAGTTAAAGAAATCAAAAGACTTGAAAGAAAGCTTCTTCCTGATGATATGGATTACAGTACGATTGAAGGCTTAAGACTTGAAGCAAGAGAAAAAATGCAGAAGGTAATGCCGAGAAATATTGGTCAGGCTTCACGCATTTCGGGTGTAAACCCTGCGGATATTTCCACTTTGCTTATCTGGCTTGAACAACACGGAGGCGAATAAATTGATTTCAAAAGAACTTTTAAAAGAAAATCTTGAAAGCTTTGAGCTTGAATATACTGAAGATATCGCCGACCGTCTGGACAGATATGCGGAATTACTTGTCGAATGGAACGAAAAGATAAATCTTACTGCGATTACCGAGCCTGATGATATTGTCATCAAACATTTTGTTGACAGTCTGCTTTTGCTCAAAGCGGCAGAAATCCCCGAAAAAGCAAAGCTTATTGACGTTGGCACGGGCGCAGGCTTCCCTTCCCTGCCCGTTTGCGTTTTACGAGGTGATATAAATCTCACTTTGCTTGATAGTCTTAACAAAAGAATAGTTTTTTTGGAAGAAGTCAGCAAAAGTATCGGTGTCAAAGCACATTGTGTCCATGCAAGAGCCGAGGAAGCAGGAGCAAAAAAGGATTACCGTGAGAAATACGACGTTGCAACTGCAAGAGCCGTTGCTCATTTAAGAGAGCTTTCCGAATATTGTCTGCCTTTTGTGAAAGTTGGCGGCGTTTTTGCGGCACTTAAAGGCTTTGAGATTGAAACTGAACTTGAAGAAGCAAAATATGCAATCAGTGAACTTGGCGGTAAAATTGAGGAAGTAAAGAAGTTTGAGCTTCCCGGAGATAACAAACGCTCGATAGTTATTATAAGAAAATATCGACCTACTCCCCCAAAATACCCGAGAATAACGGCAAAAATCAAAAAATCCCCTTTAAATAAAGCAAAATAAGGTCGAAAAGCCTTTTTTATTGCGATGAAAAATTCTGGAAAAATAAACCTCCCTGTGGTATCCTATATGTAGGCGTAACCGACAAGGGAGGTTTTTAAATGCCAGGATTTAATAAGAAAACGAAGGTTATATTATTGCCGATAGAAAAGATAGTTCCGAATCCCGCTCAACCGCGTCAGGAATTCGATAAAAAGGAACTTCTGAGTTTAGCACAGAGCATCAAGGAGAATGGGGTCTTACAACCGATTACTGTAAGGAAAACTGACAACAAGGTGTACGAGCTGATTTCGGGTGAACGCCGTCTTCGTGCTTCAAAGGAAGCAGAGCTTAAAGAAATTCCCGCAATAGTTCTTGATGCGACTTCAAGACAGTCGGCGGTTTATGCGATTTTAGAAAACATTCAGCGAAAGGATCTTACACTTTTTGAGGAAGCACTCGCTTTAAGGAGCCTTATAAACGAATGGGGCGTTACTCAGGAGGAGGCAGCAGCAAAACTCGGCAAAGCACAGTCAACTATTGCAAATAAATTGAGACTTTTGATGTTAAGCAACGTTGAACAGGAGATAATTATAAAATATCAGCTTACCGAACGCCATGCGAGGGCGGTTTTAAAGATAAAAGACGAAACCTTGCGTCTTGACGTTTTAAAACATATTGCCAAAAGAGGAATGAACGTCAGTGAAGCCGAGGATTATATAGAAAGAGCTACCAAACTCCGTCCTGCCGAGGGCAGACGCCTCTTTATAGTTAAAGACGTGAGAGTTTTCATAAATACTATAAATAAAGCTATCGACGTTATGAAAAGTGCAGGGATAAATGCCGAAGCACATAAAAAGGAAAGCGAAAACTATATAGAATATTTAGTCCGTATTCCTACAAAGCCTCAGAACACAAAAAGTTAACAATAACGACATAAAAACCCGAAGAAATATTCTCTTCGGGTTTTTATACTGTAAATAAGAGGTGATTTTATGAAAAAGTTTCTTTGCTTGTTATTGATTACAGTTTTTGCCCTTACGGGATGCGGTAAGGATAGCGCTGTAATTGGTGGAGCAGATGGGGCTACAAGTATAGTTCTTACGACAATAGACGATTGGGGCATTGCAATGCACGCTGAAGACGTTACTCCTACGGGTGTTAAGGTGGTTTGTGAACAATCGGGTGGCAGTTATAAAGGCGAACTGCAGACGGGTACCCCGTGGACACTTGAATACGAAGAAGACGGTGAATGGAAACCTGTGCCTACCATAAGTGGTGATGAGCTTGTCTGGACAATGATTGCTCAAAAAATCAACGAAAATCAGACAACCGAATGGTATATGGATTTTTCAATGCACTACGAACCTCTTACGGCGGGGAAATACCGTATAGGTAAAGTTATCACAGATTTTAAAGGTGACGGCGATTATGCAAGCAGAACCTATTATGCAAATTTCACAATAGAAGCGGAATAATTTCGCTTCTATTTTTTTGTTCCACGTGAAACAAACTCTTTTATTTTTTTTAAATATGTGATATAATAAGGTAAAACCGAATTTTTATGTTGTAAATTCGATAAAACCGAATTAAAAGGAGCATTATGGGAAAAATTGTTGCAATAGCAAACCAGAAAGGTGGCGTAGGTAAAACAACCTCTGCGGTGAACCTTACCGCCTGTCTTGGTGCTGAAAAGAAAAAAGTTCTTTTAATCGATTTGGACCCTCAGGGAAATGCAACCAGTGGATTTGGAATTAATAAAAAACAGACCGAAAAAACTTCGTATGATTTGCTTATCGGTCAGGCGGCGGCAAAAGAAATTATTGTCAAAACCGCCTTTAAAGGTGTTGACGTTATTCCTTCAAGCATTGAACTTGCAGGTGCCGAGGTTGAACTTATCGAGATGGCGGAAAGAATTTACCGTCTTAAGATAGCTCTTGCCCCGATAAGGGACGAATACGATTATATTCTTATCGACTGTCCCCCATCACTCGGACTTATCACTCTCAATGCACTTTCTGCCGTTGACAGTGTACTTATCCCGATTCAGTGCGAATACTTTGCGCTTGAGGGACTTTCACAGCTTATGGCTACTGTAAGACAGGTAAAACGCACTTACAATACCGATATTGAGATAGAAGGTGTTTTGCTTACGATGTTTGACGGAAGGCTTAATCTCACAAATCAGGTTGTGGCAGAGGTTAAAAAGTACTTCCCCGATAAGGTTTATAAATCGACGGTACCCCGTAACGTGCGTCTTTCCGAAGCGCCGAGTTACGGACAACCCGTTATCTATTACGATAAAGGCTCAAAAGGCTCAAAGGCATATTTCGACGTTGCAAAAGAGTTTTTGAAAGCTAACAGAAAGAAAGGGTGAAGCAGATGGCAAAAAAATCAGGACTTGGCAAAGGACTTGATGCGCTCTTTTTTGATAATTCAAGTGATGAAAGAAAAGACGGCGTAATGACGGTAAGACTCAGCGAGATTGAGCCTAACAAAGGTCAGCCGAGAAAAACTTTCGATGAAAATGCTTTGGCAGAACTTGCTGATTCAATAAGAGAACACGGTATTATTCAGCCTCTTTTGGTAAGAAAGCTTGACAAAGGCGGATATCAGCTTGTTGCAGGTGAACGCCGTTGGCGTGCTTCAAGAATGATAGGTCTCACTGAAGTTCCGGTAGTTGTAAAAGAGCTTTCCGATACCGAGGTTATGGAACTTGCGCTTATCGAAAACTTACAGCGTGAGGACTTAAACCCCATCGAAGAAGCGGCAGGATATAAAGAGCTTATGGCAACTTATGGTCTTACTCAGGATCAGGTTGCAAAAAGAGTCGGAAAATCCCGTTCTGCAATTGCAAATTCATTAAGACTTTTAAATCTTCCAAAACCTGTGCAGAATTACGTATTAAACGGACAACTCAGTATGGGACACGCAAAAGCAATCTTAGCTTTTGGCACGGAAGAGTTGATGGTTGAAAAAGCAAAAGAAGCGGTTTCTAAGGGCCTTTCGGTACGCGCTATTGAAAAAGATGCCGCAAATAAAGAAAAGGTTATATCCCCCGCCCCTGTGAAGCCTAAAAAACGTGACCACTTCTTTGAGGAGATGGAAATTGCCTTAAATGAAGAAATGGCAAGAAAAGTTGAAATTCAGGCAAACGGTGAATCGGGTGTTTTGAAGATCGCATTTTATAACAAAGAAGATTTAGCAGCTTTAGCTGAAAAATTAACAAAATAAAGGGAGTAAGAAAAATGTTAGATATTAAATTTTTAAGAGCAAATCCTGACGTAGTAAAAGAAAACATCAAAAAGAAATTCCAGGACGCTAAATTGCCTCTCGTTGACGAAGTAATTGAGCTTGACGCAAAAAGCCGTGCAACTCAGCAGGAAGCATCCGACTTGCGTGCCGAAAGAAACAAAATCTCCAAAATGATTGGTGGACTTATGGCTCAGGGCAAAAAAGACGAAGCTGAAGAAATGAAGAAAAAAGTTTCCGAACAGGCTGACCGTCTTGCAGAGCTTGAAGCTATGGAACAGGAGCTTAAAGAAAAAATCACAAAAATTATGATGACTATTCCCAATATCATCGACCCCTCCGTTCCGATTGGTAAAGATGACAGCGAGAACGTTGAAATCACACGTTATGGCGAACCCGTAGTTCCCGATTTTGAAGTTCCCTATCATACAGACATTATGGAAAAATTAAATGGTATCGACCTTGACAGTGCAAGAAAAGTTGCAGGTAACGGTTTTTACTATCTTATGGGTGATATCGCAAGACTTCACTCTGCAGTAATTTCCTATGCCCGTGACTTTATGATCGACAGAGGCTTTACTTATTGTATCCCTCCCTTTATGATCAGAAGTAACGTTGTAACTGGTGTAATGAGCTTTGCTGAAATGGATGCTATGATGTATAAGATTGAGGGCGAAGACCTTTACCTCATCGGTACAAGTGAGCACTCTATGATCGGTAAATTCATCGACACAATTCTTGATGAAAAATCTCTCCCCCAGACTCTTACAAGCTATTCTCCCTGCTTCAGAAAAGAAAAAGGTGCTCACGGCTTGGAAGAAAGAGGCGTTTACAGAATTCATCAGTTCGAAAAACAGGAAATGATCGTTGTTTGTAAGCCTGAAGACAGCCCTATGTGGTTCGATAAACTCTGGCAGAACACAGTTGACTTGTTCAGAAGCCTTGATATTCCCGTTCGTACTTTGGAATGCTGCTCCGGTGACCTTGCAGACTTGAAAGTAAAATCTATCGACGTAGAAGCATGGTCTCCCAGACAGAAAAAATACTTCGAAGTTGGTAGTTGTTCCAACCTTGGTGACGCTCAGGCAAGACGTCTTGAAATCAGAGTAAGAGGCGAAGAAGGTAAATACTTTGCTCATACACTCAACAATACGGTTGTTGCTCCTCCCAGAATGCTCATTGCTTTCCTTGAAAACAATATGAATGCTGACGGAAGCATCAATATCCCCGTTGCATTAAGACCTTATATGGGCGGCAAAGAGGTTATTAAATAATGGATAAAGTTTACCGCAAAAAGGAAAAACTTTATTTTTACGACTGTGACGTAAATAAAAATGCAAAGCTTTCGACGATAAACAAGATTTTTGCCGAAATTGCGGGTGAAGGTTTTGGGCAAAGCGGAATGACACATCAGTGGCTTTTAGAACACGGATATGCATTCTTGCTTTCTAAAATGAGTATTGCGTTTGAAAAAATCCCGAAAGCTGATGACGTTATATACGTGCAGACCTGGGAAAGAGGAACAAGGGGTGCGAGTTTTTTAAGAGATTTTGAAATCTTTGACGAAAACGAAAATCTTCTTTGTTCTGCTCATTCCGAATGGGTTCTCGTAAGTCCCGAAACCCACAGGATTATAAAACCCACTGAGTTTGAGGGTGAACAAAATGTTTTAGCTGAGAAGACAGCTTCTGCTCCCGACTGCATCCGCCTTAAGATGAAAGAAGGTACACTTGCAGACGAAAGAGTTATAAGATATTCTCAGATTGACGGAAACGGTCACGTTTATAATGCCTTTTATGCGGATTTTGCAGTAGATGCCCTTCCTCCTGAATTGAGGGAAAAGGAAGTGCGTTACTATCAGATCAATTTTGTAAACGAAGCAAAGCTTGACGATAAGATGCAAGTCTTTGTAAATGACGGCGAAACCCTTACTATAAAGGGTGTTATCGGTGAAAAAGACAGTTTTGTTTGCGAGATAATCTACAGATAGTCCTTTAAAGAAGAAAAGGTGTACTCCACTCGAGTACACCTTTAGCTTTTTTAGGAAAAAATACACAAAAAATTCAAAAATGTTTGCAATAATATTTTCTTGAAACCGAGCTAAAAAAATAGTATAATAGAAAAAAGCAACTTTTGTCAGGAAAGACAAAATAGCAAAAGATATTGAAAGGATGTGCCGTATGCTTAACACAAACCCGGAGAAAAAATTTACAAAAGAAGGTCTTACCTTCGATGACGTTTTGCTTATACCTGCAAAGAGTGACGTTTTACCCAGCGACGTGACACTCAAAACCCGTCTTGCAAGGGATATTTATCTTAATACCCCCGTGCTCACAGCAGCTATGGATACTGTAACAGAATCCAAAATGGCTATTGCTATCGCAAGAGAAGGCGGTATTGGTATTATTCACAAAAATATGTCTATTGAACAACAGACAGAAGAAGTTGACAAAGTAAAACGTTCCGAGAATGGTGTAATTGTAAATCCCTTCTTCCTCGGTGCTCATAACTACGTTTATGAAGCAAATGAGCTTATGGCAAAATATAAAATCAGCGGTGTGCCCGTAGTTGAAGACGGCAAACTCGTTGGTATTCTTACAAACCGTGACTTGAGATTTTTATCTGACTTCAACGTTGAAATCGGTGAGGTTATGACTAAGAAAAACCTTATCACAGCTCCCGTTGGCACAACACTTGCTGAAGCTCAGGAAATCCTCAGAAAAAATAAGATTGAAAAGCTTCCTCTCGTTGATAAAGAAGGAAACCTCAAAGGTCTTATCACAATCAAGGATATTGAAAAAGCAGTTCAGTACCCCAATTCTGCAAGAGATAATAAAGGCAGACTTCTCTGCGGTGCGGCTATCGGTGTTACCGAAGACGTTCTTGAAAGGGCAGCTTCACTTATCGAAGCTCAGGTTGACGTTTTGGTACTTGACTCTGCACATGGCCATAGCCGTGGAATTATCGAATGTGTTAAGAAAGTTAAGAAAGCATTCCCCGAAATCGCACTTATCGCAGGTAATATTGCTACTGCTGAAGCTGCTGAAGAACTCATCGCTGCAGGTGCTGACTGCGTAAAAGTTGGTATCGGCCCCGGTTCTATCTGTACAACACGTGTTGTTGCAGGTATCGGTGTTCCTCAGATTTCTGCTGTTTATGACGTAGCTTGTGCAGCTGCTAAACATAACATCCCCGTTATTGCTGACGGTGGTATCAAGTATTCAGGTGATATCGTTAAAGCACTCGCTGCAGGTGCAAGTACCGTAATGCTCGGAAGCTTGCTTGCAGGTTGTGAAGAATCTCCCAGTGAATATGAAATCTATCAGGGCAGACAGTTCAAGGTTTACCGCGGTATGGGAAGCCTTGGTGCTATGGCTAAAGGAAGTAAAGACCGTTACTTCCAGCAGAACAACAAAAAACTCGTTCCCGAAGGTGTTGAAGGTAGAGTTCCTTACAAAGGAGCAGTTGCAGATACCATCTACCAGATGATGGGTGGTCTCAGAGCAGGTATGGGTTACGTTGGATGCCAGACAATTGAAGAAATGCACGAAAAAGCACAGTTTGTAAGAATTACAGGTGCAGGTCTTAAAGAAAGCCATCCTCACGATATCTACATCACAAAAGAAGCTCCCAACTACAGTGCAGAAATATAACTTTACAAAGAAAAAGGCTTGGATTAATCCAAGCCTTTCTTTTTATATTCATTCTCTCGTATTCCAGGGTATTTTTCATCAAGATATTCTTCACGGTAAGGGTTTACGCCGTCGGAAGGTTTTTCGGGATGCAAGGGAAGCGCCCATTTTTCCTTTTTATAATAAGGATTATGGAAAGTCATATCCATTTTTTTTGCTCTTTCCATTACGTCCCCGCATGCACGGATGCAACCTCTTGCGCCACAAATAGCAAAGTACCCCGTATGCTCAATTATGTAGTTGTAATAGTCCATAACTGCGTGGTTTCCTGGCTTTCTTCCCCATTTTGCACCAGCAAGTGAGTAGCAGAAAATATAAGCTTCTTCTTCGGTCATTTCGGAATTCCTTACGTCAAATGCCATATTGGGGAATTCTTTTTTGAGGAAAGGTGAACACTCATTGTTCATTCCGTGGTGAGAAAGAGTACATCTTCCCATCTGCACGTCGCCATACCAGATTTTCTTTTCTCCGAAATCGACAGTAATTCTCGCACTTTCGTCTTTAGGGTCGGGAATAGCGCCACCGGGACAACTTCTTGCACAAGCACCACAATGCATACAAAGAGTACCTGTATCCAATATGGGATCGGGTTCAAGCTCTGCGTCGGTGAAAATAAGGCCCAAACGGACTCTCGGACCATATTTTTTTGTAAGGAATACCTTTGACCAGCCTATTTCACCAAGTCCGCACCCTGCCGCAATTACACGGATACTGCAAACAATATCGGGCGGAAGCTTGCCTTCTGCAACGGGAGATTTTGTTGTTCCGTTTCCTTCGGGTACTGCGGGATAATGGGCAACTGCCTCGTAACCGCAGTCTTCGATAAAACAGGAAAGTTCATAAGTTTTTATAGGTCTGAAAAAAGCGTTAAGCTTGTTATAGGTGTAGAACGTGTAGTTGTGCCAGTGAGTACCTTCTTCAATTCCTCGGTTTGCCCCGCGTGGAATCGGCATAGCGATTGCTATAACGGATTTCGCTTTAGGGAAATAGGAAATGGGACTCATAAGGGCGGGAGCATTTTTAAAACGTTCAATGTTACCGATTGCTACGCAGTTAATACCAAGCTCCTTTGCCTTGTCTTTTATCATCTGTGAGGTCAGTTTCATTTTAGTGACCCCTCTTTCCGCTTTTGGAGAAGGACCCGCCTAAAACGTTAGCTTGTTCATCGGAACGGTCAAGAGCAGAGATGTTGCCTCCGATACTCCAGGGCTCACTTGTACGGAACTTATTTTCAAAAACGTTTTCGAGTATGTTTCTTTCTTCAAGAGCACACATACATGTACGATTACACAAAGCGGCAATGCGGTCGGGCTTTGAATTTTGCGAGAATCTGTTTGCCACAGCACCGTTTTCGCAGATTTTACATTTATTATAATCAATTTTTCCGACAGTGAATTTCTTTCCGCAAATCTCGATTTCCTCGGTTTCTTCCTTGCTGATAGCACCCAAAGGACAAGCATCAGCACATTTTTTGCATTCGTTACAGATGTTTTCGTCTAAAAGCGGTGTGCTTTCAAGTTCTGCATCGGTTAAAATCATATGGAAACGCTGTCTTGAACCGAATTTTTTGGAGAAAGCAATACCATTGTAAGATATACCGCACAATCCGCATGCAACAGCGGCATAATCAAAATCAGGGTACACGTTGGGAGCAGGTTTTCCGTAACCTACCGAAACGCCCGAAGGTCCGATATCGGAAGGATTCGGGAAAACGGGAACGGCTTCCCATCCGTTTTCTTCGATGAAATTTGTTAAGTTGTATGCGGCTAAGGCTAAGAATTCATCTTCCAGCCAGTTTTTGCCGAACAACTGGTAATCTCCGAAGTTAGTGCCTTCTTCAATACCTCTTAAAGAACCACGGCAAATTCTTTTTCCGAGCATAATCACAGTTTTTCCTTCAGGAAAAATCGAAAAGGGATTATTTTCGGGTGCGACACCCTCAAATCTTTCTTTTGATGCAAAGCCCAAAAGGTCAATGCCCTCTTTCTTCGCAGTTTCTTTGATAGCTTCAAGTAAATTTTTCATTGTAAAGCCTCCTTTGTTTTAAGTATAAGGGAAGCTTTGCTTTATGTCATTAACAAAACAAAAGAGATTTTAATATTTCGAAACTTGCTTTTAAAAGATAAATATGCTATGATTTATCTGTAAAGGCGGTGATAAAGTGGAAAAAATGACGGTTACAGATCTTGAAGTGTACAGAGGTTTTTTTGGAAAAACAAAAGAAATTTACGTTAATGGACGATCTCATCATTCTTTAAGCCTCAGACTTTCGGGTGACGTAAGATTTGAAATTGACGGTAAAAAATATCAGTCCACCCCCAATATGATAACCTTTATCCCTGCAGGTGTTTCTTATAAAACTCAGATTGTGGAAGATGGCGAAATGATTTTCATCCATTTTAATACTATTGAAGAAATTAAAAAGCCTTTTTTTAAAGAGATTTCAGATGATGCCCAAAGAATTTTTACAGAAATTTTTGAAAGCTATCTTACAAACAGAGAAAGGCGATTTAAAATTCTCTCGTTGTTTTATTCGCTTGTTGATATGATAACTGCACCAAAAGAGCTTGTTCCTAAAAACATCAGACGGGTAAAAAATTATATCGACAAAAATTTTTCTGACGATATAAGCGTTTCTTCCCTTGCAGAAAGTATAGGTATCAGTGAAGTGTATTTCAGAAATGAGTTTAAAAAATATTTTGGTTTGTCACCACTTCTTTATATCAAAAAATTGAGGATTAATAAGGCAAAGCAGATGCTTTCAACGGGATATTACACTATAGCTAACGTTGCGACTGAGTGCGGTTTTGCAAGTATCAGCTATTTTTCTTATGAGTTCAAACGCATAAACGGGCTCACTCCATCGGAATACATCAAAAAATCAGAAAACTGATAAAACCCCGAAACTACGTAGTTTCGGGGTTTACTAATAATTATATTATTTTAAATTATACAAGATGTATATTGAGGAACCACCAAATTAAACGCATTGTGCTTGATTTCAAAGGTGGTCTCTCCCACGGTTGAAATCTCACCATCGGTGCAAAGACGCATTTCGCTGTCAAGCGGAGTGATTACAATTTTTTTGTATTTTTCAGTGGTAATAATCTTATCAATGTTTTTAAGTTTTATGTATTTGCCGTTCATATAAAAAGGCAAAAGAGTTATAAAGCGAAGCCTTGAAACGTTTTTAACGATATTGATGTTGATAAGTCCGTCGTTCAAATCAGCAAGAGGGTTACTCATAATTCCCCCACCGCAGAAAGACCCGTTTGCAAGAGAAGTCAAAAGAAGTTTGCCGCTATGTTTTTCAGTACCGTCTGCAACTATTTTAAGGTTTGCACCTTTTTTCTTTACAAGAATTATAAAGATTGCAATAAAATATGCAAGAGAGCCTTTAAGGAAAGTTTTCTTCGTGAGCTTTTCTTTCATATCGGCAACGTTGCAGTCAAAACCGATATTAAACATATTAACACCAAAACGGGTAACGTTTTTATCGGTGTATTTTATTGCATCACATTTTCTGGTATGGCTTAAAAATTGTGATTTAATATCTTTAAAATCAATGTTTTTGAAATTTCTGCAAAAATCGTTTCCTGTGCCTATCGGCATAACGCCGATTTCTGCATCTTCAAAATTAATTGCACCGTTTAATACTTCACTCAAAGTTCCGTCACCGCCACAGGCGATAAAACGGGCAGCGCCTTTTTCTTCACAGTAATTTCTCACAAAGGTTTCGGCATCGCCCTGACGTTTAGTTATATAAACTTCGGAGTCGCTGTTGAGATTTAAAGAAACCTCATTAATTTTCTCAATAAGGTTTTTAATATTCTTCTTTTTACCCGCATTCGGGTTTATAACGAAAACAGTTTTCATCACGGCACACCCCGTTTTACAAATTAAGACAGAATATACCATTATTTTACCACAAAAAAAGGAAGGTGTAAACCTTCCTTTTGAGCTTTTATTTCACCCAGACGCCTGAGGCGTTAACGTAGTATCCGTCGGGGGTTTTGCAGTTTGCGTACATCGCACCGTCTTTGCCTACATAGTACCATTTATTGTACCATTTAATCCATTTGCTTGTTGCCATTGTACCGTCTTCTTGTAAGTAATACCATTTGCCACCCGATTTAAGCCAGATCTTAACTACTGCTGCGCCGTAGTCATTAAAGTAGTACCAGATACCGTTTACCTTTTTCCAACCCGTAGCCATTTTGTAATTATTGTCAAAATAGTAAGTCTTACCATTCTGGAAAGTTTTCAAAGAATTGGGCTTAATGCCGTAGTAATCATAGTAATTTTTATCAATTACAGTTTTATGTTCTCCATAGTGTTCATTACCCTTTTGGGAAGCTTTTACTAATTCTTTGTTGTTTCCAGATAAAATTACTTCTCCGTATTCAGAACCACAAATGTGATCAGCAAGATTAGTTAAGGTGTCAGGAAAAACAAAACTAAATCCGTTGTCACGAGCGCCGAATTCCATAGATCCTGCAAAAGTAGTAACTCCCCATGGAATTACTAATGTACCCGAATATGCATTGATGCACAAAGCATTTGAAGCTATGATATGCATATTTGGGTGAAATTCGAATGTAGCTACGTTAGCTTCGTTTATATTAGCGAATAAAAGAGTGGTAAAATCCTTGGTATATATACAGTTATTATAGTCAGCAATATACGGATTATCGGGATCTACTCTAATGTTGGAATAAGAACAGAAGGAAGCATCAATTTCGTTTACATTTTTTCCAATATAAATAGAATCGAAATTCAAAGAAGAAAAATAATGACCTAAATCTTCTAATCTTGTTATGCCATCTCCAATTTTCAAGGTGTATTTACAGGTGTCAAGGGGTACTCCATATGAATGAAAGGAACAAGAAAATCCTTCGCTTGCATCTTTATATATATTGTTAAATATCTTTTCATCAAGTAATACCGCCCATATTATTCTTTTACCATCATCAAATAATTCTGGTGTTAGTTCACCATTGCCAGTTATTGCAACGGTTCTATTATCATCGTTGATTTCATAGAAAAATCCTTCAACAAGTTCTCCTGATTTTTCAAAAATAATTTTGTCATCAGGCTCCATTACAATATAAGACTTCAAGGGTTCTTGTGAATTCTTTTGACTTGGTATATTATAAGAGCAAGATATTATACTGAAAGCAATACAAACTATTAATAAAAATATGCATTTTTTCATCCAAATCACTCCTTTACCTTTAGATTACTTGTATTCTATCATAAATAATAAAAAATGTAAAGAAAAATGTGTCTAAAAAAGGAACAAGCCCATGATTATTCATGGGCTTACAAAGATATTATGGGTTTAACTTAACCAGTCTCCAACCATTTGTACCATCTGCGTAGAAAAAGGAGCCATTAATTTGCGCATATAACCCTCTGTTCTCGTATTTAAGATTATCAATGTAGTATCCTGTAGAGCTACTTTTTTCTTCAAAGTACAGAGTGTTTTGATAGTCTGAATCAAAATAAATGTTATTATAAGCATCATACGCAGATGCATAAAAATATACATGTTTGTAGCACTTCCACTCAGAACCTATATCATCTCTTCGTTCTGTTTCTTCAGGATCATCAGTTCTTCTGTATGAGTACAAATAACCATTTTTGAAGGTGAAATGATATGGTGTATCCGTGAAACGCATTACGATATCAGATGTGGAACAATATTTAGATCCTGCTGTTTTGGGTTTAGCCTCTTTAAAAAGTTGCTTTATAAATGTCCATTCGGTTTTATCGTCCATTATGAGTTTTATATCAGAATCATCGGGACATTTGTATTTTGCACCGGAAGTTAAGATTAAACTTTTGAGTTTACCATCTTCACCAAAAATTATATGGGTAACTGATTTGGGCCATGGTTTTCCACCCCTTGGATCTGTAACAATTGCAAGAATAGGTAAATCACCTGTAGTAACTTTCCATTTTCGCGTACCTTCATTGGATGTTCTTTCACCGATTAAATAGTCGTCAGGATAATCAGACCAACCTATATATCGTCCATCTGTATCAAAAGCGGGATAATATTTATCGTCTAATGTATAAGATTCGGATTTTGGTATCTGATATTTTCCTTCCACAAAATCCCAGCGGATATTATTTGCAACAAAATGAACAGCCCCAGTTTTGTATTTTGGAATTTCTTCAATGAACTCTTCTTCTTGTTCATCACCGGGATAATAGTACCTTAAGCGACCGCTGGCATCGAAAACAATACTCTTAGCGCTGCATTTGTAAAGATTGTTAATATAGATATCAATAGGCTTTTCACCTAATCTCCAAGAATAGTTTTTGGCAGAAAACTTATAGTCATCGGTTTTACCTTTCGTTACACTTTTACTAAATCCTACATAGGTTCCGTCTTCATAAAACTTTGGATAATAAGGGCTATTTTGTGCAAAACGAAGCGGACCTGTAGACTGCCGTGCCAGTGTTTCAGGTTTATGTACTGAAGCTTCATCTTTACATTCGATTTTATTATCCAAATCAACGAAACTTTTGTCATTTACCGTCATTTTGTCAAAGTTAATACGGATATTATATTTTTTAGGGATATATGTTCCGTGTTTTGGAGGAGGAAAATGGCCAATACTAGGATTTACCTGCCATTTAGCTGATGGCGAACTTTCAGAACCATTTGAAGGAAAAGTTTCCATATAAAGTCCATTTTGGGTATTTACAAAATGATTATGAACATGACCGGCAAAACATCCTATCACATGACCATTGTTATGGGAATAATTATATTTTTTACCATCTATCTCTATACTTCCGTCACTGCTGTGGGCATTGAAATTTCTCAACAGATTTAACAATAAAGTTCTGTTACCCATGTTACACCAATCATGTGTACCATCTAATTCTTTCCATTTATAATTATTGTTACCCTTTGATTCAGTATAATCATCACCACTCCAAGCATCTCCATAAATACTCTCATCAGCATCAAAGAGAGGAACGTGAGTTAAGATGATTACGTCCCAATTGTTTTTAAGATTCATTAGTTTGAATGCTAAATCTTTGATTTCGTCAATAGGGATATGGTATTCATTTTGGCTTATGGAACTATTTAATGCATAAATCAAAACTTTATTTTTTTTGTCTTCACAACAACATTCCCATTTCTCAACGTTTTGTCGGACAAAATTATTGTTTTTATCTATAATTATGCTTTTGTTTGCCTTAGGAAAGCCACCTAATTTGTAAACATCATGATTGCCATAAGCGCGTAGATCTGCTTCTGGATAATCTACAGCATCTAGAAAATATCTGTTTTTCCCTTGTTTATGGTCGGGATCTTGATATGCTAATGTATTATCTCCTAAATCAAAGAGATATTTACAATCATCATCAAAATCTTCCAATTTTCTGTAGCCCCAAGGTGAATTGTGAGTATCTGCAATTACTGCATATTTTACTGTCCCTGTTTTGCTATAAACTTTTGGCGTTTCATCTACTGCAGGAGAATAAGAGCCTTTTTGTGAAATATTGTTATCTTCCTCCGAAGTTGCTTCATAATATGTTTGTACGATATTTGAATCAAATTCTTCATATGAACTTAAAAGTGATACCGGTGATTTCCCTGCGGTACAGCAAGTGAAAACTCTGCCTTCGGGAACAGTCTGGACAGTAACTCCGTTTTCATAAAGTGTATAAGAAGTAAGAACATATTCATTTCCCCATACTTCACAACTATCAACAAGGGGTTCTGCCGAAATCGAATCATTGATTTTATAATCTTCATCGTCATCATATATAATTTCAAGAGTAGTATCATTAATACCAATAAACAACCTGCCATTGCATACACGCAAAGTTTTTTCTTCTTTTATAATGTCCGGACAGTGATAAATATGTCTTTTTTTCCAATGATTATCTTCTTCCAGTTGATAAATTTTACTCATTACAGAATCATTATTAACTGCTACAAATTTTCCTTCCCAAAAAACTACATCGCCCATAGGTATTGAGAGTTCCAAAACAGTACATTCCAGGGTTTCGGAATCAATCTGAAGGGTTTTATCTGTATCACTTGTAATGATAAATCTTACGTCACCGTAAGCCGCATACTGCATAAATTCTTTTGTAGTACCTTCAATCCAGGTAATACCGTTATCTTTGGAAATATAGTAGTTATGTCCACCACATACCAAGAATTTACCGTCACCAAAAACGACTTTACATATATTTCCGTCTTCCGATGATTTTACCTGAAACCAGTTTTCACAGTCAAAGGATTTTAATACCTTATCGCCTGCTGCCGCAACATAGACACCATCGTTATAAGCAACACTCTTAATACGATATTCGGTGACAGGCTGCATGGGCTCAAAAATTGAAAACTCTTTACCGTCAAACATTACAAGTTTTTCTGTATTGTCAACAGGTATATTGAGAATGCTTGTATAGTTTCCTTCAACAAACATAGTGGTAAGAATTGTACCCTGATACATTCTATCAGCAGTAAGAATATAAGTTTCTTCCCCTGATTTGCAAGCATCAATTACTTCTCCGTCAATATATGCACAAGAAGTCATTGCAGAGAATTCACCTTCAGTATTTTTGGTAAACTCGTAAGTTGCCCCATTATTACCGAGGAAGAGTCTGTCGCCTGCAGAGAAAAGTTTAGGATTTTCTGCAAGAGTAAGACCTGTAACAAAAGGAATCCAACTATTACCTGCAAAATCATACTTACAGAGTTCACTGCCGTTTTCTGAATATTTGATACCATAGAACTCACCATTTGCAAAGGCAATATCATTCATACAAACACCGGGGAAAGCCCAGTTAAAGCTCATAGTATCGGAATCAATAATAAGAGTATTATCAAACTCATCACTGCAAAGCATAAAGTTGCCGTCACCGTAAGCAAGATTTCTCATCGGTATCAGTGAACCGTACTCAGTCCATGTGATACCGTTGTCGGAAGAAATATAGTAAACCATTTCTCCGCTAACTATAAATTTACCATTATCTGCAACGACAGCTGTAAGTTGATTATCTTCAAATGTTTTATTTGTGAGTCTTACTGTTTCCCAGTTTTCTCCGTCGGTAGAACGCAAAATACGATCTCCAGCTGCTGCAATATACGTTCCGTTGCTGTATGCAACATTTTGAATGTTAAAATAGGGTTTTGCTGAAATGTATTCCAAGAAGACAGCCCTGTTGATGCATTGTGCAACAAGAAATGCTGATGTATTGCCGTTTGCACAAAAAGCAGTAAATGAACCTTCGCCAAAAGTTTCAACTAATACTTCATCCTCGTAAAGACCCATTTCTGTAAGAAGATAACATCTGCCATTCAAAGCACAACTGCCAAGCAATTTTCCGGAAGTATTGAGCTGTACAAGATTGTAAGAAGCGTTCTGTGGTGTTCGTACGATTTCGTAGGTTGCAGTTGACGTTCCGAGGAAGAGTCGGTTATTACAACCTGTGAGATAACGATAATCAATATCCATTACATCATCGGAAGAATAAATTTCAGCCCATTGACCGTCGTTGAGAACCCAAACCTTGCTACCCAGTGTTGTGATACCATAAAGTTTTCCATCCAAGTATTCGATAGAGGCAAATCCGCTATAAATATTAGCTGTAGAAACTTCGAGAGTTTCGGAATCAATACTGATAGTTTCATTTGTACCGGCAATATAGAAATTACCGTCACCAAAGCAAATACTTGAAATTACACCGAAATATTCGTTTTCTGTCCATGTGATACCATTATTTTTGGTTGCATAGTAGTGGTTTCCGGCACATACAACAAAAACATTGTCACCAAAGGCAACGATACCTGTATTGTTGTTCAATTCAAGTGTTTTAATAGTTTCCCAGTTTTCACCATCAATTGATTTTAAAACCTGTTCACCTGCAACAGCCATATAAACACCATTACCGTAAGCGATACTGTTAATAACCGGTCTTACATTATAAGTAACGACATTGCTACTGCTGAAGACATAAATTGTATTTTTTTCGTCGATACAGATACATTTGTAATCCTCACTATTGCTCGTAAGAACAGGAGAAGTATCTTCGCACAGACAGTAGCTTGTAAGGAGATAAATTGTCCCGTTTACTTCCATACCATCTACCATAGCATCGGGATAATCCTGAGCGATAGTAAAATCAGTAACATTACCTTCCTCGTCCCATACAAAGATAAAGGTCATTCCCAAAACAGTCATATAGAGATCGTTTTTAATACCTCTCAAACAAACATCACCAGGGTGCAGTCCATTGTGAATTTTTGTCCAGTTTTCTCCATCCAAGCGATAAAGGCCATCATCATTTTCAGTATCATTGAGAACACCGTAAAAAGTATCTTTAAAATATGTGACAGCTTTAAGGTTTTGTGTAAAAAACGTTCTTTCAAGGGTTGTGGTATTGATTTTAAAACAACCGCCGTTAGGGGAAACAAGCATAAAATTACCGTCACCATAGGTTGAATCTGTAATTTCAAAAATATAAGATTCTTCATTCCACGTTGTTCCGTTATCAGAAGAAATATAATAATACGTTCCTCCCGATACAAGGAATTTGCCGTCAGCAAATATTACGTTTGATAAATCCTCCGTATTGTTACTGTTATTTAAACCAACTTCAGACCAGTTTTTGCCATTTGCCGATTTCAAAATCTTATCGCCTGTAGTTGCGATAAACACACCGTTGCCGTATGCAACTTTTTTGGTTAAAAAATTAGTCATAAAGACCTCCTAAAAAATAAAATTTCGTGTATACACGATTTGCTAGCAGATACATTATAACATATATTTTGCATTGCGCAACATATTTTCTCGTAGATTTACAAATTGTTTACAAATTCAAAAAGCACCAACGAAAAGTCGGTGCTTTTGGTTATTAGTTGTTTTTAAGCCATTCTTCTGCTTTTTTGGCAGCAAGACGTTTGATATCTTCTTTTTTGTAAGGGGAGTCTTCTCCACCGTTTACATAAAGAAAATATTTGTCTGTGGGTGTTTTATAAAGGCTTTCTTCGTAGCCTTTGGGGTCGCCGAATTCACCGTTTGTAACTTTTTTGATAAGTTCAGCATTTTCGGTATCGTATTCTACTTTGCAAATAATTTTTTTCATTATAATCACTCCTTTTTACCATTATATAATATCATACGATTAATTTTTTGTCAAAGCTTGTCGTTTTTTTATATTGCGCCAGTTTATAAAAGCATAAATATCGTTTACAAGGAAAGCTACAAAACAAATTATAACAGAAAGGTAAGAAATATCTTCTATTGAAGCTAAAGTCCAGAGAATTATTAAAACTATATCGTTAAGCCCGTAAGCGAGTGCATAAAACTCAGTCCTTTTATAGGAAAGAAAAGCGGCGGCAAAGCTTGTAGTAATCGAAAATGTGCTGATTACAAGATTTGTTGTGTTTAAGTATTCAAGAATAAAATAAAATACAATGGTAACCGAAATTGAAAGGACTATTGTCTGTAAAACATCCTTTTTGCCGATAGTTCCCACAGTAACTTCCGCTTTGTTTTCCCTGAAAGGGTTTTTAAGCCAGGATACGAGTGAAAACACCGCCATAGGAAGGGTCATAAATAAATATGTAATCATTTCGCCGTAATATGCGTACGAATATGAAATTATTGCATAAACGATACTGAAAACTATTCCGAAAGCGTGTCCTAAGGGGTTACCTTTTGCACAGAAAATTACAGAGATAATACCCGTGAGCGAAGAAAAAAGAGAAAAATAATTTTCCCTGTCAAAAAGTATAAAAGAAGATATAATAAGAAAAAAGGATGAGAGAAAAATTACCTTTTCGGCACGGGTAAAATAATTTGAAATCTTCATAAGTCCTCCATTGTATAAATTTAAAAAAGCACCCGTAATTCACATCTTCAAAGACCTAACGATGTGAAAACGAATGCCAGAACATTCACTACCCGGTGGCAGTTTTATCTTTGTAATAATACCACAGTTACGTTAAACTGTCAAGAGGCGTAATCTTCTAATTTTTGCTGAAGCTCAATTTCGTCTTTGATTAATATCCCCAATTCAAGTTCGGATTTATCATAAGGCGGTAAAAGATATACGGGAACGTCAATAACCTGAAAGGGATTTTTTTCCTCAGTCTTATAAACTCCGATTTTTCCGTCATACTCTTTAATAACGTAGGAGTATTCGGTAGCTTTGACGACAGTATTCCTTGAATTTTTTAAAAACCCGAAAAACAAAAGAAAAGAAACCGATATTAAAACCGTTATAAGAACAATAAAAATTAAAGATTTTCGTTTCATAATAATCTCCTTTCGGTTTTAGTTTTTTCTCAGAATACCAAAAATATACAAAACAATTTACTTTTTAAAGGTTTTATGGTACAATAACCTTATAGCAAATAAAAAAAGGAGGTTTTACTTTTGAGTACCTCAAAAAAACATTTTAAATTACCTAAAAAACCTAAACAGATAGTAGCTCTTGCGATGAAGCTTCTGGTAACGCTTGTACTTATAGGTGTTATCACGGGATGCATCGTTGTTACCGCTATGGTTATATACGTTATGAACTTTATGGAGGTAGACAACGGCATAAACCTTGACAGCATCAATCAGAGTATGACCACTATTCTGTATGCTGAGGACGAAGACGGCAAGATGGTGGAGGTTTACAGACTTTCAGGTGAAGAACGCCGAATTGAGGTTGATATCTCGGATATCCCTCAGCACGTTCAGGATGCTTTCGTTGCAACCGAGGATAAACGTTTTATGGACCATGAGGGTGTTGACTGGTTCAGAACGGTGAGCGTTACTGTAAAGGCTTTGCTTAAAGGTGCAAATCAGGGTGGTTCGACTATTACTCAACAGCTTGTAAAGAATGCCACCAAGGATGACGAGTTTACACCTATCCGAAAGTTAAGGGAAATTTTCAGAGCTTTAGAGCTTGAAAGAAATTATACAAAATCAGAAATTTTAGAGTCCTATCTTAATATTATCTTCTTGGGTGGAAGGAACTACGGTGTCGAGGCAGCATCTCAGGCATATTTTGGTTGCCACGTATGGGAGCTCACCGTTCCACAGGCGGCTTCCCTTGCAGGTATGACCCGTTCGCCTAACAACTGGAGACCTGACACAAATCCCGAAAAGAATATGGACAGACGTAATTATTCCCTTAAATGTATGTATGACCAGGGGTATATTACTAAAGAAGAATACAAACAGTATATTGAAGAACCGGTTACCGTTTCAAAGGATAACGACGTTCCTGAGCAGGAATCCGCAGTTAAAGAAGGCATTTCTTCTTACTTTGTTGATGCCGTAATTGAAGATATTCTGGTGGATTTCTCCGAAAAATACGGTTGGTCGAGAGAGTATGCTTACGACAGACTTAAAAACGGTGGTTACAGAATATATACAACCGAAAATATCAAATTGCAGACAATCGTTGAAAATAACTTTGCCGACTGGAGAACTTTCTCTTATGCACAATTAAGTGCTGAAAGAAACCCTCAGGCCGCATTCGTGCTTATGGATTATAACGGAAAAGTTTTAGCGCTTGTCGGCGGTAAGGGAGAAAAGGTTGAAAGCCGTGCCTTCAACCGTGCGACTATGGCAAAACGTCCTCCCGGATCTTCGATGAAACCTATTGCAGTATATGCTCCTGCAGTAGAATATGACCTTATCAACTGGTCTACAATTCTTGTTGACGGCCCTGCTACTGTAATCGACGGCAAGGAATGGCCAAGCAACTACGAAAATGAATACTATGGCGATACCACAATTGTTGAAGCTGTCAAAAAATCAAGAAACACTATTCCCGTAAAGCTTATTGATCAGCTTACTCCTGAGAGAAGTGTAAACTTCTTACAGAAAAAGTTTGGAATTACAACCCTTGTTACCACGGGCAGACAGAACGACTTCGGTTTGTCACTTGCGATAGGTTCTATGACCGACGGACTCTTGCTTCGTGAACTTACTGCCGCGTATGCACCTTTCGGCAACGGCGGTAACTATTTCAAACCGATAACTTACACCCGAATTGAAGATGCAAACGGAAATATCGTCATTGACAATTCTTCAAAGAAAACGAGAGCATTGAGCGAAGATACTGCATCTGTTATGAACAGACTTCTCTATGAAGTTGTTAACGGTGAAGGTGGTACGGGTAAAGAAGCAAAACTCGGCTCAATGCCCGTTATCGGCAAAACAGGTACAACTCAGGATTACTACGATTTGACATTCGTTGGTCTTACTCCTTATTATATCGGTGGTGTCTGGACGGGTTACGATACTCCAAAGAGCCTTCCCTACCGTTCAATTTACGACCCCGATACCATCTGGAAAAACGTAATGACTGACGTTCACAAAGGATTATCTGTAAAAGACTTTACTTTAAGTGAAAATATCGTTGCACTTGAATATTGTAAGGATTCAGGTCTTTTGAAGGGTGCAGGTTGTACAAACACTGCGACAGGATATTATAAAAATAACGCAAAACCTGAGGTATGCAGTGGATATCACGGTGGTTCAGCACCCGTTGCTCCTCCGACGGATACTCCCGCAGAAAATCCTTCGGGCGGTGCGACTCCCGATGAGGCGCCTGTAGTTGAATAAAGAGATAGAGACGGTTTTATCCGTCTCTATTTTTGAAAGGATGTACTTTATGATAGAGAAAAATCAAAGCTATGAAGTTTTGATTGAAGATTTGACTTTAGAAGGAAACGGTGTTTGTCGTATCGATAATTTTGCGGTTTTCGTGCCAATGACGGCTGTCGGTGATAAAGTCAGAATAAAGATCGTAAAAGTTTTGAAAAATTATGGGTTTGGCATAATCGAAAAGATAATATCACCGTCCGATGACCGCGTCGACGTCGACTGCCCCGTTTTTAAACAGTGCGGAGGATGTTCTTTCCGTCATATAAACTACGAGGCAGAACTTAAACTCAAAGAAAAAGCGGTAAAAGATGCTTTTTCACGTCTGGGTGGATTTGATTTACCTATTGACGGCATTTTACCGTCCGAAAAAACTGAGTTTTACCGAAACAAGGCTCAATATCCGTTGGGCGTTGAAAATGGCGAAGTTATTTCTGGTTTTTATGCAAAACGAAGCCACAGAATAGTTAAATGTGATAATTGCAAAATTCAGGACGAAAGATTTTCAAAAATCGCAAACTGGATTTTAGAGTTTGTTAAAGACAGACAGATTTCAGTTTACGATGAGAAGTCGGGCAAAGGTTTACTTCGTCATATTTACCTCAGAATTGCCGATAAGACGGGAGAAATAATGGTTTGCCTCGTGTCCTCAAAGAAAAAAGTTCCGTTTTTAAAAGAATTTTCCGAGGAAATAAAGAACATCTTCCCCGACGTTAAAAGTGTTGTTTTAAACGTAAACCCCGAGAATACGAATGTTATCTTAGGCAGAGATTACGAGGTTTTATCAGGCAGTGAAACGATAAAAGACGTGTTCCTTGGTAATGATTTTCTGATTGCCCCCGCTTCGTTTTATCAGGTTAATAAACGTCAGGCGGAACGCCTTTACGAAAAAGCTTTTGAGTACGCAGAGTTTAAAGGCGACGAAACTTTGCTTGACTTGTATTGCGGTATAGGTTCAATCGGTCTTTCTGCTTATAAAAAGGTCAAAAATCTTATCGGCGTTGAGGTTGTACCTCAGGCTATCGAAAACGCAAAGAAAAATGCCGAACTTAATAATGCAAAGAATACGGAATTTATCTGCGGTGACGCCAAAAAAGCTGCAAAAGAGCTTCTTAAGAAAGGCTTAAAACCCGACGTTATCATAATCGACCCACCAAGACAAGGTTGCGATAAGGAAGTAATCGAAAGCATTACAGAAATGGCACCCGAAAAGGTGGTTATGATTTCCTGCAATCCTTCAACTGCGGCAAGAGATGCAAAGCTTCTCTGTGAAAACGGCTACAAGCTTATAAAATACACGGCGGTTGACCTATTCCCACGTACTTCCCATGTTGAGACGGTAGCTTTGTTGTCCCGACTAAGACCTGACGATGTAATCGAAGTTGAGTTAAAATCAGAAGATTTGCACTTGACATCAGCCGAGGCAAAAGCGACTTATCAGCAAATAAAGGATTACATTTTTAGAAAATATGACTTTAAGGTGTCAAGTTTATATATTGCGCAAGTTTAAAAGAAATACGTGAATTAGAACAAGAAAAACTATTAACAAAGAATTATAAGGAGTATAAAGAATATTTAGCATTGTTATATGAAAAAGATATTGAATTGTCTAATGACTATGCAACGCTTGGCTTTAGATTTAATTTTATACAACTTATATTTCTGGCAGTAAGTCTTTTTATGTTGCTCACTACAAAGGATATTTCCTACGGATTTATATATACTGCGGTAACATACATATATCAGTTAAATAACGAAGTTAAAGATTATAATTACAATTATATTTTTATGAAGGATACATTCAACAGTTTGAAACGCCTTGAATGGAATTCATGGAAATAAAAATTAAGGAGGAGAACATAATGGGAGCGTACGGTTCACCAGAATTATATCCATATAAAACAGAAGATATTAAGAAGACAAAAAAAGTTAAGAAAAGCAATGCTTTTCTTATAATAATCGATGCAATATTATTGTCATTTTTGGTGTATTTGATAGAAGTGTTTACATTACTTAAATATCCAACTGCCTTAGCCATATCTAATCTACTAACATTTGGGTTATCCGTTGGATTGACAGTAGGCTTTTTTAAAAAAATCAGAAATAATTTTTCCAACAGATTATTACTTTTGATAATGGCAGCAACATTATTTGGACACGCATTAGTTACATTTATTTTTTGTTAAAATTTCATTTATAAATAGAAATATCATTTTGACCAAGTTGGGACAATGAAAAGCACGTTGAAACCGTAGCACTGATTTCAAAGAAATAGAAAGGAAAAAATCAATGGTTTTAGTAGGACAAATAATGGGATGGGTTGCGGCAATATTAACATTTTGCTCTTATCAGTGTAAAGAACATAAAAAGCTGCTTGTTGTGCAAACGTTATCCTCGTTAAGTATATGCATAAGTTATTTATTTCTGAACGCGTGGTCAGGAATGTTGTTGAACGTTATATGCATTATAAGAAATTTTATAATTTACAGGAAAGATATTAAGATTTTTTCGTATTCTTTCTGGCCCTACCTTTTAGCGGGAGTTATGGCTATAATGGGTGTTGCTTCCTGGCAGGGACCGATGTCGATGTTAATTATTGTTGCCTTGGTTGTAAATACATTATTTTTATATTTCCCAAATGTACAGAATTTAAGAAAAAGTATAGTAGTTACTTCTACTATGGTGCTTATATACAACGTATCTTACGCTGTATGGGGAGGCGTAGTTAACGAAATGATAGCAATATCTTCGGCAATAATCGGTATTTGCAGATATAGAAATGAAAACAAGAAATGATACAGTGAAACAAGAAAACACCGCTGAAAATTCAGCGGTGTTTTAATCTTTTAAATTTTCTTAGATAACTCTTACTTTGATGATGTCATCGTCGGATTCAAGTTTTGTAGCGAAAGAAGCGTCAGCTTTTTCGGACAAATCAAGAATTGTGTAAGCGTAATCTTTTTTGGAGCCGTTAACCATATTTTCGATGTTAAGACCTGCATCGGAGAAAGCAGTGGAAATCTTGGAGATTGCACCACTTACGTTTTTGTGGAGGATACAGAATCTCATTGCACCGCTTCTGGGAAGAGAAACGTTAGGATAGTTAACGGAGTTTACGATGTTACCGTTTTCAAGGTAGTTGATAACTTCGTTTGCAGCCATTTCTGCACAGTTGTCTTCGGATTCAGGAGTAGAAGCACCAAGGTGAGGCAAAGCAACAACGCCTGTGTAACCTATCTGAGCATCTGTGGGGAAGTCAGTAACGTAAACTGTTACTTTCTTTTCATCGAGTGCTGCGAGGATATCTTCTTCATTAACGAGTTCGCCACGAGCGAAATTGAGGATTCTGACACCGTTCTTCATCATACTGATGGAAGAAGCGTTGATCATACCTTTTGTTTCTGTGTTGCAGGGAACGTGGAGAGTGATATAGTCACAGTTTTCGTAAATATCACGGAGAGAAGTAGCGTGGATAACACTGTCGTGCATACCCCATGCAGCATCAACGCTTAAGTATGGGTCGTAACCGTAAACAGTCATACCAAGGTCGGCTGCAGCGTTTGCAACGAGGATACCGATAGCACCAAGACCAACTACGCCGAGTTTTTTGCCCTTGATTTCGGGACCAACAAAGTTACCTTTGCCTTTTTCAACAAGTTTGCCAACTTCAGCACCCTGACCTTTCAATGTCTTAACCCAGTCCATAGCGGGACCAACTTTTCTTGAGGACATCAAAAGACCCAAGATAACGAGTTCTTTAACAGCATTAGCGTTAGCACCGGGAGTGTTGAAAACAACGATACCTTTTTCAGCACAAGCATCAAGAGGAATATTATTTACACCTGCACCTGCTCTTGCGATAGCAAGGAGAGAAGCGGGCATTTCCATTTCGTGCATAGAAGCAGAACGAACCAAAATAGCATCGGGGTTAGCGATATCGTCGCCCCAAGCGTATGTGCTTCTGTCGAACTTTTCCATACCGAGGGGAGAAATTTTGTTAAGTGTCTGAATATTAAACATAATTAAAAGCCTTCTTTCGATTAAGCGTTTTTAGCTTCAAAGTCTTTCATAAATTCAACAAGGTCTTTTACGCCTTCTTCGGGCATAGCGTTGTAGATAGATGCTCTCATACCGCCAACACTTCTGTGACCTTTGAGGTTGATAAAGCCTGCAGCTGCAGCTTCTTTAACGAATTTAGCGTCGAGTTCTTCGTTACCTGTAACGAAAGGAACGTTCATAAGAGAACGGAATTCTTTTTCAACAGTACCTTTGAAGAGTTTGGAAGAATCAAGGAAATCGTAAAGGATTTTAGCTTTTCTTTCGTTGATTTCTTTCATTTTTTCAAGGCCGCCGATGTCGTTTTTAATCCATTCCAAAACGAGTTTACAGATGTAAATTGCGTATGTGGGAGGAGTATTGTACATAGAACCGTTTTCAGCATGTGTGCTGTAAGCGAGCATTGTGGGTGTGCCTTCTCTTGTTTCGCCGATGAGATCTTTACGGATGATAACAACTGTAAGACCTGCAGGACCCATATTTTTCTGTGCACCTGCATAAAGTGCGCCGAATTTTGTTACGTCGATGGGTTCAGACAAAGCACAGGAGCTGATGTCAGCGATAAGGGGAACGTTGCCTGTATCGGGGAGTTCAGCATATTTTGTTCCGTAAATTGTATTGTTCATACAAATGTGGAAATAGTCTGCGTTTTTGTCAAAAGTAGCGGGATCAAGCTTGGGAATATAGGAGAAAGTTTTGTCTGCAGAAGATGCTACTTCGTGAGCGTTAGCTAATTTTTTGCATTCGGAGAATGCTTTTTTAGCCCACTGACCTGTGATAACGAAATCAGCAGAACCTGATTTTGTTGCAAGGTTTAAGGGAAGCATTGCAAACTGTGTGGAAGCACCACCCTGCAAGAATAATACAGCATAATCTTCGGGAATGTTCATTACTTCTCTGAGTAATGCTTCACATTCGTCAATGATTGCCTGATATTCTTTGGAACGGTGGGACATTTCCATTACGGACTGACCGCTACCATTGTAGTCAAGCATTTCGCTTGCAGCTCTTTTTAAAACAGCTTCAGGAAGCATAGAAGGACCTGCGCTGAAGTTTCTAACTCTACTCATTATAATTACCTCCAAAAATATATTTTTGTACATCTTCTATTATATTGCTTTTAAAAAGGATAGTCAACAAATTTTTGATAAAAAAATAAAGTTTGTGTATTTTTTCACAATATCACTTTAAAGCGATATGTTTTTTGGTGAAATCGAAAATTTTTGGAAAATAAAAAGCAGAATAAAAAGATTTTTTCAGTGAAAACTAACTCCATAAAGTATGATTTTAATATTTTTTGGAGGTTATATATGAAAAGGTCAACATTAAAAAAACAAAGACTCGGCAAAGGGTTTTACGTAGCTTTAGCAATATGCACTGTTGCAGTAGGCACAACTGCCTATTTTACAGTGTTCAGTAACCCTGAGGTGAAACCCGAACCGCAGAGTGAAAATTATAACGTAACCGACTGGACAGTCCCTGAGATTGAAGATGCAAACAAGGTGCAGTCAGGTGTCGTTATCGAGCCGTCAAGTGAAGTAACACAAGAAAAAGCAGTACCCCAAACGTCGGGCGGTGCGTATATTATGCCAGTTACGGGAGAAATTTTAAATCCTTTCAGCGGTGGAGAGCTTGTAAAATCCAAAACTCTTGGCGAATGGCGTACTCACGACGGCATTGATATCGTGGCAAAAGAAGGAACACCCGTAAAATCTGTTTTTGACGGTACTGTTAAAGAGATTACAACCGACCCTAAATGGGGCGTTATGGTTGAGGTTGAATACCCTGCCGGTAATGCTTTTTACTGCGGTCTTGCCGATACAGTAAAAGTTAAAAAGGGTCAGAAAATAGCACTTGGTGACGTTATTGGCGAAGTAGGAAACACATCGATTATTGAAAGTGGTGAAGAAAGTCATCTTCACCTTGCAATGAAAAAAGACGGAGAATGGATTGACCCCATGTCCGTCATTACAAAAAATTAAAAGGTGACGTTCGGCGTCTTCACTTAGGGAGAAATCGGTTTTTCACGAATATTTGCTCCGCCTTATTGTCACGAAACCTTGTAAGACATCAAGAATTACTGTGTTTTCGTGACGGGGGTGTAAAGCAAATATATTCGTTACAAAACTGTATACACCCAAATCATTAACTTTTTTGATGAAATAAAAGGCAAAAGCCTACGATAATGCTGACGCATATCGTAGGCTTTTAACATATTAGTTCGC
>JBGVGI010000053.1:0-15623 GCA_045121595.1 Oscillospiraceae bacterium | reverse complement strand
AAGGACTTTGTCCCACAGTTGTAAATAAAAAATTGTGGTCAAAATCAATTTTTTGCAGAACTTAAAACAAAATAAAAACCTCAGAAACCGCTTGGTTACTGAGGTTTAAGGTGGTCGGGATAACAGGATTTGAACCTGCGGCCTCTTCGTCCCGAACGAAGCGCGCTACCAAACTGCGCTATATCCCGTTGACATCACGCAAAGAAAATTATACCTCTTTTGCGTGAATTTGTCAAGATAAAATTAGTTATTTTCGAGTTCTTTTACTTTGTAGCAAAGAATAGAAAGACTGTCGCCTAAATGAACGTTTTCAACTGCGATACCGTCATAATCGATAGTCAAGTCATAATGACTGAAGTTCCAGAAAGCTTTGATGCCACGAGAAATAAGAATATCAGCCTGTTTTATTGCAGATTCTTTGGGAATGCACAAAATTGCAACGGTAGGCTCATTTTTTTCACAGAACTCTGAAATTGTGTCACTGTCAAAAATTTCAACGTTACCGACAGTTTTGCCTACAAGACTTTTATCAATATCAAAAATACCGATTACGTCAATACCTCTGCCTGAAAAGTCCATATGCTCGATTACGGCTCTTCCTAAGTTACCAGCACCAAGTAAAATTGCTTTTCTGGGAATTCCAAGACCTAAAATTCTGCTGATTTCATCATACAAAGCTTTTACGTTATATCCGTAACCCTGTTGACCAAAACCGCCGAAACAGTTTAAATCCTGGCGTATCTGTGATGCAGTAAGTCCCATTCTTTCGGCAAGGTCGCCTGACGAGATTCGTACCGTATCACTGTTTAAAAGCTCACGCAGAAAGCGGTGGTAACGGGGGAGACGCCTGATAACCGATAAAGATACATTACCTTTTGCCATTATGAGTCTCCTTACAAAAGTTTTTTAAGACGCAAATCAATTTCACGAAGGAAAGTTTCAGTATCAACTTTCTGTTTGTTGGGAAGTGAGCAGAGGGGAATAAGGTCACCCGTCATAACGCCTTCTTCAATTGTCTGCACAGAAGCTTTTTCAAGTTTATCGGCAAATGCACAGAGCTCGGGGAGATTATCAAGTTCACCACGTTTACGCAAAGCGCCTGTCCACGCGAAGATAGTAGCCATAGAGTTGGAAGAAGTTTTTTCACCCTTTAAGTGTTTGTAATAGTGGCGCTGAACAGTACCGTGTGCAGCTTCATACTCGTAAACACCATCGGGGGAAACCAAAACTGAGGTCATAAGACCCAAGCTTCCGAATGCTGTAGCAACCATATCGGACATAACGTCACCGTCATAATTCTTACAAGCCCAGATGTAACCACCTTCGGAACGGATAACACGTGCAACGGCATCGTCGATAAGTGTGTAGAAATATTCAATACCTGCAGCTTCAAATTTTTCTTTATACTCGTTTTCATATACTTCGTTAAAGATATCTTTGAAACGATGGTCATAAATTTTAGAAATAGTATCTTTTGAAGCAAACCACAAATCCTGTTTCGTATCAAGAGCGAAGTTCATACAGCTTCTTGCAAAAGATGCGATAGAATCATCAACGTTATGTACGCCCTGAATGATACCGTCTGTTTTAAAATCGTGGATAAGCTTTCTTGTTTCGTTACCGTCTTTATCAGTAACCACAAGCTCAGCTTTCGCATTTGCGGGAACCTGAAGTTCAGAGTTTTTGTATATGTCACCATAAGCGTGACGCGCAATAGTAATAGGTTTAGTCCAGGAAGGAATGAAAGGAGTAATACCTTTTACTATGATAGGTGCTCTGAAAACAGTACCATCGAGCATAGCTCTGATAGTGCCGTTGGGAGATTTCCACATTTCCTTAAGATTATATTCGGGCATACGTGCAGCGTTAGGAGTAATGGTTGCACATTTTACTGCAACGCCGTATTTTTTAGTAGCGTTTGCAGAATCAACTGTAATCTGGTCATTTGTTTCATTACGTTTTACAAGACCTAAATCGTAATACTCGGTTTTAAGGTCAATATATGGCAAAAGAAGAATATCTTTAATCATCTGCCACATAATTCTCGTCATCTCGTCGCCATCCATTTCGACGAGAGGAGTAGTCATTTTGATTTTATCAGCCATTTTTAAAAACTCCCTTTCTTATTTTTCACTCTGTTCTTTTGTATAGTTGAGAAGACCACCTGCAAGAAGAATATCCTTAGCACGGCCACTGAGGTCACAGATAAGCGGAATCTTTTTGCCGTCTTTAAGTGTCAAGAAGATTTCTTCATCATTAATGATTGCTTTACGGATATCGTTAAGGGCAATAGCGTCACCCTGAGAAACTACGTCGTAATCAGCTTCATTTTTGAAGGTGAGGGGGAGAATACCTGCATTTACAAGATTCTGTTTATGAATACGTGCAAAGCTTTTTACTATTACAGCTTTGATACCAAGGTACAACGGAACTAAAGCCGCATGTTCACGTGAGGAACCCTGACCGTAGTTGCTTCCACCGATAATAATACCTTTTCCTGCAGCTTTAGCACGTTCGGGGAAGGATTCATCGCAAACTGCAAAGCAGTACTGGGAAAGATGAGGGATATTGGAGCGATAGGGAAGAATTTTAGCGCCTGCAGGCATAATATGGTCGGTTGTGATATTGTCACCGACTTTTAAGATAACGTCGCAACTGATAGTTTCATCGAGAGGAGTTGTAGTCGGGAAAGGCTTAATGTTAGGACCACGTAAAACAACAATAGAGTCCATATCCTTTTCGTCAACGGGTGCTTCAACCATATTATCGTTGATTAAAAACTGTTCAGGCATAGGGATGTAAGGCATATCACCCAAAGTTGTGGGGTCAGTAAATACGCCTGTCAAAGCAGATGCAGCAGCAGTTTCAGGGCTTACAAGGTAAACACCTGCATCTTTAGTACCGCTTCTGCCTTCAAAGTTACGGTTGAATGTACGAAGAGAAATACCCTTGGAATTCGGTGACTGTCCCATACCGATACAAGGACCACATGCGGATTCAAGAATTCTTGCACCCGCACCGATAAGGTCAGCAAGAGCACCGTTTAATGCGAGCATATTAAGTACCTGCTTGGAACCAGGTGCAATTGCAAGTGAAACGTCAGGATGAACTTTTTTGCCTTTTAAGATATGAGCTACCTTCATCATATCGTGATAAGAAGAGTTTGTGCATGAGCCGATACAAACCTGATCGATTTTTTCGCCGCTTAAACTTTCAATAGATTTGATGTTATCGGGAGAGTGAGGACAAGCAGCCAAAGGTTTGAGATCGGAGAGGTTGATTTCATAAACCTCATCATATACTGCATCTTCGTCGGGTTTAATCTCAACCCAGTCATTTTCTCTGCCCTGAGCTTTAAGGAAAGCTTTTGTAGTTTCGTCAGAGGGGAAGATAGAAGTAGTAGCACCGAGTTCTGCACCCATATTTGTGATAGTGGCACGTTCGGGAACGGAGAGTGTTTTTACACCTTCACCGCCATACTCGATAACTTTTCCAACGCCACCTTTAACTGATAAAATTCTGAGCACTTCTAAAATTACGTCTTTAGCGCTTACCCAGGAATTGAGTTTTCCTGTGAGATTGATTCTTACCATATAAGGCATAGTGATATAGTAAGCACCGCCACCCATTGCAACTGCAACGTCAAGTCCGCCTGCACCACAAGCGAAGCTTCCAATACCGCCTGCTGTAGGGGTATGGCTATCGGAACCAATTAAAGTTTTTCCGGGGATAGCAAAACGTTCAAGTTGTACCTGATGGCAGATACCGTTACCTGGGCGTGAAAAATAAATACCGTGTTTTTTTGCAACGGAACCGATAAAACGGTGATCGTCTGCATTTTCAAAGCCTGACTGTAAAGTGTTATGGTCTATGTAAGCTACACTTTTTTCGGTTTTAACGCGTTTAACACCCATAGCTTCAAATTCAAGATAAGCCATAGTGCCTGTAGCGTCCTGAGTAAGGGTCTGGTCGATTTTAATACCGATTTCAGTACCTTTTACCATTTCACCGTCAACAAGGTGTGCTTTAATAATTTTTTCAGCAATTGTGTATCCCATTTGGGTACTTCCTTTCTTTTTTACATATATCGTTAATTATATCACAAAACTCTGTATTAATCAATGTTTTTATAAAATAAAAAGAGGGAATTTTAAAAATTCCCTCAAAAAATTATTTTACGTCGTAATCAAGTTTGAATTTTTCACCGCAACCGTATTTTTCGTATACGTAGTCGATGTCTTTGTCTCCTCTTCCTGAGAGACAAGCAAGGATTGAACCTGATTTATGTTCTTTTGCATATTTAATAGCAAATGCCACTGCATGAGCACTTTCGATAGCAGGAATAATACCTTCATAACGGCTCAAAAGGAAGAATGCTTCCATAGCTTCTTCATCGGTTACTGCATCGTAGTGAACGCGTCCGCAGTCTCTTAAATGTGCGTGTTCAGGACCTACACCGGGGTAGTCAAGACCACTTGCGATAGAGTAAACGGGCAAAGGTTCGCCGTTTTCGTCCTGCAAGAGATAACTTTCAAAACCGTGAAGTCTGCCTTTGGTACCAAATTTCATTGTAGCTGCATGGTCACCCACGTTTTCGCCTTTACCCAAAGGTTCAACCCCATAGATTTCAACGGGGTCTGCGAGGAAGGGAGTAAACATACCAAGAGAGTTTGAACCGCCACCAACACAAGCACAGATAGCATCAGGCATAATACCTGTCATTTCAAGAAACTGTTCTTTTGCTTCAATACCGATCACTGACTGAAAATCTCTTACGATTTTAGGGAAGGGATGAGCACCAAGACAAGAACCGATACAGTAAATAGCATGGTCATATTCTTTGAGATAAGCTTCATAAGCAGCGTCTACAGCTTCTTTTAAAGTCTTGAGTCCGTGAGTTACGGGAATAACGTTAGCGCCGAGCATTTTCATTCTGATAACGTTGGGATGCTGTTTTGCAATATCAACTTCACCCATATAAATATCACATTCCATACCGAAATATGCGGCAGCGGTTGCAAGAGCAACACCGTGCTGACCTGCACCTGTTTCAGCAATGAGTTTTTTCTTACCCATATATTTTGCGAGTAAGCCTTCACCCATGCAGTGATTTAATTTATGTGCACCCGTGTGGTTTAAGTCTTCACGTTTCAAATAAATCTGGCAGTTGCCGAAAAGCTTTGAAAGTCTTTCACAATGGTAAACGGGAGTAGGTCTGCCCTGAAATTCTTTACGGATTCTGCGGAGTTCGTTGATGAACTGTGCAGAGTGGCAGATAGCTTCATAAGCATCGTCTGCTTCTTTAAAAGCGGGAACAAGTGCATCAGGCAAAAATGCACCGCCGTATTCACCAAAGTATCCGTCTTTGGAGGGATATTCTTTAAGGTAATTATCAAACTCTTTATAATTGTTCATAATAACTCTCCTTTGCATTATACCTTTAAATAATACAATATTTTTATAGTTTTGTCAATAAAAAATCCCCTCCGAATCGGAGGGGATAATAATTATTTAATCCATGCACCGTCAGCACCTATTTTATACTGATTGTCGATATAGGTGTTTGTTGCCATTTTGCCGTTTTCATAAAGGTAGTACCATTTGTTACCTGATAAAATCCAGCCTGTTTTCATAGCACCTGTGCTATCCATAAAGTACCAGTTGCCGTTATCTTTTACCCAACCGGTTGCCATATCACCATCTGAATTCATATAGTACCATACGTTTTTATCCTTAACCCAACCTGTTACCATATTACCTGCATTGTCCATAAAGTACCAGTTGAAGTCCATCTTGTACCAACCAATGATAGGCTTTCCGTTTACACCAATAAGCTTCCATTTACCGCCTAACTGTTCCCACGTTGGGGTCTTAGGTGTAGTTGCCTCAGAGGTACAGATTACGTCAATCGTTACGTTGTGGTCGGGCATTGTAAAGATATATTTGTTATCTGTTTTGCTGATTACTTTATTATCGCAGGTTACTGTTATATAGTCTTTACCGGGGTTAGGGTTTACAGAAATTGTTACAGTATCACCGGGATTTGCTTTTTTAACGTCAGCAAATGCAGAGCATCCGATGCGTTTATCAATGTTTACAGTATAAAGTGTTGAGGATGCGGGGCGGAATTTTACGTCGATTTTTACGTCACGAGCATCTACCGTATAAAGGTATTTATACATATCATCTACCATACCTTCAAGAGGTAATTCAATTTCATTAACTGTAACGTATTCAACAGCCATACCTTTTTTAGGTCTTACTCTGATTTCGAGTTCATCACCAAAGTATGCATAGTACTGGTTTAAAAATACTTCACCGTAACCATATACGTCGGAGAATTCAAGATTTACTTTTTCGTTGTGCCAGTTTCTTTCGACAGTAGCGTGAGCTCTTACGTCGGCGGCAGGCATATCAAACTTATAAGTTTCACCATCTTTTGAAATGAGCTGTGTTTTTACGGTTTCATCGTTGTCTTTGTAAGAAACGAAAAGACCTTTGAGAAGATAGCCTTCTGATACTGTTGCCGTAAAAGTAACTGTTTCACCTTCTGATGCAGTTTCCTTATCGGAGGTAATGGTAACGATACCTGTTCCACTGTTGGAAACGCTTACCTTGTATTCGGATTCTGCATTTACTGTAAGGGTAAGGCAAGAAACAGTAATAGCCAATAACACTAATAAAGAAATAATTTTTTTCATTTAAAACACTCCTTTTTACCTGTATAAAACTATAATATCACAAAAATGTAAAAATGTGGAGAGTTTTTTGAAAAAATTTACAAAAAAATTCCCTTCCGCGAGGGAAGGGAATTAAAATTACTGAATCCATGCACCGTCTGCGCCTAATTTATAACCGCCGACAGTTGTTGAGGAAGCCATTTTTCCGTCTTTGTAGAAGTAGTACCATTTGTTACCGGAAACTGCCCAGCCTGTAGCCATGGAACCATCACCTTTGAAGAAATACCAGCTGCCATTAATGATCTGCCAGCTTGTTGCCATAGCACCGGAATTTTTAAGGAAGTACCATTTGCCGTCGAGCATCTGCCAACCAGTGAGCATATCACCTGCTCTGTCGAGGTAATACCAGTAGCCGTCCATTTTCTGCCAACCTGTTGCATATGTTCCGTCTGTTTTCTTGATCTTCCAGTAGTTACCAACTTTTTCCCATGTGTTTACAGAAGGTTTAGAGGGAACAACGGAAGGAGCAGAAGGTGTATAACCTGCGGGAGCTTTTTTGAAAGTAACGTCAACGTTTACAGGATAATAGGACATAGTGAATTTATAAACGTTGTCTTTTCCTTTTGTAACGATATTGTCGATCAAAACAGAATCAACAACCATACCTTTGTCGGGAGTAACAGTGATTGTTACTTCTTCGCCGCCTTTTGCACTTACTTTATTTGTAACAGCTTTACCGCCTTCTTCTACGTCAAGGTAAATCGGGTAAACGCCTCTTTCTTCTTTTACGAAGGTTACTTTAACGTCAACTCTGTCTCTGTCAACTTCATATTCGTATTCGGCACTGCCGTCAACGTTGATTTTGTAAGGTGTGAGAAGCTGACGGTTAACTTTGAGTTCGCCAACTGCATAACCTAAGTCGGGAATAGCTGTAATTACGATATCGTCACCGTATTTAACTCTGTATTTGGAAGCAAGAAGTTCACCGTTTCTGAGTTCAGATTCATTGAAATCAATAGAGAAAGTCTGGTCACGCCAGTCTTCCTGAGTATAGATGGAAATGTTTACGTTGCCTTCGGGCATTACGAATTCCCAGATGCCTCTGAATTCGTCACGGTCGGAAAGATCTTCGAGCATATCGTCTTCATAAAGATATTTTTCACGGCTGCCGTATTCGTCGTACCAGGAAATGCGTATGTAATCAAGAGCATAATCTTCATCAATTGTAACGTCGAGCTCGATAATTTCACCATAGTAAGCTCTGTTCTGACTTACTTCTGTGAAAGAATGTGATCTGTCTGTTTCGTTAACTCTGATAGTGTATTCTTCTTCGTATCTGCTTGAACGTGCAGCGGAGGCAAATACAGTGCAGGTTGAAAGAACCATTATCAAAGCAACTGCCAAAGATGTGAATTTTTTAAAGAAAGTTTTTTTCATCCTAAACAACTCCTTTTGTATAAGTATTTATATTGTATCATAAACTTTTTAAAAAGTAAAGACCCTGTAATTATTTTCCAATTACAGGGTCTTGTGTTATTTGCTTAAAAGTTTTTCAACTGATGCAAGTTTAACGGAAAGACAAAGAATTTCAGTTGCCTTTTTCAAATCTTCAAGTGAAGGGAAGGAAGGAGCAATACGGATATTCTTGTCATCGGGGTCTTTTCCGTAAGGATAAGTTGCACCTGCGGGTGTGAGTACAACACCTGCTTCCTTACAAAGTGAAACTACTCTTTTTGCACAGCCGTTCATAACGTTAAGTGAAACGAAGTAACCGCCGTTAGGTTTTTTCCACTCTGCAATTTCAAGGTCACGTATTTCTGACTCAAGATAGTTTAAAACAACGTCAAACTTAGGTTTCATAAGCAAAGCGTGTTTTTCCATATGAGCATAAATGCCGTCAGCATTTTTGAAATATTTAAGATGACGAAGCTGATTTACCTTATCGTAACCAATTGTTTCTATAGAAATATGTTTAACAAGGTATTTCATATTTGCTTCACTGCAGGAAAATACTGAAACACCTGCACCACTGAAGGTAATCTTTGAAGTGGAAGCGAACATCATAACACGGTCTTCGGTTCCAACTTTTTTACATTCATCCATAAGATTTAAAAGAACGTCGTGAGTATCGTTAATATGATGAACACAATAAGCGTTATCCCAGAAGATTTTAAAGTCTTCAGCTTTTGTTTTCATATTGGCAAATCTCTTTACCGTTTCATCGGAGTAGGTGATGCCCTCAGGATTTGAGTACATAGGAACACACCAGATACCTTTAATGGATGCATCTTTTGCTACGAGTTTTTCAACGATATCCATATCGGGTCCGTTTTCTGTCATGGGAACGGTAATCATTTCAATACCAAAGACTTCTGTAATAGCAAAATGACGGTCATATCCGGGGGCGGGGCAGAGGAACTTAATCTTTTTAACTTTACTCCACGGCTTTTTGGAATTATAGAATCCGAAAGTCATTGCCTTGGAAATAGTATCGTACATAAGATTAAGACTTGAGTTACCGCCTACAAAAATTTCGGAAGCTTTTACACCTAAGATTTCAGCATAAAGCTCTCTCATTTCGGCGATACCTTCAAGACCACCGTAGTTTCTTACATCGGGGGTAACGGATGCAATATCATCTGCAGTAAGGCAGTTCAACATATCCATAGAAAGGTCAAGCTGAGCAGGAGAGGGTTTACCTCTGGACATATCAAGCTTTAAGCCTAATGCTTTAATTTCTTCGTATTCTTTTAAAAGTGATTCTTTCACACTTAAAAGTTCTTCTTTTGAAAGTTCGCAGTAGCGGGACATTAAGATAACCTCCGTAGTTATTATTTTACATAATGTATCTATTGTACACGATTTAACGAAGTTTTGCAAGTTCTTTTTAAAAATCTTGCAAAAATATATTGCCAAATTATCTTATGAAAAAGTTGATACTTCTGTTAAAAATGTTCAAAAGCCTTGAAAATACTATATTTTATCAGGTGAAAAGTTTTTTGATTTAATTTTTTAGTCTAAAAAAGTTTTTGAAGGAAAATCGCTTTTAAAGTTCTTTTTGAAAAATAGCACCGTATTATGATATGAATAATAATTTCTTGTTTTTGATAATTTTCGTTAAATTTTTATAGAAAAAATGATATTATAGTTGTATAATCTAAAGTCAGGGGTGATTTTGTGATAATTCTTGTGTACATTCTGACTTTTTTAAAGAATGCAATTTATGGGTTGTCTGTATTTTTTACAGGAAGCCTTGTAGAGTCAACAGGTGTTCTTGATATTTTGGCTTTAAGATTTTTGTTGAGTTTCGTTGTGCTTGAGTTTTTAAAGCAGACAAAAATATTAAAGATAAGGATTGGTATAAAAGATTATCTTGGAAAAACAGAGCGTTCAAAATATTTTAAACCACTACTGCTTTCGGCACTTTTTGAACCTGTTTTATATATGTTGTTTGAAACGTTGGGTATTTCTATGACAACGGGAGTAATGACTGGGGTTATTCTCTCTCTTGCGCCCATCAGCAGTATAATATGTGAGAATTTGATTTTAAAGGAAAAAACTTCTTTTCTGCATAAAGTGTTTCTCTTATCAGGTATCATCGGCGTTTTGTATATTGTTGTGAATTCGGGAAGTAATGACGGTGAAAATTCTGTTATCGGAATGATTTTTGTTTTACTTGCGGTTTTCAGTGGTTCCTTATATATGGTTTTCTCAAGAAAATCATCTTCGGATTTCAATTCTATGGAAATTACTTATTTTGCAAGTTTCTTAGGAATGATTATTTTTAATACGATAAAGTACAGTTTACAAGGGACTACACAGGGTAGGTATCTGACGGGAGGGGTGCCGCCAGTCAGATTTTCCATGTGATGTTCAAGCTGTCGCTTGTGGCGGCTATGGTGGTGATCATCAAATCCACCACACGCCGCTTGTCATCAAAAGATACATTCTCCCAGGTATCGAGGTAGCCGGAAATCTGGCTGACCTGTTCCGGGCTGATGGCCTCCACAGTCAACTCCGCTATCCTTGCCAGAAGTTCCTGCTTGCGCCCGTCCAGTTCCGCTATCTTCACATTCACATAGGAGAACAGGACATTGTTTGCCCCCGTCAGACTGTCCACCAGCTTTTCAATCTCGCTGTCTACATGGGCAAGTTCCACTTGCAGGGCGGTGATTTTCGGGTTTGCCTTTGCCGCTTTCTTTTTTCCTGTCAGCGTCTTGTAGCTTGCCAGCTTCTTTACCATCTGCTGATAAACAACCGCTTCCAGTTCCGAAGTGATGATTTTCCCACAGCCAGGACAGCTTTTATTGTCCAGCCGTTTCGTGCAGCGGAGATACTGTTTGCCGGAGGGATTGTAGATACTCATAAGAGCATACCCGCAATTCCCGCACTTGATTTTTCCTGCCAGCCATGTGTGGGTGGCTTTCCGGGCAGACTGGATTTTCATGTTGTTCATCAGCTTCTTGCGGCAGGTCAGCCAGGTGTCGGAGGGGACGATACCCTCATGGGGAGCCAGTACCAGCATTTGGTCTTTTAAGTCGTTTTTCTTGCTGGCCTTTACATCTCGCCCTTGATACAGATAGCAGCCGTTCATGCCCGTAAAATCGGCAACGTCATTGACAATGACTGTACCTTGACTTTTGAAAAATTCGTACACATCAAGGTCTGCCTGCACATAGACAGGATTGCGTAACATCTGCGCCAGCGTGGGGCGTATCAGCTCTTTGCCATGGAACAAAATCCCCTGTTCGGCAAAGTACCGGGTAATGTCCCCGTAGGAAGTTGTGGGCTGGGCGTACATCTCAAACATCAGCCGGATATTGGCCGCTTCCTCCGGGTTTACCACCAGCTTCTTTGTGTTGATACCGTCCATCTTGATAGGCTCCGTATGGAAGCCGTAAGGGGCTTTCCCGCCCATCTTAAAGCCCCGCTGACTGCGGGAGTAGTAAGCGTCCGTTACCCGCTTCTGTATCGTTTCCCGTTCAAGCTGGGCGAACACGATACAGATATTCAGCATGGCCCGTCCCATCGGCGTGGAGGTATCAAACTTTTCCGTAGAGGACACAAACTCCACATTGTACTGCTGGAACAGCTCCATCATGTTGGCAAAGTCCAGAATGGAACGGCTGATACGGTCGAGCTTGTAAACCACGACCTTTGCAATCAAGCCCCGCTTGATGTCCCGCACCAGTTCTTGAAACTTCGGACGGTCTGTGTTCTTGCCGCTGTACCCTTTGTCTGTGTATTCCTTGCAGTTACCGCCTTTCAACTCGTATTTGCAAAATTCAATCTGGCTTTCAATGGAAATGCTGTCCTTTTTGTCTACCGATTGTCTTGCATAGATTGCGTCTATCCGATTGTTCATATTGTCGCTCCTTTTCTTAAAAAAGAAACGGAGCTGCTGACAGTTCTATTATACCGCCAGCAGCCCCGCAAATCAATGATGGGTTTGGAAAACCTTATGTCCCGGCTTCCTCACTCTCCCGCTTGTCGGCGTACTTGCGGAACACCTCATAAAGCTGCTGTTCCAGTTCCCGGCGTTTGGCTGCTTCCTGTTCCGGCGTGAACACCGGGGAGAGATTTTCCAGTGTGATTTCCTTTCCCTGAAAAGTCACGATTTCGATTTCCTTTTTGTATCTGATATTACTTATAAGATCACCTTTCCTTTCCATGCTGCCGCTGTTGCCGTTTCAGTTCCGCTAAAATCTCCGGCGGGATACGGTCAACCAGCCGCCGCATATCGTCCAGTTCGCTTTTTAACTTCGCCCGTTCCATCGTGTCATTCATCTTGCCTTTTTCGCTGGCCTTTGCCCTGACTTCCAGCTTTTCATTTTCCGCTAACAAGTCATTGATTGTGACCTTGTATTTTTTCAGTTGCCCGGAGAAGTTCTCCATCTGCGGAAACCACTTTTTCAGCATGGAGAGGGCTTCCTCTTTCTTCTTTCCGGCGTTCAGCGGGGTAATGCCGGAGAGAACCGCTTCAATGGCCCTCGCCTGTTTGGAGAGGTTGACCGCCTGTTTGAACAGCCGGGTGGGGATATGCTTCCGGCCCGTCTTGCTGGCGCTTTCCCCACGCTCCAGGTCGGGGTACTGCTCCACCATACAGGCGTGAAAATCGTCCTGCCACTTCGTCAGATTGGCCCGGTTGCCGATAATTTCTTTGGCGCACAGGCGGTTGTCCTTTGTCAGCGGCACAAAGACCAAGTGCAGATGGGGCGTTTTTTCATCCATGTGTACCATAGCCGAAACGATGTTCTCCCGGCCCACCCGGTCAATGAGGAAGTCCGCCGCCCTCTGGAAGTAGGCCGCTATCTCCTTTGGGGACTTGCCCTTGAAAAACTCCGGGCTGGCGGTAATCAGCGTGTCCACAAACCGAGTGCTGTCCTTGCGGGTGCGGCATCTGGCCTGCTCGATGCGGCTCTGAATGAAATGGTAGTAGCGGCCATCCGGCTTGACGATGTGGAAATTGTACTTGCTCCGGCTGGTGTCAATGTCCGGGTTGCTGGCGTACTGCTCCTTTTTCCGTTCATGGTGGGCTTCCAGCGGCCCCGCCGGGTGGCCCTTGTGCTTCTCAAATCGCAAAATTGCGTGTTGTGCCATTGAACTCCTTTCCCCATTCCATTCCTTTCCGGCGGGTTTTCCCGCCGAAAATATCTCTGATAGGATTGGAATGGAATGAATGTAAATAGATGGTTTTAATCTCTGTATTTCTATATACCGTCAGATTTCCGTACTTCAAGAGGATTGATTTTCGTACTCGCCAAGTACGGTTTTCAGCCCTCCGGCGTACCATAACCGGATTTCTTGAAGTCGGTGTTTGGAACCGCTTCATAGGATTTCGGGTAAATGCGGTTGGGTTTTCCACAGCCCTGTTTCTGGATTTCCACCAGCCCCGCATACTGCAACTCCCGCAGGGTGTTGACCGCTTTCTGCCGCCCGCAGCGGAGCAAAGCGACCACCTCGCAGATGGGGTAGTACAGGTAGACCCGCCCGTACTCGTCCGCCCAGCCGTTCTTCCGGGACAACTCCGCCCGGCGCAGGACAAAGGCATACAGCACCTTCGCTTCGTTGCTCAAGGGCTGGAATGTGGGTGCTTCAAAAAGGAAATTGGGGAGCCGGGTGAAACTGAACGCCTTTTCCGGCTGGTGAATATAAATCGTGTTTGTCATAGCGTGTTTTGTGGACGGTTAGAGGCCCGTTTTCCGGGGCGAATGATAAATGATACCAGCCGCCCCGGTTGAGGGCTTGCGGAGCCTTGCAAATCAAGGCTTTTCCCGCTCTTAACTGTCCACAGCAGACCTCCTTTTCCGTTCACTTTCTGTTTTCTGCCGCCTGTGAACTCTGGCGGCGCAGTCCGGGCAGTATTTGCCCCGGTTGGACTTCGGGACGAACACACCGCCGCACTCCGCACAGCGTTTCAAGTCCCTGTCCCGGTAAATCTCCGCTTCCAGCGTCCTGTCCAGCGGCAAGACCGCCCAGCGGAACCACTTGCAGCAGACGGAGAACGAAATCATCTGCGGACAGGCGCAGGTGTCGCCATCGTCCAGCGCAAGGCAGTTTCCGTCCTCGCAGTTGCAGCACTCCCGGCGTATCAGGCCGCTGGCTCGTCTCTTCTGGGGCGGGGTTATGCGGTAGGGGGAGCCGTCCGGCCTGTGTTCCAGCGGCGGCAGGTGTTGATAGGGTCTTTTGCTCATGCGTCCCTCCGTTTTCTTTGGCGTGTTCTGTTTCCAAGGTGCTTGTCCATCGATGAACTATCCCAAGTCTACACCTTTTTGACCGCCTGTGCCGTATATCCAAGAGGTAGGAAATCAGCCTGAAAAACTCCCTATTTCCACGCTCTCGGATTTGTGATATAATCAAAAAAAGATAAAAGACAAATTCAGGTTTCTGGTCTTCTTGCACAAAATAAAGGAGGAGCTATTATGCAAATTGTTTATATTCCAAGCGAATCAATGTCTGTTCAAGGTAAAAAAGATGAAATCTATAAAAGATATGGGAAAGACTGGAATATTAGAGAACAGGGAGGAGGTAACGGAAATTGGTTGTTGACCAGAAAAAGTGATGTGCTTGTAGATGGAAAAAGTTATCGTACTTTTGTACTTGAACACTACGGTAAATCCAAGCTGACAGCGAAGCTTGTTGATAAATTTCGTGAAGATGTAGCAAATGGTAAAATAAAACTGTAAATGCCTATGCCGTTATGCTATGAGCATAGTACATAGCATAACGGCTTCTCTTTCGTTGAGCTAGCAAGGAGGGTGAATATGTCTTTATCCATACAAGAGCGATTAAAAGACCTACGTGTGGAGCGTGGCTTGACGCTGGGGCAGCTTGCGGAGCAGACCGGGCTTTCCAAGTCTGCGCTGGGCAGTTACGAAACGGAAGACTTCAAGGACATCAGCCACTATGCCCTTATCCGGCTGGCGAAGTTTTACGGTGTGACCGCTGATTATCTGCTGGGGCTGTCTGAAATGAAAAATCACCCAAACGCCGATCTTGCAGACCTGCGTTTGAGTGATGAAATGATTGACCTGCTGAAAAGCGGGAGGATAGACAATACCCTGCTGTGTGAGCTGGCGGCGCACCCGGATTTCCCCCGGCTGATGGCTGACCTTGAAATCTATGTGAACGGAACGGCACTGAAACAGGCGCAGGGTGCAAACGCCATAGTGGACACGATGAGCGCAACTGTTATAAAAAAGCATAATCCTGGCATGAGTGATACGCAGTTAAGACAGCTTATCACCGCCCATATTGATGAGGACGAGTTTTGCCGCTATGTGATACAACGGGACATAAACGGGATTGCCCTTGCTCTGCGGGAAACACACAAGGACGATTTTTTCAGCGTCCCAGAGGATAACCCGCTAAAAGAAATGCTGGAAACTGCTGGTGAAATCGTCAGCCAGGACAGCGACACGGAACAAGCGTACTTGGCGTTTA
>JBGVGI010000052.1:0-4793 GCA_045121595.1 Oscillospiraceae bacterium | reverse complement strand
CAAGCTGTCAAGGCAAATAAAATACAAAAGGATATAATCAAAAGTATAATTTTTTTCATTTTAAGTTTCGTCTTCCTTTCCGTCAATAAGTTTTCTTATCGTTTTCGTTATTTTCAAGATTCTTTTTTCGGTTCTTGTTGTTGATACCATAGATACTATTGCTAATGCAATTGATACAACACCAACAACAAGCGAAACTATTGACAAAGCTAATTCCACAATAATGTCCTCGCTTGCATTTTTTATAATTATACCATATCTTTTCGAAAATATCAATAATTGTGATAAAAAAACAAAGAACGTAACTCTGTTCGAATTACGTTCGTCTTGGCGCAGAGGGAGGGATTCGAACCCTCGTGTGGTGTTATCCACAAACTGATTTCGAGTCCGTTCGGTAACTTGGAAGTTATCGAACAATACTATCCCAAACTCGCCATATTTCAGTAGTTGATTTACAACCATTAAAATCGTCCGCTGCGTTGAGTTCTCTCCTTGAATTTTGGAGAGAAGGTCAAACACGATGGCGTTATTATAGCACAAAAACGCCCGAAAATCAAGGGGTTTTGAGAAAATAATACCATTGTTAATATAAATTTTTGAATAAAGTAGTCTAATTGGAACTTGACGGAATTATCTCCCTTTTGTTGATAACTGCCCGTCAAAATAAGAGCAATTCGAACTCACCAAAAACGGGCAAAAAAATATGCTTTTTGGAGAGAACTTGGAGAGAAAAAGGGGCAAAAATACCCCCTTGGAGAGAACTTTGGAGAGAACAGCGGGGAGAAAAAATCCCCATAAAACACAAGCGTTTGACACGACTTGGCTATGCCGTTGACCGAATATTTTTATATGAGGTGTAGCTATGGATAAGCAAATAATCGAATACTTAAAGACCACCTATCCCGATGTGATAACGAAGGATCAATTCTATCGGATTTGCCATATCAGCAAGAAAACCGCATCCTATCTTCTCGACAACGGACTCGTGCCTTGCACCAACTCCGGCAAGCAAACTCGCAAGTACAAAATCCGTCTTGACGATGTAATCGCGTTTTTGGATGCGCGTGAAAATAACCCCTTCGCTTTCAAAGCTCCCGATAACTATTACGGTCGCGGAGCGTATAACCCCCACGCCCTCAACATAGAGCGTTTGATGAAGAATAAAAAAATGCTCCGCGCTTTCTTGAATAATAGGATTGCAAGCTACGACGATGTAATCCCTCCCTCCAAGGCGGCAGAGATTACGGGTTACACGTTAAAGAGCGTTTTAAGTTGGTGTGAGAAAGGCAAACTCAAATCCTTCAATATTTTCAATCGTGTTAAAATCCCGAAAGAATATCTCGTGGATTTCTTGGTGAGCGACGAAGGACTTTTGATAGCCAAAAAATCGAAAAAGCACATCGACCTCTTACTCGATGCTCTACATTATATAAATATGATGTGCGCTCCCAAGAAAGATGCTTAATACATACGGCAAGAATAGCCGACCTTTGCAGAAAGGTCGGCTATTCTGCTCGATATATTGGAATTTGTCACAATCTGTTTTATATCTGCACTGTTTTAGTCGCTATCGTTTCTCTAAAGACTTTATCATGTTCGACAAAAATCAATGTAGGCGAAAACTCTTTTATTAGCTGCTCAATTTGCATACGGGAATACACATCAATAAAATTGAGAGGTTCATCCCATACATAGAGATGCGCTTGCTCACAAAGACTTTTTGCTATTAACACTTTTTTCTTCTGACCGCCTGAAAAATCTTGAATATCTTTCTCAAACTGTACTCGCTCAAAGTCCATTTTTCGTAGAATTGCTTTGAACAAGCTTTCATCTATATGACTTTCGTTTGCAAAATCTGACAGATTGCCTTTCAAAAGTGAGGTGTCCTGCGACACATAAGAAACTACAATTCCAGAGCCAAGTTGTATCGTACCGGTATGCTCGATTGGCTCACCGATCAAGAGTTTAAGCAAACTGCTTTTGCCGCTTCCGTTTTTACCGTCAAGTACAACACGATCCCCTCGCCGTACTGTAAATGAAACAGGCTCGCATACTGTGTTTCCATCATAACAGACTGAAACATCAGAAAAGGTAGCGAGTGTATCAGCGTGATATATCAATGGAGTGAGTTTCAAATTTTCGGCAGATTCGATATTTTTCAGAAGTCCTGATTTCTGTTCAATTGCTTGCTGTTGTCTTGCTTCGATTGCCTTTGATCGTTTCATCATTTTTGCCGCTTTATGACCGACATAACCCTTGTCAGCTGCTCCTATTTTGGATGCTTCTACACGATCAGACCATACCGCAGAGCGTTTTGCCGCTTGCTGTAATCGAACAATATCCTTTTGTAAGCGCTCATTTTGTCCGAGTTCAAATTCTTGCTGCCGTTCAAAGTTCGCCATCCAAGACGAAAAATTTCCGCTTTGTACTTCAATACTTGCTCTGTTCAGCGACAAAATGTGGTCAACACATCCATCCAAGAAGCGACGGTCGTGAGATACGAGTATAAAGCCCTTTTTCTTTTTCAAATAGGTAGCTACTATTTCACGAGCTTGCACATCTAAGTGGTTGGTAGGCTCATCAATTAAGAGAAAGTGTCCTTCATTGCAAAACAATGCCGCCAACAGCACCTTTGTCTGCTCACCGTTTGAAAGAGTTTCAAAGGGACGATAAAGCACATCTGCATCTACATCCAAATAGGACAGCTCTCGCATTAACTCCCATTCTTCAGCCGCAGGTGCTATTTCAAAGAAAATTTCGTTGGTGAACTTCGCTTTGTCCACTACGGGATATGGAAAATAATCGAACTGCACAGATGAGTGAATTTTCCCGCTATACTCATACTTTCCGAGCAAAAGGTTTAACAGCGTAGTTTTACCTCTGCCGTTTCTTCCCACAAAGCCGAGTTTCCAATCGGTGTCGATCTGAAAGTTTACATTTTCAAAAATGTTATCATAACTCGTTGGATAGGAAAATGTAAGGTTTTCTATTTTAATCATTGACATAAACTAAATCCTCCTTTGTATGCCTTATTAAATATAAAGTCGGTGTTTCGGTGATATTGCACTCCGTATAGATTTCACCGCATTATACCGACACTATACGGAGCAAATCATGTGTAACAATCGATTCTTCTGCTTTCATCAATAACACCTCCTGAAAATTGCTGATTGCTTTCGTTAAATTGGAATTTGTCGTTATAAATCAATCTTGATTTCGTATTGGTCATCAATAAGAATATAGTTTGAATTATGTCTTTTCGCAAGTGCCAAGACTTCTGCATTATCTGCCAATACACTCTCCATTGTACACCATTCATCATCCAAACGATTTTCAATGGCATTTGCATATTTCTTTATGTTATTAAAGTGGTTTCTGATATATTTCTCGCTCATTACAAGGCAGAAATATTTGATGCTTTCAAGATATTCGGAGTCAAATTCATTTTGCCAATCAAACGGAATATAGCAACCTTCAACAATTAAGTTCTGCTTGTTCTCAATTGCAGTTTTAATCATTTCACGAACAATAGGCCATAAGTATGCGGTTAAATCCTTATCGTCACTCATTGGAGAGAGTTTGGTGTTTCCGCTACGAATCAACCCCATTTTAAGGTGGTCGATTGAGAGATATGGGTATTTATATTTTTCGAGCAACTTTTGAGCAAGTGCAGTTTTGCCTGTGTGCGATGCTCCCGTTATTAAAACAATCATACTTTCTATCCTTACAAATTCTTATTTATCGGTGAGTTTATTATATCATAAAAGCTACTCAAAGTAAATAGAATTTTGTAAACATTACATACGGCACGATTAGCCGACCTTTCACCAAAAGGTCGGCTTTTTCTATGCCAATTTATATGTAAGAAGGAGTGATAAAGTTGGATGTTAATAGTCAAGAAAAGGTCTGTACCGTTCCTATAAGTCTGATCGACGACTTTGCCGAGCACCCTTTTCAAGTGAGGGATGACGAGGATATGGAACGGCTCGTACAGAGCATTGACAACAATGGTGTTCTCAACCCCGTTATACTGCGTAAGAACGGTGAGAGATACGAGCTTATCGCAGGACACCGCAGAAAGCACGCTTGTCTGCGGCTCGGTATCAGCGGCATTCCCGCCATCGTGCGAGAACTCAGCCGTGATGAAGCCGTCGTTGAAATGGTTGACTCTAACCTTCAACGTGAGCACATCCTTCCAAGCGAAAAAGCTTACGCCTACAAAATGAAAATGGATGCGATGAAACGGCAAGGTCAAAGGACGGATTTAACTTCTTGCCCAATGGTCACAAAGTTGAATAGCGCGGGCGAGATAGCGGAACAAGGAAACGAGTCAGAACGCCAAGTGTTTCGGTATATCCGCTTAACCGAGCTAATCCCCGAACTGCTGACGATGGTGGACGAGGAAAAAATCGCATTTCGCCCTGCGGTTGAGTTATCCTATCTCACGCACGATGAGCAGACGGATTTACTTGAAACCATTGAGAGCGAGGATTGCACTCCCTCCCTCGCACAAGCAATCCGAATGAAGAATTTGAGCAAGGTCGGCAAGCTCGATATGGACACGATATTCGCCATAATGACCGAGCAGAAGCCAAACCAAAAGGAAAAGATCAAGATACCGATGGAACGCCTTGAACAGTTCTTCCCCCGTGGGATGCCGCCAAAGCAGATTGAGGACACCATTGTAAAGGCTCTTACCCTTTACCAAAAGCACTTGAAGAAAAAACGAGAGGACAAAGGAGATAGATAATGATAAATAACGAAGGAAAAGAAATGATAAACGACTATGCCGT
>JBGVGI010000051.1:0-6788 GCA_045121595.1 Oscillospiraceae bacterium | reverse complement strand
GAATTTGTGGAGGAGGTAAAAATGATTTATAAAATTTTTGCATTATTGATAATGATTTTATTTTATAGTATTTATTTTGGCAAAATGATTATTCAAAAAAGACAGGGAATTAAAACAAGACAACTTGGAAAAGGGAAAAATCAACATGTTAGAGCTGTTGAAATTTTACTGTCTATTGCAACACTTGTAATTGTTCCAATACAATTAATTTCAATTATACTTGATTTAACTATATTAAATGATAACATTAGATTTATTGGCTTTTTAGTTGGAATATTAGGAGATATATTATTTTTAATATCTATAATAACAATGAAGAATAGTTGGAGAGCAGGTATTCCAAGCGAAGACAACACAGAATTTGTTTCTAATGGAATTTATAAAATAAGTAGAAATCCAGCATTTGTGGGTTTTGATTTAATGTATATTGGGATTTGTTTATTATACTGTAATGTTTTAACAATAATTTTTTCATTATTTGCTATTGTAATGTTACATTTTCAAATACTTCAAGAAGAAAAATATTTAGAGAAAACTTTTGGAGAAAAATATATAACATATAAGTATAAAGTTTTTCGTTATATAGGAAGAAGATAAATTCCAATTTGTCGAACAGATGAGAGCGGAGGATTTTCCTCCGCTCTTTTTACTTTATAGCTATTTTTATTTCTGAGTATTTTTGTTAATTTTATTTTCTATTGTAATACAGGAAGAAGTCAACATTCTTTGTATTCTGCCACATAGATTTCTATATTTCTTGAAAGTTTTTTCATCGATTGAACTGTTTGAGTATAAAAGTTTTAACCAACTTTCCGTTTCAACACATTCTTTACGGGCGATTTTAAATTTGCAATGCAAACGGGTTACATACGCCTGTCGGCTATTACATACCAATCCTTCGGATTGGATAAAAACAAAGCACTCCGAAAACGAAGTGCTTTGTTTTTTGGAGCTGGTGATCGGACTTGAACCGACGACCTATTGATTACGAATCAATTGCGCTACCAACTGCGCCACACCAGCAAAAAGTCGGATAAGCCCGACTTTGTAATTTTAACATATTTATCTTAATTTGTAAAGCTAAAATTTATAAACAGGGTCAATTTCCTGAAGCTCGGAGAGAGTGTCGATTTCCATGATATCTTCGGGGGCGCATTCTCTTACCTCAATATAAAATTCCTTGTTATAAACGTCTAAAGGCACGTTGTCCCAGTAGTTTTCCTTACCGCCAGGAGAGTTGTAAAGCTCGGGCAGGAATTTTTCCATTTTTTCGCCGTCTTCTTCGGTCCAGTAAGTGATATTGAACATATGGTAACAGTCGGTACCGCCTATCTTCATACCGGTAACTCTGCCGTTTTTCATAATAAGGCGCCAGTCATCGGTTTTTTCGGCATAAACACCCACGTAACTTGCACAGTATTCGTATTTTCTGATAAGCTCGGGGTTTTTAAGATAAAGGTCGGAATCAAGCACGTAAGCACTCCTGAAAAGATCCTTAACCTTCATAGCGGAGGAGATGTTGTTGCTTTCCTTGTAATCAGGGTTATCAATTAATATAATATTCGGGTATTTGTTTTTAAGAACGTCAAACTGTTCACCCAAATAACCGCGCACAATATAGATTTCCTCAATTCCTGCGGCAACAACTGCATCTAAAATGGTTTCAATAAGCGGTTTGCCGTGTACACGAACTAAAGCTTTGGGTGTATTAAGTGTAATCGGAACAAGTCTTGAGCCAAAACCTGCCGCCATAAATACGGCACGTTTTACCCTGTAAGGCTCGAGTTCTGTAAGTCCATCTTCGGTTACAAATACGTTTTTATCTTTGATTTCTATGAGTTTTCTGTCACAAAGCAAAGGCAAAAGCTTGTTTACAGCACCTAAAGAGAGGTGGGAACCTGCAGAAATCTGTCGCTGACTTAATTTTTCACCGTTATGTCTTTCAATAAAGCATAAAATTTCAAATTCTTTTTTATTTATAGCCATTTTATCACATCCTTTGTTCATATTTAAATAATAACACGAATTTTTGAACAAATCAAGTCCCCGTTTTAAAAGAAAAATATATGTCAAAATATACAAAAGAGCACAGAAAAGCAACAACTTCTGTTTTTTTGAGAAAATAAGAGTATTTTAAAGAATTTAAGAGCAATAAAAGAATAAATGAGAAAGGTTTTGGGAAAAAAGCTATAAAAATGCAGAAAAATTAAAAAATACAGAGTTTTTTTCTGAAATCTATTGACTTTACAATAAATAAGATATATATTATATTTGTTATTTTGTGTCTACTGTCAATCATTAATTCGTATCGGTCACTGTTAGGTTGGTTTTTTCAGCAGTCAGTAAGCCTTTTGCGGGCGGATGGCCGAAAAAGAATTGGTGGGTACAGATGTACTAATTCCGCAAAGGGGGATGCAATAATGAGTAATATCATTGAACTCAAAAACATTATTCTCAGTTATGACGATGACAGAATTCTCGATAACGTTTCTCTTAAAGTAGAGGACGGCCAGTTTGTTACCTTGCTCGGACCTTCGGGTTGCGGTAAAACAACCTTGCTTCGTATTATCGGCGGTTTTGTTTCTCCTGACGAGGGTGATGTTTTTTTAGACGGCAAAAAAATCAACGACCTGCCACCTCACAAAAGACCTATCAACACTGTTTTTCAGCGTTACGCACTTTTTCCGCATCTTAACGTTTTTGACAACATTGCTTTCGGTCTTAAAATTCAGAAAACCGATAAAAAAGAGATTAAAGAACGCGTTTTAAAGATGCTTGAAATCGTTGACCTTAAAGGTTTTGAACGCCGTAAGGTTGCACGTCTTTCGGGTGGTCAGCAGCAGCGTGTTGCAATTGCAAGAGCACTTGTAAACAATCCTAAAATTCTGCTTTTGGACGAGCCTTTGGGTGCGCTTGACTTAAAACTCCGTAAGGATATGCAGATAGAACTTATGCAGATCCAGAAAAAGCTTAATATCACTTTTATTTACGTTACTCACGATCAGGAAGAAGCTCTCACTATGAGTGATATGGTTGTTGTAATGAAAGACGGTGTTATTCAGCAGTCGGGCAAACCTGAAGATATTTATAACGAGCCTCAGAACGCTTTCGTTGCTGACTTTATCGGCGAAAGTAATATTTTTGACGCTACTATGATAAAAGACTGCCTCGTTTCTTTCTGCGGTGAGGAGTTTGAATGCCTTGACGGTGGCTTCGGCAACAACAAACCCGTTGACGTGGTGCTCCGTCCCGAGGATATAAACTTAGTTGAACCAGGCAAAGCAAAGCTTACGGGTACCGTTGAAAACGTGGTTTTCAAGGGCGTTCATTACGAAATGTCAGTTAAATGCGGAGGTCTTATCTGGCTTGTGCATTCTACAAAAATGCAGCCCGTCGGTGCTACTGTGGGACTTGATTTCACTGTCGATGCTATTCATATTATGAAACGCCTTTTTGAAGACGATAAAAACGTTATCGAAGGTGTAGTAACGGGAGAAAATACCATTGAATTTTTGGGTGTTTCTTTTGAAAGAGAAGCTTTGGACATTGAAGAAGGCAGTAAGGTTTTACTTACAGTTTATCCTAAAGATATCGAAGTTGTGTCGGTTGACCATGCAGATATGACAGTTTACCTTGAATCTCTGATTTATAAAGGTGACTACAACGAACTTGTCGTTTACACTTACGAGGGCAGAAGAAGTATTTTGCTTCATTCTTATCTTGACCAGCAGGTTGCAACGGATATCGGTATTAAATTTGATTTTGACAAGATAAAAATCACCCCCATTGAAGAAGTGGAGGTAGAAAATGAACAGTAAAAAAGCAATTTTTGCATCGGTACCGTATCTTGTCTGGACTTTGATATTTATTTTAGTACCGCTTGTAATGGTTTTGTTTTTTGCATTTACCGCAAGAGAAGGTGGATTTACCTTTGAAAACATCTTAGGGATTGGCAAATATTCTCACGTGTTTTTAAAATCAATAAATCTCTCAGCTATTGCAACCGCTATATGCCTTGTTATATCCTTCCCCATTGCTTTTATGATTTCAAGAATGGGTGAAGTAGCGCAACGTACCATGATGATGCTTTTGATGCTCCCTATGTGGATGAGTTTTCTTTTGCGTACATATGCGTGGATGACTTTGCTTGAAAAAGAAGGTCTTATCAACAAGTTTTTAGAGCTTTTCGGAATAGGTCCGTTTACTATGATAAACACCCCCGGTGCGGTAGTGCTTGGTATGGTGTATAACTATCTTCCGTTTATGATTATGCCACTTCATTCCATTATGGTAAAAATCGATAAATCGGTAATTGAAGCGGCTCAGGATTTAGGTGCAAACGGATTTCACGTTTTCGGTAAAATTCTGTTACCTCTCAGCCTTCCCGGTATTATCACGGGTATAACTATGGTTTTCGTGCCGAGTGTATCGACCTTTATTATTTCGAGAATGCTTGGTGGCGGAAAACACCTTCTTATCGGTGACCTTATTGAACAGCAATTTTTGGGAAGTGTATATAACCCCAACGTCGGTTCTGCGATGTCACTTATTCTTATGGCTATTATTCTTATCATAATGGGTATTATCAACCATTTCGATGACGAGGAAATGGAGGGTATGCTTATATGAAAAAGACGGGTATTTTTTCAAAAATCTATATTGGGCTTATCTTTCTTTTTTTGTATGCCCCGATTATCGTTTTGATGGTATTTTCCTTTAACGAGTCCAAATCCCGTGCATATTTTACGGGCTTTACTTTTAAATGGTACCGTCAGCTTTTTGAAAACGAACTTATTATGCAAAGCCTTTTTAACAGCCTTATTATGGCACTTTGTGCCTCCGTTATTGCGACTGTTGTCGGAACTATGGCGGCTGTCGGCATCAACCGTATGGGTAAACGTACAAGAGGCCTTATTATGAACGTTACTTATCTTCCGGTGCTTAACCCCGAGATTGTAACGGGTATCTCAATGATGCTATTGTTCGTATGGTTTAAAAACACTTTTAACGTGCCACTTGGATTTACAACGGTACTTATTGCGCACATCACCTTCTGTTTGCCTTACGTTATTTTAAACGTACTACCAAAACTCAGGCAGATGGATATCAATATCTACGAAGCGGCTATGGATTTAGGATGTACTCCCACGAAAGCCTTTTTCAAGGTGGTTATCCCACAGATTATGACGGGTATTACGTCAGGATTTATGATGGCGTTTACCTTCTCACTTGATGACTTTGTTATAACTTATTTTACAGCGGGTGACGGATTTAAAATGCTCCCCACAACCATCTACGCTATGGTAAGAAAAAAGGTAAATCCGCAGATTAATGCGCTTTCAACCATTATCTTTATGATAGTGCTTATACTCTTGATTATTATGAACGTTATGGAAGCCAAAAAGGCGAAAAAGCTTCAGAATACAAGTAAGTTTTAAAGGAGAATGATAAATGAAAAGAATTATTGCAGCTTTGCTCTGCGTCTTGGCAGTGTTTTCACTCACCGCTTGTGGTGGCGAGAAGAAACCCGTACTTAAAGTCTACAACTGGGGTGAATACATCTCCGACGGTACCGACGGTACTCTTGATACAATCGAAGCGTTTGAAGAAAAATTCGGCGTTAAAGTTCAGTACGATATGTTTGCCACAAACGAAGAAATGTACACTAAAATCAAAAGCGGTTCTGTAAGTTACGACGTTATTATTCCTTCCGATTATATGATTTCCCGTATGATTGACGAAGGTATGCTCGAAGAACTTAACTTTGACAATATTCCGAACGCACAGTACGTTATGGATGATTTTAAAACTCCCGATTTTGACCCCGAAGGTAAGTACACAGTTCCTTATACATGGGGTACGGTAGGTCTTGTTTACAACAAAACGATGGTAGAGGGCACCCCCGACAGCTGGAACGTTTTGTGGGATGAAAAGTATAAAGACAATATTTTGATGTTCCTTAATTCCCGTGATGCTTTCGGTATTGCCGAGAAGCTTTTGGGTTACTCACAGAACACCACTAACGAAGCAGAAATCCGTGAATGTGCCGCAAAACTCAAAGAACAAAAGGAAGTTTTGCAGACCTACGTAATGGACGAGATTTTTGATAAAATGGAAATCGGTGAAGCGGCAGTAGCTCCTTACTATGCAGGTGATGCCGTTACAATGATGGCAGAAAATACTGACCTTGATTTCGTAATCCCCAAAGAAGGAAGCAACATCTTTATCGACTCTATGTGTATCCCTAAAGGCAGTGAGCAGAAAGAACTTGCCGAAGCATTCATTAACTTTATGTGTGAAACAGAAATCGGTAAAGCGAATATCGAAAAAATCTGTTACTCCACACCGCTTAACAACGTTTTTGAAGCACTTCCCGATGAAGTTAAGAACAACGAATATATCTACCCTTCAAGCGAAGTGCTTGCAAACTGCGAAAGTTTTGCAAATCTTCCCGATGAAACAAACTTGCTTATGCAGGACCTCTGGAATGAAATTATAGCTTCATAAATGCTTTTGAAAGAGAGAAGTTTTACTTCTCTCTTTTTTTAGGCATAACCGACAAATCCGAACCCGCCTGAAATTATTCAAAATTCGGCTTTTTCTGCGTTGTCGGGCTTGAAAGACGCGAGTATTCCTTCGCCCTGCCGCCCCCAAAAAAACACAAATTTTCAGTAATTTCAGGTTCGGCGAATTTTTTACACACTGTTTTTCAGGTGTTTTTAAGGCAAAACCACAGTGAATACTTTGTGTATTCACGCGGATTTTGACAAAGAAACAACGGAAAACAG
>JBGVGI010000050.1:0-12517 GCA_045121595.1 Oscillospiraceae bacterium | reverse complement strand
ACACCATAATTTTGCCTTCGGCAAAACATCATTTGCGAAGCAAACATCATTGTCACAACTGACAACATCATTTTCGCTACGCGAAAACTTCACTAATAATACATTCCCTCGCCGCAGTTTCTGACAGCCTCATTAAGCTTTTCGGTCATATCGTAAACTACCTTATCTATATCAAGCTCGGAGTTTATCTGGTTATAATTCACAGAACTCACGTTAAACGTCTTGTTTTCGGGGGATGTATTCTTCACGTTGTGTGAAAGGTTACTGATGTTGTAACGCAGGTTGTTCGCTCCCCCGTTTGTGACGTTAAGACTTAATCTGTTTTGCGGACTTAAATTATTTACAACGTTTTTGTAGTTGTTGGCAACGGAGCGTGTAAACTCAGGGTTCACTCTTAAAAAATTGTTAAAATGAAAGCTTTTCTTAAAAACTTTAAATCTGTCAAAAATAATAACTATTCCTCCTCGTAAAGCTCTAAAGAAGCCAAGATAAACGCCTTATCGTACTCCGAAAGCTTTAAATAATCGCAGGGCATAAGATTAAACCGGTGAAGACAGATATGCAAAAGATTTGCGTCAAAGTCCCCACCGGATATCAGTTTTTTGCCGTACTGACCTTATCGGAGAAAGCATCATTAAAGCCGTTTAATTTGCCTATTTTCTCAAGGTATGCGGTGTACTCACCTGGGGTAAGCATCGCCTTTAAAAGGTTGTCTGATCCCATAACCGAGTAACTGTCCTGAAGCGTTACGCTTTCAAGGTCGGGGAAAACGGTACAGTATGAGGCTAAAAGTCCCATATACTTATCGGTATCAAGCTCACCGTCAGGCTTATAGGACAAAGCACGGAGCGTTTCATCCTCCGCAGAGGAAATAGCGCGGTACTCCCAGAGAATAGCCTCACCGTTTTCGCAAAATCGCTCTGAGATAACGCTTTTTTCGTTTTGGGGCAAGGCGGCATTCTGCTTTAAAAATCCCTCAAGCGTCATATTACATACCTCTTATATTTTTAAAAGTTTCGGGGATTTCAAAATCCTCAAAGGTAAAGCTTAAAGACTCCTGCAAAAACTCATCGGAAGCCGAAAATTTAGTCAGAATTCCACTGTTTAAGTTGCAGTCTTTTAAAATTACCGTCTGTCTGCCGACAGAGGATGCAGGGTCCTCGTTTGTGACCTGAATATCAAAATAAATATCCTCGCCCGTTTCCTTAAACTTGTAAAAAAGCTTTCTGAAAACCGAGGTGTTGTAATGAAAAGTCGCCTTCCCCGTACCTTTCCAACCCGTTGACTTGTTACCCTGACCGGGTTTGCCTAAAATCGGCACCTTAACTTTAGTTTTCTCGAAATTCGCCTCAAGCTCAATCGCCTGCATAAACTGATAACGGCGGTTGTCGATAGTAACGTAACATTCGGCAAGGGACGCCGAAATCGCGTCTTTTGCGTTCATAACTGCCATTTTATCCCTCCTATTCAACTAAAACTGTCATATAAAGCTTCGCCATCGCACCGACGGGGGTTACGTAGTCGGTAACAACGACCGAGTTTTTAGTTTCACCCTTTTCGACGATGACGTCTTCTGATGTGAAATCCTCAATCGCACGGACGTCAAGAAGCTGTTTGTGATGGCTTACAATGGTGTTCCAGAGCGAAATTCTACCCGCGTTATCGTTAGGCACCTGACCTAAAAACTGTGTCTTGAAAATATAGGCAATATCGTTGCCAATCTGGTCGATAACACGGATAACCTGATTGTTTTTAAAGTCCTCAGCCCCTGAAACCGATGAGTTGATATCGGCAAGAACACGAAGCTCGGTACCAACACGGTGAAGAAGGAATTTCCCCTCTTTAATCATAGTGGTAAGCTCTGAAACCGTGTAGTCAGCGCTCACCTTAAAGCTTCCGTCGTAGACCTTGTTTAAGACACTTGCGTTCACCTGACAACCTGCAAGTGCCCCCGCAACCCAGTAAACAAGGGAGGCTTCATTGTCGTCAGTAACTGCGTTTTCAACCGAAATTATACCCTCGTAGTCGGCAGTAGCCTTGTAGAGTACCGTCTGGAACTTAACGCCCACGTCATTTCTCATATGCTTTGTGAAGTTGATAAATGCTGCATTTTTACTGATATCAGTCGACGCTAAGATATTAAAGCTCTCGGACTCGATAATTTTAAAGAAATCGCCAAGCTCTGCCTTGCCGTTTTCACCGCCCTCAAGAGGAATTCCCGCAGTTTTACTGAGAGAAACCCCCTCGTAGAAATTAACGTAATCGTTATTCTTAACGTCGTCAATCGGCTGTCTGTCAACCTCCACAGTACCTAAATAAGTCACAACCTCGGTATCGGTCACGGCAATCTTAATATCGTTACCGCGTACCCCTGAGTACTTAGCTTCCGCTAAAACGTTAGCCGCCTTTGTACCGCCGTTATTGCGGTAAACAAGCACCTTTTCACAGTTTAAAAAAAGGTCGTAAAGACCCTTTAACTTCTCGTCATTATATTCGTATCCGAAGATTTTAAGGGAGTTTTTGAAAAAATCCTCCCCCGTTACCTCAAAAATTTCCTTTTCGATACCCCAGTCAAGTGCCATCGGCATACAAACTGTCCCTCTTTCGGAAAGAGTGGCATTCGCCTTGGCGGCACTCACAAAGTTTACGTAAGCACCGGGTAAAGCCTTGTTTTTGAGGTTAAAAGTACCTCCGCCCATAGACATAATCATTCACTTCCTTTACTTAATATGTGTTTTACACATTCCATCATATCTTTGTCTTCATCGGGGAATTTGTTTATAATCGTTTTGTACTGCACCGAAAACAAAAGGCTGTCGCCCGTGTTTTTTGCTTCCATAACACTCCCACTGAAGCCGTCTATATTCCCCATCTTAAAGAAAAGCTTCTCAAGTGCCTTATCAAGCTCAAAGTTACGCCTTGACGGGATATCCTCCTCACAGGGCAGATAGGTAATCCTTATCGGAAAAGTCCTCACAAAACGGTTCATAACGAGATGTTTTTCCGTAAAGACATCTCCCTCCACAAAAAGGCAAGGTCTTTTTAGACCCTGCCTTACCTTTTCAGTGTAGATTAAAACTTCCTCCCCGAAAGCATCGTTAAGTGCAGATACAACTGCATTTTTAAGAGTTTCTGTCACGCATAATCCTCCCTCGCAAGTAAAATTTCCGCATGGCTTTTGTATCTTACGGGGTCACCGCAGGAGATAAACTTCGTCGTTTTCCCAAGATGCGTCACAAAAATTTCAGACCCCGCCTTAATATCGGCATCGGGTAGTACAAAAAGCTTTATTTCATAGGAAAGTTCGGGGAAAAGCCCCTGTTTTATCGGCTGATGGCCGTATCGCGAGCCAACCCTCGCACGGCTCACGGCACAAGGGATGTTCTCAAAAGCGAGGATTTTTTCTTCTCTTTGCGGAACACTCCCTTTGATATACCGCCTTTCATAAACTGTCGCCACCGCGTCAAAAGTAGTAAGAATGCTCACTCTACCACCTGAACTTTCTAAACGAAGCTAAACGCTTTTTAAAGCCCTCGCCCTCGTAGGTCACCGAAAAATCACCACGTCTTATACTCTTTATCTCCCGCTCACCGAAGTTTTTGTAAAGATGAATTGCCATCTCTACGGCAATTTCTTCGGCAGCTTCGGGAATGCTTTCAATATTACAGTAACTTTTGATGTAATTTTCGGTCTCCGAAACGCAAAAGGCTACAAGCTCTTCATCGTAGTTTTTAAGCAGAAGTTTTACTTTGTTTATCATATTAACCTCTGGAAATTACCCTTGCAATCGGAATTGCCTTGTGGTTAATGTACTCTTTGCCCGACTCCTCGTTTGTGTTGCAAAGCTCCCAGTTACTGCCGTCACGAAGCTCTGCATCAGTGGGAGAAAGTGTCACCATATTCTTCTTTGTGAAGTTAATGCCGTAAGGCGCAAAAATCTTTCTCTGACGGGAGTAAAGTGTTGTCTGACCGCCGTTAGTCTTGGGGTCACGCGCCATCTCAAAGGGTACTTCTGCACCGCAGTTTGTGTACTCGATAGCGCCGTCACCGAGAATGTAAGTGGTGTAAACGTCGCCGTCTTCACCCTTTGTAACGGGCATAGAGTCGTCAATGAGGATAAGTTTGCCGTTAAGCGTTGCAAGACTAAGATCTCTCACCATACCGTTTGCATCGGTGTATTTGAGATATTCAAGCAAGTTGAGATTTTCAAGGTTTGTCGCAACCTGAGAATGCATAATAACAAGGGAGAATTTCTGCTTGTTGTCCCCTGCCGCTTTCTGGATAGCTTTGTTGAGTGCAGTCGCAGTAAACATACCGTCACCCTCAGCAGTAATATCGGTGGTGTGATTTTCAACGAATTTTTCGTTTTCTTCACCCTGCATTGCGAAAACGCCTTCAAGGATTGCAAGAAGTGTGTCCTCGTCAACTGCATCCCAGTATTCGGCAATCTGCTCGCCCACGTTGTCGAGAAAATCTGTGCCACCTGTGATATCAGCGGCAAAATCGTTCTCGGTCCAGGAATTCTGTCTGCCCACAACTACTCTGTAATGAGAGAAAGTTTTTGTGGTGTTTGTGGGTGTGTCTGTCTTGCCGTCGTAGTTAGCAGGAGTACCGCCAATCTGACCGAACAAAGGTGTTGCAGCGTAGTTACCGCCAGCCTGTTCGGAGAAGATAGACGCAATTCTTGAGCGTTCTACAATTGCTTTTGAACGGATAAGCTCGTTTCTTTTGAGGTTAGGAATTCTGTCAACGTATTTTCCGAAAACCTCCGCATTAAAATTAGTTGTTTCAAAAAGTGCCATAATAATTTTTTCCTTTCTGTATAAAAATTTAATGTAAAAAATTGGCGTCAGGATTCGCGACTCCCAATGCCATACCGGGCATAAACTACATCCCGGAAATTAATTTTTTGCCCTCTGTTTTTTGCTGTTTTAAGGCAAAACCGCAGGGAATACTTTGTGTATTCGCGAGGATTTTAACACAAAAACAGCTAAAAACTGTAAGCAAAAAACAATTGAAGGGGTGTAGTTTATGCCCCTATATATAAAAAGAGTACTCTTTTTTGTGAGTAAAAAAGGAACGGTCCCCCGTTCCTCATTTTTCCATATTACTATTTTACCACATATAATAGTAACAAAAGTAACAACTTTTATTTTTTAAAAAAAATTTTTTTATTTACCCAAGGCTCCCCTCTTCTCTATTTCCCATCGGGAAATTATATCGCTCGCATCAGCGTATATCGCTAATTCTGTAAAGAATTTATATCGCGTTTGCTTAGCAAATATCTCGCCCACCCCAAGGCTCCCCTTGTCAGGGGAGCTGTCAGCGTAGCTGACTGAGGGGTAGTCCCTCACAATCCGTTTCGCCCAAGCGAAACACCATAATTTTGCCTTCGGCAAAACATCATTTGCGAAGCAAACATCATTGTCACAACATCATTTTCGCTATGCGAAAACATCATTGAATTACCAAAGGTAATTCCTAAAACCCCGTTCCGCTTCTTCTTAAATCCCTCTCACAGGCGTACCTGACGGCGTCAATCGAGTGGTTGTTCTTATCGGGAAACCCTCCCTTGAAGCCACCCGAGGAATCCCTCTCAAGCTCGTAGCCTTTAAACTCACGCGCCGCATTCGGGCATCTTTCAGGGTCTATCACAATTTCCCTTAAATTCTGTAGCCTTGTTATCCCGTGTTCGACACTCCCTGCCCCTTTTTTGGCAGGAAGAATCCTTATCCCCCTGGATTTAAGCTCGTCGTTGGAACGTGGTTCTGCCGAATCCGCCGTCACCACGTCGCAAAGAGGGTTATTCTCAGTAATCTTTTTCGCCACCTCGTCAAAGGACGCACGGTACTTGTAAAACTCATAGAAAATAAGGATTTTGTCAGGCTCCGACTGTAACGAAAGATAACACAAAGGGTCGGGGCCGTAACCCCAGTCAAGCCCGTGACGCACCTTGTCAAAAGAGCTTATCTCCTCATCGGTTATCTTACGCAAGGTAACGTTTGTAAAAACCTCCGACTCTATCCCCGTCACACGGCCTAAATACTCGTGTTCGTAAAGCTCGGGCTTTCTGTCACGAAGACTTTTAGCCTCGGCAATAAACTGTTCGCCAAGCCACAGTTTAGGCACCGTCAGAAACGTCGAATGATGCACAACGGTATCGTCTCTTAATGCCTGAAGCTCGGTTTCAGTGTTCACCCAGTGGCTCACACTTTTCGGCGGATTATAGCTGTAAAAAACGTCAAACTTGCTTCCACCTCGCAAAAGCGACTGATTAACAGTGCGGATTTCCGCAATCCCGTTAAACTCCGAAACCTCCTCGAACCAGATATAACGCGTATAGCCTTTTGAGAGCTTTAACGACTTTATCTTCTCGGGGTTATCAGCCCCACGGAAAAGAACTTTCTGCCCCGTCGGCTTGTAGATAAGCGAAAGCGGTGTCATACGTTTTTCCCAGTAATCTGAAACGCCCAATTTTTCAATTGCCCACAAAAGCTGCTCGAAAACGCTTTCTTTTAAGGTGTTCCCCACCTTTCTTAAAACCACCGCATTGGCGTCGGGGTACTTCATAATCCCTAAAATAATCTCAACGCTTATAAAGGACGACTTGGTACTCCCTCGTCCCCCTTTAAGCCAGTAATGGGTCTTTTTCCCCTCTTTAATTATTCCGTGAAGCTCCGCAAACGACGGAGCAATAAGCTTATGTAATTCCATATTCCTCCAATAAAAAAACCGCACCAAGCGGTACGGTTAAAATATTTAATTAAACGACCATTTAGGGACGTACATTTTTTGGTACTCCTCAATTTGTACAGTTTGGAGACTGTCAGTTATGCCTAAACAAAACCCTTGCCCAGAAAACTGCATCCGAAGTAACTTTCTCTTCCCCTGTCCACACTCTGAGCTTTTCTTTGTACTTTCGTATCAAAACAACAGCCACAACCCTTACACACAAGCAGATTATTAGGGTAAATAAACAGATATTAGTTTCTTCACGCCAAAGCAAATATAAAACACCAATAACCGAAATTTCTGCTTTACCTGCAAAGATTAACCCAAAATGAAGTAATGGTGTTAAAAAGTTCTCTTTTCTGAAAAACAAAACAGCATATACACATGACAAAATATTAACGCAAAAAAAGAACAACCCCACTGCAGAACATAAAAGTACCACAAATGTTTCTTCAAAACGAGCTATAGTAAATAATGTTATATCACATAAAATTACTGTAATCGCAGAAATAATTAAAATCCCGTGCTCTAAAAAAACATTTAACACCTTTTTCATAAAATCACTCTTTCGTTTAAGATTTAGAATAATTTAGTGAGATCATCGAAAATCTCCTCACCTTTTCGGTCAACAAATTCTTCTCCTAACACTTCACGAAATTCCTTGAAATACGATACTTCTTTACCGGTGTGAGTCCTGTCATAATAATCGTATCCAAGCTCCATCATTTCCTGATCATACGTTTTTTTGAAATATATTTTTTTAAAGTTACAACCAAGAAACGAATCAAAATCATCAGCAATATGATTATCAAAATACCCAAAATGAGTTCAGTGGGTATTTTGGTAACGTTAATTTCAAATTCTAAAAATTTATAAACAGAATAAAAAATAAGAATCGGAACCAACGGAGTTAACGGATTTTGTTTTGCAAAAGCAAAAACAGCATATGCAATAGAAAGAATGATCTGCAAAGGAAGAGAGAACATATACAATGTACCGCACACAATACTTATTGCTGAATCAGATTGTGTTATGATAGGAATATTTTCAATAAAAAATATACAATAAATTATTACAAGAATCAGCACTATATTTCTTTTTAAAAATCCACCAAATCGACTCATATCTTTCACCTTTCAAAGTAAAATCAAGGACCTTTATACGTTCTGTCGTAATAATCAAATCCAAGTTTCATCATTTCCTGGTCATACGGGTCATCAAAGAAAGTTCGCCAATATTCTGGTTTATGCGTTCCACTTTTCCTTTGATACCATCCCGCACCGGCTTTAGCAATAACTTCCCAAAATCCAAACAATTTAGCTATATAGCCAAATACAATATTTCCCGGAGCATCGGACCTTACTTCTTTCCCTTCGTAGATAAAGTACTCGTGCTGCCATTTTGTTTGTCTTTTTAAGTCATATCTTGAATTGGATTCTACAATCGAAATAAATTCTTTTATATTTTCTTTCACGAAATTATATGTTTCTTCTATATTCCCTTTAATCCAAGATTTAGCATTATCCTGATATTCAACAGCTGCATCATCCATAATTTTATGCAACTCATCGGTAATATCCACCACTTCATAGTCAAGGGATAAATTTTTAAATATTGCACCTAAATTCGTATCTAAAATTTTATCCAGATTTCTTGCAGCTTCTAAAAAGTTATCAACATATTTTCTATCGTGTATCTGACCATCTTTGGAAATATCATTTTTAATAATATTATGTATTTTGTATAACTCTGTTTTTATCTTTTCATAATAACTATTTTCATATTTTAGTTTATCATATATTCTTAAAGTAAAAGAATTATAGACAAGTTTTTCGATGTAATCCTTAGAAAGTATAGTTTTAAAGCATTTGCCTTGTAATGAGGATTTTTCTTTTTTGAACTTAAGGAAGTTGTAAACATCCTGCAAAAAGTCTTTGTCCTTGCCGTCTAAAACGTCGTCAAAAAAAGCTTTCTTCTCAGAATCGTCACCAATTGTAAAGTTAATACCATAATCAAGTGCTTTTCTTATGTACTCCATACCGGTAGAAAATGAAACCTTATAGCCGTTTTCCACCTTTTTGGCGGCTTCCTCAACTCTACTCATCGACTCGTAGGATTTTCTTCTCGTATCGTATGCAGAAAGCGTAAGATACGCCTTACAGGCATCAAAAGTACTCGCATTTGAGTACCCAAACTTCAAAACCTCGTTTATTTTTTCAAGGAATTTAAGGGTTTCTTCCCTCTCCTCTTTCGGGAAAAAGGACAAAACCTCCGCATATCGTTTAAGATCCGAATGCACTTCATAAATCACTTCAACTACACTTTTACAAAGCTTGTCGAGTGCATCCTTGTAGTCAACACAGTGAGAGCCGTTTGAAAACTCCCACATTATATCCCCGACAATACTACTCTGATTAATATTTCTGAAATACTCTGGGCTACCAACGTCGTAACCGTTACTACCAATTAATTTCATTTTACCACATCTCCTTATAAATGTAAATATACACCGCAGGGAACGACCTGCGTGTCGCTATGCCAAAGCCTCCCTCTGACGAGGGAGGTGCCTCGAAGAGGCGGAGGGAGAGATATTAAAATCCGTTTCGCCCAAGCGAAACACAATAAAACCCGTCAGCTTTTCTGTCGCATCGCCTGAGAATAAGTAAGCACCCCCGTATCCGCCTTTGAACTGCTCTCCCCGGGCAAAACGCTCTCGATTTTCCTTTCATAGAACAAATCGGGATAACGCTCCTTCGCCGACTTCACGTACCCCTCGGCATCAAGCAAAACGCCGTTTTCGTCAAACAAATCCTCTGTTTTCGTCTTATAAATAAGGTATTCTACGTCCTTCGCCCCCGCCCTTGAAAGCTCAAGACCCAGTGCCGACTCACGTCGCACCCTCTCGGAATTTTCCCTTTCGGTTTTCAAATCGTCCTTAATTTTTGAAAGCTCGGTGCGAAGCTCCTCAATCATTTTCTGCATTTCTTCCATATTCTTCATCCTTTCTGAGGAATTCCTCCTCAACGTTTTTCACCCACGGGTGATTTTCAAGCACGGTTTTCTCAGAGAGAATTTCTCTTGACTTCACGCACAGTTCAATCGCATCGGACTCGTTGATAATAATGTCACGATTGAAAATGAAATCCACCTTTACGCCCGTGAAATCACCTTTTCCAATAAGCATCAGCCACAATTTCACAAATTTTATAAGCTCATTAAGTGACACTAAAAACTCCGACTCAATGCCGTTTGCATCAAGGTCCAAATCGGCATACAAAAACTTAAGCGCCACCCCTGACGCCGTTTTGAAATCCTCGCTCTGGGTATCCACTCCACGCCCCGACTCGTACAAATCCTTTCGGTCGAGCAAGAGATGCCTTTCCACCATATCAGTAGAAATCCCTGTATTCTTGACGTCAAGACCGCCGTCGTCGGTGACCTTAACCGCCTTGTAACGCGCGAGATTTTTACGAAACTCACCAAGACCCTGCCCGTCGTAGTTTTTAACTACTAATACCGAGTTTGGCACGTCGCAGATGGTGTTGGAATCGTCGGATTTAAGCAAATCGTAATCGTCGATAAGACTTTTCGTGTAACGGATGAGGGAAATCTCCTCCTCGTTGTACTTGAATGGAACAAACGGCACCACGGGGAAGTTATACCCCACACCGTCAAGGGTAAAATGGGTACTGTTTTCACGCTCCTTGTCAGGGTAAAGACGTCCGTTTTCAAGGATGAAATAACGCACCCCCGAATCTTCCCAATGCTCAACGGCGTTAACGGTTTTCTTGCCCCTTTTTATACCGTAAACCCTGATAACTGACTGTAACTTTCTCCTTTCGGAGTCCGCCCAGACGGGAATAATTTCCTCAGACGGGATTTTCTTGAAACGGATTTCCCCGTTTTCAAAGTAGACCTGAAGCCAGGCACACCCCTTTACAACCGCCTCTTTGCAGAGATTTTTGATTTTGTTTTTTAAGGTTTCGTCAAAAATATTCTCCAAAACCTTAGAAAACTCCGCATCTTTTGAAGATACAGTAAACTCACGCCCTAAAAGATACTGCGCTTTCTGGTCAACAAGCTTTTTGAAAAAGCTGTGCGCAATACGACAGTTTGAAAGGTTTTTGTCCTCAACAAGACTCCCGTCCTCACCGATAACCATTCGCTTTCGCGTGAGGATATCGTTTTCACCCTCGTAGTACCTCTCACCGCAAAGCATTTCTTCACGTTTTTCTGAGTTTAAAAAGTTTTTAACCGCCTCGAGAATTTCTCTGTCGGCGGTCACTTCAGACTCAAAAATTTTCTTTTCACCTTTTTTTCCGAAAAATATCATATTTTTCTCCTTTCTTAAATGAATTTGGGCAACAAAAAAACGAGGCACCTCTGCCCCGTTCTTTATTCTTCCACGATACTATTTTACCACATAAAATAGTAACAAAAGTAACAACTTTAAATTTTAAAAAATTTTTTTATTTTCCAAGCCTCTGCCCTCTTGCGGTTCCCAAAAGTTATTCACGGCTATTCGCCTATAACTTTTGACCGCTACGCTTCGTTTTGCTCGCTGCATTGCCCACAGGGCACGCTCGCAACCTCCCCCACCGTAGGGAACGACCTGCGTGTCGTTCCGCCACGTAGGGGTCGGGGCTCTGCTCCGCCCGTCAAAACCCGTCACAGCGGATTTCATTCTTCCCTGTAGGGGACGGCGTCCCCGACGTCCCTTCCCCCAATCCTCCCCTACACAATGTAGGGAACGACCTGTGTGTCGTTCCGCCCAAGCCTCCATCTGATGAGGGAGGTGCCTCGAAGAGGCGGAGGGAGAGATATTCAAATCCGTCAGGCTTTGCCTGACACCTTAACTTTGCCTTCGGCAAAACATCATTTGCGAAGCAAACATCATTGTCACAACATCATTTTCGCTATGCGATAACATCATTGAATTACCAAAGGTAATTCCATAACTTTGCCTTCGGCAAAACATCATTTGCGAAGCAAACATCATTGTCACAACATCATTTTCGCCATGCGAAAACATCATTGAATTACCAAAGGTAATTCCTTAACTTTGCCTTCGGCAAATCATAACTATTCATAGCTAAATTTTCCACTGATGTGCAAAGCGAAATTATTCCTTAGGAATAGCTAAATTACTCCTTCGGAGTAGCTAAATTAAATTCGCCATAGCCGTCCCTTTAACCCCGTAGGGAACGACCTGTGTGTCGTTCCGCCCGTAGGGGTCGGGGCTCTGCTCCGCCAGTCAAAGCCCACGTAAGCGAATTTAGCTGAACTTGTTCAATTTAGCTGCGAAGCAATTTAGCTGACCGAAGGTCAATTTAGCTCGCATAAGCGAATTTAGCTGTGCCTTCCTTACCTAAAAAAACCGCCTGTCTTTCGACAAGCGGTTTTCTTATTAACTTTTAACCGTTAAGATTAAGCAAGTCTGTCAAATACAGAAGCCTGGTTAGTATTCTTACGGTTGATCTGCATAACGTCTGCGTTGTTGATGAGTTTATCTGTACCTGTGATAGCAGTTACGTTAGCAACGATAAGTCTGTAATCCTGGTTAGCAGTCTGATCGAACATAGAAGCCTGGTTTGTACTTCTTCTGTTGATCTGCATAACGTCGGAGTTGTTAATCAAACCGTCTGCAGTTACGTCACCGTAGAGCCATACTTCAACGTTCTGTTCAACGTCTGCGTCAGCAACTACGATAGCGTATTCTCTTGCAGCGTGTTTGGATTTTGTAACTTTAAGTGTGTAAGAACCTGCAGCTACGTTTTCAAATGCG
>JBGVGI010000049.1:0-1792 GCA_045121595.1 Oscillospiraceae bacterium | reverse complement strand
TATTTGGGCAAAAACCTCATCAACATTGGTCAGATTGAAATTTCCACAAACGGCGAGGTTCTTTGCCCTGTAATTGTTTCGACGCAAAAAAGGATGGATATAATCCAGACCGCTTCGTCCTGTGGTGGAATATCGCAAATGTCCCATATATAACTCCCCGGCAAATGGGAGAGTTTGTTCTGCCAAGAGGGCATCTTGCAGTTGCTCCTGCTTGAGGGAACGATAATTATCGTGTATCGTGTTGAATATCTCCGATATAGCATTTGTCCCGATGGCTCGCTCGCGGAACATATACTCCTCCCCCGATGAAGCATTTAGCTTTACGCAAGCCACCCCAGCACCCTCCTGTCCACGATTGTGCTGCTTCTCCATTAACAGATAGAGCTTGTTGAGCCCCCACATCCAAGTTCCATACTTGTGTTGGTAGTACTCTAATGGCTTGAGTAACCGTACCATAGCCACGCCACATTCATGTTTTAATTGTTCCATATATATTAAATTATGATGCAAAATTACTTTATATGACATAATCATATTCTCCAAAAGGAATGTTTTGAAAAAGCAAAATTGCTAAACTTTAACAATTCAAGTTTTTTCTACATTTTGTTGAATAATAAAAGAAAACTGGTGTTATTTTGTTGAATATTTAAAAATATTTAATTTTATTCCTGAAATATCACGGTGCAGATATTACAACTTTTAATCTATCTCACTAATTTTGCAGCGTATTAATGATAATTCAGGTAGAAATGAAACAAAAAATAAACATATCATCAAAAAGATACTTAATCAAAGAGATTGGGTATGGATATGATGATGTTACTCCCTGTTTTTTTAAGGTGATTCTGCCTGATAGAATATTATAACACCCTAATACACTAGCGTATGGCACTTTTGAATGAATACTTTTTAGAGTTACCAAGCGATGATTTATTCTCGGATGTAGCGAAAAAAATCAATACATTCAAAGTCTTGCGTCCGCATGCAGAACTTATTGATTTGGGGATAAATGATGTAACTAGTCCTTTACCTTCATCTATTATAGAAGCAATGCATAAAGCCGTTGATGACATGGCTGATTCTACAAGATTTCACGGATATGGACCGGAACAAGGGTATGAATTTCTTAGAGATTCAATCATTAAAAACGATTTTAATACCCGAGGAATCCATTTGATGCCTAATGAGGTATTCATAAATGATGGAGTAAAGAGCGAAATAGGTAATATCGGGGATCTATTACGTAGTGACAATACAATCGGAGTCATTGATCCGATATACCCCGTCTATATTGAGAGTAATGTCATATCTGGACGCGCAGGAATATTCAATAAAGGTCGTTGGAGCAATGTTAGTTATCTGGTTTGTAACGAAAGCAACGGTTTTACCCCAATGCCTCCGGAATTCCCTATAGATATAGTATATTTATGTTCGCCTGACAATCCTACTGGAGCCGCATACAGTAAAGGTCAGCTCAAGAAATGGGTGGATTATGCTATCAAAAACAATACGTTGATACTGTTTGACGCATCCTACGAAGCATATATACAATCACCTAATATTCCTCATTCCATCTATGAAATTCGTGGAGCGAAAAAAGTTGCGATAGAACTTCGGAGTTTCTCCCGTACTGCCGGATTTACCGGATTAAGATGTGGATATACAATTATTCCCAAAGAGTTGACAATCCAGACTCTGGAGGGGCGAAGAATCCAGATGAACACGCTCTGGAGCCGCCGCCAAAGCATAAGATTCAATGGAGTTTCATATGTTACGCAATGTGCGGCAGCAG
>JBGVGI010000048.1:0-1668 GCA_045121595.1 Oscillospiraceae bacterium | reverse complement strand
AAGTAACTTTAGAAGTTAAGGCAAATCTACCAAAGTTTATATTTGAAAACACGACCTTATTTAAAACAGAAGAAGGTTGGAATGGGCAGTGTTTCAATGGTGGATTGTTATTTACTAGAGATGATTTTATATGCCCTCATTGTGGTGGTGAATTAGAAATCCATGAAGTAGTGGTGCAAAGGCTAAGACACTTGTGTTTTGGACCTGAGATAACAGAGATTAAGTTCAGAAGAAGGCGCATGAAATGCAAGTGTTGCAATCGTTCTGTAATGCAGCACCTGCCATTTAAGGCAGATAATCATAAGATCACAAAAGATCTAGAGAATTACATTTCAGATTTGCTTGCTAGTAACTGTTATACCATAGTTGAGATAGCAGATCTTACGAAGGTTAGCAGACATATAATCAAGGACATAGATTTCAAGCGATTAAGGGGCTTATACACCGTCGATGGAAAGACGTTAATAAAGCCCGAAAGACAAGCTAGATTCATTGCTATAGACGAATTTAAACTGCATGACGGTCATAAGTTTGCAACACATATCATTGATTTAGAAACAGGTCATGTATTGTGGATTGCAAAGGGCAAAAAGAAGCAGGTAGTGTATGACTTTATTGAGCATGTAGGACTTGAATGGATGAATAATGTGCAAGCTGTAGCTTGTGACATGAACTCTGATTTTGAAGAAGCTTTTCTAGAGAAATGTCCTCACATACAGATAGTGTTTGACTTCTTTCATATAGTAAAGAACTTCAATGAAAAGGTTGTAACTCCAGTAAGAATAGCTGAGCAAAAAAGGCTTATAGATGAGGGAAAAGTTGAGCAAGCTAATAGCCTTAAAGGTAGTAAATATCTGCTTACAGCTAGTAGAAGTACCTTACGACAGAAAGATGAAGAAGCTAGAAGTGGCAAGGTTGTGCATAAAGGCTCAGAGCTATTTAAAACACCAAATGTTACTTTAAAAGAAGGCTATGAAAAACGCTATGATGAGCTGATAAAGCAGAATGAAATATTCTTTAAGTTAGATTGGGTTAAAGAAGCTTTAAATACCGCTAAAGGTTGCAATGATTATAAAAGACTGGGTGAATTGATAAATGAGATTGCAGCTTTCTGTAATGCAACAGAAAACCGATATTTCCAAAGGTTTGCTAAGCTTTTATTATCTCATTACACAGGAATTGTAAGCCGTGCTATTTACCATATATCATCAGGTAAAATAGAGGGCTTTAATAACAAGGTAAAAACGATGAGAAGGAATTGTTATGGTCTACCTGATGATGAATATTTCTTTCTCAAAGTTATGGATATTAGTCGTGCAAAAAGTAGGGAGAATTGTTAATGATCCCCACTTTTTTAACAAGAGCCTCAATTTTTTAACTTTTTGTATGTACCAAAAACAAGACATAAATTCACTATCAGCTCCTACCACTTTTGAAGAGTTACAGCTTAGACTTAATGGTATTTTAGGTAAGAGTATAAGTGAGCTTTCTTTGCAAGTTAAAATGCCTCTTCCTATTGATACAGTCCATGGAAAAGGCTTTACAGGTGAGGTTATTGAAGCTTGCCTTGGAGCTTCTGCGCAGAATTTACCAATTCCTGATTTTCCTTATCTTGGACTAGAGCTTAAAACCATCCCTGTAGATAGTAATTTTAAAGCTTTAGAGTCT
>JBGVGI010000047.1:0-2997 GCA_045121595.1 Oscillospiraceae bacterium | reverse complement strand
TATTGTACCAAGTCGCTAGCGCGACGGCTAGCCAAAGTTACAATAAATTTCTCACTATTTTAAAATAAAAATAGCAGTTTTTGTATATTTGTAGTATTGTTAAGTTACGACCCAAAACATCACACAAATATCGCCAACTGCTATGACTATGATAACATTTTTTTCAAAACTTAACAACAACAAAATATTTTATTTTTTTATTCGTCCTCCGCCCTAAAATGATTGTTTATTATATTTTATTACATACAATCATTTTAAGGAGGTTCCATTATGGACAAATATCTTAATCTTTATCGTGAAATGATCTCACTTCGCGGTCTTACTGATCATACCCTAAATAGTTATTCTACTTACATTCGCAGCTATCTTGATTACCTGCAAAACATTCTTCATAAATCTCCTGAGAATGTTTCATGGCAGGAACTGCGGGATTTTATCAAATGGCTTCAAAAAGAACGTAACCTGGCTGACCGCACCATCAACTGTGTCATTTCCCAGCTTCGCTTTTTTACCATCTATGTCCTACATAATCCATGGGATGATAATCAGCTTCCGAAACGAAAATTCGATGAATATCTTCCCTTTGTCCCTTCACAGAAAGAGACTTTTGAATTCATCAGTACCATCCCTGATATAAAGCAAAAAGCCATGGTGGCTGTCATGTATTCTTCCGGTCTTCGGATTAGCGAAGTCTGTCATCTTCGTTATGAAGATATCCAGCGCAGTTCCATGAGGATACATATCCGGCGTTCAAAAAACAGAACGGAACGTTTTGCACCTCTTTCTAAATTTGCTCTCGATATTCTTACACAATACTGGTTTGAGTGTGACAGACCGAAAGGCTGGCTTTTTCCTAAACAAACAGATCCGTCCAGACCGATCGATACCTATTTCTTATCCCGTCACATTCATGCACACGAAGAACGCCTTGGATGGCCGAAACGCATCACCTGTCATTCTTTCCGGCATGCGTTAGGAACTCACCTTTATGAAAATGGCACCGATCTACTGACCATCAAAGCCTTTCTTGGACATAAATCTTTGAATTCCACAACCATCTATGTTCACCTGGCATCCACCTCATTTTCTGAGGTGGTAAATCCTCTCGACAAGATGGGAGGTATTGCACATGAATAATTCGAAGATACAACAGATCTGGAATTTTTCTTATGATGCATTTTGCGAAAAATACCCGTTGCGTTCCGAGGTACAGGATAAGACATCTCGTGCGATAATAAACTGCAAAACTGGAAATCTTGGATACAATGTAAACCAATGTACCGATTGTGGCCATATAGAGATCCACAACAACTCCTGCAAAAATCGCAACTGTCCCAACTGTCAGGCAGTTTCGAAAGAAGTCTGGGTTGACAAACGCAGAGCAGAAGTCATGGATGCTCCTTACTTTCATGTGGTCTTTACACTGCCTCATGAGTTAAATCCTCTACTCTATTGCAACCAAAAACTTCTTTATGGACTTTTGCACAGATGCTCCGCCGAAACACTTCTTGAACTTTCAAAAGACAGGAAGTATCTCGGAGCAACACCCGGTATCATTCAGGTTCTTCATACCTGGAATCAGGAACTGGATTACCATGTACACATGCACTGCATCATTTCTGGTGGCGGCATTACTGAAACCGGAAAACTGAAAAGATCCAAAGGTAAATTTTTTATACCTGTGTATGTTTTACGTGATAAATTTAAAGGTAAGTTCCTTGCTGAACTCCAAAAACTGTACCAACAGGAAAAACTTATATTTTCCCGTGCCTGCGAAAAAGTAAAAAACAGTTATTACTGGAGCGAATTCAGGGATAGTCTCTATCAGAAAGACTGGTGCCCATATATCAAGGAAACCTTCAATGGTTTTGGAAATGCAATTGAATACCTTGGTCGTTACACACATAAGATTGCCATTTCAAACAGCCGTATCCTGTCAGTTACCGAAACAGAGACTACTTTTTCTGCCCGTGGCAAAAGGCCGGGTGAACCAAAACGAACCATCACGCTCCCAAACACGGAATTTATCCGCCGCTTTTTGATGCATGTGTTACCGTCCGGTTTTCAAAAGATACGTTATTATGGTTTCTTGAACAATCGCAAGAAATCTGAAAACCTGAAACTGATCTTTAAGCTTCAGGGGCATCAGCGTTTCAAGCGACGTTTCACCAATCTTTCCATGCAGGACCTAATCAAGAAAGTATGGAATGTTGATATTTGTCAGTGCCCTGCATGTGGAAAAAGCACCATGGTCTACCTTGGACGTGCCTATGCGTCATAAATACGTTTTTACCAAATATTCCCTTATACTAGGCTGCCCTCGGGTGGTCTGCGAAGCATGCCCAAAAATAATAAATTTGTATCATTACCTATCCAAACACACTATTTTTTACCTTAAAATAAACTATTTTGGAATAAGCAGGTGAATACTATCTCCATATAAGTACCGGCTACACGGTCGCAACTTGGTACAATAGGAAAGAATCACACTCAGAGCAGTTTTACATTTTGTAAATCTGTTCTTTTTTTGACTGCTCTGACTATGATACTTTCCTTAAGTATTATACCATTCACAAAACACTTCTGTCATAAATATTTGCAAGTTCCTACGAAAAAAAGACCGTTCTGATAAAAACGGTCTTTTGACACTTTCTCAACACTAAAAAATATGTTCTCTTCTTTTCATACATGTTTTTCTATAACTCTTCTTTTTCTTCTATGTCAGTTACCGGTAGCTCTAATCCCTCCAGTTCAATATTGTTCTTCTGTGCATAATCCCAAAGGGCGGCTCTTACTGCTTCTTCTGCAAGAAGCGAACAATGCACTTTTACTGGAGGAAGTCCACCTAAAGCCTCCTGCACGGCCTTATTTGTTAATTTCATGGCATCCTCAACAGTCTTGCCCTTAATCATTTCCGTCGCCATACTACTGGTAGCTACTGCGGCACCACAACCAAATGTCTTAAACTTACAATCCCTAATTACACTATTTTCATCA
>JBGVGI010000046.1:0-17315 GCA_045121595.1 Oscillospiraceae bacterium | reverse complement strand
AGACTACAAGGTTGATAGGCTCAAAGTGTAAGCGTCGTGAGGCGTTAAGCTAGCGAGTACTAATCGGTCGAGGGCTTGACCATATTATGTGGATACAAAACAGAACTTCCAAAAGTTTCTTTGTTCAATTTTGAGGATACCGTTGACAAAAATATTTAGATATGGTATTCTAAGACCTAGTTGGTGCTAATGGCGGTGAGGGTACACCTGTTCCCATCCCGAACACAGAAGTTAAGCTCACCCGCGTCGACAATACTTGGCTGGAGACGGCCCGGGAAGATAGAACGGTGCCAACACAAAAAAGAAAACGGACTGACAATCAGTCCGTTTTGCATATTCCTCCTTAGCTCAGTCGGTAGAGCGCATGACTGTTAATCATGATGTCGCCTGTTCGAGCCAGGCAGGGGGAGCCAAAAAACAAAGGACTACTTCGGTAGTCCTTTGTTTTTTGTGTTTGTGTCCGTAAGACGCAATATCATTACGAGCAAAGGAGTACACTATTTGACAGCTTGCGGTCAACATCATAAAACGGACACAAAATGATGTTATCTGTGATAAATGATGTTGCCTTTTTTGTATTACAGTGCTATGATATAAAAAGAGGTGGTGGGATGAAGTTCTGTTTTACAGTGGATGATAATATCCGTTTTTTGAAAGAATTAACAGAGAATAATTATAATAGTTTATTTGATCACCCTTATCTTAAGATGTATAAAAGGCTTCATAAACAGTTTGGATTAAAGGTACAGCTTAATTTGTTTTACGAGATGGATGGGTTTAATCTGTCCAAGATGACAGATAAATATCTTGCTGAATGGAAAGAAAATTCCGACTGGCTGAAACTTTCTTTTCATTCAAAACTTGAAAACGAAAGTCCTTATGAGTTTTCGGGATATGACGAGGTTTATGCTGACTGCAAGGCGGTACAGGATGATATTATCCGCTTTGCTTCCAATGATGCACTTGCATATACCACTACTATTCATTACTGTCGCACAACCGATAAGGGGCTGAAAGCCTTAAAAGATAACGACGTTCAGGCTTTGCTCGGACTTTTCGGGACAGAGGAGAAACCAAGGACATCTTATGGGCTCTCGGATAGGGACGCTGGTTTAATCCGAAAGGGAGAAATTGTTGCAAATTCGGGAATAGCCTTTGGCGGGATTGATATCATACTGAATTTATATGATGTTGAGGATATTCTTGGCAAACTGAATATGCTTGTTGGCAGAGAAATTAAGGTAATGATACACGAGCAGTATTTTTATCCCGATTATAAGTGGTATCAGGAAAGTTTTGAAGAAAAACTTTTTGAAACTTTTTCATTTTTGCGTAAAAATGGATACGAAAGTTGTTTTTTTGAGGATATTATATGATGAAAAATGTTGTTTTTGATTTTGGGCAGGTTCTTGTAAGATTTGAACCCGATTATATGGTAGGACAGTATGTCAGGGACCCTGAAGACGCCAAAATGCTTGAAGAAGTAATTTTTGACAGGATTTACTGGGATAAGCTCGATGCAGGGACTATAACCGATGAGGAAGTAGTTTCGGCAATAAAAGAGAGAATTCCCGAGAGCCTTTGGGAAGCGTCTGAGAAGATATATTATAATTGGATATATAACATTCCTGAGATTGAGGGAATGAGGGAACTGATATCACATATCAAGGGAAAATATGGTGTTTCGGTTTATCTGCTTTCAAATATTTCAGAATATTTTGCGGATCATTCCGATGAGATACCGATATTAAAACTTCTGGATGGTTGTGTTTATTCTTCAAAATGCGGTAAAGTTAAGCCGGATGCGGAGATATACGAGAATCTTTGTTCGGAGTTTAATATACTTCCCGAAGAAACGATTTTTGTTGATGACCGAAAAGAAAACATTGATGGTGCCGGAAAAATTGGTATAACCGGATATGTATTTGACGGCGATGTTCAGAAGTTGAAGAAATACTTAGATGAGATACTGAAATAAAAAAGAGAACGCAATTTGCGTTCTCTTTTTTTTATCCAATCCGAAGGCTTGGTATGGTATTGCCGTCAGGCGTATGTAATCACACGAAGTGTGTATGTCATCACCGTGAGGTGTATTTCTTCGGATTGATTACATACCACCTTATGGTGGATTACATACGTTTCTTCGAAACGATTACATTCAATGCTCCGCATTGATTTGTTTGGGCTTTTAAGTGAGAGATAAGAGTGAAAATGGAAGAGGTTTTTTGCAAGTCGAAAGACTTGCTTTTTATTTGTTTACTTTTGGATTTTCGGTCCGGCAGAGAATATAATCTATACTTACATTATAAAATTCTGCCAATCGGATAAGAGTCTCAGTCGGCGGGACTCTTTCTCCATTTTCAAATTTTGAAAGTAGAGCTTGTTCTATACCTGTTTTCATTTGTACCGCTATCTGAGTGTATCCTTTGTTTTTTCGTAGCAATTTTAAATTGTTTTTCACAAAACCACCTCTAATGACATTATGTCATAATTTGTGCTTGACATTTATGACAATATGTCATATAATGGTTAGTGTCAAAATTTGACAAATTATTTTAGGAGGAATCTGAAATGAAATTTTGTACAAAATGCGGAAAAGAAATTGCGGACGAAGCTGTAATTTGCCCAGGGTGTGGTGTTAGTGTACAGCCTGAGAAAAAAGAAAATGCAGGAAAAGATGGTCTTGCGGTTGCAAGTAAAATTTTTCTTATTTTAGGATGTATTGCGCAGGGGTGGTTGCTTTTACCTCTTGCTTGGTGTTTGCCGATTACAATTTCTATTTGCGGTAAAATGAAACGTGGTGAGCCTGTCGGAACAGGTTCAAAAGTATGTGCACTTTTATTTGTAAATCTCATTGGTGGTATTTTGTTGTTATGTCGTTCGGAGGATAAATGATGAAAAAGTTTATTGTTATAATATCTATGTTAACTATGATTTTTGCGTTTTCTTCCTGTGCTGCAGAAGAAAACTCAGTGGTTGAAAATCAAGTTGAAAGCGTTGTTTCTATTGAAAATGCTGAAAATAAAGAAGCAGAAACAGAGGCATGGCGTGAGTTTTTAGTCGATTACGAAGAATGGGTAGACGAATATATTGCTCTTTACAAGAAATATAAAGAAAATCCCACGGATTTGACATTGTTGTCTGAGTATACGGAAATGGCACAAGAAATATCCGAGTGGACAGAAAAAACCGGTGAGGTAAGCGATGAACTTGCAAATTCACCCAAGGCATCACTCGAATATGCTAAAGAACTTTCAAGAATTGCAAAAAAAATGACAGATAGTATGTATTAAAAAAATCCTCACACAAATTTGTGTGAGGATTTTTTATATATCCTTATGAATAAGCTCGAAACTTTTATCAAGATATATTTTGTAGGCTATAGCTGTTATAGTATTGCGGAGCAAGGTTTTTTCGTGGGTATCGTCGGTGCCGATTTCGTCTAAAGTGTCTTTAATTCCAAAAACGTAATGCAAAACGTTTGTAAATTCCCTTGCAAAGTATTCGTATGCAGTTTTGCCCGTATAGGTGGCTTTTTGTACGTATATAAGAAGCTGAATATCTTCTAAAGATAAAACGGATTTTGCAATAGCAATAAAGAGAAGATAGGCAATCTGCTCACGGTTATAAAGCTTTTTGACGGGGTTTTCTATGAGCTTTTTCTTGACGTAGTTGCCGACCATAGAAGTTGTGATGGAAATATTCGGCAACGGACTTAAATAGTCACTCAGAAAACGTACAGTCTGCTCTAAATAAAGCCCGACGTCGGGAATAGTTTCAAACGGGGGGAGATTAAATTCTTTTATAGAATCGGCAAGAGCCGTATTAATACTTTCTTTCAACGTTATCACTCCTTAAAATAATTGTAACACACTTTTAACGAGATTTCAATAGTTTATCATCGGGTTTTTAAAACCTCTTGACAAAGTAGATAAAACAGTGTATTATATTGGTAGCAAATTTTAAGGAGAAATATTATGATTAAGATTGTTGCAGACTCTTCTGCCGATATGCAGAAGCTAAATAATACTGAATTTTGTTCGGTACCGCTTAAGATTATCACAGAGGAAAAAGAATATATCGACGATAAAGATTTGGACGTTTCGGGAATGGTTTCGGATTTATCGAAATTAAACGGAAAATCAAGCACCGCCTGTCCGAGTGTGGGAGACTGGCTTGAAGCGTTCGGTGATGCAGAAGAAATCTTTTGCATCACGATTACAAGTGGTCTTTCTGGATGCTATAACTCGGCTGTAATTGCAAAAAGGGAGTATGAAGAAAAATATCCCGACAGAAAGGTGTTCGTTATTGACTCTCTTTCTACAGGACCTGAAATGAAGCTTATAGCCGAAAAACTTGAAGAATACATTTTAAATGGTGAAAGTTTTTCGGACATTTGCAAGAAAATAAAATTATATCTTAATAAAACGGGTCTTCTTTTCATGCTAAGGTCACTTAAAAACCTTGCAAACAACGGCAGGGTCAGTAAAATTATAGCAAAGGCAGTTGGCGTTTTAGGTATCAGAATCGTTGGCAGGGCAAGTGACGTCGGAGAACTTGAACAACTTTCCAAAAACAGAGGCGAGAAAAACGGACTTACCGCTTTGTTTGAAACTATGAAAAGTCTTGGATATAACGGTGGCAAGGTGCGACTTGCTCATTGTAACAATGAAAATGGCGCAAAAGAACTTGAATTGATTATAAGAGATGAGTTTTCAGGTGCCGATATTGAAATATATCCCTGCAGGGGCCTTTGCAGTTTCTATGCTGAAGAGGGCGGTATTCTTCTGGGCTTTGAAAAAGAATAAAGCTTTGACAAATTGCAAGTTTTTTAGTACAATATAATAGTAGAAATTAAAGAAAGGTTATTTTACTATGAAAAAGATATTGTCTGTTTTACTTGCAACGATTATGGTTTTATCAGTTTGTTCATGTATGCCTGCTGATGAAATCCGTGACATATATGAATACGATACGTTTTATGATGCTCAGTTTGGCGATGACCCCGAGGAAGTTTTTGAAGATTTAGGTCTTTCTAAAAAACAGGTCGCAAGACAGCCTGACAGAGTTAACGCAGAAAAAGGTTATCCCGACGGTACCTTTTCTTATAAAATAACAAAATATGCCTCGATGTACGGCACTCCCGTTGAGGTTGAGCTTTTGTTTGCGAATAAGTTGTTTGACATTCCCACTCATATCGGACTTTATGCCGTAAAGGTTAATTTTGTTGAGGATTTCCCCGATAACTATGCCGCGAACAGCGTTCAGTGGGAGCCTTCCGATTATAAGCTTGATATCGAAATGGCTACCGAAGAAATCGAAAAACGCCTGATGTTCAATACTGTTTTTGAAGAATACACAGACGGCGGTTTCTCAGTGAAAAAATGGTCTTCCAAAAACACTGCAAATGCAGTAGGAGAAAAGCTTACCGAAAAACTTGCTTCGGTTCCTTCCGATGGCGGTATTTCGATAAACGATAAACCGCTTTCCGTTATGGAAGTTTATTACGGCAACCCCGATGAGGCATCATACATCCTGTATTCGGGGCTTTCAGCAGCGGTACTTGAGAATATGGAATAAAAAAGATGGGTGAATCAGTTCACCCATCTTTTTCTTCTTCGGTTTCATCGTCGTCATCTTGTTCAAGGTAAAGTTCTTCTGCATCCTGTTGTGCTTTCTTTAATGCTTCGATTGTGTCGGTTACTGCGTTGAACAAATTGTAGTATAAAGCTTTGTAATCTGGCATATTGAAAACTCCTTTAAAATAAAAAAGTGCGACAACCGAAGTTATCGCACTCGAAAAATGCATAACTCCAATTGTTGCTACACAATTATCACTAACCCGCAAGTATGTGAAAAAGGAGCATGCATTTTTACCAAAAGGTAAAAATACACACATGGGGTTAAAGTGATTGTTTAATTGTGTAGCAACTACAGTATACCACATCAGCTGAAAATTTGCAAGAAAAAACTGACTACCGTTAACGGTAGTCAGCAAATGCATCCTTTGTTGTAATAACTTCGACGTCACTTTTGCTTAAGTATTCCACAAATTCCTTGAATTTATAAAAATCATAATTCCACAATTCTTCGTATCCGTTTTCTTTGAGTAACTGATATGCCCTGAAATCATCAACATTTCCGTCGTCAATTGAAATAACGGCAATTGGTTTATCGATTTTCATAAGATCACCTGTATTCATTGCAATGATAATGAAGCACAATTTTTCATTTAATATTAAAAATTGTGCAAAGTCGATTATCGTTATAAGTCGCTCAGGAATTCGAAGATAATATCCATACATCCGACCATTCCTTCATGGCCGTAGTCGGGGTAAATATAAGCTTTTTTATTTGAAGTAACTTTGTTATACATAGCAAACTGAGAAATGGCAGGAACTGAAACGTCAAGAAGACCTGTGAACATTAAAAGGTCTGCTTTCATTCTTTTTGCGATGTTTTGTATATCAATGTAACCCAATTTTTCAAAAAATTCATCTTCACGTTCGTGGAGAGGGTCGTAGTGTCTGAAATAATGAGCAAAAGCACTGTGGAAAGCACCTGAAGCGGCACCGAGCTCGTAATTTTTCTTATAGTCGGAAAGGTAAGGGAACTGAATTGCACATTTTTTGATTTCAGGTACGAGACAAGCGCATACAACCGCTAACGCACCGCCCTGCGAACCACCCGAGGTTGCCACACGGGTTTCGTCAACAAAATCTAATCCCATTATAATTTTTGCAAGTAATGCTGTATCAAGGAAAACATCTCTCATCAAAAGATCGTGTTTGTCACCGTCAATACCTCTTGAGAAATGACGTTCAAGAGTGGAGCTTTTATAACCTCCGACGTCTTCGGAAAATCCGCCCTGACCTCTTACGTCCATAAAAGCAACAACGTAGTTCTGGGAAGCGTATCTCAAAAGGTCACTCCAGTCGGGTGCAGAGTCACCATAACCGTGGAAAAGCAAAACGGCAGGCATTTTTTCTTCACGATTTTTGGGGATTACAACTTTTGCATGGATTTTTGCGTTTTTGGTGCCTGTGTAATAAAGATCATACATATCAACAATTTTTGAAGGGAATTCCTTTTTTATAAATTCTGCTTTGTGATCTGTACTGTTCATCTCGGCAAGAGCGTCATCCCAGTATTTGTCAATATCCGGGGGACAGGGAGATGAACCCTGGTATTCAAAAAGGTGTTTGTAGTCAGCCATAATTATTCCTCCATATAGAAATTAATTTGCTTTTCTTGATTTTTTAATTTTTAAAATGAACAAAATAGAAATCAAAGAGATAACTACCCATGAAGCAAACATCGGGAAATATCCGAAGTTTTTGATAACAACGCCGTAGATTGCACTTGCGATACCGCCACCTAAGTAGGTTGCGAAATCCATAACACCACTTACCGATGCAACGTTACCCGTTTTGATAAAATGCATGGGGTAAATTGAGAGAATAGAAGTGTTGATAACAGAAACCGATGCGTAGATAACGCTGAGCGCCAATACCGACGCCACCATTCCGATACTGTTAAAGAAGAGTGCAACTGATGCGATAACGCAGAATAAAAATCCAACGAGGGAAACCGAGTTTCCACTATTTTTGCAAAGTTTGTAGAAAAGCGGATAAACCGTTCTTCCGATAAGTCCGATTACGGGGATGAGAAGAATGTAGTAAGATGACTTGCTTAAGTCTACAAAGAAGGTGTCTACAACGTAAACCGCCATCCAGAGGCTTATATTTTCTTTCATAACCCCGTGAAAGAGGGCGGGTACAAGCATAAGTCGGATTTCCTTGTTTTTTAAAAGTGACACCATTGAAAGATGTTTTTTATCTTCGACGGGTGGAGGCGTTACTTTCTTTGTGGAAAGCAGTACCAAAGCGCCGAGTATCAGGGTAATAAGACCGGGGATGATGAAAGCATACGCTACGCCAAGCTTTTCGATTAGGAAGGTACTGACAATGATTGCAAGGATGTTACCCGTTGCAACCGAGGTTACCATAAGAGAGGTTTTCTTTTTGGCAACTTCCTTTTCGTATATGCTTGAAACCACGCATAAAACGGAGCTCCAGAGCATTGACTGTGCGTAGGCGTTTGCGGTCCACAGAATAAAAATTCCGATAAAAGGCGGGAAGAACCCGATAAGCAGGTTACTTATACCTGACACTGCAAGACCGGTTGTAAGCATAATGTACGGGGGTGTTCGGTCACTGATACCGCCGTTTATAAGTCTGCCAAAGGAATAAAGAGTCGAGAAAACACTTCCCAGAGCACCAAGCTGAACTGTGTCGATAAGATTTAAGTTTATAAGCTCGGGGCCTGCCATAGAAAGGTTAATTCTTGCTATATAAATTGAGGTATAGGCAAGATAAAGAATTGTAAAAATAAGACGTTGCTTTTTAGTATTCATAGTTTATTCCCCTGTAAATACGTCACAAGTTTTCTTGACTTCGATATTGTTTTTACTTAAATACTCAACGAACTCTTTAAATTTATAGAAATCATAGTTCCATAAGTTATCATAGTCTTTTTCGTCTGATTTTTTGGTATGATGGAACATAAATACCATACATGCATTTTCTTTTATCGTGAGGTCAACAAGCTTTTTGAGGTCTTCAACGTCGGTATCGTGCAAAACTACGGTAGAGTTTACACAATAATCGGTTTCATATATAAGCTGCTGAACGTTGTTCACAACGTATTCGGGAGCGTTCAGGCTTTTTGCGATTTCAAGGTGTCTTTCTGTGGGGTAGGGGTTGTTGGAAGTGCGAACGTATGAAAGTCCCAGAGCTTTAAGATGCTCTTTGTTTTCGGCGATAAAATCGTTTTTCATTCCGCTTCCCGGGGAAGCAAATCCGATGGGTCTTAAGTCTGCTTCGAGGTTTTCAGAAAGTGTGTCGATATCTTTTGTGATATCGTTATCATCGTTTTTGTGGCTGTATCCGTGGGCGGCAATCTCGATAAGCGGGTCGTTGAACATAGTTTTGAGATTTTCCGTGGTAAGAGAGCCTTCGTTGTCAAGACGTCCCGAAACTATATTGAAGGTAGCGGGGACGTTATATTTTTTGAGGACTTCTTCATAAACTCTGAAATCTTCAAAATTTCCGTCGTCAATAGAGATGACTGCTGTGGGTTTTACAATTTTCATAAAATCACCTTAAAACTTTTAAATTTTTATTCTTGAGGGTTATTTCTTTGCCCATATAAACGGTTTCAATATGGTCGGGAGTTTCCCATACGCCGTTATTTTCCTTTATGTTAATAGCAATCGTTTTGCCGTCAACATAAAGAACTGCGGCAGTTTTATACCACGTTTCTGCAGCTCTTACCCAGGCGTATCTTGAAAGAGAGTTGTCGACGTGTTTCGGGAAGGAATGTCCCACCTCGTAATTTATGCCGATTTCATCTTCGGTGAGTTGTGTAAGAGTTTTCTGGATGAGTACGTCACCGCCACCTCGCATATAGTCGGGCTCGTAGCATGAATACATCGTACCGTCTTTCTGAGTTTTTGAGAAGTTGGTTACAAATGCGTTCCAGGAGTCAAGCAGTGCTTTGTCGTCTTTTAAGAGAATACCACGCATAAACTGAGCTTCGGCGCGCCATATAGTCCAGGCGTGACCTGCACAGATAGCAGGACCCTGACCGTCGCCTTCCCAGAGAGTTTCCCACCAGCGGAAGCTGGAGCCGTTCATACGGGCATCGGGGGTGTATATTTTCCAGGCATCATGCATATCGAGAACTTCTTTTGCAAAATTAAGATAGTCTTTGTTATTATCAAGATGCATACAGTAATACAAAAGCGATAATGCAGTGCAGGAAATCGAGCCGTCCTCGTATTCAATTCCACTGAAGGGCTTGTCGGAAAAGTCGGTGATTTCGCCTTCGGTGGGGAAGGAAAGGCCACGGTTATATATGTGTTTTGCAAGGTTTTTTGCCATCGTTTCAAAAAGCTCTGCGCGACTGTCATTTAAAGCTTTAAGAGTGTTTGTCATATCGACGATGGGTATCATCGGAGCGCAAACGGTTGAATAATCGACCCCTCCACCGTCAAATACCATACCGTCTTTTGTGAAATTGTCAGAAATCTCGTTAAGAGTATTTATTGCAAATTCAAGTATTTCATTGTCATTATAAAGCTTGTAGGCTTCTAAAAGTATTGAAACGCCGAAGAACTGCTCCTGAATACGACCCGATTCGCAGATGTGATACGGAGCGTACTTTTTAGTTTTGTGTGGGACGATGGTTCTTCTCGGAACGTATTCGCCTTTGCCCATAATTATACCGAGTTCTTCTTTTATCAGTGAATTGAATTTTTCATCGCCGTTAATAAGAATTTCCCACAAAAAGCATCCGCCTTCACAGAGGTTTCTGTCGGGATGGTAGGGTGTTTTAATACTGTCACAACTTTTTTTGAAGGTTTCTTTGAAGTTTTCTCCGTTCCAGAGAGTTGTGCTTAAACCTTCTTTGTTGTCTTTTACGGGGATAACTGTGAAAAGCCCGTATTCATCAAGAGGAATTACATCGGTAACGTCAGAAATTACAGTTTCACCACTTGGTTTTTTAATTTTGAGAAAATCGGCGTCACCCAGAGTTTTGATGACGGCTTTTTTGTCAAATCCGCCGTTTAATACGTTTATGCACATCGGCATACCGTAATTTTTTTGAATCTGGCAGAACGCTTTCTCTATATTGTCTGCAAACTGAACGTTAACGGAAACTTCCTTTCTGTTACTGCCGTTATATACCTTGTCAAAACTTGCAAGAAACTGAAAGTTTACTAAAAAGTGGCCGAGAGAGAAAGGGGAGTACTTTATCTTCCAACCATCGCAAACTGATTTTGCAGTTGCGGTTATGAATTTGCCGTCGGGTCTTGTCATAATGCAATATGTAAATTCACCATTATCGGAAGTGTAGGGGGAGGTCGGCATAATCTGATTCTTAAAATCATAACCTCGTTTGCTTATGAAATTAAGATCTAAATTTATTCCGAAGCAGGAAATATTATCGTTATTCGTAGTAGCGGTAAGGTCAAGCCCGTCTTCGGTAAGACTTAAACGTAGCTTTATTTTGTTTTCGGTATCGGTGAAAATAACGCTGTCATCCGTGATTTCTGCGATATTGTACGCAGAAGTATGTTCTGAATAAGGAGTAAAATCCTCGTGTGGAAGTTTTTTGATATCTTCAGTGTGATAAGTAAACGTAGCTGTTGCGAAATTACCATTTTTATCGACTAAGTTTACATCATCTTTTTTATAAAAGAATTCAGTTATGGAATTTTTATCAGTTTTTAAAAAATAGTCATTGTTTTCGAGTATCATATCATTCTCACCTTCCTTAAAACATTATACAATAAAAGAATTTTAAATTCAATGTAGTTTATGTTGAATAAAAGAAAAAACTGACGGAAAATCCGTCAGTTTTTATTAAAATGCAGTAAATCCGAAATCCGAGAAGGAGTACTCAAGATTTTCGACTTTTATAAAGTTTTTAAGACAATCAATAAGGTCGCATATACCTTGCCTGCTCATTTCCATAAAATCGTTTTGCTTATCCGTTGAGCCTATGTATCTGGAGCAGTTAAGAGGATAATTGCGGGTGAAGCTTCCTGCGTTGATGGTGCCCTTGGCCTCGTAGAGGGATTCGCCATTATCTCTGTAATAGTAAGAGGATATATATTCGTAATTACCGGTATGGTTTTTGGGAACGTAGAGATAGAAGTTGACACTGAAAGTATCATCCATAACGCTGTGCAGACAGAACTCTATTTTGTCGGTATCTCCCCAGTAGTAGAGTGAGAAATCCTCAGAACTGTATCCGCCGTAATTGTTTGCAGGTTTTGAGTAATAACAGTAGTCACCGTTAAGAGTGCCTTTTTGTATCACGAAATCTTTAAGATAGTCAAAGAGGGGCTTTTTGGCAGCGGGTTTGGGCGTTTCTTTTTCAGGCTCTTTCGGTGCAACGTTTTCCGACTTGTTAGTCGCAGGGGGAGTTGCAGGTTTTTCAGCAGGTTTTGAAACACTTTGAGCTTTTACGGGCTCTTTGGAAACTTCTTCATAAGATTCTGCTGAGGGTTCTTCGCTTTCTTCGGATGGTTCTTCAGACTGGTTGGATTCTTCGGTCTGTACGGGAATGGAGCTCGTTTCACCGCCTGAGGGTACCGTTTTGTTTTTAAATAAAAATGCAACCATAAGTAAAGCTGCGATTACTAATCCGATAATTATAATGATATAAACTTTTTTCTTGTTGCGATTTTGGGGTGCAACGGGTAATGTTTCGGTATCTGCGGATTCTGTGCTTTCCCCTGTTAGTAAATCGTCTGTGGAAATATTAAAGAGTTTTGCTAAAGCTACTATATTATCAAGGGACGGCTGTGTCTGGCCTGTTTCCCACAGGCTGATGCTTTGCCTTGTTACGTTTAATTTCTCAGCCAGTTCGTCCTGAGACATATAATTTGACTTTCGGTATTTTCTGATGTTGTCACTTAACAAAAGTATCACTTCCTTTTCCCTTAAATCATACCATTTTGCAGAGCTAAAAGCAATAAAATTTGTTTGGAATATTGTCAAGTAACACTTGCTTTTTGGCAAAAAGGCTTATTTTACTGCAAAATAAAAAGCAAGGCAACGCCTTGCTGTTAATCAGTTACCGTTAATTTTACTGATACTGTCTATTTTAACTTCTTCTTTTAATGCTTTTATCCATTCCGACCAGTTGCAGACTTCATCACCGTAAGTAAGGTTTTCGCTGTGCTCAAGCGGTAACCAGGTAGAAATATCTGCTTCATTGTGAGAGATAAGCGTTTCAATTTTATCAAGCGATTTAAAAAGTTTAGCTTCATCACTTTCAAGTTTTTTCATTTCCTCAAAAAGGGAAAGGAATTCCTCTTTTATTTTATCGGGAAGGGGAGAGAGCATTGTGTTTACTGCATCTTCTTCCTTTTGCTCATCACTTTCATTTTTTAAGAAAGCAGGTATGTCACCCGTTATTGCTTCACCAAAATCGTGGACAAGGCACATCTTTATAACCTTGTCAATATCAATTTCTGGATACTCATCGGCACAAAGCATTGCCGTAACAGCAAGACGCCAGGAATGCTCAGCAACCGATTCCTGCCTTCCTGTGGACGTCCAGGAATGACGGGTGTTGCATTTTAATTTTTCGATTACGTTTAAAAATGAAATCAGATCTTTTGGTTTCAATTTTACCACCTCGTATAAAGTATAGCACTATAAGATAAAAAGAGCAAACTACACTACGCAGTAACTTCACCGCCAACGGCGGCTTCACTTGCCCGTAAGGGCAACGAAGAATGATAATGATGAAGGTAATTTTAGTGTTATTTCATCTTTGATGAAGTGATATTTTTAATAAATCAAAAGTGATATTGAAACCTTTGATTTCAGTGATATTATATTTGCCTTCAACTGTGCGAAGAACAATATCACTCGGCATAAGCCGAATATAACTGCGAAGCAATATAACTTGCCGTAAGGCAAATATAACTGAAAAAGCACCGACAAAGTCGATGCTTTTTTCTTGGAGGCGTCACCCAGATTTGAACTGGGGGTGAAGGAGTTGCAGTCCTCTGCCTTACCACTTGGCTATGACGCCAGAAAAAAATGGAGCGGATTACGAGGCTCGAACTCGCTACCTCCACCTTGGCAAGGTGGCGCTCTACCAGATGAGCTAAATCCGCATTAAATGGTGCCTCCGGTCGGAATCGAACCAACGACACGGGGATTTTCAATCCCCTGCTCTACCGACTGAGCTACAGAGGCGTATATGTTATCATCAAATCCCGTTTTAATTATATGCAATTAAACGGGACTTAATGATTATTTTTGGCGACCCGCATGGGGCTCGAACCCACGACCTCTAGCGTGACAGGCTAGCGCTCTAACCAGCTGAGCTAGCGGGCCAAAAAAATGGTGGGGACAACAGGGCTCGAACCTGTGACCCCCTGCTTGTAAGGCAGGTGCTCTCCCAGCTGAGCTATACCCCCACATTTTTTATCCTTGTTCGGTTTTTCAAGGAACGAATATTATTATACACAATGTTTTCTGATTTGTCAACACTTTTTTTAAAAAAATTTTTATACTTGCAAATTTTTTTATTTTAATGTATAATATCAAGGTAAAACACGCAATTTTCGTGTAAATTAACTATTTTTCAGGAGGAAATTAAATTGAGCAGCCAGAAAAACAATATATTTAAAAATCTTGTAGCTTTTATCTGCGTAATAGTTATAGTTATTTCCGTTATCGGAATGGCGTTTTTGGGTCTCGGTGTAAAAAATGCGGACAAGACGGGAACCTTTAACCTTTTCGGAAAAAGCTATCATCTTATGCAGGCTGACGATATGTCCCCCGTAATTGATTTAAACGATATGATAGTCGTTAAACATTGTTCTCCTACTTCCTTTAAAAAAGGTGACCTTATTGCTTTTTATTACGAGCAGTTTGAGGATGAAGAACATATTTTGATAAGACGTCTTTCTGACGTTGACGGAATGGAATACACTCTTACCGATGAAAAGGGCAACAAAATGCTTGTGTCTGCAGAAAAGACCCGCTTTTTAGGAACTGTTGACAGCAGAAGTGCCGCTCTTGGTAAGATGGTAAGCAATCTTCAGGCTGAGGGAGGAAAATCCGTTTTCTTGTGGTGGAGCCTTGGTATTCTTTTCTTTGTAACGGGTGTAACGATGCTTTTGCACGTTATTATAAAGAATAAAAACAGTGAGCCTGATGGCTTTGATTTTGACAGTGTAGAATTTGATGAATAAAATGGAGTAAATGATGAAGAATTTAATTGTTGGACAGTCAGGTGGACCCAGTGTTGCTATTAACGCTACCCTTGCAGGTGTTGTAAGTGCTGCACAGAAAAGTGAAAAAATCGGCAAGGTTTACGGTGCTAAAAACGGTATTGAAGGTATCTTAAACGATACTGTTATTGATTTAACGGAGTTTTCGGATTTTGAAAAACTGAAAGTTACCCCCGCAATGGCATTAGGCTCTTGCAGATATAAACTGCCACAGGATATTTCCGACCCTGCTTATGAAAAAATTGATGCTTTTATAAAAAAATATAATATTGGTTTTATCGCGTACATCGGCGGTAACGACAGTATGGACACCGTTTCAAAATTAAGCAGATACTACGAGGGTAAAGAGGATGCTCCGTTTGTTATCGGTCTTCCAAAAACCATTGACAACGATCTTACCGAAACCGACCACACTCCGGGTTATGGCAGTGCCGCAAAATATCTTGCGGTGACTATGAACGAGCTTATCAGGGACGTTTCGATTTACAATTTAAAATCTGTTACCATTATTGAAATTATGGGAAGGGATGCAGGCTGGCTTACTTTGGCAGGTGGTCTTCCGAAGTTTATGGGCGGTGAGAAACCCGATATCGTTGCAATCCCCGAAGTTCCTTTTGATGAAAAGAAATTTATCGAAACCGTAAGGGAAAGAATGAAAGTTACCAATAATATCGTCGTTGCAGTCAGTGAGGGTATAAGGGATAAAAACGGCGATTACGTTGGCAGTTCCACAAAAAGCGGTGCCGTTGATATTTTCGGTCACGCTTATTTGAGCGGTGTGGGAAAATATCTTGAACGCCTTGTCAAAAACGAAATCGGATGCAAGGTGCGTTCTATCGAGCTTAACCTTATGCAAAGATGTTCTTCTCACTTAGCTTCCCTTTGTGATATCGAAGAAGGCTTTGAAGTCGGTGAGTATGGTGTTAAGGCTATGCTTTCTGGTGAAACGGGTAAGATGGTTGCGATTAAAAGAATTTCCGACGAGCCTTATAAATCGGATTTTTGCACTATTTTTATCGACAACGCAGCAAACAAAGACAAACCCGTTCCTGAAAAATGGTACAATCTGGAAGATAAGACGGTGCAGAAGGAAATCTGTGATTACATTTTGCCTCTCATCAAAGGCGAACCCAAAAAATTTGAAAACGAATTCGGACTTTACGATTACGTTATATTCTAAGAAGCAGGTTTTACCTGCTTCTTTTTTTATTTCTCTTGTTATATTATTTGAAAATTTTCAAAAAATAAAGCAAGAGGGGTGAAAAAATGAAAAAATTCATAAAAACGTGTACGGCGGTTTTAGGTGCCGCCACTGTTTTTTTAATGGGATACGTAACATATCTTGATTACGATATCCCCGACAGTTTTTACGTTTACAACGATGAAAATATAAATATATACGAGCATTCTTTGGTATCGGTCAGTGAAAATCAAAAAAATATTCAGGTCCGTGCCACCGATGATACAAAAGTAGAAAGAACAGCCGAGATTAAGGCTTTCGGGATAATTCCCGTAAAAACCGCTTATCTGCATAAGACTTCGGAAAAATATCTCGTTCCCTGCGGTACGCCTTTTGGTATAAAGATGCTCACAGCAGGTGTTGTAGTTGTGGGACTTACTCCTATTGAAACCGAAAAGGGAAGCGTTGCCCCTGCTAAAAACGGTGGACTTAAAGAGGGGGATATTATCATTTCGGTAAATGGTGAAAAAATTTCTTCTTTTAAAGACCTTTCCAAGAAAATTTCCACTTCAGACGGAAGTGATTTGTCACTTCTGGTAAGACGTAAGGGCAGAGAAATAAATATCCGTATTACTCCTGTCAGGAGCATTACGGATGGAGTTTTCAGGTGCGGTATCTGGGCGAGGGACAGCTCGGCAGGGATAGGTACTGTTACCTTTTATGACGCAGTGAACGGACGCTTCGGCGGACTCGGTCATCCTGTCTGTGACGTTGATACGGGAGAGATGCTACCACTTTCAAGTGGTGAGGTTGTCCCTGTTACCATTTTAGACGTAGAAAAAGGTGTAGCGGGTGACCCGGGTGAGCTCAAAGGGACTTTTATCTCGAATATAACTGTCGGAAATCTTTATGAGAATACCGAAACGGGTGTCTACGGTCAGCTTAAAAATACGCCCGTGCAGAATGAACCTGTGCCCGTTTGTTTAAAGCAGGATATCAAACTGGGGAGTGCCGAGATTTTGTCAACAGTTTCAGGCAGAACTCCCAAAAACTATAAAATAGAAATCGAAAAGATAAATTTATCCTCATCTTCACCTACAAAAAATATGGTGGTGAGGATAGTAGATCCCGCCTTGCTTGAAATTACAGGCGGTATTGTTCAGGGAATGAGCGGAAGCCCGATTATCCAAAACGGCAAACTTGTCGGTGCCATTACCCACGTCTTTGTCAACGACCCGACGAGAGGGTACGGGATATTTGTGGAGAATATGCTTAATTAATAAAAAAAGCAAAAGCTATCGTGAAGTG
>JBGVGI010000045.1:0-5955 GCA_045121595.1 Oscillospiraceae bacterium | reverse complement strand
CCAGTCCATCGATAAAAATATTCTGACCCGAACAAAAGCGGTTTTTCACCGCCATAAAATAAATCCACTCTGCTGCCTCTTCCACACTCATCCATCGTTTCATGGGAGTCAACTCCATAATTTTCTCCCAAAGCTTTTCATCCTCCATGACAGGACGGTTCAGCTCCGTCATAACGCCTCCAAAATCCAGGCTGTTGCAGGTGGCCTGAAACTTCGCCACTCTCATGGCCACATTTTTTGTATAGGAAAGAACGCCGCCTTTGCTGGCTGCATACTCCGGAAATTCCGAACCGGTATGTCCGCTGGCAGACCCGATCATCACAATGGATCTGATTTCCGGCTGTATCCCATAATGCTCTGTCACCAAAATGGTACCTTTTAAATTCACATCGATATCTTCCTCATTCTGTACTCCGGCATTGTTCACCAGTACCTGAATTGCCGGAAGCTCCGGATAAGAATCCTGATCTCTGATATCCAGACGATAGTGTGTATAATTCGAATGTTCAATAGCTGCTTCTTTTTTATCAAAACCGTAGACCTGATGACCTTCCTTTAAAAAATATTCCACAGCCTCTTTGCCGATGCCTGAGCTTGTTCCGGTGATCAATACGTTCATCGCAAATTCTCCTTCATGCTCTCAGGCAGAGCCTTTGTCAGTGCAGCTACAACATAGATACAAATGACTCTGTCAATATAATCAGTTAAGAACTGAACTACAAAACAGCTTCCTACCAGTCCAAGGGAGGTCTTTGCAAGAATCTGTACAAGAATAGAGGAACCTGAAGATGTAATGCCTCCAAATAAAAACGCAGTAATGCAGGAGCTTGCAATGGTAGATGGAATGGTAATCACAACTGCCGCCAATAATAACCACCATTTTTTCGGCTGATATTTTTTATACACAAGACCCGTCACAAAACCTAAGATAATTCCGACAGGTGCATAATATAAGGAATAAATATCTGTCGTGATTCCCATTAAAATACCGCTGATCAGGTTTGGTAGCATACCGTAAAAAGGTCCTAACATGGATGCGACCAATACAGTTCCAATGCTGTCTAAATAAATTGGAAGCTTTAATACCAATGCAATCTGCCCTCCTACAAAATTGATACAGATCGCCAAAGCAATCATACAGATCTTATATGCTGATATTTTTCCGTTTTTCATAATCTTTCGTTAATCTCCTTTTCTATATTAAATGATATCTTCCAGAATATCTAATTCCCTGGGATCTCTATCCAGAAGTCTTGAGATGAACATTTTAAAAAACGCATGCACATCCACTTCCGTAAGCACCGTCGCATTGGACTCTTTTCTGTAAAAATTCATAGAATCCACGACAGATTGTCCCAAAGAAATTCCTTCCGTCTCAATCTGTACAAAGGAATCAAATCCCCGGCAGAGACCAGGATCAATAAAATATGCCACTGCCAGCGGATCATTGATCACACAGCCAATGATGTGCTCCCATTGCCAGTGAAAATCAAAATAAAATTTGGTGATCTTTCGGATAAAGGAACCCATCTCCTCATCGAGACGGCAAATATAATCTAAAATCGTGGGAGTAAGCACGATCTTTCTCGTGACATCCAGACCAACCATGGTAATCTTTTTCCCCAGCTGAAGCATGGTATCATACACCAGTGCTGCAGCATCCGGATCACACCAGTAGTTGTATTCTGCTACAGGAGAACAGTTTCCGTGGCTTTTGAAGGTTCCACCCATGGACACGACCTCCTCAATCTGTTCAAAGGCTTCTCTGTCTTTCTTAATTAATGCTGCAAGATTTGTCATAGGACCTAAGGCAATGACAGAGACCCTGTCTTTTTTTAAAGCGTCAGATAAAAATTCCACTGCATTCATTTCCTGCTCATAGCCTTCTACCTCCGGCAGGAAGCTTTCCCCAAGTCCATCTTCTCCGTGCGTATCCAGTGCATTGACGTATTCCCGTCTTAAAGGCTTACTTTCACCCACAAACACCGGAATGTCCAGCCTGTTCATTTGCTTTAGAACTTTTTTCGCATTTTCAAAACCCATCTCCACCGGAGAATTACCGCACACAATGGTGATTCCGATAACATCCAGCTCTTTGGATCTTAATGCCAGCATGATGGCCAGACTGTCATCAATGCCCGGATCGCAATCAATGATTACTTTTTTCTTGTCCATATATTTTTCCTGTAAGCGATGAATTACCTACCGTTCCAATTCTTCATAATCATATGAGATAATCTAAACACATGAAGTATATATCCGGATTTTGATATTGAGTTAAAGCGTTTTGCTATAACCACACCCCTTGATCTAGAGTATTTTACTTCAAAGTATATCAGGAACGGAGTTGATATACCCGAATGGATTATCCTCAAAATTTAACTGCATCTGATCGTTACTGGTATGACCTCATACAGAAATGCCGAACCAGTGGAAAGTCAGATTATCAGTGGTTAAAAGATAACAACATCAAATCACCTACTTTTTATTATCACGTAAAGCAGCTTCGTAAGAAAGCATGCGAACTGCCTGAAGCTACGAAAAGAGCCTCCATACCGGAAGTCCAGGAAGTTGTTCCTGTTTTCTTCAAAGATGAAGAGCTTTCTGCTCCAACTGCTCCATCAGAAACTACAATTCCGGAGGCTTCAGATAATGCTGTTGCTGTCCGTCTCCAGATTCGTGGCATCTGTGTGGAGATCTCAAACTCAGCATCGCAGATCGTTATACAAAATACCTTATCTGCGTTGCGAAACTTATGTTAGGCGATATTTCCGGAATCTCCAAAATCTACTGCGTAACAGGCGCCACCGACATGCGCCGGAGTTTTGACGGATTAATGGCGATTATCCGGGATACTTATCAGATGGATCCGTATGAAAAAGCAGTTTATCTTTTCTGCGGAAAGAGAAAAAACACCCTGAAAGCTTTATATTTTGATCGTGACGGGTTCTGCTTACTTTCAAAAAGACTGGACAGCAATGGCCGTTTTCAATGGCCCCGGAATTCATCGGAAGTTCGTCAATTGACCAGACAGGAATTCCGATGGCTGATGGAAGGGCTGTCCATTGAACAGCCAAAAGCAATCCGTCCTGTACCTCAGACAACCAAAAAGGTATTCTGATTTGTGCAGTATGGAGAAAATAAATTTTTTGTAGATAACCGATTTCTTACGTTTTTTTCGGTTATCCACAGCAATGCACTGAAAGAAAAATCCACTTGCGAATAATAAATCTTTTCAGTTCATTGCTGTGGATAACGTCATTGATAATCAGCTAAAATGCCCGATTTTCAATGAAAATACCAATAATTATCCACCGTCAAAATGACGACTGCTTCATATTGACCGATTTGTCAAAATCCTTGATTTTTCCTATAATTAGTAGAGAAAAAAGGGGGTGCCTACATGTCATATGAAGATGAAAACAAGCTTTTAAAAATGGTGATCGAGACACAGGCATCTCGTATCGCAGATCAGGAAGCAACGATCAAGGAGCTTCGGAGCATGGTAGACGAATTGCGTTCGTTAAAAGCAAACCTTGAAGAAACCCTTGAAGAGTTCCGTCGTCAGTTCTTTGGGGTACGCAGCGAAAAAACTTCTGCCTCAAAAAAAGAAGAAGCCGAAAAGAAAACCGTTCAGGTAAAGGGCTATACTGCAACCCGGAAGAAGAAAGCTACCCGCGAGGAACTCTACGCAAATCTTCCGGTACGGGAAGTCTTATACACAGTACCTGTGGAAGACCGCAGATGCGACTGGTGTAATGCCGAGATGATCTCTCTTAATGCACCTGCATTTGTAAGAGAGGAACTGCGTATCACACCTGCTAAGGTGGAAAGGATCCGTTACATGCAGGAGGTGCTGATCTGCCCGGAATGCAAAAAAGATAAAGACGGTTCTTTTAAAAAGGCAACGGTTCCTTCTGCGCTGATCCCGCATAGTCCGGCATCGGCATCCGCTGTTGCATATGCCATGTTCCATAAATGTTTTATGGGACTTCCATACTACAGACAGGAATCGCTCTTTGATCAGTTAGGGGCAAAAATCCCGAGGGAAACCCTGGCAAACTGGTGCATTATCGCCAGCAGAGACTATCTGTATCCTATCTATGAGATGCTTCATAATGAATTGCTTCATCGCGATATTATTCATGCAGATGAAACGGTATGTCAGGTGTTGCGTGAAAACGGTAAAACTGCACAATCCACTTCATATATGTGGATATACAGATCAGGATCTGACGGTCTGCCCGGAATCGTGATGTACGAGTATCAGCCGGGAAGAAGTGGCGATTATCCGAAACATTTCCTGGAAGGATTCCATGGACTTCTCCAGTGTGACTGTTATCAGGGCTATAACAAAGTAGAAGATGTCCTTCTTATCTGCTGCATGGCTCACTGTAGAAGGAAGTTTTACGAAGCACTTCCGGCAGAAAGGAAGAAAAGCATAAAACTTCTTGATATCAACTCATCGGAGGCTCTAAAAGAACCTGAGATCCCAGAGAAAGACCTGGATAAATACATTCCGGCAGAAATAGGGGTTGCTTACTGCAATAAACTATTCTACCTGGAACGTACATTTAAGGATTTGGCACCTGATGAGCGGAAGGCAAAAAGATTAGAACAGGAAACTCCTGTCTGGGACGCATTCCTGAACTGGCTTTCCGGATTAAATCCAACCAAAGGAAGTAAGCTGGAAAAAGCGGTGAACTATGCTAGGAATCATAAGGATAGTTTACAAGCATACTTACAAGATGGCCGCTGCGAACTTTCTAATAATGCAGCGGAGCGATGCGCAAAAAGCTACGCTATCGGAAGAAAGAATTCTCTTTTCCATACATCTGTCGATGGTGCTAATGCAAGTGCCATCATCTATAGTCTCGTAGAGACAGCAAAAGCAAACAACCTGAATGTGTTCCAGTATATCTACACGTTATTGCTGTACATGCCGGGCTGTAAAGATAAGTCCGAAGGCATGAAACAACTTTTACCGTGGAGTGATTTTATCAAGGAACACTGTACAGGTTTAATAGATGTAGAGAATGTGACCGTGGAAAATCATCCACAGTTGCCGTTTTAGCATGCAATAAAACACAAGGCGATGGATAATTCTATACGGTGTCTTATTCATCGCTTACCTTTTTAATGTGGGAAGTTTGAGTTAATTAACAAAAAAAGACCGCCAATTCCGAACAAGTCAAGAATTAGCGATGCCCCTGCCAAGAATCGATGCGACAGGATTCGAACCTGCGACCTCTGCGTCCCGAAAATGCCCAGTGGGGTATCAAGGGATATCGGACAGTATCGTAAAATGTCGAATTTTCCTTGAAAAATCAAGGTTTTTTGGACTTTTGGTCAAAAATGGCTGGAGCTTATTTCGCTCGTTTTTGAGCACGTTTTACTCTGCATTTTACTCTGCAAAACTTATTTTATACGATTTTCAGGCATGCTAGGTTTCAAATTTTTACACTCACAATTAGGAGGAATTTTTATGTCTGAATTTAAAGATTATCGCAACTGCGAAGTCCTGACCGCCAGAGAAGTTCAGGAGATTTTGAAGGTCGGGAATAAAACCGTTTACCGAATGTTTACACCGGATTGCCCGTTTCGGTTTATTAAGGTGCCTGGCGGGTATCGGGTACATGCACGGTCGTTTTTTGAGTGGCTGGATGGGAGATTACATACTACAGATTAAAAGAACAAGCAGTCTTTTGGACTGCTTTCTTTCCGTCTTATTACATCACCTATTCCAAACATCATCTTTATCATTTCATACAAATCTGCTGGTTTACATGCAATATTGTTTATACGCTTCCATAATTGTCATTTGAATTTCATCTCGAAAGTGCTTAGGACTCACAACCTCACATTGGTTAATATGCGCCATTACCCAGGCACGCATAACAGATGGAATCGCACTGATTCTTACTGTCATGCTTTCATAATTCTTTCTCGAAATCA
>JBGVGI010000044.1:0-2593 GCA_045121595.1 Oscillospiraceae bacterium | reverse complement strand
TGGTGTTAGTATATAACCATAGACATAAAAAGTTGAACGGTCTATAATAATCATAATAATGTAAAGGAGCTGTTCAACATGGCTAAAAACCAAAAGAAGTACACACAAGAGTTTAAACAACAAATTGTGGATTTGTACAATACAGGAAATTATTCATTTCCTCAGTTATCAAGTGAATATGGCGTTGCAAAATCAACTATCTTAAACTGGGTAAGAAATTTAAGCCCTATCCAGGTCTCTGAGACAGAAACTATCTCTATGAAGGAATACAAAGCCCTTCAGAAGAAAATGAGAGAATTAGAGATTGAGAACGAAATACTAAAAAAAGCTACCGCCATATTCGCAAAAGATCAATAACAGAGTACGTAACATTTATCAACAACAACCTTGGTACATATACCATTAAACAAATGTGTAAAGCCTTAAAATTTCCGAGAAGTACTTATTATAAGGCTTTGGTTCATGTACCCTCAAATCGGGAGCTGGAATACCGCAAATTTTCAGAAGAAGTAAAGCAATGCTTTCATGAAAACAAGAAGCGATATGGTGCAATTAAGATACACCGTAAGCTCACTGATAAAGGTATTCCATGCAGTGTGAAAAGAGTTCAAAGGCATATGCAGAAACAAGAGTTACATTCTGTAGTGGTCAAGAAGTACAATCACAAAGCGAATCAAGGTAAGGTTCCTGATGATAAGGAAAATGTCCTAAACCGTGATTTCCAGGCAGATACCATTAACCAAAAGTGGGTTACAGACATTACCTATATTCATGTACTAAAGGAAGGCTGGACATATTTGGCTTCTGTAATGGATCTGTACGATCGTAAAATCATAGGTTACGCATATGGTAGAACTATGACTGCTGAATTAGCTTTAGAAGCAGTTAAAAACGCTTGTTTAAACGTATCTAATACAGAAGGCATTATTTTACATAGTGATCTGGGAAGTCAGTATACCAGTGATTTATTTGAGCGCTACATGCAGGATAATGGTTTTATTCATTCCTTTAGCAGAAAAGGAAATCCATATGATAATGCATGTATTGAGTCATTCCATTCAGTAATGAAGAAAGAAGAGATATATCTTCATACTTACCAAGACTTTGAAGAATGCCGCAAGGCACTCTTTGAGTATATAGAATCCTGGTATAATCGCCAGAGAATTCACAGTGCACTTGGATACAAAACACCTCAACAAGTAGAGGATGAAGCTATCGAAGCTGCATAAAAAAGTTCAACTTTTTGTGTCCAATGTCTTGACATAGGTCCACTTCGTCCACAATTGCTTCCTGTGTGTTTTCAAAAATGATCCAGTCCTCCGGTGAATTGTGCACGGAATTCTTATCCTTATAGGATAGTTTCTTGGTGCGGAAATTTACGGTATGCCCCATATATTCAGGTTTTCTTACAAGGTCTGAAATCGTAGAAGCAGTCCAAGTGTATGGTCTGTTCATGTCACAGCTTCCCCGACAGGTTCCAAGTCCCTGCTTTGCAAGATAATAGGAAGGTCTTTCGACTTTTTCATCTTTCAGAATCCTTGCTACCTGCATCGGTCCGTTCCCCTCAATGATAAGCTGATAAATACGTCTTACCACAGCGGCAGCTTCTTCATCAATAATCCAAAGGTCTGGGTCATCAGGGTCCTTCTTGTACCCGTAGATTGCGTTGCTTGTCAGATGCTTTCCATCCATCCCTTTGTTATGAAGTACGGACTTGATTTTCCGGCTGGTATCTCTTACATACCACTCATTCATAATGTTAAGAAACGGGGCAAATTCGTTACTGCCATCGTTTAGGGCACTGTCAACATTGTTGGAAATAGCGATAAATCGCACATTTTTCTTTCGAAACAGCACTTCTGTATAAAAGCCTACCTCAAGGTAATTACGTCCGATACGACTCCTGTCTTTTACGATAACGCATCCAACAATACCATCTTCAATGTCTGCAAGCATACGTTTCCAGTCCGGTCTGTCAAAATTGGTTCCCGACCATCCGTCATCCGTATAATGACGGAGATTGGTAAATCCCTGCTCGGTTGCAAATTTCTCCAGCATTTTCTTCTGGTTTACGATACTGTTGCTGTCACCGCTTTGCTCATCATCACGGGATAATCTCTCATAGAGTGCAGTGATTTTGTTAAGTTCCGGTTGTTTGGTTTTCATAAGATTCTCCTTTCAAAACAAACAACCAGCTTATCTGTGGTTTTATTCTACCACGAATAAGCTGGTTTGTGTAAAAATAATTATTGTCTCACTAATAGGAGAAATCCGAAAGAAAATCGGAACTGTCATATAAGTATCATGAAATTTTAATTCCATAAATTTATGGGAATTATGGGAGATATATTGATATCTTTGTTGTAAAAAATATCAAGTTTCCTGTCTGTTGTCATTTTGACAAACTTGAATTTTATGAATTATCGCTTGCCTTAAACTTACTGACATAAATCATTTATTTTCCAAATTACTCAAATAGAATTGATATAACAAATACCCTATAGAAAATATACCAATTAACAAATATGCCACATTTTCTTTTAAAGATATTAGATATAATGAGAATACAACAAAGCTAATGGTCTTGATTATC
>JBGVGI010000043.1:0-3029 GCA_045121595.1 Oscillospiraceae bacterium | reverse complement strand
AAATTTTCAGTAATTTCAGGTTCGGCGAATTTTTTACACACTGTTTTTCAGGTGTTTTTAAGGCAAAACCACAGTGAATACTTTGTGTATTCACGCGGATTTTGACAAAGAAACAACGGAAAACAGTAAGTAAAAAACGGGTTGGGATTTGTCGGTTATGCCTATATTAATTTGAAAAGGAGATAGTTATGAAAAAGGTTGTTTGTTTTTTGATAGCTATGATTATCGTGATGGGGGTAATGCCGACTGCGTTTGCGGCTGAAACAAACCTTGCATCAGGATGCAGTTATACCTATTCTCATGCTCCGAAACCTGCTTATAAAGATGCAGGGGGAGAGCTTACCGACGGACAGTTTGGTGTAATGAACTTTTACGACGAACGTTGGGTTGGTATCTCGGGTGTTAAGAATGAGAATGCTTCCATCACACTCGATTTAGGTGCAAAAAAGGAGTTCGGCAGAGTTGAGATTACTTTGCTTAATTCTGCTTCTTCGGGTGGTATTCTTTACCCTCGCGGAAATATGATAATTTCATACTCCGATACAGTTGACGGGGAATATCTGCCCTTTGCAATGGGTGCTGTACCCGCTGATGCTCCTTCAAACTCCGTTTATGAGTTTATTCTTTCCGACGTACCCGTAAACGGACGTTACGTAAAAATCGAGTTTAAGGCTTCTTCCTGGGTATTTATCTCGGAAATTGAAGTTTATAAAACACCGATTGACGTAAAGATGAATTTAGCTTACGGCAAAAAGTATTATTCCGTTCCCACTATTCAAAAAACAAGTCAGCCTGACGACGGCACAAAGCTTACCGACGGCATTTTCGGTGACGCATCAGACAACACCGATGCAGGTTGGGTATGGATTAATACAAACTATATGCAGATTCCGAACCACGCGGGTTCAAGAACTGTCATTCAGGGCTACGTTGTTGACCTTGGAAAAGAGATGTACGTTACCGACGTAAAAGTTAAGTTTATCTCCAAAGGCTTTGGCGGTACTACTGAATTTCCGTGGGCGGTATGGACTTACGCTTCCTCCGAGACGGGGGACACCCTCCCTGAAAGCTACTTCTTACTTTCAAGACAGTGGGACGTGCAGAAGGCGTGGAATTCAGGAACGCTTACCTACGGTTGGCGTTCAGGCTTTAAACAGAATGCAAAACTTAAAAAGTATGATACGATAAGCGGATACGACTCGGTAAAAACGAGATACATCCGTGTTGACGTTGAGGCAAAGAGCTATGCGGCACTCGACGAAATCGTGGTAAACGGCTACAAGCTTCCTCAAAGTAACGCTTACGTTGTTACAACGGGCAAAAACCTTGATAGTGGCGAAGATTATTTAACTCCCGAAGAAGCAGGGGTCAAGGATATGGCACTTTGCTACAACGGTCATTACAGCGGCACGAGAGGTAAGTGGACTGCAGCAAAATTAAGACCATATCTTACCTACGTTGACAAGAGCGGAAAAGTTGTCGACACAATGTACGACACAGTTTGTTTCCTTGCTATTTCCGACCCTGACGGCGGTATTTACAACAAAGACGTTGCTAATAAATCAACGCCTCAGGATGCAAAAAACTGGTACTGGTACCTTGACAAGACCTTTAACGAGGATATGGTTGCACTTTCTGAGGCTGCCGAGGTTGCGGCAACTGAGCTTAACGACCCCGATTACAAGGTGCAGGTTGTGGTGATGCACCCCGGTGCAGACGGCAGAAACGGTGAAAACTTCGGTCCGCTTGACGGAAAGTATTATAATATGACCATTGCCGACAGTGAATATCATAATTATCCCACTGTCAAATCGGATTGGCAGCTTGCTTCCGACTGGTGGTTTGACGAGGTTATAGAGCGTTTCAACACGGGTAAGCAAAACGGACTTTACGACAGAATTGAGTTTATCGGATTTTATTATCTTTCCGAGCAGATAGGCTATCAGCCTGCGGCTCCGAGATACCATATCGACAGAGCTCATGAACTCGGCTACAAGATTTTCTTTATTCCTTTTAACTACGCTAACGGCTACCGCTGGGAGGACGATTTTAACTTCGACGGCACTGCAATTCAGCCTAACCATTTCTTCGGTGACCCCTATAAAGATGGTGACACAACAGAGCTCGGAAACGACTACATCGACACCGTTGCGTTTTCTGCAAACTACGCTCACACAGGTATCGAGATGGAGTTTGACGACAGGGTTATCACAAATCCTTCCTACTATAACCTCTGGCTTGACTACTTAAACGGCGTTTACAAAAACAATATGGACGGCGACAACTGTCACAGAGCGTGGTATCAGGCGGTTGAGAGTATCTACAACTGCTACAAGGCTACAAACCCCATTCACCGCTCGGTTTACGATTACTCTTACCAGATTATGAAGGGTACTTACACACCGAAAAGCTATATCGAAACCTTTGACGATACCTTAGGGTACGAGATTTCGGGTACGGCGCTTAAGGGTGCTACCATTGAGCTTTATCAGAATGGCGAGAGGGTGGCGTTTGCTTCTTCAAACGGAAGTTATCTCTTTACCGATATGGAGCCGGGTGAGTACACCTTAAAAGTTATCAAAAGTAAATATGCAACGAGAGAATACAGCTTTATCCTTGCAGGTGACACCGTAGTTGACACCGCGTTACGATTTATCGGTGACGTGACGGGTGACGGAGTTATAAACAACTCGGACGTTATCCAGATTAACCGCAGAAACTCAAACCTTTCTTCGGTATTTTCATCGGGGGATGAGTATCTTGTGAAGGTCGCAGACGTAATGGAGGACTCGGTTGTCAACAACAATGACGTTATCCAGATTAACCGTAAAATCTCAAACCTTTCTTCTGTGTTTGACAGAATGTAATCAAAGGCACCTCTTTCGGCGTCTTCAATTAGGGAGAAATCGGTTTTTCACGAATATTTGCTCCGCCTTATTGTCACGAAACCTTGTAAGACATCAAGTATTACTGCGTTTTCGTGACTTCAATGCAAAGCAAATATATTCGTTACAAAACTGTATACACCC
>JBGVGI010000042.1:0-2528 GCA_045121595.1 Oscillospiraceae bacterium | reverse complement strand
TAGGTAGTGTCAAGTGACTTATGAAAAAACAGAGCCAAAGAAAAAGGCTCAATCGAACCTTGAAAATTGCAGATATTTAATCTTTTGATGAGTGACGCCACCCTTGACAGCACAACAAAAACTGCTGTAAGGCGATTGCCGACGGTGAAGATGATGAGAACAGTTAGTTCTTTATCCGTCGCTCACAGCAGTGTAGCAGTTTTTGTTGTGCCATCAAGGGCATAGCCAGAATCAAAGATTCTGGTGGCTGTTTATTATGCCTCTGGTTCAGAATCTAAGAACAGTTAGTGCCTTCGGCTTTTTGGAGATTTAGTATTGTTTGCTGCCCAAGATAGATAAGTAACTGCCATTTACCGGGCATATTGTCGGCATTGGACAGTTCATCAACTTTATTGAGAACCTTGTATTTATTGTGTTTGTGAGGTCTTAAAAAGTTATAGTAGGCAACCCAGAGAGCAAGGTCGTAGTTGGCACCGTCGATGTTATCAAATCCGTTAGTAGTTCTGTAAGATGCTTTGTATGTACGATTCAGTCGTTCAATCATCTGCTTAAAGGGACGAAATTCTGTTGATACCTCATCGTCGTTGGTAAGTCCAATTACCTGAGTAATATCAAAGTTAATTTTGCCTTTTGATTCACGGAAAAACTGTTGTGCAGCAAGAGGATATGCACTGTATCCGTCAGCGATAAATTTAAAGTCTATAGGTATTTCTTTCAAGTGTTTAAATGCCATACGTATTGCAAGTATGCAGGGTCCAACACCTCGATTATCAGATACCTGATAGCCGATAATGGAACGTTTGGCGGCATCCATAATGAACCAGATGTAGGACTTTATACCACGTATTTTGATGTATGTCTCATCTGCTGTAAATGTATTGCCAACACCATAATCGTAGTTGTCAACAAAAGGCTTAACACATATGGCTGCAGTCTTGCAGTAGTTGGCAATGGTCTGATGTGAAATGCTGATGTTGTAAAGGTCTTTTAAAGCCTGTTTGGTCTTGCGAAGAGATAATCCAAGATTAATATGCAGCGTAAGGCAAAGAGACATTACGTGTGAATCAAACTTACTGAATTTCAGAGAAGAAGCATTTTTAGGCAGAGAGTTTAAATCCATCTTAAAGAAATCTATCGTGAATTCGCGGTAGATGTAATGGAGTTTGTACTTGTTTTTGCCATAGTCTTCTTCCAGATGCTCTTTATCAACCTTCTTAAGGTTATGGAGATAATAAGGGCACTTGGGGTTAACACATTTATGGATAATAAAGTGTTTACGGTCTTTCTTGTGAACCAGTGTATGAGAGCAGTGAGGGCATCTCAAAACAGAAGTTTTTGAAAAACGACTGTTGTCAGAAGGTGAAAAACGATTCTGGCATACCTTGCAAAGAAGCTGGCTTTTCTTTTTGCCATCATTCCACATAAGATACCGGAACGGAGCATTGCAAAGGTGACAGCGGCAGTCCTCGGGGATATCACATTCGCCACGACGAAAGACAGGTTTGATGGTTTTGTTATAGCGTTGTTTATAGTAGGAAATGAGGTCAGTCCATTCCCAATCCTGTTTGAAGGATATGATTTTGGGAAGCTCATCAATTTTAAACTTCTGATATTTGGGAGAATGGGAATCATCGAAAGCCCACTGTTTGAGAGGAATGTATCTGCAGATAAAGTTTAATAACTGACCAATGATTTTATTTTGGTATTTGATGTAATTTAATAAATAAAGTATAATGTCCATGAGCATTTATCCTTTCTGATATTTTGGAATTTTGGTCGAGGACATTATATCAAAAATGGGAGGTAAATGCTCTTTTTATTTGCAAACTCCCTAAAATAAAGGTTTTTAATAAAAAATGAGGTAGTAAACTTGACACTACCGGCGATATATGGGAGGTAATAGCATGACAAGTGAACAATATAAGGAGGCTAACAGAACTGTATACGTTATATTTATGGTAATTTTCGGGTATTTGGCATTTACCTTGTTTTTTGCCTTGCTTAAGGGTGGAAATACTAAAGCCGTAATTCAGTTTATACTTGCAGCCGCAACAGTTATATCAACAACTATAGTATACAAAAAATTTGGGGAAAGTATCAAAGGGGAATGGATACTTCAGGGGATAGGAACATGGGCATTAGGTTTTATTTTATTGCTCAACAGTCAAAGTGATGCATGGGTATATTCGATACCGGTACTTGTTGCAGTAGTTACATATCTTGATAAGAAGAATGTTATTGTTCAGAATGTATTCTTAGGAATTTTTAATGTAATAAGGGTGTTTATACAGGGTGATTTATCAGATAGTGCTTATCAGATTCATTGCTTTATTGCGTTGTTCATTCTGATTCTTATAGCAGTATGTTCTTATAACGTAGTTGTGTTATTATCGAGATTTAACGAAGAAAATGTGCAGTCAGTAAGACATTCAATGGAAAAAGCCAAGAAGAAAAATAAAGTTATTACAGGTACAGCAGATGAACTTGTAAAACTTTTTCAAGAGGCTATGGATAATGTCAATAATCTT
>JBGVGI010000041.1:0-3408 GCA_045121595.1 Oscillospiraceae bacterium | reverse complement strand
TTGTCGAGTAGATATGGGGATTACTCCCCATACCCCTCACAGAACCGAACGTGCGGCTTTCCCGCATTCGGCTCTTTGCAAAGCTAATACATCATCAAACTTCAACTACCCATATATATTTACGTATATCTTTGGGTTTTCTAAACCAAATACTTTTAAAAGCATACGATACTGTTTCCAAGTATAACTTCTTCTCTGGCTTCTTCTATTCAGCCAAAAGAACAACATCTCTTCCACTTTCCTTTTCATCCTTGATAAACTACCTCCGTTGTCTGTAATACCATAATAGTGATAATATCCTACAAGTATTTGATTTAGTTTGCGGAATATATCTTCCATTTTCCAAGTTCTCATATTCCTAATCTTTTGATTTAGTTCTCGACATTTCTTTGCAAACTTTTTCTTGCTGGTTTTCCTCTTCACCCTAAACCAACCGCCTTTTGCTTTGGAGCAATAATGAGTAAACCCAAGGAACGTGAAAGTCTCTGGCTTACCTAATTTCTGTTTTCTACGACTCTCCTCTGCATACTTTCCAAACTCTATTAGCCTTGTTTTACTTTCTTCCATCTCTAAATTAAAGGCTTTCATTCGCTTTAACAGAAGATTATAAAACATTATGGCATCTTCCTTGTATTGGAAGCATACCACAAAATCGTCCGCATAAACGACCATTCCACTATATCCTTTAAGAAGTGGTTGTATTCTTTCCTTAAACCACCAAACAAGAACATAGTGCATATAAATATTTGCAATTATTGGAGAACAGATTGAGCCCTGTCCAGAACCCATTTCAGTATTTTCAAAGTGATAGTCTTTCATAATGCCACTCTTAAGCATTCTCCTCACAAGCCTTATTATATTCGGGTCGCTTATTTTGGATTGGATAAATCTGATTATCCAATTTTGGTCTAAATTGTCAAAGAAACCTTTTATGTCTGCATCTAAAATCCAATTAGTTTCTTTCTTTTCTATCATCACATTTAACAGTTTTATGGCATCATGACACCCTCTGTTATTTCTAAATCCCATCATCTCGTTGTAGAAGTGTGGTTCAAAAATAGCATTTAGTATTCTACGCACTGCTTCTTGAACAAGCTTGTCCTCGTAGCAGTATATACTGAGAGGTCTAACTTTTCCATTGTCTTTTGGAATTTCAATTCTTCTAGCTGCTTTTGGCTTATAAGACTTATTTCTCAATTTGAGAACAAGATTTTCTATGTTAGCATTAAGGTTGCTTTCATATATCTCTTTCGTTACTCCATCTATGCCTACAGCCTTACTACTTTTCATTTCATTATGACATTTTCTTAGCATTTCTGCATTTATCAGATGTCCTATTGATGAAAATTTAATATTTGGTTTCTTTGTTGAAATTTCTGATATTCTCGCCAGTTTCGTTTCCATAGTTTTCTCCTATCCCTGTGTATAGTCTATGTTTCCCTTTTGATATCACTTTGCATGACCGCCTTCCCTCCAGAGTAATTACTCTCCTTCATAAGTACTATGCAGTCATCCGACTGCCTATCATCCATTTGTCATTCTCTCGTTTTAGGATTGTTTGACATATCACTTATACATTATGGTCTTTCGACTGATATGAAGATGATAGGCTCTCCCCAGTTGATATAGTACCATTGTACGACATGGCTGACCTTGAGACCCCGTACTGCCAAAGTCATACTCATCATAGCGCATAACTTTGTATTGCCTTCCAGTATGAATAAACTGTCGGCACAGTAGTTTAGTAAGATTTCGGGGCTGTATTGCCTTATGACCCTATCGCCTAACTGTCTACGCTTAATCGTAATTGTTACCAATTACAATCCAAGACTCGCTATCGTTGGTATGGTTAATACCTTAAACGAACAGGATTTCACCTGTTAAATACTATACCCTTAGCTGGGCGCACATTCATCGGTTACAAATTAATAACCGTAGATTGTACCATTATAACTAAAAAATGAAAGGATTACCATACATAATAATTTTGAGTTTCCCCATTTTTTTGAGAAACAGCTTTTGGACTAAAATAAAAAGTGCAAAAACACTGTACCAATGTTATAATTAAATCACGACAAATAACCAAAACAAAGGAGTGTTTTTGCATGATTAATTATAGCAGATTAGGATATGAAATTAAAAGGGATTTATCAAAATTTTCTGAAAAAATTTCAAAAGGATTAACGAAGCCAAAAAGCAAATTTGTGGCACAGATGCTTTATGGTATTTTAGCTGGTAACAAAGTCCATCTTAGTGAAATTGCCCGTTCATTGTACGAAGAAATTACACTTAAAAAGACTATTGAGCGTCTCTCCAGAAATCTTTTTAAATTTAATGAAAAAGATATTTTAATGGAGAACTATATTGCAGAAGTCAAGAAGCAGATTGACGAAGAACAGGCAGTTATTGTTATTGATAATTCTGATATTACAAAACCATGCAGTCCTAAAATGGAGGCGATTTCAGACGTACATGATGGTAGTACCGGAAAAATCAGAAAGGGATATTTTACAGTGGAGGCTGCTGTTCTTTCAAAAGATAAAAAGATGCCAATGTCAGTATATGAAAAGGTGTTTTCTTCTGCGGAGGATGGATTTATCAGTATGACACATGAAAATTTATGCTGTCTAGAAGCTCTGTCTGCACATTTTGAAAAAAGCTCTGTACGCACCTTGGACAGAGGATTTGATGCAAATGATTACTATAAATATTTTTTGAAAAAAGACGAAAGATTTGTCATTCGTCTAAAGAAAAATAGAAATGTGATTTATAAAAACAAAACACAAAATGTTATGGATGTTGCAAAACGATATAAAGGGAAGTATAAGTTGGATTTTATAGATAAACATAAAAAGAAAATCGAATGTAAAATCAGTTATATCCCAGTAAAACTATGTGAATTTCCGGATAAAGATTTGGTTTTGGTTGTTGTGTATGGTTTTGGTAAAGCTCCTATGTTACTGATAACAAATTTGGAATTATCAGAAAAGAAAAAACTTTGCATGATTGTTACTAAAGTATATTTGATGCGCTGGAGAATAGAAGAATATTTCAAGTTCAAAAAGCAACAATTCGAATTGGAAGACTTAAGAGTGATGTCATTGCAATCAATCAGAAATCTGAATATGTTTGCAACACTTGTGGCAGGATATATTGCTATCATAAATTCAGAGAAAGAAGACAGCATTTTCATGTTGGAATTAAAGGAATGTTCCAAACGAATTTATGGTATGCCGAAGTTTATTTTTTATGCACTGGGATATGCCATAGAGCGTGTACTTTCCATGACACACTCGGGCATAAAGGGATTCTTTTTTAAAAAGGGTAATCACAACAGTTGACGCTGTTTGAATGCTTTGAATTAGAGGATTTTGGATGACAGATGGTTAAAAAATGGGGAAACTCAAA
>JBGVGI010000040.1:0-1519 GCA_045121595.1 Oscillospiraceae bacterium | reverse complement strand
TTCAGCCTCATTTTGAAACATTTATGGATGGTTTATCTATAAATAGAGGCACTTTAATAAGCCCCGCTGAAACCGGGCTTTGTGGGAAATATTCTTTTATCTATTTAAATGATTAGTTTTAGGCGAAGCTGACGGTATACCGGACGTTTTGTACGGAACCATAGCCTGACACCTTCTTTGGCATACGATAGTATGCCAAGGATACCTTTTGCTAATCGGTAATAGCAGAAATGCACCTTATCCTTTATAGGAGCCGCTTTCTGTATAATGGAAACCTTTAGGGCACATGTTTCAGATTTCATAGATATGTGTGCAATAAAGGCCATGCATAATGTAATATAAAAATTCAGGGCATTAATTGCCGAAAGTTTTCTTACACGGAAGTTTTCAAAATGGAACATCTGCTTTTTACAACGGAAGTATTCTTCAATACGCCATCTGGAAAAATAAAGTTTTGCTACATTTACCACATCGTCTTTAGATTTAATTTCCTTGTTTGTCGCAAGCATCATAGGATGTTCAGTGATACCATATACAAGTACAAGATAAATGTCTTTTTTGGATGCAGTTATCTGAACTTTAACATGTGATAAGTAAGCTTCATGCTTTTTACCTTTGTAATAAAGGGGCGTTTTTATTTTTCCTTTGCGTTGATTTCGCAACTGTGTTGCAGGAACCCATTTTCCGTGAAAAAACAGCTTTCGCTTTGCGGTAAGTCGGATGACATAATCCTGTTTTAGTTCATCAAGTTTATGAAACATCTTGTTATCATCATAGCCTCTGTCCATAACAAAGGTAGCTTTACCAAAAAGAGCCGCGCCACGTTCCATCGCAGAAAAGGTTATATCGTTAATAGATGTAAAGTTCTTTTCGTTTGATGAATGAATTTTTGAGAAGATACTGACAGGATGATTGTTACTTGTCAAAACGCAGGCTTCAGTTACATGATAGCCTTTTTCATAGACAGTTTTTGTGGCTGTGCTTTTAGAACCATCCCTGACAAGGCCGAGAGATTCAAATTTATAACCATCGGGTTTGACAATATCACTGTCATCTATGTGGATAATTGGCTCATCCGGAACCCATTTACGAATAACAGACAGATAAGAACTTAAAGCGTTAATAGGTGTTCCTTTATTAAGGTGTTTTGTGAGGCGTTCTACAGAATTAACTTTTTTGGAGTTTTCATGAAGCTGATCTACGACATCAGTAAGAAGGCAGCTACCAGCTGCAAGCATACCATAAATCATATCTGCAGAAAATTTTTTATCTGGTTTGGAAAGCTTTTTGGAAACTTTATTTGAAAAATTTAAAATTTCCCGTTTCAAAGTGTAAGTATTTGATGTAGAATTAAGCATAAGGAATCCCTTTCATTATTGTTTAGTGAAAATTTTGTTTCGCAGCTTAATTTTACTACAAAAAGGAAGAAGATTCCTTATTTTTTGGGCATTTTTTGAAAGTTGTTTATGGTGATGCCCATGAAAACGGGGATTTGTGGATAAAACTACGGAAACTCAAG
>JBGVGI010000039.1:0-1514 GCA_045121595.1 Oscillospiraceae bacterium | reverse complement strand
TGCCATCGCTCAACGGATAAAAGCTACCCTGGGGATAACAGGCTTATCACTCCCAAGAGTTCACATCGACGGAGTGGTTTGGCACCTCGATGTCGGCTCATCGCATCCTGGGGCTGGAGCAGGTCCCAAGGGTTGGGCTGTTCGCCCATTAAAGCGGTACGCGAGCTGGGTTCAGAACGTCGTGAGACAGTTCGGTCCCTATCCGGCGCAGGCGGAGGATATTTGAGAGGAGCTGTCCTTAGTACGAGAGGACCGGGATGGACAGACCGCTGGTGTATCTGTTGGTGACCAACACCATGGCAGAGTAGCCAAGTCTGGACGGGATAAACGCTGAAGGCATCTAAGCGTGAAGCCCCCCTCAAGATGAGATATCCCATGTAGAAATACAGTAAGACCCCTTAGAGAGTATGAGGTAGATAGGACAGAGGTGGAAGTGCAGTAATGTATGTAGCTGACTGTTACTAATCGGTCGAGGGCTTGACCAAACAATATTTGGAGAATAATTTCTATATACAGTTTTGAAAGCATAAGGAGAACAGCCGGAAGGCTGTTTTTTTTGTTGTGTGATAAATTTACGAAATCTTTATAAAATACCAATATGATTAAGGGTTGCAATATGTTATATCATGTGATAAAATAACATATTGTGACAGCTCAGAGCCTTAATAAAATTTTATTCATTCAATTAGGAGGAAAAATATGAAAAAATGAAATCAACTATATGCGCAATGGCATTATTACTTTTGGTTTTTGTACAGCCAGTATATGCAAGTAGTTATAATACAACATTAAAAATGAGCGCAGGTACATATCAATATTGTAGCAATAATTATAGAAAATTTGATGGAAATTCAATTACTATGCTAATAGACCTTGATGTATATGGGTCTGTATATTCTGATAATAGTCAAGCTAGATTAAAAGCATCTCTATATAGAAAAACTACATTTTCTAGATCATATATATCCTATCAAAAATATGAACCAGGAACTACAAAAAAAACTTGGAGCAATGTGGGTCCAGGAAAATACGTTTGGAGTTTCGATAAAGAGTGTGGGGATTACCGAGATACCCATTATTATACTGTATTTGAATCAGATAATGTGAAAATGTATAATTAATAGAAAGAAATTTACAGAAAAATGATGTAAAATAAATTAAGGTTTTGAGTTTGTTGCAATTCATAAAGTAGAATATAATGATTATATAGGCATAATAAAAATACTTATAGTTATTTAAAGGATATAGTAGAAAATAAAAATGGAGGTATACAATGTTAGAAAAAGAATTTGCATTTTTAGTGTCATTTCTGATTTTTATTCCTGCACTGATTGTATTTGTAATAAGGAAAAAAAGTTTAGAAGAAATTATTAATTATCCTGAATTATTCACGAGCAGATAAAATGCTCAAAATCACAAAACCTTGTTTCAGTTCTTTTTAAATCAATCAAATTACCTGTAAAAAAGGATAAACTACCCCTGTGAAATTCGATTGAGTTATTTTGAACTGTCAA
>JBGVGI010000038.1:0-1611 GCA_045121595.1 Oscillospiraceae bacterium | reverse complement strand
CTGAACCAATGTCATTTAGTTAAAATTCAAAATACCTTCTATATTTTGTAGATGAACCAATGTTTAAGTGTGTGAAAGAACATTCGGATGGTATTAAGCAAGGAAAATCTTTTTGTTATATTTTGATAGACCAAAAATTGCATGACAAATAAGCAGGTTTACACCTACTTAAAAAAAGAGTATTATAGATACTAATGGAACTGCTTTCTTATGCTGCCCGATATATAAAGTATCGCGGCCTTCGGAAATGTGCCGTTTGCAATCTTGGATATTGACGGCCATTTCGTATCGGAATTAATTCTTTACAAAGCAGATCCATTATATCTAAGGAGTCTTTCTTTGTGGTCATACGGAGAAAGACTCTGCAAATATGAGCTGCAACACTAAAATTTACCTTGTACTCATGTTTTGTGTCACCATGTTTTACAACAGTATGATTAATTAGTGTTTCTGTTATGTTATAAGCAATCAGCTTTGCCCAGATTTCCTGTTTAATATATTCCGGTTTATAAGCATGAAAGTTGCTGAGACCAATGGTATATTTAAGTTTTCGAAATGAACCTTCTATAGACCATCTTGAAAAATAAATCAATTTTATCTGCTCCATTGGAAATTCATCTTCTGGAAGATTAGTAACGATACATTCATAAGTACTTTCTGATATAGGAAACCTTACAATTCTAAAAGATAAATTGTAAGTATCCGTTGAGCCGTATGTAAGATAATCAAAGGTTGCATTTGCATCCATATAACGTCTGTAATGGTCGGTCTCGGTTAAGATGCTCTTTTTATGACTGCGTACAAGTGAAACATTTACCCGGATGTCAAAGGAAGCTTTCTCGGGAAGTTCAAAATTACCAACAAGTCCTTTGGAGTGGATGTCTTTTGTACGAAAAAGAAAATACTGACCTTTTTCCAGAACATGAGCCATGTTGTTGTAGGAGCAGTATCCTCTGTCACCAATAAAAACATCTTTTGTACCACTGAGTGTCTGGTGACGGTCAACCATTTTACAAAATGCTGAAAATTCATCTTTATGGTGAACAGACTGAATGAATGCATCCGAATAAGTATGCTTCTGTAAATCATAAAAAACATTCAGATGCATGCTGTAAAAACCTTTAGCAGAATGTCCTTCATTGACAAGGTACTCTTCCGATGCGAAAGAAGGTTTGCTGAAAAAAGTAAAAGTTGAACCATCAGCAGCAAAAAATCTGTAGTTGGAAGTTTTTTCAACGGATTGAATGGAATTATTGAATCGTCGAAAAACAGTTTCAAGGGCTTCGGGCTTTAGTTTAGCCCGTTGTTGATTTAAAGCAGAAGCAGAAGGGGCATGTGCGTCCAGACCGAAGAAATCCAGTAATTCTATTTTAGTGCTTGAGGAACCACAGGATACCATAAAAGAAATCAGTTTATCCGGTGGAAGTTTCTTGTTTCTGGTTAAATCCTTTTCAGGATGAATGACATACTGGGAAATATCAGAAGCAACAGACCTGACAGCTTCAGAAAATAAGTTTTTGATTTTTTCATGCGACATAAAATGTACCTCCTTGAATTGAAAAATATACTCTAATTCAAGGGCCGCTTTCGCTACTTCTAAAAAACATCAAT
>JBGVGI010000037.1:0-2110 GCA_045121595.1 Oscillospiraceae bacterium | reverse complement strand
TTTGGGCGCAGTTATCCATGCTGCTTGAATATTTTAGCAGCTTACGAAAATTTAATGCTCCAATTTTAAATCCAAACCAATGCTTGGTACGGATTTTTCCACGCACAGGCATATGATCTACACCATACTTTCTCCGAAGGACTGACGGAATTGTTTCTACTCCATTTCGAATTCTCCCCAGAAATTTATGCTGCCATGTCTGGGTAAAACGCTGGGCTTTGGCTCTTTCATGAGATGCCTTTGAAACATATACAGCACTGGTTTTGTTGGATATTTTTGGATTACACTGGTCTCTGTGAGGACAGTTTTCACATTTGTTTTTGTTGAAGGATGCGCGTACTTTTCCTGTGCTTTTGACAAATGAAGTGCTCTTGGGCTGATTACCTGCCGGACATAAAAGTATGCCTTTTCCGTCATCGGAAAAAGTAAAGTCAGCATAGATATCTTTGGTATCTCTGCCTAGTAAATCTGTGGTTACAAGCTTGATGTTTTTGCTTTCTGCAAGGGCACGGTTTTCTTCACCACTGAATGCACCATCTGCTACAAGTGTTGCTTCTTCCGGCTTTTTATCTGTGGCATCAAGGTGTTCTTTGAGGAAGTCGCTGTCACTATGGATGTTTTGATCATATTGATAGTCAGTTACCACTGAGTTTCCTTCGCCAACAGATTCTGTAATATTCGCAGAATACCCACGATGCTGTTTGCCTGCTTTTTCCCTATAGGTTGCATCTGGATCTGATGGATTCTGGAGAATCGTTGAATTCATTTCGCCATCTTCCGCTGTTTTCAGTCTAAGGGAGCCGTCCTCTTCCACGAATACCTGCTCCGAAAATGCCCTCACCAGAAGCTGATATTCTGGAACATCATCATAGCTGCCATTGCATTTTTCCATAAGTGAATTGGCATCAGACAGGATACCTGCAAGCCGGTCTGCATAATCTTCCTGCCGCTGATGATAGATAACCTGGTTGAAATCCTTTGGATCATAATAACGCTCAAGACCTTCAATTTTGTCATCCTCTTTAGTTTTATGAAGATATTTGACAAAGTTGGAAAGGCAGGTATAGAGTAACTCCATGCGGCTTAATTTCTTTATGTTTGATGCGATCATCAGGGAATCCATGCGCTGAATCTGGCCATTGATTTTCATAAGCTTTGCCATTTCCATAGAAAGCTCAGTGATCGTGTCATGAATCAGATCTTTTCCATGGGTCAGTTCATAATTGTAGCATCGGTTTCTAAAGCGGCTTAATGTTTTATCGCTTAAAGGCTGTTCCTTAAAACTCGTAGTATGGAGGGCGTACTGAAATCTGATGTCAAACATAAGAGATTCAACAAGTTCATCATCCGTCATGTTAAACAGCTCCTTGATAATAAGAGCTCCGATAATTACGTTTACCGGTGTATTGGGACGTGAGGCCTTTTCACTGTATAAACAGGCAAATTTGTTTTCATCAATCAATGGGAAAATTTTGTCTGCAAAATGTGTTGCCCAGGATTTTTGCAGCATTCTGTTTTCACGCTCGGTAAGCCCCCAAACGGCATCGTTTAATGTAAGCTGTTGACAATCGTTTTCTTTAAAAGACATAAGTAAATCTCCACTTCCATAAGATACTCTAATTATACTACTTATGTCTTGAAAAATCTCATTTATGTGAAGTTTTCAAGGTACAAATTTATGGTTACAAGGTTATGTTAGGACATACCTTTTGACCCTCGAATCATATAATAATTATACTAATGGAATTTTTAAATATTTGATGGAATGTATTGTCTAATAGATTCCATCTGTCTGTTTTAGATAAAATTTGTAATTAATTCCGGCTTGTTTCATTATAGCATTGGCAGTATGACGAGATTTGATTTTGGTATCTACAGTAACATTACGATTACTAATAGGACTATACCAAATATCATGGTCTCCTTTACCTCTTCTTGCAAACTGACAGCCATTATCTTTTAATATTTTTCTGACAATTTTTTCATGCCAAACTCCTCTTCTTATATTGTATCTAATGATTCGAGGGTCAAAAGGTATGTCCTAACATAACCTTGTAACCATAAATTTGTACCTTGAAAACTTCACATAAATGAGATTTTTCAAGACATA
>JBGVGI010000036.1:0-9643 GCA_045121595.1 Oscillospiraceae bacterium | reverse complement strand
AAAAAGGAGAGGGGTATGTCAAAATCAGTTTATAGTTTGGTATTAAATGACGATGTAGTAGAACTTGTAGATAAATTGGCGAGAGTTAACGAATGTAGCAGGTCCCACATGATAGAAAAAATATTAGCAGAGGCAGTTTCTTATGAAACGCCTGTAATTCGTGCTAATAATTTATTTGATGAAATAGAAAGATTGATTGGAGAAGGCGATATGATGAGATTTTTAGAAGAGCCTTCACGCTATATGGCTTCGATTTTATCGGCGTTACCTTATCGATATAATCCTGCGATTAAGTATAATGTAGAACTTTTCCCTCATTCCAACTATTTAGGACAATTAAAAATAACCCTGCGAACACAAAATCCCACTTTAACCAGTTTGGTAAATGCTTTTTATCAATTATTTACGATACTTGAAAAAAGATATTATAATCCTAACGCACAATATGAATTCAACGGTATTAAGTTTATTAGGGTATTAGATTTCCCAAATGTAGAACTTACAACGCAACAATTAGCCGAACTAATAACTGAGTATGTGAAAAACTTTAATGAACTCTTAAATATTTTCTTGTCTAATCAAGACGATGAGAAGGTAGCCTTTACCTTGGTAGAAAAGAGGTTTAATGAATTGTTTGATAGAGAAATAATAATATAAACTAAAGGAGGTATAGTTTATGAATGCTGAAAAATTTACACAAAAATCAATTGAAGCGTTAAATGCTGCAACTACGTTGGCAAATGAAAATGGAAACCAACAAATTACTTCGCTTCACCTTTTGCACGCCCTTTTAACGGACGAAGAAGGCGTATGCGCAAGAGTAATTGAGAAAATGGGTGTTCCCTCCAAGAAAACGGTAGAAGATATTGAATCTGCTATTAATAAACTTGTAAAAGTGCAAGGGAAAGGCGGAGAATATATTTCTCAAGACTTATCTGAAGTATTGAATTTTGCAGAGAAAAAAGCAAAAGAAATGAAGGATGAGTTTATATCGGTTGAACATTTGTTGTACGGTATCATTGAGAAACCTTCCAAAGAAGTTTCGCTTATCTTAAAAGATAACGGGATTACGAAGGATAATTTTTTGTCGGCTCTTATGCAAATTCGTGGCAATGCAAGAGTTACCAGCGATAATCCAGAATCCACATACGACGTTTTGAATAAATACGGGACGGACCTTGTAGAGAGAGCAAAACAGCACAAAATAGACCCTGTTATCGGTAGAGATGAAGAAATAAGAAACGTAGTAAGGATTCTTTCTCGTAAGACCAAGAATAACCCTGTTCTAATCGGTGAGGCGGGCGTTGGTAAAACGGCAATCGCCGAAGGATTGGCTATTCGTATAATGAAGGGCGACGTACCGGATAGTTTAAAAAATCGTAAACTGTTCTCACTTGATATCGGCGCCTTGATTGCCGGTGCGAAATACAGGGGCGAGTTCGAAGAACGTTTGAAAGCCGTTCTTTCTGAGGTTAAAAAATCGGAAGGGAATATTATACTCTTCATAGACGAACTTCATACAATAGTCGGTGCGGGTAAAACGGACGGCGCAATGGATGCGGGTAATTTATTAAAGCCTATGTTAGCAAGAGGCGAATTGCACTGTGTCGGTGCGACTACGTTGGACGAATATAGAAAGTATATTGAAAAAGACCCTGCGTTAGAGCGTCGTTTCCAGCCGGTAATGGTTAACGAGCCTACGGTAGAGGATACCATTTCTATTCTTCGTGGACTTAAAGAACGTTATGAGGTATATCACGGTGTTAAAATTCAAGACAACGCTATAATCGCCGCAGCAACCCTTTCAAATCGTTATATAAGCGATAGATTCTTGCCGGATAAAGCTATTGACCTTATTGATGAAGCGTGCGCTATGATCAAAACGGAAATAGACAGTATGCCGGCGGAAATGGATGACGTTGCACGTAAAATTATGCAACTTGAGATTGAAGAAGCGGCGCTTAAAAAGGAAACGGATTCTTTATCGCAAAATCGTTTAAGAACGTTGCAGGACGAGCTTTCCGTGCTTCGTAAAAATTACGACGAAATGAAAGAGAAACTTAATCAAGAAAAATCGACGATATCTCAAGTCCAAGCTCTTCGTGAAGAAATCCAGAAGGTTAATAGTGATATTGAACGTGCAGAAAGAGAATATAATCTCAATTTGTTGGCTGAATTAAAATACGGTAAACTTCCCGAGTTAAAGAAAAAATTAGAAGATGCTGAGAAAGCGTCTGCAAGCGTTAAAGCTACTACGATGCTTCACGATAAAGTAACGGAGGAAGAGATTTCAAAAATCGTATCAAAATGGACAGGGATTCCCGTATCAAAATTGGTAGAAAGCGAACAAAGTAAGTTGCTTAATTTGGAAGACATTCTACACGAGAGAGTGATTGGTCAAGATGAGGCTGTAAAGAAAGTAAGCGAAGCTATTTTACGTTCAAGAGCGGGTATTCAAGATCCTAACCGTCCGATTGGATCGTTTATGTTTTTAGGTCCTACGGGTGTTGGTAAGACGGAACTTGCTAAAACTTTGGCTAAGACGCTTTTTGACGATGAAAAGAACATTATTCGAATTGATATGACCGAATATATGGAAAAGTTTAGTGTTTCTCGTTTAATTGGCGCGCCTCCGGGATATGTAGGGTATGATGAAGGTGGACAATTAACGGAAGCAGTTAGACGTAAGCCGTATTCCGTTGTGCTTTTCGATGAAATTGAAAAAGCGCATCCCGACGTTTTCAATATTTTACTTCAAGTCTTGGATGATGGCCGTATTACTGATTCTCAAGGACGAACGGTAGACTTCAAAAATACTATTATTATATTGACGTCTAATCTTGGTTCTTCGTATATCTTGGAGGGAATAAACGAAAATACGGGAGAAATTACTGAGGAAGCTAAAAACGAAGTGAATAGGCTCTTGAAGACGCAGTTCCGTCCGGAATTTTTGAATCGTCTTGACGAAATCGTATTTTATAAGCCACTCACACAAACCGAAACCAAACAAATAGTCGGGTTGTTGTTAAAAGGATTAAAATCTCGTTTGGAAGAAAAAGAACTCCATCTTGAAATAAGCGAAGAAGCGATTGAACAGATAGTTTCTGCTGGATACGATCCGGTATTTGGCGCTCGTCCGCTTAAGAGATTTATTCAATCTAACGTTGAAACGCTTATTGCTAAAAAGATAGTGGCTGGAAGTTTAAAACCTAACGACGTACTTTTGCTTGACGTTATAAACGGAGAGCTTACGGTAAACGTTAAATAACGTTTGATTTTTGGTAGGTATACTAAAACAATAAGCGAGTATATAAAATTTTGATAAAACAATATAATATAAATGACGGATAGAGCTCAACCGAATTAGATTCTAAAAGAGAAAAAATACCCTTGTATCTAATTGATTAACTCCTGAAATCAAATTCATTTGAAAGAAGGTGTGTTTTATGACTCAAACGGCAAGTATTTTTCTTAGTTTATCCATTGCTTTGCTTGCAGGACTGCTTTTATCAAGGCTGGCAAAAAAGGTCAAATTACCTGCGGTAACGGCTTATTTAATTTCTGGGGTATTAGTAGGTCCATTTGTTCTTGGAAGTTTTGGCGTACCCGGGTTAGGTATAACGAGAACGCAGGTTAAGGAATTTGAATTAATTTCAGATTTAGCACTTGGTTTTATAGCGTTTGCAATGGGAAACGAATTTCGTCTGGCTCAATTAAAAAAGATTGGGAAACAGGCTACGGTTATAGGAGTGTTTCAAGCATTGTTTACTACGCTGGTAGTGGACGCGATTCTAATAACTCTTCATTTTATTATACCGAACAAATTATCTTTATCGGCGGCCATTGTTTTGGCATCTGTTGCAACAGCAACGGCGCCAGCAGCGACCTTGATGGTTGTAAAGCAATATAAAGCAAAGGGGCCTGTTACAGATGTGCTTTTACCAGTCGTTGCATTAGATGATGCAGTAGGGCTTGTGGTTTTTGCAATATCTTTTGGCGTGGCAAAAACAATTAGCCTTGGATATATAAATGTTTTATCAATGGTGCTTGAGCCGTTGCTTGAGGTGATTCTATCTTTAGCTTTAGGCTTTGTGATGGGATTTTTATTTACAATATGTGAAAAGTATTTTCATTCTCGTTCCAAGCGAATGGCGGTATCAGTAACATTTGTAATGATGACGGTTGGTTTGTCTTGTCTTGAATTTCAGATAGGTGCAATACACATTTCTTTTTCGTCGCTTCTTGCATGTATGATGTTGGGAACCGTATTTTGCAACGCCTGTGACGTTTCAGAGGAACTAATGGAAAGAGCGGATAGATGGACAACACCAATACTTATTTTATTTTTCGTGATTAGTGGCGCCGGGTTAGAACTTTCCGTCTTTTCTGATATTCTTGTTGTTATTATTGGTATTGTTTATATTTTATCTCGTTCGATCGGGAAATATTTTGGTGCAGGAATTAGTGCAAGACTAATGAAGTGCGATTCTAATATAACAAAATATCTTGGTATAACATTACTGCCGCAAGCAGGTGTAGCATTGGGTATGGCGATAAAGGCGATGGAACTTGGTCCGGATGGAGCTATAGTGAGAAATATTACTTTATTTGCTGTTTTGGTTTATGAAATTGTTGGACCATTTCTTACAAAGGTGGCGCTTACTAAGGCGGGGGATATTAATGCTGACGGAAGAAAAAGTGCCAGAGAAGAGCACCTCGCCAAAAAAGCAGTGAAGAATTAATGTCTTATAAACGGCGACGATCTATTTCGTCGCCGTGATAATTTTCACAAAACAATTTTATAATAGCGAATTCAAACGCTTGCTTTTTTTCAAAAAAAGCAGTATAATACTTGCAACAAAAGTTGAGTAGCCTTGATGCGTAAAGTGCCACCGAACGGGACGTTGTCGGTGGACGAAAGAAACCAGAATTTTTAACGAGTTTCTGCGGTATCTGGGCGCGTCCGCTTCGAATATGGAATAGGTATAGCGCGCGTAAATATTTATTCCACACACCTGCGGACCTCTTTTTTGCAAGGAGGTTTTTTTTATGCAAGAATCAGCGCAACAAAAGAAGGGCATCAGCCCGATCAAACGATTACTCTTTTCGGCAACACTTGCGGAAAAGAATGCAAGCCACAAAATAGCCTATATCTCAGTTATGACGGCTATCGTAGTGGTAGCGAACATGTTTTTTGAGTTCAAATTTGCCGATACACAGTTTTCTTTAACAATTGTTGTATCAGCGCTTTGTGGGCTCATAATCGGTCCGTTATTTGGCTTTGCAGCCTGTTTTTTAGGCGATTTAGTAGGGTATTTGTATCACTCTGCCGGATTTGCCTATATGCCGTGGATCGGCATTGCAATGGGTATGGTGGCTCTCGTAACGGGTTTTGTAGTGAACGGTATTAAAATCAAATATAAGTGGGGTATCTACGTTAAAATAGCAATCGTGTGCGTACTTACTTTCTTGATTTCTACAGTGGGGATAAATACAACCGCATTCTGGTTGCTTTATGCAAAAGGCGTACCATATTTTACGTACTTGGCGTCCCGTTTGTTTATTCAAGGTCAGATTTGGAACAGCTTGGTAAATTACGCGTTACTGTTTGTGATTGTTCCCATCGTTTTGCGAATTAAGGCATTAAATTTGAGAATTGAGTAAAATGGACAATTGAATAAATCAAAAACTCCCTGTGTTGAACGCACAAGGAGTTTTCTTTTATTCGTCTTCTTTTAAGATGTAATACATACAAGGCCGACCGCCCGTTTCATAGTTTAATTCTCCAACGACGATGGCATTTTCTTCTAAATAGGTCATATATCTTCTTACAGTTACAGCGGTTAAGCCTGTTTGTTCTGATATGAAATCGCTTGTTACGGGTTCAGGACTATTCTTTTTTAAGCATGCAAGAATGGATTGTAAAGTCTTGTCTTGAATACCTTTTGGAAAAAGTTCCTGGGGTTGTTTTCTTTTCTTGTCTATAATAAAATCGATGTTGGATTGATTTAAGGTATCAAAATCACTTAACACTCTCTTTTGAGAAATGAATTTATCTAACGCAAGTTTAAAACGGTCAAAGGAAAAAGGTTTCACTAAATAATCCACAACCCCAAGGTGCAAAGCTTCTTCGAGGGAGTCTCTATCGTTTGCAGCAGTGACCATAATGACGTCTATAGCTTGTTTATCTTTGCGAAGTTCTCGTAATGTCTCAAAGCCGTTCATGTGGGGCATGAATATGTCTAATATAATTAAATCAACGTCGTTTTCGCTGATAAACTTTAATGCGGCTTCTCCGTCTTTGCATTTTCCTGCAACGGAGAAATCCTTATGTCTACGAACGTATTGTTCGTTAATCATCGCAACCATAGGGTCATCTTCAACAATTAAAACTTTATACATAAATCAATTATCCTTTTTTTCCTTTGAAAAATATACGAAGAAGGACGTGCCGACGTTTTCTTGTGAGTCAACGGTAATCAGCCCACCCAAATTTTCAACCATTGTTTTTACTTGGTAGAGACCAGTGCCACGGTTTTCGCCTTTTGTAGAGAATCCGTTTTCAAATATACGTTGTTTATTTTCTTCCGATATACCTAAGCCAGTATCGTCAACTGTTATTAAGATAGAATCCTCTTTAGAGAAAAGTCCTATAATGAGTTCGTTAGGATTAGACGGGTTAGGTTCTTTTGCGTTCATAGATTCAAATGCATTTTCAATTAAGTTCCCAATAACCGTAATAAGTACTTCAGTAGGGATATGCATATCGGTATTTGAGAAGTGAGAACCATCGCGTAACGTGAATTTGACGTTTAACTCTGCGGCTCGTGCCGTCTTACCAATAAGTAGTGCAGCCAAAGCGGGTTCGCTGATGCAATTCATGATTTTGCTGATAGACGCACGTTGAACCATCGTAATGTTCTCAATATAAGAGGTTGCTTGGTCGTACATCTCCATTTGGATGAGTCCAAGTATTACATGTAGCTTATTAGTGAAATCATGGTTATTTGCACGCATGGAATCGACGAGATAACGAGTACCGGCTAAGTCTTCCATAAGCTTGGTATATTCCGCACGGTCGTGCAAAATGCAGATTGTATCAATGGGATCTTCTTCGTGTTTAATGGGGATCCTGTCTATTATGACGTCAGTTCCATCCATTCTTTGACCTTGAATGCCGAATTCCTTTTCCGATCCGTTTAAGACGGTTTTAATGACGTTACCATTTTTAATTTGTTCTATGTTTTTCCCGATGAATTCCGTAGCAGTACTGCTTTTATCTAACATTTTCACAGCGGAATTGTTGGTGAAGAGAATTGTGCCGTCTTTATCTACGGCGATAATTCCTTCTTTTAACGATTCAAGTATGTTATCGCGAACGAGATACATTGCTGAGATGGTATCGGGCTCATAACCTAACAAGCTATTTTTTATGCTTTTAGATATACGAGAGGTGATAAATAATTCTATAACAATAGCGACAACGGCAAGGATTGCGTAAGTTGTAATAATTTGCGTGATGTTTTCATTAACATGTTCCGTTAGGATGATAACCATAATAAAACCGAGATATTCTCCGGTTTCGGAATAGAGTGCACTGTATGCTCTTCGTTGCGCCCCAGAAGGACCATTTGTGTTGACAATGTAGAAGTTTTTTTCTACGGGGGAGAAGTCAGGCTGTTCTCCGTCGTATTGTGTGCCGATTAAAGAGTGGTTCGTGTGATAAAAACGTTGATTGTTTTTATTTACTATGGAAATAACGTCAACGTCATATAAGGACTTTTTTAAGGAATCGAGATAACGCATCAAATTTACCTGATCTTGGGCAGTCCCGTTTTGGATGTCGTTTTCCATAAAGGAAGGGGAAGTCGCAATGGTTTCAGAAATGTTTTGAAGGTTTCTATCGGTTTTATCTTTTTCAAACTTAATGTTTGTAACAATGCCGATAATTGCAAGAATAATTGTCAGAGATACAACTAATATAATCTGCGTTGCAGAAATTTTTCTTTGTATTCGGCTTAATGAATTAGACGATTTTTGCATCATTGCAATTTACTCCTTTGTTCGACTGACAATATTATAGCATTTTATAAGTAAAAATTCAATTTATTTTCCTTTCATAAATACTTTCGTAAGTAAAATAAATGGAAAAATCAAAAATTCATTTATAAAATTTTTCTGTGGGTTCATTTCAAAAATATAGCTGTATAATGAAAGCGTAGAAAACAAGGAGGCTTATTTTATGGGCGCTATTTTTGAAACAGTTATGTTGGTGTGTTTTGGTTTGTCGTGGCCGATAAATGTGGTGAAGGCGTATAAAACACAAACCACGAAAGGAACGAGTTTACCGTTTATCTTTCTTATTATTGCCGGGTATATTGCCGGAATCACCGCAAAGATTATAACGGAGCAAATTAATTACGTTTTGGTTGTTTACATAATCAATTTGATAATAGTAATGTTGAACGTGGTTGTATATATTAGAAATTATCGTTTGGATAAGAAAAACAATATTATTTAAAGGAGGAGAATTATGGAAAAGGAAATTAGAGATTATCAAAGATTAAATACGATAGCAGAGAAAGGCGGTGTCGTTATTTTCGGAGAGAAAGAAGATAAGGAAATTCCAGTAGGTGAGTTGAAACAATCCTTTAATTTGGATTACTCGGCGTATAACAGAAGTTTCAGCGAATTAAACTTGGATAATGCAATTGAACTATATGATTCGTGTATAATACCTTTACGTCCAGACACGGTGATGATACATATCGGTGGCAGTGAAGAATATTGGAAAGATATTGCAGGATTTGAGCAAAAGTATATTTTGTTAATTAATCATATTCAAGCGGTGAGTAAAAATGTAAGGATTGTGGTTATATCAGTCGATGATGAAGAAAAAAATCGGCATTTGAAGAATATTTCAGATTCTACGCATAGCGAATTTCAAAATCTGTTGAATGTAAAGATGTGGAATCCTTGTGCGACAAAGGAAGTAATCTCTTTTGTTCAATGCATGGGCTTTTACGGTCGTAATCGAAAGGTTTCTTCATACGATTTGGCTAAAATATTCTTTTGCCAAGGCAATTGAAAATAAAAAGAGATTTATAGAGTGTTTGGTGTCGTAACTCTCTTTTAATAAAGTTATTTGTTGGTTAGGCGTTTTTGTCTTCGAACTTTATTGATGTGTCTTTCAAAAGTACCGTTGGTAATGAGCTCCGCAACAAGATATTGAATATACGTTGGAACAGTACAGGAGTGGAACCCAAGTCGTTCTTGAAAGACGGGCACGAGTTGCTCGGGAAGTACCATGTATCCCACACGAAGAGCTGGCGAAATGGTTTTGGAGAAGGTATTAAGGTAAATGACGTTGTTTAATTTAGTCAAAGCAAAAAGCGTTTCTTCTGGCTTTTTCGATACTGAGAACTCTGATTCAAAATCGTCTTCAATAATATAATGGTTATTCGTTTCAGCCCAAGTAAGATACTCGTGCTTTTTTGATGCAGAGGCGGAAACACCGCTTGGGAAACTACGGTATGGCGAAACGTGCAAAATGTCAGCGTCGCAATCCCATAACTCCGAGCTTATAATTCCGTCTGTGCCAAGTTTTAATTTCTCATAATCAATTTCTAAACTGGAATATACA
>JBGVGI010000035.1:0-2307 GCA_045121595.1 Oscillospiraceae bacterium | reverse complement strand
CTGTTCCCAAAACTTCCATACATTCGATGTTTGCTTGATTGCCTTGTTTCTGGGCATCCCCATAAACGACTTGCTACACATGACCTTGCCAGAGCTGACCCTTCAGCAGCGGTTTGATAATCAGCTGCGGTTGCTGCGCTCCCAGGGAATGACCCAAAAACAAGCAGCGGAACATATGGGTGTTACGCTTGATACAATTAAGTCTATTGAACAAAAACGATGGAAAAAAGTTGCCGTATAACGAAACGCTCCCGTGCGAACGGGAGCGTTTATATTGATTTTCTACTCATATCACAGTATAATTCAATTAGAAAAACAGTTCGCAAAACTTGAATTTGACGGAGAGATAGTATGGCTATTATTAAAAACGAAATACCGATTTTGGAGTTTGATACAGAGCAGACAGCAGTTCTTAATCCCACTCATGAAAATCTTGGTTTGAACTTACCCAAGAAATGTGTGTTCGCATTTCTTGGTGCTTACATAGATGAATATGCCAGTAAAAGTGATACCAAACAGGTATCCACTTTTGAGAGTGCAACGAAGCATTATCCCATTTACATCACCAAATACAAGGGTGAGGACATTGTGCTTTGTCAAGCACCCGTTGGTGCGGCAGCAGCCACACAGATACTTGATTGGCTGATTGGTTATGGTGTAAGAGAGGTAATCTCGGCAGGTAGTTGCGGTGCTCTGGAAAAGTTCCCCGAAAGTACATTCCTCGTACCAAACAAGGCTCTGCGTGATGAGGGAACATCTTATCACTATGCGCCCCCTTCTCGATTTGTGGAAATCAGCGAGAAGGCAAGAAAAGCAATTGAAGAAACCATTCTTGAGCATAGTATGAAATATCAGGAGGTTATAACCTGGTCAACGGATGGATTTTTCCGTGAAACCAAAGAAAAGGTGGCTTATCGCAAAAGTGAAGGCTGTGCAGTTGTAGAAATGGAATGTTCTGCTCTGGCGGCCTGTGCTGATTTCAGAGGGGCAACCTGGGGTATGATACTTTATACCGCAGACAGTCTTGCAGATGTTGACAAATACGACGAAAGAAACTGGGGCGGTAATGCATACGAATATGCACTTACGCTCTGCCTTGATGCGGTTATCAAATTATAAGAACAGTTAGAATCAATCTTTTTTTTGTGATATAATTTTATTGAGGTGAATGAAATGAGGACTGAAAAAGAAATATACGATTTAGTTTTGAATTTTGCTTTTCAAGATGAGAGAATTAGAATTGTAACTCTTGAGGGGTCTCGCACTAATGTTAATATACCAAAAGACAATCTTCAAGATTATGATATTACTTTTTTTGTTATAGATATGGGAGAATTTTTGAAAAGCGATGACTGGCTTAGTGTTTTTGGTAACAGAATTATGATGCAAAAACCTGAAGATATGGAATTATTTCCTCCAGAAGAAAAAGGATTTTCTTATATAATGCTTTTTGATGATGGTGTAAAGATTGATTTAACTTTGTTACCTGTTTCAATGCTTGAGGAGTATCTTACTCGCGATAAACTTGTAAAAATCATGTTAGATAAAGATAATATGATTAAAACAGAAATAGTTCCCACAGATGAAGATTATTACATTAAGTGTCCAACAGAAAGAAAGTTTGATGACTGTTGTAACGAATTTTGGAATGTTGCAACATATGTATCCAAGGGCTTACTTCGTGGTGAAATACTATTTGCAATAGACCATATGAATGAAGTATTACGTCATGAGCTTCTTAGGATGATTAGTTGGTATGTCGGTACTGAAAAAGGATTTAATTTCAGTTTGGGTAAAAACTATAAATTTTTAGATAAGCATATTTCAAAAGAATTGTGGGATAACTTACTAAATACATATTCAATGAGTTCGTATGAAGAAATGTGGAAATCGTTTGATTTGTGTCTATGTTTGTTCAAAAAAATATCTAAAAAAGTGGCAGATTCACTTGGTTATAATTATCCTGATTATGATGAAAACGTTACAAAATATTTGGAAACACAAAAGAGAATTTCAAATAAATATCTTTATGGTAATAGGTATTGACAAATTCCAATATGTCGAACTGATTTAATAATTTACCGAGATATCTTAATGATATCTCGGTTGATTTTTAATTTCTGCTCTTAAAGTCCGTTTTATGGGACACATCTTTCTTTATAATGAGATTAACAAATAAAGAAAGAAGGGTTCCAAATGTATTACTACTGCAAAAATAGTAGAAAAAAGATTATTCATTCCATAGAGTGTTTCCATATTCATCATACCGAGATTGACAATATCGGTTGGTTTGAATCACTCCCAGAA
>JBGVGI010000034.1:0-2237 GCA_045121595.1 Oscillospiraceae bacterium | reverse complement strand
TCAATTTAAAAAGTACAGCTAAGAGAAATAACTCCCTTGTCTGGCTGTCTCTGCTTTTATTTTTGTCAGATTTACTTCCAGAGAATTTCCCTGGAGAGATTTTTCTCAAATATACTGAATAATGTATTCGTTATGTTCTATGGAGTCTTTTTATTAAAACTGCTGGTGCAAATTTAATTTACTTAACGTTTGGAATTCGTACTCTTTTATAACCTTTAATAAAATCACCATTCACCGAAATCCAATCTTTCGAGATCGTTTATTTCAAGTTCTTGAACTTCGTTATGCTCAACAAGGTATGCTACAAGTGTTGCAGACTGTCTTCTGAAAGGACCTTCAGGATCACTTAAATCAATGAGCTGATTTTTATTTTTAAACTCTGCAAGGTAGGGACTTAGAGCACTGTCCTGTTTATGCTGTTCTAAAAGATTATTCTGGCACCAGGATGTGACTGCAGGAGTAGAGCTAAGTCGCTCAAAAGTCTTATTGGCTTTATTACACTTGCTTTTGAATTTGCAAAGCTTGGTGCTGGTGTTCTTTTCGGTTATTTTAAAGGCAAGCTCAGCATCATAATGGCTTACGATTTCTTTTATATCAGGATTTTTAAGGTTGATGCCAATCTTCCATAAATCGATAGCAATTTGTCTGCCATACCTGATTTTGACTCTTTTATCTTTTTTATTTTTATGCTTTTGAAGGATGGTACAGGCATTGGCGCCTTCATAGATTAAAGTTTTTAATACAGGGTTACCATTATCTGACATATGGGCAATCTTATTCTTTCCTCCTGTACCACTGTGTGCAGGGGTAAATCCTGTATAGGCAGCAAAAGAACGGGCATTTTTAAATCTTGTAAAATCTCCCTGAGTAATGATATGTGTGCCTACAGCAAGTAACAGTCCAACTCCGGGTATGGCCATAAAGTACTGACATTCAGAGTGGCTTTCAAAATATTTCAAAAATCCCATGAGAATATTACTTCTCCTTTTAAGAAGCATTGCAATAATTGCACTCTGAGTCTGGATATCTGAAATCAGAAAACTGTTGTTTTGAGCTTCTTCCTTGTTCAGTTTTTTAATATATTCAGTTGCTGCTTTTATGGTAGATTCAGGTGACATGGAATAACTGTAGCATAGTGTGGCATCCTGCTCTTTTAGAAATGCAATCAGACGTCTGACATTCCTGGTTATGTCAGACTGGTTATCACCATAGGACTTAAGCAACGCCATATCTGCCCGGTTTTGTCTGTCTCTTATCACACATGGATGAATTGTTGAGGCGTCAGGACTTAAAAAATAGGTGAGCAGCAAATCCCTTACACCTCTGGCATCTCCTCTGTCATCCTTACAGCCATGATTATAAGAACGACATTTCTTGGCAGGAAAGATAAAGGCTTTGTCATTACAAAGTGTGTTAATCAGCTCTGCCCAATAATTGGAGTCTCCACAGGCTTCCATGCCGTAGATGTAATCATCAGGGTTATTTGCCTTAATGAATTTGGTGAACTCATCTTTACTTAATGCTTTGTCAAAAGAACCTTCTCCAGGTTTTGTGACACTTACCTGAATAACTTTGCTTGCCAAATCAATTCCGCAAAAATATTTTTCAGAAAAGATTGATTTTGATGTCTGTGTGCTGTTAGTATTCATGTGTTTTCTCTCCTTATACACTTATGAATTTTCTATATAAAGTGTAACAGAGAAAACGAAGGCGAAGCTCTGTTTTTCAGATGTCTTCGCCTTTTAATTTGTCCATTCAATGGTGACCTGAACTATATTCAAGATCACATGCGTATATGACGTTTTGTTTCTGAACCTCAACTGCACTCTCAGACTGGAGATAGGGACAATTCAGTAAGTTAAATAAACTCTTTAACTGAGTTTTGAGAGAAGTCAATGGATCCTCTTACCTCCAGTGTGAGAGTACAGTCAAATTAAGTAAGCTCATAAAATATAACCATATACAGCAGGCGTCCCACAATGGAGGTCTGAGAAGGCAAGGTTTCAACTGCACTCTCAGACTGGAGATAGGGACAATTCGTACGGTTAAATAAACTCTTTAACTGAGTTTTGAGAGAAGTCCATGGATCCTCTTACCTCCAGTGTGAGAGTACAGTAAGAAACAACCTGCCTTGGAGCATTAACCTCAGCGGACGCTCTGAAGTTAAGGAGCTCTTTCACGGTTGATGGAATACTGACTGTTTAAGGTAACTTTACGTTACCTCAGCTTTTTAATCA
>JBGVGI010000033.1:0-1593 GCA_045121595.1 Oscillospiraceae bacterium | reverse complement strand
ATTTTGTCTACGCCATATTTATTTCGAATGATGGACGGTACTGTCTCTGCTCCGTTTCGTATCCTGCCTATAAGTTTTCGCTCTTCTTCATTGAGTATCGCATTTGCATCTATCAGATTTTGCCTTGCATTTAATGAAAGGATTTTGACCGCAGTCCGTTTTTTCATGGCAGGTTTACATTCATCAAACCGCGGACAGTTTTCACACTGCTCACAATGAAAAGATGCTCTTATGCTGTTACTCTGTTTGATATAAGAGCTGCTTTTTGGTGTATGTCCTTCCGGACACAACGTAATGGTATTCGTATTATCATCAACCGAAAATTCAGTAATAATCGGATTTCCTTTTCGTCCAATCAGACCCGTAGATAAAACCCCTATGTTTTTCTCGGCAGCCAGTTCCTGAATTTCCTGTGTATTGTAGGCACCATCTGTAATAACTGCCACTGCCTCTTCAGAGACTTCAGAATCTTCAATGATTTCTTTGATAAAAGATACATCGCTTCGGGTGTTTGCATCATACTGGTAATTCGTTACGACGGAACCTTTTGCATTTACAGTCTCAACAAGGTTTGCAACATATCCTCTGTGTTGTTTATTCGCTTTTACCCGAAAGGTTGCATCTGGATCTGACGGGTTTTGAAGAACATCTGCCCCCATACCATCTTCTGATGTTTTGAGAATACGGCTTCCGGGATTATCATCATCGTCTTTTGTCTGCTCATTTATTGCACGGACCAGAAGCTGATAATCTGTGTTCTCCTCGTAAAGCTCTTTACATTTAGGAAGAAGATTTGTTGCATCATTTATGACCTTCTGAATACGTTCAGATTGAGGCGTTTTTCTTTCATAGTAGACTACCTTATTCCGGTTATTCGGATCGCAATAGTTTTCTAATCCCTTAATCATGTCCGTATTGCCATCACGGTCTATCGTTTTTATAAGGTTGGAAAGGCATGTATAAAGAAGCTCCAGACGGCTCATTGTCTTGATGTTGGATTCAATCATCATACTGTCCATACGCTTTATATCCGGTTCTATTTCCATGAACTTTGCGATATTGTCAGCAAGCTTGGTTATACAGGTATGAATAAGATCTTCGCCTGTTACAAGTTCGTATGCAGCAACCCTTTCACGAAATCTGCTGAACGTCCTGTCACTAATAGGCTGTTTTTCATAGCTGATGGTATGCAGTGCATACTGATATCGAAAATCACATTCACATTCTTCCAGAATATCATCATCCGAAAGATGATTGAATTCTTTGAGGATAAGAGCTCCAACAATTACATTTACCGGAGCATTTGGACGTGAATTTGTTTTCTCACTGTAAAGAGGTGCAAATATCATCTCATCAATGTTAGAAAAAATGTAATCAGAAAATGGTTTCGCCCATGAGTTTTCGATAATTCGTTGTTTTCTAGGTGAAAGGAAACCAAAGGAATTAAATAAGGATAATTGCTGATATTCATTCGTAACAAAAGACATTTTCGTACCTCCAAAACAGATAATTCTTATAGTAATATTTTACTACAAATGAGGCATTAAGCATAGCTTTATTCAGTTGTCAAAGTGCAAATTTTATGGGTAAGTC
>JBGVGI010000032.1:0-2363 GCA_045121595.1 Oscillospiraceae bacterium | reverse complement strand
CGATAAATTGGAATTTGTCTTGCTGCTTAATTAGGTGTGCCCAAAACAAAGAAATACAATATCATTGAAATAATATCAATGGTCAAAACCACTGCCAAAATAATGCCGATGATTTTTAATATTTTCTTTGTTTTTTCCGTCATTACCTTTCGTCTGATTTTTTCAACTTTTTCGGTAAAACCTGATGTTTGAACACCGTGTTTTTCAGTTATTTCCTCTTTCAGCAGATAGTCCATCGAACAATCAAATAGTTTACCGAGTTCGATAAGTTTATCAGTTTCAGGATAGGCGATATCCGATTCCCATTTGCTAATTGATTGACGCGACACACCGAGAATATCAGCAAGTTGCTCTTGCGTATAGTTCAATTCTTTTCTTTGCCTTGCAATTTTTTCACCAAGTGTCATAATAATTTACTCCTTTATGTTTTTGTTGACCTTATTATAAAATATTCAACAAAAACATACTACCAATTCAGTGTTTCTAAATGTAAACTTCAGGTTGCGGAACTTATTTTTCATGTATTATCTTCATTCCAGCAAATTCTTATTTGTATAACTCATTATACCATGCCCCCGTCCTATCAAGAAACGAGGGCAGATCTTTAGTCTTTATTTTCGTATTACGGTGTTTCTTGCTGCGTTCCTTCACGTAGCTTTATGAAATAATCTGTAATATTATCTTCGGATGTAGGAAGATCGCCCACAACTATAAGTTCCATAAGTTCTTCCTTTATCTCGTCAGACATTCCAATACCTTCAAAATAGCCGTCCGAACCAATCGTAATAACATATGTTTCTTCGCCAACGACTTCCGTAAATGTGACCTTTTCCACGTTGTTTTCAAATTCGACGGAACCTTCCCCTCGCACAAAACCAAACAAAACAATGCCAACAACGGCAACAATCAAACAAGTGAGAATAATAATTCCCCAAATTTTTATTACTTTTATTATCAAGCCAGCAAGTTTTTCTGTATTGCTTACCTTTTCGTAGATAACTTCCTTTGTGTCGTTTCCGGTTAATTCATCCAAACTGACACTAAATACCTGTGATAAAACTTGTGCTTGCTTAATGTCAGGCGCAGTTTCACCAAGCTCCCATTTTGAAATTGTTTGTCTCGATACACCGACCTTTTCGGCAAGCTGTTCTTGCGAGAGGTTTGCCTTCTTTCTTAGTTCATAGATCTGTTTACCAAGTTCCATGTTATCAACTCCTTTCGCTATGAATTCTATCATTACCAAGCCGAAAACTCTACCAATTCACCTTGGAAAAGCCGCCCGTTTTCTTAACATTGCTTGTTTTTACATTCTCTGCTGCAATTGTGCGTAAACAAAGTTCTGCCCTCGCTCCGTTTTGGGAACGAGGGCTTGTATGTTATTTATTCTTCTTTTTGAAACTCCAAAATATCTCCGGCTTCGCAATCAAGCACGTCGCAGATCGCTGCAAGGGTGGCAAAGCGAATAGCCGTTACTTTGTTGTTTTTGATTTTGGAAAGGTTGACGTTGGAGATCCCCACACGCTCTGCAAGCTCGTTTAAGGACATTTTTCTCTCAACCATCATTCTATCCAAACGGAGTACTATTTTACCCATAGCGACCTCCTTACAGCAAACCGTCTACATCTTTTTCAAGCTCTATGCCGTGAGCAAAGAACTGTGTGAAGCAAAGAACGATAATACCCATAGAGATACCGCCCATATCAACGCTGATTTCTGCAAAATCCACTCCGCATACCAAACGAGTAATCACGCTCATAATAAAGCCGATTACGGGAATGGCAATCGCAAAAATACCGATTTCTCTCATCATACGCACATTGTCTTTTTGAAAAGGTGTGGAGTTTTCCGATTTTTTGAAAATCAGATGCAGATTGCGGAAAATCATAGCCATTACAGCAAGAAGCACGGCTGCACCAATACAGAAAACGATAAAGGCTGCTACGTTCAATTCTCCATTTACAACGGGGGCGCTGATCTGAAAACCGTAAACTGCAAAATCCTCACGGACGAAATTTTCCGCAACTAAGCTTCTAAAGTTCTCTACGCTGTTATTTACAATAATGATGCCAATAGAGGCGATCCCCATTCCAACTGCCCCTATCCAATGGAATACCTCTAAAATTTTTGTAATAACCTTTCCGAGTTTATTAAGACCTTTCATTACTCATACCTCCTGAGTGATTTGTTGGCATAAGTATAACACAGTCCTTAATGTTTGTCAATATGTTTTTAATGTTATACATTAAATCTTATATATTTTGCATTAACTTTTCTTGACATTTAAAATTTGATTTGATAAAATATATTTGTCTTTAGGAGGCGAATGCAGTATGGAAAAAGAACTTTACTCTATGATTTTCAAA
>JBGVGI010000031.1:0-1586 GCA_045121595.1 Oscillospiraceae bacterium | reverse complement strand
GTAACTGTTCAGAACCCTAGTGGGTTCATGTAACTTTATTTTGTACAAAACAGAGAAATTTCTTTTTTTCTGTTTTGACAAAAACAGCTTTATTGTGGATAAGAGAAACTCCTTTTAGAAGATTTCTTGTCCCATGTGGATAGAAATGTTTTTCCACTTAATTTATCATTCATTTTCATCGTTTTTTGATGTTTTTGAATAGATTTTGTACCATTTGCACCTTGAAATTTAATACTTATCCACCGTCATTTTTACCATAAGCAGTTTACTTGCGATTCGCTTATTTCCTTAGCTTTTGCTATAATTATGGTATAGAAATCAAGGAAAGAAGGTGGTCTGCATGCCAGTTAATATTACAGTTGAATTGGTTCAGCAATTGATGGAGCAAAATGCTTCATTACTAAAACAGAATGAAGAACTTACAGCAACCGTAAGGGAACTTAACCAGACCATCAAAGAACTTAAGGAGCAACTTAATAAAAACTCCAAGAACAGTTCAAAGCCGCCTTCAAGCGATGGACTTAAGAAGCCACCAGTAAATAAGGAGCGTAGTCTACGCCAGAAGTCAGGCAGGAAGCAAGGGGCTCAGAATGGGCATGATGGAGTATGTCTTTCCGTCATCTCTGAACCAGACATCATAGAGCCACATATGCACTCTGATTGTCTGAACTGTCCTTATCATGATAGTTGTCTTGATAAAGCATGTATCAAAGAGACACGCCATGAAATCGATGCTGAAGTGGTTGTAAATGTCACAGCGCATCAACTTATTGTGGTAAGCAATTGCCCTCTTCATAACTGTCAGAAGTCAGGTTCTTTTCCTTCTGATATCAAAGCAACTGTACAGTATGGTAAAAACTTACAGTCAATGGTTATAGCGTTTAATACTGTTGGTGCAGTAAGTATTAATCGTACTCATGAAATACTTAGCAGTGTATTCAACATCCCACTATCAACCGGTACCATCAAAAATATGGTGACCCGATGTGCCGATGTCTTAAAGCCAACCTATGAAAAACTTCATAGCATCATGACAAATCTTGGTCTTATCCATTGCGACGAGACAGGTACCCGTGTTGCTGGAAAGACCTGGTGGGTCCATAACGTATCAGATATGGATTACACTTATCTGAGCATCCATCAGAAGCGTGGACATCTTGGAATGGATGCCATTGGAATCCTTCCATCTTTTCATGGTATTGCTGTCCATGATTGTTGGGCTTCCTACTGGAAGTATCCAGATGTGGAACATGCGGTATGCTGTGCACATCTATTGCGTGAGCTTAACGGGATAATGGAAAACTATCCCGAGCAAAAATGGGCTCCGCAATTCAAGGAACTTCTTCTTGCTATGAAAAAGGTAAGAGACAAAGCTCTTGTAAGCGGGAAAAATGAAATCAGCTATTATTACTTGCATAAGTTTGATAAAGAGTATGATGAAATCATCAAAACCGCATATGAAGAAAATCCTCTTCCGGAAGAAACCACAAAAAAACGTGGTCGCAAGAAAAAGAGCAAGGTATTAAATTTAATCAGCAGACTAGAGAGTTACAAGGCATCAGTCTGCCTATTTATAAATAACCTCT
>JBGVGI010000030.1:0-3320 GCA_045121595.1 Oscillospiraceae bacterium | reverse complement strand
TCTCATTAAAAGACTAAATTGTGGAAATGAGGTAGAGGTATCGCCAGTTACAAAAGGGAAAAACGCTTATTGGGGTCAAGAACTTCGAAATATGAATTTTGATCTTGATAGCACTGATATTGACATTGAATTGCTAGAGAGTGAAGTTAGTGACCCAGATGATATTGAAGCAAAATTAAAAGAAATACGAGTAGATTGCAGAAATTGTGGCGATTATATTTGTCTCAATTGCGAATAAAAATGCTTGCTTCAAAAGTGTGTTCAAGTTATAATATTTTCATGGCAACAGTTTGGCAACAACCATTCAGTAGGTCGAAATAATCATTGTAATTTATATAAAAATGTGCCCCATATTTGGATGAAACTTAAACAAAATAAGTTAATTAGATTATGGGTAAGCGCAGAATAACAGCCCGTTCCACAAATTACTCTTTTTATGAGATAATCAACCTACATAGAGTTAAATGATTCGTTGATTACATTCTTGATATAGAGCACTTTACTCTAAATCATTCTGGAGCATAGAGCATTTTACTCTAAAGTATGATTGAGAACGGAGTTGATATACTCAAATGGATTACCCTCAAAACTTATCAAAATCAGACCAACGTTGGTTCGATTTGATTCAGCAATGCCGCACCAGTGGAAAGTCTGATCGCCAGTGGTTAATTGATAACAACATCAAATCTGGATCGTTTTATTATCATATAAAACGCCTTCGTGAAAAAGCTTGTGAAATACCGACGAGTTCTTTTGCCCGAGGTGTTGAAACACACGAAGTTGTTCCACTTGTGATTAATGAGGATTTGCCACTTCCAAAAAGTGATCCTGTTGTTTCCGGCGCAGTTGCTGCTTCTAATGAGGTTGTGCTGCGTCTCACAATTCAGAATGTAACAGTGGAAATAACCAATCAGGCAACACAGTCAGTGATTCAAAATACATTATCTGCGTTGCGAAGCCTGTGTTAGGCGATATCTCGGGAATTTCCAAAATCTACTGTGTGACCGGTGCGACGGATATGCGACGCAGCATCGATGGATTAATGGCGATTATCCGAGATACTTATCAAATGGATCCCTATGCACATGCTCTTTATCTGTTTTGCGGAAAGCGACGAAACACTCTCAAAGCATTATACTTTGATAAAGACGGCTTCTGCCTCCTTTATAAACGCCTGGATGGAAAAGGCCGTTTTCAATGGCCCAGAAATGCCAGTGAAGTTCGTCCATTAACCAGACAGGAATTCCGGTGGCTGATGGAAGGTTTATCCATCGAACAACCCAAAGCATTTCAACCTTCACAAAGGAAAAACAGAGATTTTTGATTTGTGCAAAATAGAGAAAAAAATATTTTTTAGGATAACCATTTTCACTCAAAAGAACTGGTTATCCACATCAATGCCTTGAAGTGAGTATTGTACCTACATTTCAGGGTATTGATGTGGATAACACTCTATAAAAAGGTCGAAAACAAGATGTTTTTCGCCGATTTACAGTTAATTATCCTTCGTCAAAATGACGATATGTGTTTGGTCTGATGTTTGTCAAAAGTGCTTATTTCCCTTATACTTATAGCAGATAAGTTAGGAGGTACGAGATGTCAACATCAGAAGAAATTACACATTTAAAAACGATAATCGATATGCAGGCATCCCGTATCAAGGAGCAGGAAGAAACCATTCATGAATTACGCGAAATGGTTGCAGAACTGCGAAGCCTGAAAGCCAATCTGGAAGAAACTATCGAAGAATTCCGACGCCAGTTCTTTGGTGTTAAAAGTGAGAAAACATCTTCAGAATCAAAGGATGATTCTCAGACAGAGAAAAAATCTGTCACTGTAAAAGAACACAAGAGAGAACGAAAACCAAAGGCAACCAGAGAGGAACTTTATGCCAATCTCCCAATCACTGAGATTATTTGTCCGGTAAAAGATGAAGACAGATACTGTGACTGGTGTAATGCAGAAATGGTTCCTGTCACATCTAAATTTGTAAGAGAAGAAATACGCATCACTCCGGCAAAGATAGAAAGAATTCATTATCTGCAGGAAGTTCTTATATGTCCGGAATGTCATAAAGACCAAGATGGATCGTTTAAGGCAGGTGTTGTTCCGAAATCATTATTCCTCCATAGTCCTGCATCTGCATCAGCAGTTGCCTATGTGATATTTGATAAAGGGTTTATGGGGCTTCCTTATTACAGAATGGAAACCGCTTTCAAACAACTTGGTGCCAGGATTCCGAGAGAAACGCTGGCAAACTGGTGTATTCTTGCTGCCAAAAAGTATTTACTTCCCGTTTTTAACAGGCTGCATAAAGAACTGTTAAAACGAGATATCATTCACGCTGACGAGACAACCTGTCAAGTGTTACGTGAAGATGGCAGGGAAGCACAGTCAACTTCCTATATGTGGATTTACTCCACCGGAACAGATGGTCTTCCCGGGATTGTTTTATATGAATACCAACCGGGAAGAGGTGGTGCCTATCCACAGGAATTCCTAAGTGGTTTTCATGGAAAACTACAGTGCGATGGTTATCAAGGCTACAATAAAGTAGATGATGTTCAGTTAATCTGCTGTAGTGCACATGCCAGAAGAAAGTTTTATGAAGCACTTCCGGCGGAGAAGAAGAAAACCATTAAGCTTCTGGATGTGAATTCCAGGGAAACAATCAAGGAGCCTGAGATTCCTCAGAAAGACCTTGAAAAATACATTCCTGCTGAAATAGGAGTGGCTTATTTCAATAAACTCTTCTATCTGGAGAGAACCTATAAAGATTTATCTCCTGAAGAGAGACAGGCAAAGCGCCTGGAACAGGAAGTTCCAATCTGGGAAAACTTTTTTGGCTGGCTCGGGACATTACATCCAACAAATGGAAGCAAACTCGAGAAAGCGGTGAACTATGCCCAAAATCACAAAGACACGTTGCAAGGGTATCTGCAGGACGGACGATGTGAACTATCTAATAACAAAGCTGAGCGAAATGCAAAAAGCTACGCTGTTGGAAGAAAGAATTTCCTGTTTCATACATCTGTAAACGGAGCGATTGCATCAAGTGTCATATACAGTCTTGTAGAGACTGCAAAAGCAAACAATCTGAATGTGTTCCAGTACATTTACACATTGCTGTTGTACATGCCGGGCTACAAAGACAAGTCCGAAGGTATTGAACAACTAATGCCATGGAGTGATTTTATAAAAGAACACTGTTCAGGGTTAACTGATGTGGAAACAGTTACGGTTGAAAATCACCCGGAACTACCACTTAGCAAAAAATAAAGCAACAGGCAAATATGTGCGTTGTATTATTCATCGCTTAC
>JBGVGI010000029.1:0-14386 GCA_045121595.1 Oscillospiraceae bacterium | reverse complement strand
TTCGGATGCCGTGCACGATATCGGTGATGCTACAAGTATTGGTATATCGTATTTCCTTGAAAAGAAAAGCAAGAAAAAGCCTGATGAAAAGTATACATACGGATATATGAGATACTCTGTAATCGGCAGTGTTATCACTACACTTATTTTTTTGACGGGTTATTTTTTGTTATATACAATGCAGTAATGAGGATAATTACCCCATCTGATATCAATTATGACGGTATGATAATTTTTGCGGTTGTGGGAGTAATCGTTAATTTCTGTGCCGCATTGTTTATTGGAAAACTTCGTGGTAAGAAAAAATATAAATAGTTAATTTAAATTAAACACCAAAAGGAGAATGTATATGGGATATACAGCGAATGAAAAACGTTATGATAAGATGCCATATAGAAGATGTGGCGAAAGCGGATTAAAGCTTCCTGCAGTATCGCTCGGCTTATGGCATAACTTTGGCGATAATGCGGACTATAATAATATGTGTCAAATGTGTTTTACTGCATTTGATAATGGCATTACACACTTTGATTTAGCAAACAACTATGGCCCTGAACCCGGCAGTGCCGAAACAAATTTTGGAAAGATTCTTCACGAGCATTTAAGCTCATACAGAGACGAGATGATTATCAGCACAAAAGCCGGATATTATATGTGGCCCGGTCCTTACGGTGACTTTGGAAGCAAAAAGTATCTGACTGCAAGCCTTGACCAAAGCCTTAAGAGAATGAAGCTCGACTATGTAGACATTTTCTATCACCATAGAATGGATCCAAATACTCCTTTGCATGAGACTATGTGGGCGCTTGATAGCATCGTGAAAAGTGGCAAGGCACTTTATGTCGGTTTATCCAACTATGATGGAGAAACAATGAAGAAAGCTGCTGATATTTTATCAGAATTACACTGTCCTTTTGTTATCAACCAAAACAGATATTCTATTTTCGACAGAACGGTTGAAAACAATGGAATTCTTGATATGGCTAAAAAGGAAAGTAAGGGTATGATTATATTCAGCCCGTTGGCTCAGGGGTTGCTTACCGACAGATATCTGAAAGGTATTCCGAACGACAGCCGTGTAAGAACCGATGGACGTTTCTTAAATGAAAAATCTCTTTCGGCTGATAAGTTAGAGAAAATCGAAAAACTAAATCAAATTGCTCAAAATAGGGGACAGACCCTTGCGCAGATGGCACTTGCGTGGTTATATAATCGAGAAGAGATAACCAGTGTATTGATCGGTGCTTCAAAACCCGAGCAAATTGTAGAAAACATAGCTATGATCGAAAACTTGAGTTTTACAGATGAAGAACTCAAACAAATCGATTCTATTGCATTATAAAAAATGAAAGCCTGTAACTCTTAAAAGTTACAGGCTTTCTCATATAGAGTGGGTGAGGAGAATTAATAATTTTCAGCGTGTACCTCAAAGTAACTCTGAGGATGGTTGCAGGTGGGACATACATCGGGAGCATTTGTGCCTGTTACGATGTGACCGCAGTTGCGGCATTCCCAAACCTTAACTTCGCTCTTTGCGAATACAGCAGCCATCTCTACGTTCTTGAGGAGAGCACGATATCTTTCTTCGTGATGCTTTTCAATAGCAGCAACGAGACGGAATTTCTCTGCAAGCTCGTGGAAGCCTTCCTCGTCGGCTGTTTTAGCAAAACCGCTGTACATGTCGGTCCATTCATAATTCTCGCCATCGGCAGCGTCTGCAAGGTTGTTAGCAGTATCACCAATACCGTCGTGAAGCTCTTTGAACCACATCTTGGCATGTTCTTTTTCGTTGTCAGCAGTCTTTAAGAAGAGAGCAGCGATCTGTTCGAATCCTTCTTTTTTAGCCTTAGAAGCAAAATATGTATATTTGTTTCTTGCCATGGATTCACCGGCAAAAGCAGCCTCAAGATTTTTCTCAGTCTGGGTGCCGGCATACTTGGATGCGGGAGCAGCTTCTACAACTTCAAGCTTGTCACCTTTTTGACGACATTTGGGGCAAACAGCCTCTTCGCCCGCAGGAACATTGAAGATCTCACCGCAAATTTTACACTTATAAGTAGTCATAACATAACCTCCGTTTAACGCCGATTGGTTCGGCGAAGTTTGATGAGTTTGAATTTCATTGGTATATATTGTATCATATTCAGAGCAAAAAGTCAATTTGTTCATGTCTTTAATATTGTTTAATGAAAATTTCTGCATTGAACTATTGGCTCCAACGGTTTAAAGTGATATAATATATGACAACAAATCACAAAGGAGGCAGCTATAATGATGAATAATAAGTTTTATGCATACTTTTATTATTACAAAAAGGGCTGCCCGTCTACTGTGATACCCAAGAACTAAAATGTTTGGGTTGAATAAAACGGACAGTCCGCATTTGCTATGCTTTTTTAAGCTTAGTTGGTGCGGACTTTTTATTTTATCAAACTGAAATCTATCAGAAATGAGGTAGTTAATATGCAAATGACATTCCACAGAAAGCTTCCAATTCCGCAGGAAGTTAAAAAAGAATTCCCCTTGACGGAACATATGAAGCAAGTCAAAGCGGCACGTGATGAAGCTATCAACGCCGTATTTGATGGCAGCTCACTCACTGCATTGCAATCACGCTGATGACCTGTAACGACAAAGAAAATATGGAGAAGTTTACGGGTGACTCCTTCCGTGATCTTACCCGTATTGCACGTATTAACGACATTATGTGGAGTGAGCTATTCGTTGCGAATAAGGCTGCCCTTTTAGACCAGATGACCTTGTTTATCGATAAGTTTAATGAACTCAAAACAATGCTTGAAACAGAGGATATTGACTCGATGCGAGCCATGATGCACCATTCAACCGAACGCAGAGCACTGTTTGATAAGAAATAAAATTTAAGAAATAAGCTATTTTTGTGTTATTACTTCTGTATACTTGATAAAATTGGATTTTTGTGATAAAATAATACAAAGAAAATACTTGGAGGTATTTGATTATGTGTGATAACAATAAGTTTTACATTTGTGAGCATTGCGGTAATTTAATTGGAATGATCCATGATGCAGGCGTTCCAATGATGTGCTGTGGTCAGAAGATGACCAGGCTTGAGCCGGGCGTTATTGAAGCAAGCCATGAAAAGCACATCCCTGTTGTAACTGTAGAGGATAACATTGTAACCGTAACCATCGGTTCTGTTGAACATCCTATGGTTGAAGAACATCATATCGTTTGGGTATATCTCCAGACTGACAGAGGCGGTCAGCGCAAGTGTCTCGAAGTTGGTAAGGCACCTACCGTAACCTTCGCTCTTGCCGATGAAAAGCCTATTGCGGCCTATGCATACTGCAATCTTCACGGTCTTTGGAAAAAGGAAATCTAATTGAAAGAAAAAGGCGTCGAAGAAGGACGGATGTCCATAAACAATTTCAGTCCTGTCAGAATTATCTGTCAGGACTGTTTTTTATATAAGACTATATAAAATCATTTATTGAATTGCCCTTGCTATAGTAGGTGAGTACTATGAAAAAAACATATACAACTTCTATGCCAAATCACATTACTTTTACTGGCGATGTATATATCAACGTTCATGGATTAACAGCGGAGCAAGCTGAGTATAATCAGTACACACCCATTCTGATGACATCAGTGGATACCGATCCAAAATTTTGTGGTGAGGAACGCGCTGCCGTATTACAAAGACTTGGAATCGGAAACTGGAAAATATTCGGCGCTCACGGAGCTCCAAAGGAATATTCCGTGAATTGAGTATTATTTGTATTAAATCGAATATTTACAAACGAAGCATCGCTATTTGCGATGCTTTTGCTTTATAATTTGTTATACAATTACAACTTGTTGACATTTCAACAAGACTGTGCTATACTTTACACTTGTTGAGAGTTCAACAAGTGCTTAAAGGAGTGTACTTATGCAAGAAAGATTTGAGACATTTACAGTATTGATCAATAGAATAAGCCGTAATATTCGCAGAATTAAGAATCAGGAAATGGCAGAATATAATTTGAGAAGTGTCCACGTTTCATGCCTGTACTACCTGTATGTAAATAACGGTTCAACGGCAACAGATCTCTGCGAACGTTGCGAAGAAGATAAGGCGACAATTTCAAGAGCCCTTGATTATCTGGAAAAGAACGAATATCTGACTTGTGAATCCAAGACAGCAAAGCGATATAACTGTCTGCTTACTTTAACCGAAAAAGGTGAAAATGCGGGCAAGAAAATTTCAAAAAAGATTAATAATGTTCTTAACGAGGTTAGCATTGGCCTTACCGATGAAGAACGAGCAGCTTTTTATCGCAGTCTTTTCATTATCAGTTCTAATCTTGAAAGTATATCTAACAAAGCGTAACGCAGAAGGAGATGTTTGAATGAAGACGAGAATTATTGTTGATTCTACAGCCGATTTAGTACCGAAAATAAAAGAACGAGTACACATAGTTCCCTTAACTGTACATTTTGGTGATGAAGAATATATTGATGGCGTAACCATAGATCACGAAACTTTTTACAATCGACTGATTGAAAGTGACGTGCTACCGACAACAAGCCAGGCAACACCAGATGCTTTCATGAAGGAATTCGATAAAATCAAGGAAGCAGGCGAGGAAGCCGTAGTTATAACCCTTGCTTCTAAGTTTTCAGGAACCTACCAAAGTGCTATGATTGCAGCTTCAGAATACGAAAATATCTATGTGGTTGATAGTACAAGTGCAGCTATGGGTAGCGGCATTTTGGTTGAACTTGCTTTTAAACTTCTGGATGAAGGTAAAAAGGCGGCAGAAATTGCACATATACTTGAAGAGGAAAAGAAGAAGATAGTTGTAGTGGCCTTAGTGGATACTCTTGAGTATCTCAAGAAGGGTGGTCGTATTTCTAAAGCTGTTGCTTTTGCAGGTGGAGTATTAAATATTAAACCTGTACTTTCGGTTATTGATGGCGAAATCAATATGCTTGGTAAAGCTCGTGGCTCCAAGATGGGTAACAATCTGCTTGTACAAGAAATTGATAAAGCTGGTGGTATTGATTTCACAAAGCCTGTTTTACTCGGTTATAGTGGTATCTCTGATGCACTGCTTTTGAAATATATTGAAGATAGCCGTCATATATGGGAAGGCAATATTAACGAAGTGCGTTATACCTCAGTTGGAAGTGTTATTGGAACTCATGCAGGTCCGGGAGCAGTCGTAGTTGCGTTTTTTAAGAAATAAGGTAATGAATTTATGGCAAAGAGAATTAAGAGATCGTTACGGTGGGTTCGTCTTGATAATGCAGCTAAGATCTACCCAGCGGCAAGAAGAAAAAACTGGAGTAATGTCTTCAGACAATCTGTAACCTTGCATGATCAAGTGGATAAAGATGTATTAAAGTTAGCTCTGGACGTAACTGTTAAGCGTTTTCCGTCCATTGCAGCTCGTCTGCGTAAGGGTGTCTTTTGGTACTACCTTCAGCAGATTGAATCTGCCCCGGAAATCCGTGAGGAATACAGTTATCCTTTGACCTATATGAGTCGGGAGGAAATGAGTAGGTGCGCATTTCGAGTGATTGTGTTTCACAATCGCATTGCCGTTGAGTTTTTTCATTCTCTGACAGATGGAACCGGTGCTCTTATCTTTTTAAAGAGTTTGGTGGCAGAGTATCTAAAGCAGAAATATCAAGTAACTATTCCATGTGATTCTGGGATCTTGGATCGAAGTGCGTCACCAACAGAAGAGGAATTAGAGGATTGTTTTCTCAAAAATGCAGGACCAGTACCGTTTAGCCGTAAAGATACAAACGCGTGGCATATGTATGGTGAATCGTATAGGGATGGTTTTCAAAATCTTACTTGCTTCCAATTGCCGGTAAATAAGACATTGGAAATAGCCCATCAGTATCATTCAACATTGACGGTTTTCATTTGTGCGGTTATGATGATGGCGCTTCTTAATCTACAGAATGAAAAGCAACCTAATATAAAACGACAAAAAAGAATCAAAGTGTTGATACCGGTTAATTTACGGCAGTTATTCCCGAGCAAAACGTTGCGCAATTTCGCTATGTATACTGTGCCGGAAATAGACCCTCGTCTCGGCGAATATTCGTTGGATGAGATTTGCCGTATTGTAGAGCACAAAATGGGTACTGAAATCACAACTAAACATATGGCGTCTGTAATTGCAACAAATGTTAATGATGAAAGAAACCCTTTATTAAGATTGGTTCCATTGCCGATAAAAAATGTGGTTATGAAAGCTGTATTTGACAGTGTAGGTGAGAAGAAGTCATGCCTTACATTATCAAATTTGGGTCAAGTAAGGGTTCCCGATGAAATGGCGGAATATATACAAAGATTTGATTTTATTCTTGGTGTGCAGGCAGCAGCTCCGTATAATTGTGGTGTCATTTCATTTAAGGATGTTGTGTATATCAACTTCATACGAAATATAAGAGATTCAGAACTTGAACGCCATTTTTATGCTGTTTTGAAAGATTTAGGACTACCGGTTAAAGTTGAAAGCAATCAAAATGGGAGGTAAAGTAAAATGTATTGTATAAAATGCGGTGTAAAACTCGCCGATACCGAAAAGAAATGTCCGCTTTGTCATACTGTTGTTTGCCATCCCGATTTTGAACAAACAACAGAGCATCAGTTTTATCCCGAAAACAAAATGCCCAAAAGCTCTTCGGGATCTAAGGCTTTAAATGGAGCAATTTTGATCTTGTTTTTCATTCCTTTGCTTGTTTGTTTCTTCGCTGACTGGTCGTTGGGTGGACGAATCGAGTGGTTTGGATATGTTGCAGGAGCGTTAGCACTTTCCTACATCATCTTCGCACTGCCAATTTGGTTTAAGAAACCAAATCCTGTCATATTTGTTCCTTGTGATTTTGCTGCATGCACGCTGTATTTACTGTATATCAATTTGGAAACCGACGGTAATTGGTTTATGACATTCGCATTTCCTGTTGTTGGTGGTATTTGTCTGATTACCTGTACAGTTGTAACATTGATGAGATATATTCACAGAGGAAAGTTATATATTTTTGGCGGAGCATTTATGGTATTAGGAATTTTTATGTTATTGATAGAATATTTGTTATCAATAACATTTGCCTTGAACTTTATTGGATGGTCTATTTATCCGCTTGTTGTATTATTGTTGTTTGGCGGAATGTTGATTTTTCTTGGAATAAATAGTAATATACGTGAGAAGTTAGAACGAAGATTTTTCTTTTGATACTTTGGTAGGCAAAGTAAATGAGTGGGGCTCAATTGGGCACCACTCATTTAATATCTACTATACTTTTTTAAAGCATCGCAACTGTGCGGTGCTTTGTTTTTTACCTCGATTTTACATCAGTATGATTACGGATTTTACAGCATGGTAGTAGAATATAACCGTAGTCGAGAGAATCGACAGAAAAAAGTCAATACTAAATCAAAAGTAGATTTTGAAAATGAAAAAAATTATCAGTTTACTCACAGTAGCAGTATTGCTCGTATGCGCACTCACCGGATGCGGTGGTAAAAAGGAAGCCGTATCAACCGACGGTTCCACATCGATGGATAAGGTGATTGGAGCCTTAAGTGAAGCGTTTGAAACGAACGAAGGTATCACCGTAACTTATAATGCAACCGGTTCAGGTGCAGGTATCCAAGCTGTTCAGGAAGGCAGATGCGACATCGGTCTTGCAAGCCGTAACCTTAAGGACGAAGAAAAATCAAGCGGTCTTGAAGGAACTGTTCTCGCATATGATGGTATCGCAATCATCGTTAATCCTGAAAACCCTGTAAGTGACCTTGACGTTGAAACCATTGCTAAGATCTACACCGGCGAAATCAAAAACTGGAAAGGCGTCGGCGGTAACGATGCTGAAATCGTGCTTATCGGTCGTGAAGGTGGCAGTGGTACTAGAGATGGCTTTGAGTCTATCACCGATACCGAAGATAAATGTAAGTATCGTCAGGAACTCACCTCTACCGGCGACGTTATTACCACAGTAGCAAGCAACCCCAACGCAATCGGTTATGCTTCCCTCGCTTTGGTATCGAGTTCGCTGTTGATAAGGCATACGGTAACTTCTCTTACGTTGGCTTCGGTCCTACCGAGAGCTACGTGGATAAGCACATTGCCAGTGAATATGGCTACTATGTAAGCTCTGCCGAAGAAAACTATGATTATGAGTACATTCGTCCTCAGGAATCCGGCAGCCACTATGCATGTAAGTACCTCGCAGTTAAGAACCTCTTTAAAGTAACTGCAGAGCAACCTTTCTCTTGCTCGGTGAATCCGTTTACCACCGAACAGCTCCGTGAGACCTTACATTCTTTCGAGCTTGAAGAAAATGATTTCGTAAACGTATGTATCGACCTTGCAATGCGAGGCGTAGGCTCTCATTCCTGCGGTCCGGATCTTCCTGAAGAATATGAGATTCCGAAGGAATACAAAAATACCTTCAAATTTACATTCTGATAGAACCATAAGAAATAATTTCGATGCGGTTTTGTCACCGAATAAAGCAAAGAATCGGAGGCACCCATCAAACGGTGTCTCCGATTTCCATTGAAAGGAGAAAGATAATGAAAATAGCATTGATTGCACACGATAAGAAAAAAGATGAAATTATCGAACTTGCAAAGAAATATCAAGACGTTCTCTCAAAGTATGAATTATATGCAACCGGAACCACAGGAACACTGATAATGGGGGAGACAGGGCTTAAAATTGCTCGCATGAAGAGTGGACCTAAAGGTGGAGACCAACAGATCGGCGCTATGCTTGCTAACGGTGAGCTGGACCTTATTGTTTTCCTTCGTGATCCGTTAACCGCACAACCACACGAACCTGATGTATCGGCACTTCTCCGTTTAGGTGACGTACAGAAGATTCCGCTTGCGACCAACGTAAACAGTGCAACCATTATGTTAGAAGCACTTAAAGATGAAACCTTTTTCAATAAAGTAAAGGGTTCTAATCAAGATTGATTATAGATATTATAAGAAAGGTGATTGAAATGAAATACGAAATTGAATTAACGACTTTAGATGATGTAAAGGAATTTACTAAGCTTGTGCAAACCGTTGAAGGTGATGTACGCTTAAGCGGAAAAGACGAGCATGGTTCTGCTTGGGAACTTTCTGCTAAATCCGCATTATGTGTATTTCTTCTTGGCGGACACATTCAGCACATTCTTCACGCTGACCAAAATATAGACTGGAATACAATCGTATGCGAATGTGATGCAAAGGTCTATCCTCTGATCAGAAAATACGTGAAGGAGTAAATCCCAAATGATAAATTGGCAAAACATGAATACATTAATCGTATACAATGGTTTATTAGATGCGGGAAAAGTGGACATAAAAGCTGAATTGAGCGGTGAGAATGGTGCTACTCGTGTTAAGGAGTATACTGTGCCGCTTGGTGCAGGTTTAGAGTATAATTACGGTGCGTGCCCTGTCAATGATACAATTCTTGAAAAGTTGGCTGCTCTTGCCAAAGAGGCACAGTTATCCGAGAAGTTTGAAGCTTTGTATAACGGAGCAGTAATCAATACCGGCGAAAACAGAATGGTCTTGCATCATCTGTGTCGTGGTCAATTGGGAGAAAAAGTTCTTGCGGACGGCGTTGATAAACGTGAGTTCTATTTAGAGCAACTCAAAAAGGTTGAGGAACTTGTTGTTAAAGTGCATAGCGGTCAAATCACAAATGCCGCCGGCGAACCTTTCACAACGGTTGTTCAAATCGGTATTGGCGGTAGCGACTTGGGCCCTCGTGCCATTTATTTGGCGCTTGAAAACTGGGCTGAAGCCAATGGCTGTATGAAAATGAAAGCTGAGTTTATCAGCAACGTTGATCCGGATGATGCCGCAGCAGTTCTTAACAGAATTGATATTGCACATTCCTTGTTTATCCTTGTTTCAAAATCAGGTACTACCCTTGAAACCTTGACAAACGAAATGTTTGTAAGAGATGCACTGAGAAAAAACGGTCTTGATGCATCTAAGCATATGATTACCGTTACCAGTGAGACATCGCCTCTTGCAAAAAGCTCGGATTATTTGGCTGCTGTCTTTATGGACGATTATATCGGCGGTCGTTATTCTTCCTGTTCAGGTGTTGGCGGTGTTATCTTATCACTTGCATTTGGTTTTGATGTGTTCCAAAGATTTTTAAATGGCGCTGCAGAGGCAGATGTATTAGCAAAGAATTCTGATTTAAAAACCAACGCTGCAATGCTTGATGCTCTGATCGGCGTTTATGAAAGAAATGTGCTGGGATATCCAAGCACAGCGGTTCTGCCTTATTCACAGGCATTAAGCCGTTTCCCTGCACACCTGCAGCAATTAGATATGGAATCAAACGGTAAATCGGTTAACCGTTTCGGAGAGCCCGTTGATTATGCAACCGGCCCTGTTGTTTTCGGTGAACCGGGTACGAACGGTCAACATTCTTTTTATCAATTGCTTCATCAAGGAACGGATATTGTTCCTTTACAATTTATCGGCTTTAGAAACAGTCAAATCGGTTCCGACGTAGAGATTCAGGGTAGCACAAGTCAACAGAAGTTGTGTGCAAACGTAGCAGCACAGATTATGGCGTTTGCTTGTGGTAAGTCTGATGCTGATAAAAACAAGAATTTTGAAGGTGGACGTCCATCCAGCATTATCATTGGCGATCAGTTAACACCCGAAGCAATTGGTGCTTTGCTTGCTCACTTTGAAAACAAGGTAATGTTCCAAGGCTTTGTTTGGAATCTGAACAGCTTTGACCAAGAGGGTGTTCAACTCGGTAAGATACTTGCAAAAAAGGTGCTTGCACACGAAACCGATGGTGCTTTAAAAGTGTATAGTGATTTGCTAAACATCTAAATTATGAATCTTCTCTTGAATTGCCTTGCCTTTATTAAGGTAAAGTGGTATAATATTATAAAAAATTATAAAGTGGTGATTTTGTGAATCTATTACATATGAAACACGCGCTGGAGGTTGCAAAAGCAGGATCGCTCAGCAAAGCCTCCGAAGTGCTTTTAATTGCGGCACCGAATATCAGTCGCTCCATAAAAGAACTTGAAACCGATCTTGGTATTTCGATATTTGACCGCACACAAAACGGCATGAAGTTGACTCCTGAAGGCGAGGAGTTTATAAATTTTGCTAAAGGTATTCTCGGTCAGATTGATGAGGTCGAAAAATTCTATAAGACAGGAGCACCTAAAAAACAAAAGTTTTCTATTTCTGTTCCACGTGCCTGTTATATTTCAGAGGCTTTTGCTAAGTTTTCAAAAGCTCTCTCCAAGGATGCAGCTGAAGTGTTTTATAAGGAAACCAATTCACAACGCACCATCCACAATATGCTAAATCACGACTATAAGCTCGGTATTATCCGTTATGCTGAAAACTATGATAAATACTTCAAAACTATGCTTGAAGAAAAAGGTTTTCAATATGAACTCGTTACAGAGTTTACTTATTCACTTATTATGAGTGCGGATAACCCCTTAGCCAAAAAGGAACAAATCACCTTTGAAGATTTGACGGAGTATATTGAGATAGCTCACGCAGACCCCTATGTACCGTCTATGCCATTATCAAAGGTTGTAAAAGAAGAATTGCCCGATAATATTGATCGCAGAATATTCATATTCGAGCGCGCGAGTCAATTTGATTTATTATCACTGAATCCTGAAACATTTATGTGGGTATCCCCGGCGCCCAAAAGTTTGCTTGAACGGTACAACCTTGTACTCAAAAAATGTTCTGATAACAAAAAAATATATAAGGATGTTTTGATTTATAAAAACGGATATAAACTATCGAAATTAGATAGGCAGTTTATTACTGAGTTGTGCGAATCAAAAAGGAAGTATCTATAATAGCGCATAAAGGCTTTCCCTTCTTGGGTGAGCCTTTATTTTTTGTTTCGATATAGATGTTATCGATATTGATAACACCGATTATCTAAATTAAGAATTTCCAAAATTTGAAATATATGATATAAAGTAGACATCAAATAAATCCAAAAGGAGTTTTTAATTATGGCACGTTTTACTTTACCTCGTGATCTTTATCATGGCAAGGGTTCTCTTGAAGCCCTCAAAACCTTGAAAGGTACCCGCGCAATGGTCTGTGTTGGCGGCGGTTCTATGAAGCGTTTTGGTTTTCTTGATAAGGTTGTTTCCTACCTCAAAGAAGCAGGCATGGAAGTTGAACTCTTTGAAGGCATCGAGCCCGATCCTTCCGTTACCACTGTTATGAAGGGCGCTGAGGCTATGCTCGCGTTCCAGCCTGACTGGATCGTTGCAATCGGCGGTGGTTCGCCCATCGATGCTGCAAAGGCAATGTGGATCAAGTACGAGTATCCCGAAATCACCTTCGAGCAGATGTGCGTAGTATTCGGTATTCCCGAGCTTCGTAAAAAGGCACGCTTCTGTGCAATTCCTTCTACCTCAGGTACCGCTACCGAGGTTACTGCTTTCTCTGTTATCACCGACTATGATAAGGGCATCAAGTATCCTCTCGCAGACTTTGAAATCACTCCCGATGTTGCGATCGTTGATCCCGAACTTGCTGAGACTATGCCCAAGAAGCTCACCGCTCATACCGGTATGGATGCTATGACTCACGCAATTGAAGCATATGTTTCTACCGCTAACTGTGAGTTTACCGATCCTCTTGCGATCTTTGCAATCAAGATGATTCAGGAAGACCTTGTTGCTTCCTACAATGGCGACATGACCAAGCGTGCTTCTATGCACAACGCTCAGTGCCTTGCCGGTATGGCATTTTCAAATGCTCTTCTCGGTATTGTTCACTCTATGGCCCACAAGACCGGTGCTGTGTTTGAGGATCTTGGCGCACATATCATTCACGGTGCAGCGAATGCTATGTACCTTCCCAAGGTTATCGCCTTCAACGCAAAGGATGAGACCGCTAAGAAGCGTTATGGCGTGATCGCTGATTACATGGGTCTTGGCGGAGCAAATGATGACGAGAAGGTTGCAAACCTCATCGCTTACCTCCGTGGCATGAACGATGCGCTCAATATTCCTCAGTGCATCAAGAACTACGGTGTTGATGCTCTTCCCTGTGAGCAGGGCTTTGTTCCCGAGAACATATTCCTTGAGAGACTTCCCGAGATCGCAAAGAATGCGGTTGCAGATGCTTGCACCGGTTCCAACCCCAGAAAGATTTCCGTTGAGGAAATGGAAAAGCTTCTTAAGTGCTGCTATTACGATACCGAAGTTGATTTCTAATAACGGTTAACTCGTAAATATACAAAAGCGGTTGCCGATTGATTCGGTGACCGCTTTAAAAAATGGAGAATAGTTATGTATAAAATAGTGAGTAAAAAAATATTGAACCCTACAGTGGTGCAACTTCAGATCGAAGCGCCACTTGTTGCTAATAAGGCTAAACCGGGTCAATTTATTATCCTTCGTGTTGATGAAGAGGGAGAGCGCATTCCTCTTACTGTTGCCGGGGTAAACAAAGAAAACGGAACTGTAAAAATTATATATCAGGTCGTTGGTGCCACCACTGAAAAGCTTTCACACAAAGAAGCAGGCGACTATCTTCAAGATTTCGTGGGCCCGCTTGGTGTTGCTACGCATCTTGAGGGACTTAAAAAGGTTTGCATCATAGGTGGCGGTGTAGGTTGTGCTATTGCTATGCCGATTGCCGAAGCCCTTCACGAAATGGGCGCGGAGGTCACAAGCATTATCGGTTTTAGGAACAAGGATCTTCTCATTCTCGAAGATGAGTTCAGAGATTGTTCGAACACTCTCAGAGTTATGACCGATGACGGCTCTTACGGTGAAAAAGGAAACGTAACTGTTCCGCTCAAAGAAATGCTCGATGCAGGTGAGCAATTTGATATGATCATTACCATTGGCCCCTTGGTCATGATGAAGTTCGTAGTTGCCACAGCAAAGCCCTTTGGCACTCCCGTGACTGCTTCTATGAACCCTATTATGATTGACGGTACAGGAATGTGTGGCGGTTGCCGTTTAACACTCAATGTGGACGGCAAGAAGGTTACAAAGTTCGCTTGTGTAGACGGTCCCGACTTCAACGGTTATGAAATAGACTTTGATGAGGCCATGTCGAGAGGCAGAATGTACGGTGCATTTGAGCGCCATAAGCACGAAGAAATGTGCAACCTTTTCAGCAAGGAGGTGCAGTAAGATGGCAAAAGCAAATATGAGTCTTAAGAGAAACGCTATGCCCACGCAAGACGCTTTTGTACGTGCTCACAATTTTGACGAGGTTGCACTCGGATATACTGAGGAGCAAGCCATCGACGAGGCTATGCGATGCTTGAACTGCAAAAATATGCCTTGTGTTGACGGTTGTCCCGTAAAAATTCATATCCCTGAATTTATTTCCAAGATAAAGGAC
>JBGVGI010000028.1:0-107694 GCA_045121595.1 Oscillospiraceae bacterium | reverse complement strand
AACAGTGTGTAAAAAATTCGCCGAACCTGAAATTACTGAAAATTTGTGATTTTTCAAGGCGGCAGGGCGAAGGAATACTCGCGTCTTTCAAGCCCGACAACGCAGAAAAAGCCGAATTTTGAATAATTTCAGGCGGGTTCGGATTTGTCGGTTATGCCTAATTAAAGTATATCTCTATCCGAAACAAAAATCAACAGAAAATTGTGAACAATTGTACGAAAAAACTGTTGACTTTTCGCAGTTTAAAGGTTACAATGTAACTATAATGATAAGGAAAGGGCTGAATCCTATGCCAAAATATAGTGAAGAAATCGTATATGAATATATCAAAGATTGTATTTTAAATCACAACTTTTCACCTACAGTCAGGGAAATATGTGCTGAACTTAACATTCCCTCCACCTCAACCGTACACTACTATCTCCAGAGTTTAGTATACAAAGGAATGATTGTCAAGGACAGCATCAAAAAACGCACTATCAAGCTTCCCGGAAGCTCATCGATTTCCGTACCGCTTGTTGGTACAGTAACCGCAGGTAAACCCATCACCGCTATCGAAGAAATTGAGGACTATATCCCCGTTTTCGGACTTCAGGGCGACTCCAAAGACCACTTTGCTTTGCGTGTACGCGGTGAGAGTATGAAAAACGCAGGTATTTTAGACGGTGACATCGTTATTGTAAAGAAATCCCCGAGCTGTGACGACGGCGAAATCATCGTTGCACTTATTGACGACGAAGCAACCGTAAAACGTTTCTATAAAGACAAAGGATTTTTCAGACTTATGCCTGAAAACCCCGACTTTGAACCTATTATCGTTGAAGAACTCACAATTTTAGGCAGAGTTGTGTCGCTTATCCGCAGTTATTAAAAAATAAAACCGCAATGATTTCATTGCGGTTTTTTAAATTGTATAGGAGCAGTATTTTCTGTCAATGCTTCAAAACAGTAGCCCTTTTCTCTATAATACTTTATGATTTTTTCAAGGGCATCGGGTGCCGTTTTTCTTATGGCGTCATCGTGCATCAAAATCAGTATTCTTTTCCTGTCTTTGCCCGAATTTATTACGTTAAGAAAAATATCTTCGCTTGAAGTCGGGGTATGCAAATCGTCTTTTCCGAGCGCATTCCAGTCAAAATAAACGTATCCTTTTTCTGCAATTTTCTTTTTGATTTCGGATATCACCTCAGGTAAAACCGTAGAATTTGTACTTCCACCCGGGAAGCGGAAAATTTTCGGCGTTTCTCCGACAATTTCTCTTAAATGCTCCTCAAGACGGGTAAAATCTTTCATGAAAGCTTCGGAGTTTAAGTAAATTTCACTGTATTTGTGCGAATACGAATGTATACCTATACTGTGTCCTTCCTCTTTCATACGTTTGTAAAGCATCTTTCCGCGGTCGGTGGTAGCTCCCGTCACAAAAAACGTTGCAGGGATTTGTTCTTCTTTTAAAACGTCTAAGATTTTTTCGGTAACAACCGACGGCCCATCGTCAAAAGTAAGATATACAACCTTTTTGTCAGAAATTTCCGCCGACGTTTCACGGGTATACTCACGATAGGCAAACAAAAAAGAAAACACAAAAAACACTATCGCACAGATAAGCAAAACGACAGTTACTGCAAAATATATATTTTTGAGCTTAAAGCTTTTTATAAAGATAAAATCTCCTCCTTTTTGTGGGAACAGTAAATTATATGAAAACGGCAAATATTTATGCAAAAAGGAAATTTTAATAAAATATTGCATTTTCTATTGACAAAAGCAATATAATGTGTTATCATATACTTCCCGAGAAAAACAGATATCGCGGAGTAGAGCAGATGGTAGCTCGTCGGGCTCATAACCCGGAGGTCGCAGGTTCAAGTCCTGTCTCCGCAACCAAAGAAATCCTTGAAACTACTGAGTTTCAAGGATTTTTTCTATCTTAAAACATAAAAAAATAATTGTCGTATTTTTAATGTTTTACGACAATTATACGACAAAAAAAGAATTGCAGTAGATTACTCTAATCCCCTTTATTTTTTAAAAAACTATTTTCTCGATGAAAGAAATTTTTAAAATCTTGATTTAAGTCTTGCTTTTCTGACTACACTGCAATAAAAATCGTCAGAAAGTCAATGCAACTCGTCAAAATTGACGAGTTTATATTGAAATTTGGGCTGATATGTGTTAGAATATAATAAGGAAATTATATTTGTTGTATACAGGAGGCTTTGCTATGCAGGTTAATTATCGCAGGCTTTGGCATCAATGTGTAGAAAAGGATATTTCAAAACATCAGCTTATAGAGTTGGCTGAAGTATCTCCATCAACACTCACAAGACTTAACAAGAATGAGATTGTTTCACTTTCAATTTTGCTTAAATTCTGCAAAGTGCTTAATTGTGACGTTGGAGACGTTGTGGAAGCTATCCCTGTTGATGCTGAATTGAGTAAGAAAGTAAGGTGAAAACATTGAAAATAGCGATATGCGATGATGAAACTATAATTTTGGACGAGGTTTCATCCTATATTAAAAAGTATTCCGAGCAAAGCGGAAAATCGGAAATTGAAGTTTTTCCGTTTAACTCGGCAAGTTCACTTCTGAATAGTATTGATAACGGTGCCCTGTTTGATATATTTATGCTTGATGTATATATCGGTGATGAAATGGGCACAACCCTTGCAAGAGAAATCAGAGCAAGAGAAATTGAAAGCCCTATTATATTTTTAACAACCTCTGTCGAACACGCTCCGCAAGGCTATGAAACAGGAACGCTCCGCTATCTTATAAAACCGCTTGAACCTGAAAAGTTTTATGAAGCGATGGGGGCAGCTCTCTTGCAGGCAGAAAAAATTACGAAGCAACTTATCAGACTCAAAACTGAAAATGGTATAGAGAGTATCAATGCGAACAATATTATGTATTCGGAATCGCACGACCATTACCAGTACATAAAGCTTGATAACGGTCAGCTACTCAAAGTCAGGACGACAGTTTCGGAGCTTTACGCAATGCTTGCAAAGAATGACGGATTTGTCCGTTTGGGAAGTGCATACATTATCAATCTGCGTAACATAAAGAATCTGACTTCATCTGAGATTCTTCTTTATAACAACACTACAATACCGATACCGAGAGGCAAGTACGCTGAACTGAAGAAAGTCTTTTGGAACTTTCAATGCGAATGATAGGAGGATTAACTGAATATGACCGGAACGATTATTGAATTTATACTCTTATTGGGAGCCCACGCTGCTGCCGGTATCTTTTCCTCCACTCTCAAATACAGTAAAAAGACCACATATATCATTTGGGGTACTTGGATAGCGATTCAAACCGCACTGCTATGCTACACAGAGTTTGTATTAACGAATATGGCGCTTCAGTTCTTTATCGGATTTATTCTGCCATTGGTCAGTCAGTATGTTATTTTCTTTGCGACTACCAAAGACAAACTCGCTAAAAGAATCTTTACAATGCAGACATATTCCATTTTCTTCTGCATTACTATGACGCTGTTTACTATAGTAAAAGGCACGGTTGGAGAACAACATCCGATACTTACCTCACTCATTCAAGCTGCGCTGCTTCTTGTCATCGTTACCTATTTCCTTCGTTGCGTTTGTCCTTTGTGTCGCACAGCGTCAAAGAACATTACAACAGGATGGATGCCTTTGATTTTTGTGAATACCGTCTTTATTATAACCATAATACTGTCCTCTGTATTCCCGGTAAGACTGAAAGGTTTTGATGATCCTGCGTTTATCACATTTGTTTTTTTAAGTATTTCAATCTTGTCTGTGTATCCGGTTATTTTTTCAAACATTAACAGCCTTTCCGAAGCGGCAATGAAGAAAGCTGTGGAAACACAAAACAAGTTGTTGCTTGCACAGATTGAAGCAGAAAATGCACAACTCGCGGTAGACAGCCACGCAAGGCATGACAGACGCCACCACAATCTCATTATGTTGGAATATGCCAACAACGATGATCTTGAAAGTGTAAAAGAACACCTCAAAAGCCTTGTAGAAAGCGATAAAAAGGCATCAGGTGAAGTGCGGTACTGTGAAAACAGGACGATGAATACCGTTCTGACCGTTTACGAAAGACGTGCAAAAGAATTAGGCATCTCTGTAAAAATTATTGCGGAAGGTAGTCGTGAACTTAGTGTTCCTTCGCAGGATCTTGTGGTCGTTATTGCCAACCTCTTTGAAAATGCAATCAATGCCACAGCAAAGCTGAAGAGTAAAGATAAAGGCATAGACATTCGTATCAAAGAAAGCTCCAAACGCCTTGTGATAAAAGTTGAAAACCCTTGCAAAGCAAACCTTACCTTTGATGAATCTGCCTTTGGCGTTGGCATTCGCTCGGTGATTGCTACCACAAATAAGTATGAAGGTATGTATGATTTTACCGCCGAGGACGGAATTTTCTCTGCGAAAATCATTTTGAATTTGAAATAAAACTACAATTTACGACAAAAAACATACTATCTACGACAAACTCCCCATTGAGGGGAGTTTTTTTGTTATAATTTATGCAGTGCATTATGCCTTTTGTTAGGGTTTTAATTGAATATCTGTGTGCAAAGGAGGCACTTCAAATTGGAAGAAAAGAAATATAATGAAGATGGATATCTTATCGTAGCAGAAACAGACAAGTGTCCTTTGTGGGAAAAAGATACAATTCCGTGTATGGCAGGATGGGATAGAGATTGCTTTTTCTGTAGGTACTCGGATTTTCGTACACCTGAATTTGTACATTTTGCAGAAAAACAACCGCGACATCAAAAACTCTATAGCATCTGTCAAAATGAAAAAAACAAAAATAGCAAATGATAAATAGAGTCTGCTGGTTATGGAGAGGAGAATTTTATGAAAGGAATTATTTTGGCAGGAGGAAGTGGTACAAGATTATATCCTGCAACAAAAGCTTTGGTAAAACAATTACTGCCGGTGTATGACAAACCGATGATTTATTATCCGCTGTCAACACTTATGCTTGCAGATATAAAAGATATTTTGATTATTTCTACTCCTTATGATTTACCTGCCTTTAAAAAGCTCTTTGGAGACGGCAAAAAGCTGGGCCTCAATATCTCTTATGCTGAGCAGGATAAACCGAGAGGATTGGCAGATGCATTTCTGATAGGTGAAGAGTTTATTGGCAAAGATGACGTATGCCTTGTTCTTGGTGATAATCTCTTTTATGGTCAGAACTTCACCGAGATTTTGAAGAAGGCAGTAAGTGAACTTGACGGAGCAACCGTGTTCGGATATCCCGTAAAAAACCCCGAAGCTTTCGGGGTATGTGAATTTGACGAAAACGGCAAGGTAATCTCTATCGAGGAAAAACCCGAAAATCCCAAATCAAATTATGCTGTCCCCGGTTTATATTTTTATAACAACGACGTTGTTGAAATCGCAAAAAACATTAAACCTTCAAAACGTGGAGAACTTGAAATCACTTCGATTAATAACGAATATATCAAAAACGGCAGACTGCAAGTCAAGTTATTCGGACGAGGAATGACCTGGTTTGACACAGGAAGCCCTTCAGCACTTCAGGAGGCAGGAGACTTTATCGGTATGATACAAGAACGCCAGGGGTATTACATATCCTGCATTGAAGAAATTGCATGGCGTCACAATTTCATATCGGATAAACAATTCTACGACCTTGGTATGGAGCTTAAAAACAGTGAATACGGAAAATACATTTTAAGACTGGCAGGTGATGAAGTATGCTGCATTTAATAACAGGTGGTGCAGGTTTCATCGGTACAAATTATATACGATATATCCTCAGTAAATATCCCGAAGATAAAGTTGTATGTGTTGACAAACTCACTTATGCCGGAAATTATGATAACTTAAAAGAGTTTGAAAACGAAACCCGATTTAGCTTTGAGAAAATTGATATATGCGACAGAAACAGCATTTATAACTTATTTGAAAGATATGATGTTGATTGCATTGTAAACTTTGCGGCAGAAAGCCATGTTGACAGGTCAATAGAAAACCCCGAAGTTTTCCTTAAGACAAATATCATAGGTACAAACGTGCTTCTTGATGCGGCAAACAAATTCAAAGTAAAGCGTTACCATCAGGTTTCAACCGATGAGGTGTATGGTGATTTGCCTCTTGACAGACCGGATTTGAGATTTAAAGAAGATTGGAACATAAAAACTTCAAGTCCATATTCGGCTTCAAAGGCATCGGCAGACCTTTTATGTCTTGCCTATTTCAGGACATACGGAACCCCGGTTACAATTTCAAGATGTTCAAATAATTACGGGCCGTATCAGTTCCCTGAAAAACTGATTCCGCTTATGATCGAAAAAGCACAGCGTGACGAAAACCTTCCCGTGTACGGTGACGGCAAAAACGTCCGCGACTGGCTTTACGTCGAGGATCATTGCGTTGCCGTTGATGAAATTGTCAGAAGCGGCAAAGTCGGAGAAATATACAACATCGGTGGCAACAACGAAAAAGCTAATATAGATATTGTAAAAATCATTCTCGATGCGGTAAACAAGCCCGAAAGCCTTATCACTTACGTTAAGGACAGACCCGGACACGACAGAAGATACGCAATAGACTCATCAAAAATTCAAAAAGAGCTTAACTGGAAACCGAAAACCAATTTTGAAACTGGTATCCAAAAGACAATTCAATGGTATAAAGATAATCCGCAATGGATTGAAAATATATTAAACGGCGAATACAGAAGTTTTTATAAGGAGTTAATATAGTATGAAAAAAAGGATTTTAAGTTTAATCTTGGTGCTTACTATGATTGCAAGCATATTATCTGCATTTCAGATAACTGCAAGTGCTGCAAGCACCACTTGGATACGTGTAATGGATAATGACCCCAACAAAGGTAAGGCGTTGCACAATTTTTATCTGAAATTTACTTCAAAAGGCGATGTCGGCTCAACTGCGCTTGGAAAGAATTGTGATGCTTGCTTTCTGGGTGTTGGTTTTATCGAGGGTACTACTATCGGCAGCTCATATGATAACGGCCATGCATCTACAACAGAAAAAAGTGCGTACACATATAAAAAATACTTTGGCAAAAACTTCATGACCAATAATGGTGATTACATAGAAATCTGGTTTAATAACGTTGATTATTATCCCTATACTGTATTTGTGAACCTTAAAGAGCTTGGCTCGGCAAGATCTTATCATGGTTCATTGTATCTTGAAATGGATGGCAAAGTAGTCATCAATAAGAGTAATTATGGTGGTGTTGGAAATACAGTACATCAAACCCTTCTATATGACTTTATAGAAGATTCTTATCAACCAAATCGTGTAACCAATGCAAAAATCAACATTTCAACAAATAATATTGTCAATACAACCGGCACAATGGCTATCCCTTATACAGTTACAGGTACAAACAATTTGGGTGGCGATGCCGGAGAGCTGACAATGAGTTATCTTGCACAAAATACTGCCTATGGCAAAATACAAGGTGTTGTTTTATCGGAATGGTTGGTAGCTGAAAGCTCTACCGGCAGCTTTAGCTGCGACGGAATAACTCTCGACCCGGCTAACAAACAGTTGAAAATAGATGGCAACAAGATTAACAACGCGGGAGCAACAAGAAAATTCCGTATTGCTACAAAGGTAGATACCGGTAACTCTACTTTTCTTACCGGCAAAGCGGCTACATTTTATTCTGACGTAATTACCGTATATCCGGGTGTGGGCGCTATCAATTACAATGCCAACGGCGGTTCGGGAAATATGGCAAGTCAGAAAATAACATACGATACAGCAGCCACACTTGCAAAAAATACCTTCACATATAATCCGACTCTTACATTCAGATCAGATATCGGAACTTTGGACGTTCCATCAGTAAGCGTACCTGCCTCTTTCGGCGGTTGGATGGACAAAACCACAACAACTTTCAACGGTAAAACTTATCCTTATTATGAATTTGATGCGGCAGGTTATGCCAACAGAAACGGCGATGTTTTAGCGTCATCGGCATTCGGCAACGGAGTTTACGACAAAGAAGCCATGCTGAGACATTATATCGCTCATGGCAAGAATGAGTATGAAAACGGAAGCGCGAACAGAGCTGCAGCCACAGGATATTTCGGCACATACCCCGACGGTGCAACGGTAAAAAATCTTGCAGGAGAATCGGGTGGTGGTGTATCGCTTTATGCTAAGTGGAATTACGGAACGACAACACTTCCGACTCCCACAACTGATGGTTATACCTTCAGAAGCTGGACTGCAGACCTTATGGATATTGCAACTCTTACTGATAATCTTGAAATCAACGACACAACCAGAGGAACTATCGGATACAATGACGGTTATGCTTTGACAGAAAATCTTATTCCGGTTGTAGGCGGAACAACATTTACCTCCAACATGGAAGTGTGCGGTGTTTATGCCTATGATAAAGACGGTAATTTCCTTAAACGTTGTTCGAGCTATGCCACAACACACACTATCCCGTATACGGCGGCTTTTGTGCGTGTTGAAGTGTGCACAAAGAAAGAGTTATCTTTTGAAGATTTCAAAAATTTAAGTCTTGAATACAGTGTTCCCGCAGGAACAGTAGTACCTGTTGCCGGAAATCAGACTTATAATGCCAACTGGCAGGGCAATTACAACATCAGATTTGATGCCAACGGCGGCAAAGGCGGAACAGAAAATTATGTTGTAATGGGCTCATCAAGGTACAGCGATGTAAGTTGGCTTACTGTTTCAAGAAAAGGCTATGAATTTGCAGGCTGGACAACCGAGCCTGACGGTACGGAATTGGTTTACGGTGCAGACGGATATTGTGTCCCCGGCTCTGCATACTGGGACGGAAGCGGAAACTGGAAGCATGACGGCGACGTTGTTGTATATGCAAAATGGGCTCCTCTTCCCGTTACAATTACTGCACAGGCAACTGCAGGCGGAAGTGTTACAGGCACAAAAACCGTAAATGCAGGTGAAAACGTAGAACTTTTGGCAACAGCTGAGGACGGATATGAATTTGCCGGTTGGTATGACGGTGAAACACTTGTTTGCGAAACAGAAAACTTCACTGTTGAAAATGTTGTTGAAGACAAAACCTACACTGCACAATTCAAGGAAGATATTTGCAACCATAGCCATGACGGCGTAGAATACAAGCCTTGGAAAAACAGTAAATCACTTCCTTCTTCAACAGGAAATTATTACCTTGCTACAGATGTAACAATTTCGCAAGCGTGGACAGCTCCTGCAGGCGAAGTTAATCTTTGCCTTAACGGAAAGTCAATCAACTTAAATTCTAACCATATAACAGTTGAAAACGGTGCAACTCTTAATATTTACGATTGCGGTGATACCGTAAGATATTACGATGCAGACAGCACCACAGGTAAGTGGACGTTGAAGTCCGAAGGCACAAGTGATTACACCACAGAAGGCGGTGTGATTACAGGCGGAAGCAATACCATTGGCGGTGCAATTTCCGTAAATGATGCAACACTTAATCTTTACGGCGGAAACCTTGCAGGCAACACAGCTTCTTCAAATAACGGCGGTGCTGTTTATATCACAAAAGGTACACTTACAATAGACGGTGCAAATATCCTCGGCAACTATGCTTATTGTAACGGCGGCGGTGTGTTTGCAAATCAGTCAACAGTAACAATTAACGACGGAAGAATTTCTTACAACAGAGCTTGCATCACCGATAATAAAGGCGGTGACGGCGGTGGAATTTATCTGTCCAATTGTACTACTACAATGAACGGCGCAAGCATTACGCATAATACTAATCTCTATGACGGTGCAGGTATTATGAACTCCGCCGGAGGTACACTTACTGTAAACGGCGGTACAATATCAGACAACACAACTACATTCTGGGGTGAATGGTCTGATTATTGCGGCGGTACAGGTATATGCAACGATAGTGACAGTACCCTTGTGATAAACAACGGTTCAATTATCAATAACACAGGTATTTCAAACGGTGCCGGTGTATTTAACAGAGGCACATTCAACATGAATGGCGGTACAATTGAAGGTAACATCTGTGTTTCCCTTGCAGATAACATCTACAAAGGTTACGGCGACGGTGTGATGAATGAAGCAGGCGCGGTATTTACTATGACAGATGGGTACATCGGTGTTATTCATAATGACCTTGTTAAGGATGATACTTGCCGCGGTGTGTACAACAAAGGCACATTCACAATGACAGGCGGTGAAATATTTGCTTCATCCGATGATATGTCTTCTTGCTACGGTTTATCCAACTCTTCTGATTATAGTGCTGACGGAACAGAAACAAGCAGTGCTGTTGCAAATATCGGCGGAAATGCCGTTATCACAGGACAGTGCGGCTATAAACCTTTTGCGGTAAACGGCACAGGAACAGTTAACGTAAGCGGAAACGCTGTTCTTACAGCTAAAAACGTTGATGATTGCAAGGATAACAGATCCCGTGCGATTTATTTGAGCCGCGGTACACTTAATGTTTCTGGCAATCCCGAACTTATATCCTTGCATGATTTTAGTTCATCAAATCCTCCTGATACAAACGGTATCAGATTTGAACCCAGTGTTACGGTTAATCTTTCAGGCGGTCCTGTAATAAATGCCGTTACACATATTCAGTTGGAAGGTACTCCTTCGGAGCCTTCAAAATATTTCAATATCGTAGGCAAACTTGAAAAACCTGTTTCGCCTTACGTTGTTGTAAAGAGAGTTGATACTGACCTTTCGGAAGGTGCTTTTACTAACGGATGGACTGAATATATGTCTGATGCAGAACACGATGATTATTTTACAGGTCCCGAAGGCTATGGCGTACTTCTTTACGAAAACGAATTAAGACTTGCAGAACATACACACAAAAACATAATTTATTCGGCATGGGAAGAAATCGATTCGTTGCCGACAACTGCAGGAAATTATAGACTTGAATCTGATGTTACTATTTCCGAAACGTGGAATGTTCCTGCAGGTGTAACAAATCTTTGTCTTAACGGACACAAGATTACATACACAGGCAATTCAATTGCCATCAACCTTGCGGATAATGTAGAACTCAACGTTACCGATTGTATAGACAGCGGTATGCTCTATGCAGAATCCGAAGAAGATTTCATAGGCGAAGCTTATACGGGAATATGGATGTCAGGTGGAAAATTCACCATGGATTCCGGTAAAATATATGTAAAAAATACATATCCGAAAGCAAATGCCAGAGCTATTGTTGCCCGCGTTGGTGCTTCTCTTACACTTTCGGGCGAAGCAGAGGTGGAAGCATACTGTTCAGGTGCACCTTTCGGAATTTGTGCCGGAAGCGAAGCAACAGTAATCCTTTCAGACGATGCATATATTTATGCTGAAAATATCGATCCTTCCGCAAGAGACGGTCGTGCGAGATCAGTTTACGGTGAAACGGGTGCTGTTATTAACATATATGGTTCACCGGTAATTGAGGCATACTCTCCAAGTACAACAAATGCGGTAAATGCGATACGACTTAACGAATCAACTGCAGTATTTAATGGAACACCTGCTCTGATAGCAAATACTGATTCGGGATTAGCTGCAGAGGTGCATTGCGAAAAGACAACTGATCTTATTTCGGTTAATTGCAATCTTGAAAATGATACTATCTACAGAGTATATAAACCGAGCAACGGTGTCATTACTACAAGTGAAAATACCGAATATAACGATGCTTCTAAATTTGCAAGTGCAATTGATGGCTATAAGGTAACAAAGGAAAGTGACGGTCAGCTCTATATTGTAGAAGTTTCTTACTATACAATAACCGCAGTTGCAACCGAAGGCGGTAATGCAGAAGGTACTTCAACAGTAAAAGAAGGCGAAAGCGTAACCCTTAATGCAACCGCAAACGAAGAATATGAATTTATCGGCTGGTTTGACGGTGAAAACAAGGTTTGCGAAACTGAAGAATTTGTTGTTGAAAATGTAACAGAAGATAAAACTTATACTGCTAAATTTGAAAAGGTAGAAACAGAAGAGCCGGAAACTCCTGATGTATCCGAAGAACCCGATGAACCCAGTGTTCCCGAAACTCCCGATGTATCCGAAGAACCCAACGAACCTTCATCCTTTGACTTTGAAAGCATCAGAACTGAAAACGGCAAGAACATTACAGTTGACCACGAAAACAAGAAAATCTATGTTGAAGTTGATGACAGCGATCACCTTATGCTCTATGTTCACCAGAAAGAATACAATCCCGGTGCAACAATCAAGATGAAGAGCTATAACGGCAATACCGTTAAATACAACTCAACAGGCGTATACAGAATTTACACCGTTAACGACCAGAAATATGTAACCGTTTTTGCAAACGTTACAATCGGCGGAGTAACAGAAGTTTACGATATCACAGTTAACTTCGTTAACGTTGAAGACCCTGCCAACAAACCTTTCACTTCAATCAGAACAGCTAACGGCAAAAATATAGTGGTTGACCACGAAAACAAAAAAATTAACGTTGAGGTTGACGACTCCAACTGTCTCCTCCTTTATGTTCACCAGAAAGAATACAACCCCGGTGCAACAATCAAAATGAAGAGCTACAACGGTTACAAGGTAAATTATGATCCTGCAGGTTCATATAAAATCTATACCATCGGTGGTGACAACGTAACAGTAACTACAAAAGTTACCAAAGATGACGTAACCGAAATTTATGACCTTGAGGTAAAATATAACATCACACCATTTGATTTCACATTCGACACCATAAAATGTGACAATGCAAAAGATGTTATTGTTGACCACAACGCGCAGACTATTAAAATCATTGCAAACGATGATGCAAAAGATGTATTCATCTATCATCAGCAAGAGGATATCGAAGGAAAAATCAAACTTACAAACTATATGAACAACCGTGTAAGTTATGATTCAACCAACCAGAAATATCAGGTTTGCTTTGTTAATAACAATGAAGTAAGCACTAAAGCTGCAATTTCATTGGGTGGTATAACAAAAGAATATACCATCACAACAGTATTCACACCCGGTGCATGGGGCTTTGACGACGTCAAAGCTGATAACGCATCCGTTGCTTCCATTGACCACGAAGCAAAAGCTGTCACAATGAATGTAGACAAAGGTTGCAATGAAATCACACTCTATATCGATCAGAAATGTGAAGCAGGTAAGGCGCAGATCTGGATGAAGAGTTATAACGGAAACAAAGTAATTTATAATTCTTCAAGCAGAACATACACCATCAAAAAAGGTACATCCGACAGCCTTACAGTAAGCACCAAGATCACAATGCTTGGTGAAACAAGATATTACGATATTACCTTTAACTTTTCTGCATAGAATTTAAAAAGAAGCAGTACTTCCCTTAAAAAAGGAAGTACTGCGCTTAATAATTTTTGTCTTTTAAAAGGAGAGCATTCAAAATGAAGATAATTGCGAGAATGCTGTTGATGCTGATGATAGTCAGCGGATTTTTATGTAGTATGCCAAGCATTTCATATGCTGCATCGCAGGAGTATATGGTTGAGGATATCTACGTTGAAGATGGCTTTTTTATGGATGAATTCAAACCTGACGTTTATTACTATGAAGTATATCTGGCATCCTATTCTATCGACCTGACTATAGCTCCCCGCCTTACCAACGAAAGATTTGAGTTCATAATTGAAGGCGATGACACAATAAATGCAGAGGGTGATTCCGGAAACCTCGTTACGGTAACGGTTTCTGACCCTATCGGTGAATTTGAAGACGTCACATATGAACTTTACATCTACGTCGGTCTTGATTCAATTGATAACATCAAATGGACAGGTCTTACCTACCTTGACGTGGATAAAGGTATTTTTGCACCGCAATTCAGCCGTTATCGTATTACGTATTATGCTATTTTGGAAAACAACATCAAAACTTTTGAAGATGCGTGTGTAACATGGCAGACTATAAACCCTGATGCTGTTGTTGAAGTTAATTGCAGAGATGAATTAAACCCTGACGGAACAATCCCTGAAGGTGAGCGTGTTGAATTCAGTTTAAAGGTTACCGAAGCAACGGGTACCACAAAGACCTATTACCTTAATCTGTACCGCAAAGCACAAATCACCTCACCTATAAAAGATACAGCGGTTATATCGTCCATCAGAATCAACGGCGGCGCTGTTCCCGTAACCGGAATATCCCCACACCGATATTACTATGAACTGTCGGTTCCTAAAAAAGTAAAAAACCTTGATATTCAGGCGTATCCATCTGACAAAAGTGATATGGTTCAGGTTTTTGGACCCACAGCTATGGATGACGATGCACCGGTACTTATAAATTTGCTTGTTACGTCTCCCAGTGAGGATACTTTCAGCATATATACCCTGAGACTTCAATATGACAGTTTTGTTTACACCAAACGATATACGTCTTTCCAGTTTATGATGTATATGATTTTGATTGCTGTTTTGGGAACAGTCGGTGGTTTTCTTCTCAAAGGGTATCTTGACCGTAAAAAGAAAACTGACAACATTGAAATCTCAGTAACACAAGAAGGGACTGAAAAGGAAATTGAGAGCAAGTATGAGCCGATGGTTTGATAAACTCGGATTATCAGAACGGAATAAATATAAAGCTATTATTTTGCTGTCCACTGTTTTATCGAATATTTTGCTCTTTGCGCTCGTTATTTCAGTGTACCCTCCCGTATGGTATACAAACGATGATTTTAGAATGATGACCATCGTTTCGGGTGCTTATACGGGGACACCATGTGCGGATATTGTTTTTATGAGATACCCCATAGGTCTTCTTTTGTCAGGGCTTTATAGTATTACGACAGCAATTCCGTGGTACGGACTTTTTACAATGTTTTGTATGTTTGTTCCGTCTTGTATTTTTGGCTATTATTGTATAAAAAAAGCATACGAAAAAAACTGTTGTCTCGTAGGCATCGGCGCGTATGCTATGCTTTTTATACTCATTATACAAAAGTATATCTGTATGCCACAGTACACACTTACCTCTGCCTTTATGGGGGTAGGTGCTATTGCACTTATTTACGAAATGCCCGAAAAGAAAAATTCAAGACATATTTTCCTTGCAGCATTTTGCTCGGTAATGTCGTTTTCGGTGCGAACAAAAGCTTTTTATCTGCTTATTCCGATACTTATGCTTATTGTTGCTGTGAGAGTTATCAAGGAAAAACGCTCCCTTAAAAAATATCTGGTTTACGGATGTGCAACGTTGATTTTGTGCTCTGTATCAGGTTGTATCGATACGATATCATGGCATCGTGACGGTTATCAGGAGTTCAAGGAATTCAAAGAAGTCAGAGCATTGATCTATGACTACGATTCAATTCCCGGTTACTATGAAAATATGCCGTTTTATGTATCCAACGGGATAAATGAAATTACCTACAGAGCAGTAGCTGACAGATTCCTTGACATTGATGACAGCGTCAATACAGAGAATCTTACAAAAATTGCAGACTATATGGAAGATATAAAAACCACTAAAACCAACCTCGCAGACCGCCTGGTTGTTGCTTTCAACGACGGGCTTTCCCAGTGGTTTTCTTCAAGTGACGCAACTGTTAAATACTGTGCAATATATATCTTTATTTTACTTGCACTTTGCCTTACTTTATCCTTTAAAAAGAAAAAACTGGATATAATTTTTATTGCGACCGTTGCAGGATTTTTGCTCGAAATAACCTATCTTAAATTCCACGGCAGAGTAATGGCAAGACTTATTGACCTTATGCTCCTTGCCATGGCTGTTACAGGTACCCTTACCATACTTTCGATAATTGATAAGGGGGAAATCTCGTTCAAAAAATTCTGGGACAAGAAAATCAATATCCCATTAGAAAAAATATGGAAATATGTAATGGTTTGCGGTGTTGCGGCTTTGGTTGTTGCTTATGCAGCAAATATGCAAAGTGACCTCAAGAGCAAGTCCCTTGTACTCAGAGAAACAAACAACCCCTTGCTTCACGCCCTCAATGATTACGCGTCGAAATACCCTGATAAATTCTTTTTCTACGACACCAAAAATTTCATCAACTGTACAAACTATGTTTTCTCAACCTGTGAAAAAGGTGAAATTATCAACACAGAATCTATGGGGTCCTGGAATGCGCGTTCACCAAGCTATTATGCAAGAAACGAAAAATTCGGATTTAAAACGTCAATCGAAGGTCTTTTAAGCGAAGAACACGACGTATATTTTGTAACCAGAGTTGCTCCTAAAAAAGGTATAACTATGCCTCTCAAGGATATATACAACAAAAAACTCGTAGAAGTTGATAAGGTTCAGACAACAAAAGACATACTTTATGTATATATGGTGGTAGATGATGAATAAAAAGAAAATATCAGTTATAATTCCCTGCTATTATTCAGAAAAATCCATCGCAGATGTGGTGAAACTTACAGCAGCTGAATTTGACAGAACAAATAAATATGACTATGAATTTATTCTTGTAAATGACGGTTCGGAGGACAATACCTATAGTGTGATAGAAAGTCTTGCTTGTGAGTATACCTATGTTACAGGAATAGACCTTGCAAAAAATTGTGGTCAGCACAATGCAATACTTGCCGCAATGAAGTATGCTGACGGCGATTATATTCTCGGTATGGATGATGATTTTCAGACACATCCGTCACAGATATATAAACTTATTGATAAGCTTGAAGAAGGCTATGATATGGTTTACGGCAGATTTCCTCAGCGTCACCATAGTTTGCTCAGGAACATCGAAAGTAAATTGCATAATATGACGGTACGGTATTTAATCAATAAGCCAAAAGATTTGAAAGCCTGTCCTATGTATATTCTCCGCAGTTTTGTCCGTGATGAAATTGTTAAAAGTGAGAGTACGTATACAAATTTGCAGGGGTTATTTTTAAGGACAACTGCAAAGGTTGCGAATGCAGATATTGAGCATTTTGACCGCAAGTACGGAAAATCAGGTTATAACCTAAAAAAATTACTCAAATTATGGTCTGCTTTTCTTAATTATTCCGCAAAACCGATAAGACTTGTTGGTAAGTTTGGCATTGCAATAACTTTGTTTAGTGTGGTTTTGCTTATGTGCGGGATAGTATCGGGCAATGACACTGCGCTTTTATCTTCGGTGATTGCTTTATGTGCGGGATTTGTCATTATGTCCCTCGGAATAATCGGTGAGTATATCGTCAGAATGTTTATGATAATAACGCATGAACCTCAGTATATTATCAGAACAGACACAAAGGAAAATAAAAGAGGTATTTGAAATTGAAAAAGAAATTGCTTATTCTGGGCGCAGGTAACGCACAGATAGATTTGATTGAATATGCAAAAGAAAAAGGGTTCGAGGTACACGGTGTCAGCTACACCAATACAGACAGCGGTATCCCCTTGCTTGATTACTTTGAACAGATTAACATTATTGATGTGCAAAAGGTCGCAGAATATGTAAAAACGAATAATATCGATTATATTTATTCTGTTGGAAGTGATATTGCAGTTCCCACCTTCTGTAAGGTTGCAGAAGACCTTGATATGTTTCATTTTGTATCAAGCAAAACTGCTGAAATTTGTTGTAACAAACACCTTATGAGAAATGCTTTAGGCACAAGTAAGTTTAATCTGCCTTTTATGTATTGCTCTGATTTGGAACAGGCAAAAAAAGCTGACTTTTACCCTATGATGATAAAGCCGGTTGATTCCCAGGGGCAAAGAGGTGTATATTCCGTATCTTCTTTTGAAGAACTTTCAAAATGTTTTGAAGCATCCATAGGTTATTCCAAAAGCGGACAAGTTATTCTTGAAAAATACATTTCGGGAGATGAAGTTTCCGTTAATGCTTATGTACATAATGGAAAAATTATATTCAGTATGTTGTCAGACCGCGAATCCTTTAAAGATTTACCGGGAGGCATTATAAAGGCACATCACTTGCCGTCAAAATACGAAAACACCAAAACAAAACAACTTGTGGTTGAGTTAGTGGCGGAAGCTGTTTTAAAGCTTGAAATAAATAATGGTCCAGTATATTTTCAAATTAAAATTGAAAATGGGCATCCATATCTTATAGAAGTGACGCCACGCCTTGACGGATGCCATATGTGGAAACTTATAAATGAATATTCAGGTGTGAATCTTCTTGATATAACAATGACACATTTTCTTGAAGGAAATCTTCCTGAAATTTCCTATGCAGTAAGCGATGCGCCTATGCACACGGAATTTTTCTGTGAGGCGCCGGATACAGAATTTGATGAAGCAAAATACAAAGATTATGCAGGTAACATCAAATGCTTTTACTACAAAACCGGTGATAAAGTGCGCAGAATGAACGGATACATGGAAAAGTGCGGTTATAGAATGTTCAAATCTCCGCACAAAATAGCTCTTATAGGCGGTAGTGGTTTTATCGGAAACTGCTTCAAAGAAATGTATGGGGATAACTTTGACATAATAGATGTTTCAAGAAAAGCAGGAACTACAAGTGATTATAGTTATAATGAGCTTTTATCTGCACTTGATGGTTGCGACAGCGCTGTAATTCTTGCAGCTAAAAAAGTAAACGCAAAGGAAGAACAATCGCTTTCCCTTTATGAAGATAATATAAAAATTGTTGAAAATTCTCTTGAAGCCTGCAAAGCGCTTGGGATAAAGAATGTGGTATATGCATCTTCAAGATGTGTGTATTCCAACACGCAAGCTTCTCCTGTTTCTGAAAATGGCGATATTGCACCTATAAACTATTATGGTATATCCAAATATACAGGTGAATTGCTTTGTGAGTATTATAACCGAAATTATGGTATGAATATAAAAACCCTTCGTCTTTCGCAGGTGATTGGCAAATCAGAGGGCGGATATATGATAGACCTTTTTATCAAAAATGCTCTTAGCGGTGATGCACTTTCTGTTTTTGGAAAAGCCGAAGGAAAAAGAGATTATATCTATGTAAAAGATGCTTGTCTCGGAATAAAAAAAGCACTTGAAGCATACGCGAAAGATGGCGTATACAATATAGGTTCCGGTGTTGGTACTACTTCGAAAGAGCTTGCTGATGCAGTTATAAAAGGACTTAGATCAAAATCAGAAATAATTCTTTTAACAGATAAAAAGGAAGATACCTCTGTAACCTTCCTTGACGTAAAAAAGGCAAAAAAAGAACTGGATTTTAATTGTCTATACAGTTTGGAAGACGCCTTTGCCGATCTTATAAAGGAGATATAAAGATAAAATGAGCAATATAAAAATCCCATTCAATATTCCTGCCGTTTTAGGAACTGAAGAAAAATATGTTACCGATGCAATTGCTTCAAAAAAGCTCTGCGGAGATAACAAATATACAAAACTTTGTAACAAACTGATTGAAGATACATATAAAACACAAAAAGCACTTCTTACACCATCATGCACCCATGCACTTGAACTTGCTGCACTTCTGTGCGATATAAATCCCGGTGATGAGGTTATTATGCCGTCGTTCACCTTTGTTTCAACGGCTAACGCCTTTGTTCTTCGCGGTGCAAAAATTGTTTTTGTCGACGTTCGTCCCGATACACAGAACATAAACGAAAAACTTATTGAAGCAGCAATCACAGATAAAACAAAAGCCATTGTCCCCGTCCACTATGCAGGTGTCGGTTGTGAAATGGATGATATACTTGAAATAGCAGAACAATACAAACTCAAAGTTGTTGAAGATGCTGCGCAAGGTGTAAATGCTTTTTACAAAGACAAAGCACTTGGAACCATAGGTGACTTTGGTACTTATAGCTTTCATGAAACAAAAAACTATACAATGGGCGAAGGCGGAGCTTTGCTTGTTCGTGATGAAGTGAATAATATTCGTTCAGAAATAATTAGGGAAAAAGGAACAAATCGCGCAGAGTTTTTGCTTGGAATGGTTGATAAATACACTTGGGTAAGCGAGGGCTCTTCCTATCTTCCGAGTGAACTTTCTGCAGCATATCTTTACGGACAACTTCTTGAAGCGGAAAAAATTAATACAAAAAGACTTGAAATATATAATTGCTATTTCAAACACTTAAAAGAGCTTGAAGACAAGGAACATATTGTTCTTCCTGTTGTACCTGAACATTGCAAGCATAACGCCCATATGTTTTATCTTAAAACCCGTGATATCAATGAGCGCACACGCCTTATAGAATATCTTAAAACTAATGGTGTACAGAGCGTTTTCCATTATGTCCCCCTTCATTCTGCACCTTTCGGATTAAAATGCTCACGATTCAGCGGTGAGGACGTATATACAACAAACACGTCCGAAAGACTTGTAAGACTCCCGATGTATATGGATATGACAAATAAAGATGCGGAATATGTTTCGGAACTGATTCATTCATTCTATAAAGGAAAATAAATATGAGTAAACCTAAATACAAAAGCCTATTACTTTTACATTTTAATATTTTAATATTTTCACTTACGGGTATTTTTTCAAAATGTGCGGCAAACAGCGTAAATCAAAATGGCATTTTCGATTTTCACACTATGCTTTTTGGTGCCCTTATGCTTTTAAACTGCGGAATATACGCATTCTTCTGGCAACAGACACTAAAACGTTTTGACGTTCATGTGGCTTATGCACATAAAGCTGTATATAATATCTGGAGTTTACTTTGGGCGGTTCTGATATTTTCCGAACATATTACAATTGGAAATATCATTGGAACGATGTTAATCATTCTCGGAATTGTGGTGATGAAAGATGAATAACTGGTTGTTTTATGTATTAATGCTCCTAAGTGCGGCAATAACGGCTTTTTCGCAGGTAATTCTTAAAATTAGTGCCAATAAAAAGCATAATGGACTTATATTTGAATACATAAATCCCTATGTTTTATTTTCCTATATGTGCTATTTTGGTGTACTCGTACTCAATGTGTTTATATACACAAAAATAGATTATAGATTCGGGGTAGTAATAAATTCTATGGCTTCGGTTCTTGTTGTAGTGCTCTCGAAATTGATACTCAAAGAAACAATTACAAAGAGTCGCATTGCTGGAAATGCACTGATTATTTTGGGCATTTTTATATTCAGTTTGTTATGATTATATTCTAAGAAGGATAAACAACATAGAATATTATGACGATATGGTCTCCGTTTTGGGCACCGCAACAGGGCGCAGGTTCAAGTCCTGTCTCCGCAACCAACATTCCGAACCGATTTAGATATCGTCGCAGAAAAGTCCGAAACCATAACGATTTCGGACTTTTTCTATACAAATTTTCACAACTAAATTTTATAGATATCTTCCTCTCTAAAAGGCTTTTGGGGAGGACTTGAACTAAATCTTAAAAATATTAGTGGAAAAGTTTAAAATTTCATGATATAATCAGAACGATAAATATAGAATTTATCAAATAGTTTTAATGCTGATATCTAAATTGCTAAAACTTTATCTAAAAAACTATGCTGTGGAAAGCACAGTAAAGGAGTAATTTTATGGAAATTCCATATATTTCAGGGGAATGGAAAATTCTTTTTGCGCCACACGATAACGGAAACTATGTGAACGATCATAGTATTGTAGTTGGCCCGGATGGGAATTGGCACTTGTTTGGTATTACAAGTTTTGAGGGCAAGCCAAGCCACGAAAGATACTTTGTTCACGGCGTGGGAAAAACTCTCTATGAGCCTATGCGCGAAGTCGGTCGCTCAATTGATAGGGGCACTCTTGCGTGGGCGCCTTGCGTTATAAAAAAAGACGAAAACTTTTATATGTTTTACGGCCCCTCTCCCACTTCTTTAGCAGTGTCGTTTGATATGTATGAGTGGTTTGGAACAAAAGTAACGCTAAACAATGAGCCAATGATGGGGGCACATCGCGACCACTTTGTTTTACAAGTATCCGAAAACGAATATTTGATGTATGTTGTGGGTGTTTACAACCAAAAAGGTGCAGTCTCTTGCTTCTCGTCAAACAATCTTTTAGATTGGGATTTCATAGGATATGCGCTTACATCTGGGGACGAAGCACCACTTAAACCCGCTTGGGGTGCTATAGAGTCGCCTTTTGTTGTTAACAAAGACGGCGTTTATTATCTTTTCATTACTTATACAGATTGTTCAGATGAAACCTATAACAACACATTGGTGTTTGCTTCCGATAATCCTAAATCGTTTGGAGAATATAACGGAGAGGGAAACGGAACAAAACCAATCACAAAGCTTTATGGTCACGCTTCTGAAATTCTTAAGGTGGGAGAAGATTATTATATTACAACCTGCGGTTGGCTCGGCAAGAACATTCCCCATAAAGGTGCGGTATCAATAGCTTCACTTAAATGGAAACAAATATAATTTACATTAGCATCTAAATCGGTGCAACTTACCAAAAAAACCTGTAATCCCATTCGGGATTGCAGGTTTTTTCTTGTTCTGCAGAAAAGATTTTATTTTTCCTGAGTTTCAGTTGCAGCAGGCTTTTTGATAAAAGAAATCAAAATTGAAGTAATTGAAAATAAATTGCAAAGAATCGTGGATATGGAAAAAACAAGAAATCCGTATATAAGCCACAACGTTACGGCAACAAGATTATAAATTCGCAAAGAGTTAACGTTTTTTTGCCAAAATCCTACGACTGCAATACATGAGCCTGTGATTGGGAGCAAACTCTTTATTCCCGCAAAGCTAGGCAATGCACTGAGCAACGTAAATACGCAAAAAAGTATCGGAATAAAAGCATGGTCTACCCATTTCTTTCCCCTGTGAGCGAAAATCACGTTGCGTAACGTGTTGACCAGATTGACAATTCCTCCGGTGAATTCCCCTAAAACAAAGAAGTGTACGGCCCAGAGGAAATCAGAACAACCCTTTAAAATAACTATTTTTTTACGGCTGTTTTGCAGAAAAATAAAAATAGATAGTGTCAGCGGCACAAAGCCAATAATCTGTGCAATTAAATTATTAGAATTCATCATTTGGTGCGTCTCCGAAATCGGGAATGTCCATAGGAACGCCACCCTGCAACGCGGAATCGTGCGCTATGATACCTGGGATTGTGTATCTTGCAGCCTGCCATGCGTTTACGTAAGGCAATTTCCCTTCGTATACGCAGGTACAGAAATCATCGATAAGGAGCTGATGTGATGCCATATGTCCGTTGATTTCTGCGATTTCGTCATAGCTTTCGGGCAATCTTGCTTTTTCATTGCTCTGTACGGGAGAGAAGGAATTCCACTGCCATTTATGGTTTGCGGCATTGTGTTTGAAGTCTTCGTCACCCTTGTGAGCCGTCATATCAACGGGGTTTACGGTATCACTGACTTCCATTACGTCAACGCCCTCCTTGGTAAGTTTGGTAACGATATGCTGCGCGTTACTGAACTGATAAGCGCCCTTTGTTCCATAAAATCCACTGATATAGGACGAGGGAGATCTGTAACCGATACGTCTGCATTCAGAAATTCTTGCAACACCGCCGTTGCTCAACTGCATAAGAGAAAATTCGTTGGAGAACTGATTGTTCCAGGGGTTATTTCCATCTTTATAGCGTTCATCTTTGTCACAAACGCCAAAAGCAGTTACTTTTGTAGCGTATGCGCCTGTTGCGTTCAGGAGCATCGCCGTTGAGTGTGTGGGATAATAAAATGGAGGAAGTGTGTAACAACTGATATCATCCTTGTACGCCTGAGGGAAATGTGAAATATCGTGGAAATACTGAGATTCTCCATAAATAAAATCACCAAAAACACCTTTTTCATACTGTTCTTTACAGAACATGGAACAGGGATAATATACGCAGGTTTCACCCATCATATAGGTTTTCTTGTTACGTTTAACAGCGTCGATTATACGCTTACATTCCTCAACAGAACACGCCATAGGCACTGCACTGTATACGTGTTTGCCTGCATCAAGTGCTGCAACAGCCAGATCTGCATGGCTGTAACGCTCAGTAAAGATTGCAATACAGTTTATATCGTCTCTTTCTATAGCATCCTCAAACGTGGGAATCACTTTACTTCCGAAACGATTTTTGTAGTCCTGTACTCTTTCATCAATAAGGTCACAAACGTATACCTCTCCAACGTGGGGATGTTTCTGAAAAAGAGGAACGAAAAATGCGGCAAATTCTCCACATCCGATAACAGCAACGTTAAGTTTATCCATTTTATAACCGCCTTTCTTTTTATCGTGGGGGTAACTGACGAATCCAAACCACCTGAAATTATCAAAATTTGGACTTATAGATTATTCCTATACTTGATTTTACTTAAAAACTGATTTATAATCAATATATAATCCAAATCAAAAATATAACAAACCAAATAAAAAAGAGGAAAAAATATGGATATAAGAAAATTTAACCCCTACATTCGGTTTTGTTCACCGATAAAAGTAAGCGAAAGTTATCCCGAAACGTACAAAGCGTATGATTTCAGACTTTTTCACGTACTTGAAGGGGGCTTTACCGCCGTTTTCGATACTGAAGAAATTACCGTCAACAAAGGGGAAACCCTGATGTTTCCTCCCAACATAGCTTACCGTATGTTGATAAATGAATATGATTACTCAAATCATATTATAGTAAATTTTGATTTCGTTACCGATAATTACGGAAGTGCGCCACAGGCACCTACAGGTCTTGACAGATTTAAAAAAGATAAGGTTTTTTCAACTTGCAGTCTGCCTCCATTTGACCGTATACTGCATCTTAGTGACACCTGGTCTTCAACTGCTACACTAAAGGAAATGTGCCAGGAAATCAATTCAAACAATCCGCATTCTCAGGAAATCGCGTCGGCAATGTTTAAAAAACTGTTGGTCGAACTCGCAAGAAAAGAAAAGAATAATCAAAAACTTATAAATATCGGCAAAGAAAATATCTGTATGCGCATTAAGGATTATATCGACAACAACTTTCTTTTGGGAATAAACAATATCGACATAGCTAAAAAGTTTGGTTATCATCCTTATGCCATCAACGCAAAATTTAAAAAGACTGAAAACATCACCATTCATTCGTATATAACGTCAAAAAAACTGGAACTCGCAAAAGAATTCCTGCTTTCAACGAATCTTTCCATCGCCGAAATCAGTGAGAAGTGCGGTTTTTCAAATCCGTCGTATTTCTCGGAATGTTTTATGAAAAACGAAGGTATCACACCACTCGGATACCGTAAAAACGCAAGATAAAAAAGACGCTATCAGGTGTCTTTTTATTTGCATTATTTCAAAAATATGTTATAATATGTCGTAAGAGGTGATAATATGGACACGGCAATATACAATCCCTTAGAAGAGTATGAAAAAAAGCTTAAGCCCCTTCATTTTGAAAACACCAAAAAGCTTTTTGAAAAGCTCACAAAAGAATCAGGTGTTGACGTTGATGCCAATAAGGAAACGGTAAAGCAATATAATATCTATACCGAAAGGCTTTCCGACGTAAAGAAAAAACTCAGATGGCGTAAATTTTTCAGGGTGCTGATGTGGATTTCGGTATTACTTATCCCCGTAGCAATTTTAAAACTTAATCCGCAAATCAAAGAATTAAAGGACGAAGTAAATTTTGCAGACCAGAAGGCTTCAGAGTTTTTAACTCTTGCAAACGAGCAGATGAAACCGCTTATAGCACTTTTCAAAGAGTGGGATTCGATAACATTAATCGAAGAAACAATGCCTCTTTTAAAATTTATGCCCCAGTTCACTGTTGAACAGGAATCTAATATGAAAATCAACTATGATTTCCACAGTGATACCGACGTTGAGCAATCCACCTTAGACGTTTTATCGGGTGAATATAACGAAAATCCTTTTGTTTTTGAAAACAGACTGGTGCACAGAATGGGCACTGAAACCTATTACGGCTACAAAACCATTTCCTGGACCGAAACTTACAGAGATTCCGACGGAAAAATGCAAACAAGAAGAAGAACTGAGCGTTTACAGGCATCCGTCACAAAGCCAAAACCTTTTTACCACACGGAAGTTGTGCTGAACTACGGAGCTCAGGCGGCTCCCGACCTTTGCTTTTTCCGTGATGCCACAAACTTACATAACAAAAGCGAAAAAGCTATCGAGCGATATATAAAACGCGGTGAAAAACGCCTTGACAGAAAAGCTTCCCGAGCCCTCAAAAAAGGGGACGATTTCACGAGTATGGCAAACTCGGATTTCGAAGTGTTGTTTGATGCTCTCGACAGAACCGATGAAGTGCAGTTCAGGACCCTTTTCACGCCACTTGCACAGACAAATATGGTCGATTTGATTTTGTCAAAGACAGGCTACGGTGACGATTTTAATTTTATGAAAACCAAAAGGATGAATACTATTTCGTCTGTTCACTCTCAAAACCGAAACCTCGTTTTACCAACGTACAGCTTTACTTCACACTCATTTGAAATAATCGAGCAAAACTTCCTTTTACAGAATGCCGAATACTTTAAAGCAATTTACTTTGATTTAGCGCCTGTTCTTGCAATTCCCGCTTATCAGGAACGACCCGTTCATTCGTTAAAACCCATCCCCGACTACAGTCAGCTTTATTCATTAAAAGAAAGCGAAACACTTGCAAACCTCGTAAATGAAAAAGACATCGTGCATCCCGACACAAAAACTGAAGCAATACTCAAATCAAGCTATATTTCCACCGAAAACGGGGTTGACAAAACCACCGTTACCGCCTATTCTTATGATATAGAAAAACGTGTTGATATAGTTTCGGTACGCGGCGGCGACGGGCACTGGCACAACGTATCCGTTCCGTGGGATGAATACATACCCCTCGAGCATATAACCAATTTTGGCGTTACACAAACAAATAAAGCCGTCAGTGCATTGGCAACAAAAAACGGTCTTTGTATATTTAAATTGTAAAGGAGATTTTTAAAATGGCTAAACAGTTAGATGAACTCAACCCTCAGGTAATGGAAGAAGGTCTTGACGTAAACGTAAACGCAACTAAAATCCGTGCAGAAGTAGGATTTGGCTCCAAGTTTTTTGAAATCTGCTTATGGCTTTTAGGTATTATCCCCGGTCTTATCTTCCTCTTTATGAAGACAGGCGCTCAGAAACACTTTGACCAGCTTCAGCAGAAAATCCAGAGAAACGCTTCCCAGATTGACAACTACTTAGAACAGCGTGTAATGGTGCTCCAGAACTGTGCAAAACTTCTTGACAAAGCAATCGACCTTGACAAGAGCACGTTTGAAAATATTGCTAAATACCGTTCAGGTGCCGATAAAGACGAAGCACGTAACGGTATTGAAAGTCAGGTAGAAAATATTGCAAGAAGCATCAACGTTGCAGTTGAAAGCTACCCCGATTTACAGGCTCACAAGGAAATTGCAGATGCAATGCAGCAGAATATGTACTTACAGCGTGAAATCACCGCCGCAAGAGAGCTTTATAACGACACTGTTGACCAGTGGAACAGAGATATTTTCGCATGGCCCACAAAGATGATTGTTGCAGCTAAAAACGGCTACACAACAAGAATTCCTTTCATCGCTTCCAAAGAAATCAAAGAACAGGCAAAAGGCGTATTCTTCTAAAAACAAAAAAGCACCCTTTTGGGTGCTTTTATTTTTTCTCATTTTCTTTTTTTAACTGCTCTTTCAAAACCAAATTAATATATTGTGAAAGAGAACGATCGTCTTCTTCTGCCTTAATGCGCAAAATTTCCAACAAATCAGAATCTATAGTTATACTTATTTTTTCTTTCAAAGCTTTCATATTACCACCTCATATCAACTAGTATAATACAAAGTACGAAAAACTATTGACAAATGCGATAAAGTAGGATAAAATACTACTATATTCTACAATAAGAGGTGTTATTATGAAAATTTGTAAAAGTTGTGGCAAAGAAATTGATAACAAAGCGGTAGTTTGTGTTAACTGTGGTTGTGCAGTCAAAACGAAAAAGCCAATATATAAGAAAGTTTGGTTTTGGTTGCTTGTTGTTGTCGTGGTTATTGCAGTAGCATCTGCTTCAGGTGATAATGATGCTAAGCTTGTTACTGATACAAATACTGTATCTGTAAGTGATATTGAAACCACTTCCACTCCTTCTGAAGAAAAAGATAAGTTTTACGTTGGAGAAACTGCAGAATTAAAAGATGTAATGGTTACTTTTGTAGATGTGAGCGAAAATTACGGCTCTACATTTAACGAACCGACAGAAGGAAATGTTTATGTTCTCTTTGAATTAGATATTGCGAATAATTCCAATGAAGAACTTAACATTTCTTCCATGATGTGTTTTGAGGCATACTGCGACGGATACACTTGTAATTACAGTTTAGGTGCACTGATGGAAAAAGAAAGCAAAAATCAGTTAGACGGAACAGTTGCACCCGGCAAAAAAATGAACGGAGTAATTGGTTATGAAGTGCCAAAAGACTGGCAAGAAATTGAAATGGTTTTCACTCCCGACTTCTGGAGTAGCAAGAGCATCACTTTTGTTGCTACAAATAACTAAACCAAAAAGCACCCAAAAGGGTGCTTTTTTACTTGCTTTTTTATTTGTTTTTTGATAAAATTAAGTAAAAGGAGGAATGAAAATGTTTAATAAATTCTGTAAAAAACAGCTATGGGAATGCTCTAAGGAGCTTTCAGCAGTTGCTATGGGAAATATTCCTGCAGAAACTGTAATTATAAACGCAAAACTCGTAAACGTCTGCACTAAAGAAATTATCGAAAATATTTCTGTCGCTATTCATAGCGGAAGAATTGCTCTTGTTGGTGACGCTTCTCACTGTATCGGTGAAGCAACAAAGGTAATCGACGCCGAGGGAATGTATATCGCTCCCGGATTTCTTGACGGACATATACATATTGAATCTTCTATGCTCAGTGCGGGTGAATATGCACGTTCGGTTATTCCTCACGGAACAACGGGTATTTACTACGACCCCCACGAAATCTGTAACGTAATGGGATTTAAAGGCGTTGAGCTTATGATAAAAGATGCCGAAAGAACACCTCTTAAAGCGATGCTTACTCTCCCGTCCTGCGTTCCTGCAGTACCGGGTTTTGAAGATGCAGGTGCCGTAATCACCTCCGACGATATCAGAGAACAGTTAAAGCTTGATGAAGTTGTAGGTCTTGGCGAAATGATGAATTTCCCGGGAATTAATTTCAGCAATCCCGAAACTCACGCAATTGTTGGAGAAACTTTAAAAGCACAGAAAATTCCGACAGGCCATTACTCCATCCCCGATACAGGAAAAGGACTTCAGTCCTACGTTGCCAGTGGTGTGAGATGCTGTCACGAATCCACAAGATGGGAAGACTCACTTGAGAAAATGCGTCTTGGTATGTACGCAATGTTCAGGGAAGGCTCCGCATGGCACGATTTGAAAGAAGTTTGCCGTGCAGTAACGGAACGTAAAATTGATTCAAGATTTGCAGTGCTTATTTCCGATGATACCCATCCTCACACTCTGCTTGAAAAAGGACATCTTGACCATATCGTAAGAAGAGCGGTTGAAGAAGGCATTGACCCCGTTGAAGCTATCCAGATGGTTACTATAAACTGTGCTCAGTGCTTTATGATGGATAACGAAATCGGCTCGATTGCACCCGGCAAATGTGCAGATATCGTATTTATCGACAACCTTTCAGACCTCAACGTTAAAAAAGTTATCATTGACGGTGATTTAGTTGCCGAAAACGGCAAAATGCTGTATGAATTCCCTGAATTCAACTACCCCGATTTTGCAATGAACACTATGCACGTCGGTGAAAAAATCACCCCCGATACCTTTAAAATCAAAACCGATAAAAAAGATAAAGTTACGGTAAGAGCTATCGAAATCATCCCCGCAAGAGTAGGAGATTACGAACGCCATATTACCCTTGACGTAAAAGACGGATTTATTGAATCCGACGTTTCAAAAGATACACTCAAAACCTTTGTATTTGAACGTCATAATAACACCGCTACTCACGGTGTCGGTTTTGTAAAAGGCTTTAACATCAAATGCGGTGCGATGGCTTCAACCGTTGCCCACGATGCTCACAACTTACTTGTAATCGGCACAAACGATGAAGATATGGCTCTTGCCGCAAATACTCTTATCGAATGTGGCGGCGGTATGTGTGCAGTGCAAAACGGCAAGGTGCTCGGCGTGGTTGAGCTTCCCTTAGCAGGACTTATGAACGTAAAATCCGCAGAAGTTATGAGCGAAAAGGTAGCAAACTTAGACAAAGCATGGAAAGAAATCGGTTGTGATATCGTATCACCCTTTATGACGATGTCACTTATCGCACTTGCTTGTCTGCCTGAACTCAGACTTACAAACAGAGGTCTTGTAGACTGCACCACCTTTAAATTCGTTGAACTTGAAACAGAATAAAAATAACGGCAGGGTTTAAACCCTGCCGTTATTTTTATTCATTAAATGGCACTACCTGTTTTAATCTGTCAGATTCAAAAGCCGCTTCCATAACTTTCATAACTCTCATTACCTGAGGATGTGTTATAAGCTGAGGCTCAATACCGTCAACGGCTTTTGCAACGTTGCGATAGAAATCGTGAACGTCGGTCTCAACCTCAGGCAAGGGGAATTCCTTAATAGTTTCGGGACTTCTCGGTGCCATAGTTTTCGTAAGACCTGCAGCAGTTTTAACGGGAACTACGTTTACGTCTTTTCTGATTTCGCAGCAAACGATTTTGCCGTCGCGATTAAATCCATTAGTGATAGCGGAACCGTTGTTGCCCACCATATACCAGCGTGGCAAACTTATAAAGTTGCTTGTGCCAACCTCAATTCGGTAAACAAGACCGCTTTCAAAAGTGATGTCAAGCTTAAAGCCGTCGTCAACTTCTTCGTTTGTTACGTGGTCCATGGTAGCGTAGATGGAAACGATTTTTTCCTCAACCATCTGCAGAGCCTGGTCAATGAGGTGAACACCCCAGTCAAGCACCATACCGCCGCCGTGTTTTTTCTCTCCGCGCCAGTCACCGGGGATTCCGTGTGAACCCTGAACACGGGATTCGATAGCATGTACAAGACCGAGTTTACCGCTCTTGTAGATTTCTTTCATCTGCAAAAAGTCAGCATCCCAGCGTCTGTTCTGATGAACTGTAAAAAGCTTTCCGTATTTATTGGAAGCATCTATCATAGCCTGTAAATTCTCGGAAGAATCGGTTACGGGTTTCTCACTGATAACGTTTTTGCCTGCAGCAAGTGCTGCCTCCGCAATAGGACGGTGACAGTCATTTGGAGTTGCAATAGTTACGATATCAACGTCAGGGTCGGAAAGAACTTCTTCCTGAGATGAATACACACGGATACCTTTTCCTTTTGCATATTCACGACGTGCTTCATCAATATCCCAGATACCGATAAGATTGACAACGCCGTTTTCAAGGATTTTGTTGCCGTGCCATTCACCCATTCCACCGAAGCCGATAATAGCTACGTTCTTTTTCATAAGTATACGCCTCTTTTCAATTTGCCCAGTTATAGTTTTTATGTCAGGATATCTCCTATGTAATCGTTTTCATTATACACAACAATTTCAGATTTTTCAAGGGGTAAAACGCAAAAAAATCAAAAATTTTAGATAAAAAATCGGTGTTTCTCAAGGTTTTATAAATTATCCCGTCTTTTTGCTTGTGATTTTTAAGATTTTCTGCTACAATATAAATATCCAAAAGAAAGGAAGAACTTATATGAACTGGGCAGAAGTCAGTATTGAAACCAAAACAGAAGGTATAGAAATTTTAACGGGATTTCTGATGGTACACGGTGTAAACTGTGTTATGATCGAAGATGCCGAAGATTTCAACGCATTTTTAAACGATACGACCATCCACTGGGATTACGTCGACGACGAGCTTATGAAGATGCAACAATGCGAAACCAAAATCAAATTTTACCTCGCCGACAACCCTCAGGGATTTGAAATTTTAAATCAGATTAAAGCTGACCTTAAATTTTTGCAGAAGGACCACGATATAGATTTAGGCAAACTTTCCCTTGAAATCTCCTACAAAGAGGAAGAAGAATGGGAAACCGCCTGGAAAAAATACTATCACCCGATCACAATAAGTGACCGTCTTACAATCGTTCCCGAATGGGAAGATTATAAAACAAAACCCGGTGAAAAAGCACTTTTGCTTAATCCGGGTATGGCTTTCGGCACAGGCGGACATCACACGACAAAGCTTTGCCTTAAAACTTTGGACGAAATAAATCTTAATGGTCTTGACGTGCTTGATATGGGTTGTGGAAGCGGTATTCTTTCCATTGCCGCACTTTTGCTCGGTGCAAAAGAAGTAACTGCCATTGACATCGACGAACTTGCCACCAAAATTTCACACGAAAACGCAGAGCTTAACGGCGTTGACAACGAAAACTTCAAAGTATACTGCGGAAACGTTTTGGATGATACGGCACTTGCCGATAAAATCGGTGAAAAGCAGTATGACGTTATCGTTGCAAACATCGTAGCAGACGTTATTATCGCAATGGCACCTTTGTTCAAACGATACGTAAAAGCCGACGGAAAGCTTATCGTTTCAGGTATTATCGGTGAGAGAGCCGAAGAAGTCCTCGCAAAACTCAGAGAAACAGGCTTTGTAATCGAGAGTCAGGCAGAAGACAACGACTGGGTTGCCGCTATGGCTCACCTTTGCTGATACTTTGAAGGCGAAACTCCCGTAATTTTTTTAAATATCCGTCCGAAGGACTGCACTGATTCAAAATGAAGCTTCACTGCGATTTCGGACACCGACATTTTATTATTTAAAAGAAGTTCTTTAGCCGCTTCAATCTTCCTTTCATTAAGGTAAGATTGAAGCGTTTTTGATGTTTTCTGACGGAATACCCTTGAAAGATAACTCGGATTATAACAAAGCTTATCGCAGACAGCCTGAACGTTATCAATCTCAAAAATATTGTTGTCAATATATTGTATTGCTTTATATACAGTACTTCCGACACCTTTGTTATCCTGCAACTGAACCTTTGCATTTGTTTTCTGCCAGGTTCTGTAAACAAGACAGAGAATCTGTGTAGCAAAAGCCTTTATCATTTCCCCTGAAAACTCAAAATCATTATAAAACTCATTTACCGTTTTTGAAAGTGCCGAAGCAACACCAAATTTATCCTGCATAACGTGGGGAGAGGTTATTTTACTGAAAAACTCCTTGATTTTCTCAAAATCAGGGCCTTCTGAAAACTTCCACGCTATATACAGGTATCTGAGAGGTTCTTTTTCGGAAGAAACAATTTTATGTATGTCGCCCGGAATATTTATCGCAATATCGCCTTCTTTTACAGGGTATTCGTTTTCTCCACAATAATTTACCCCTTTACCACCGATAAAAGCACTTATTTCAAAGTAACTCTGGACGTGACTCTCAACGACGTATCCTGCTTCACAGCTCATTTCTCCGCACTGATACACCTTTATAAACCCTAAATCTTTCGGGTTTTTGAAGTTGTCGATATCACAATGAAATTTTTTACCGTATTCTGCTGATAATCTGCTCATTTCTTTCCTCCGACAATTTTTACGGAGATATTATAACATAATCAAAAACGACTCGCAAGAGCCGTTTTTGAAATACAATTTTTATAAGCTTATCCATTCACCAGGCTTGTTACAAGCTTTGATACCAATTTCACGAAGCTTTGCTATAAGCAGAGTTTCTTTTGCATCAACGGGCGGAATTCCGCTTTCAAAGAATTCAAGCAGCGCTTTTACAAAACGCTCAAAATATTCGTGACAGGTAGGAATCTGGATATAAGTATCATTATCTCTTGCTCCGAACACCGAAAACTCGGTACCCCATCCGTATTGTCCCATAACGGCACTGCGGTTTCCCGAAAAAGCTATAACGAGCTGAGGACACTGTTCCGTTCCCAGAAACATCACTTTTTCAGCTTCAGCACCCATAAGATAAACTATCATTTCAAGCTGATGTATAGAATAATTGGAAATTACACCAGGACCCTGGGTTGCAACTGTTCTTATTCCTTCTTTATCTATTCCTTCTAATTCTTTTGAAAATCTTAAAGCAGAGCTTGAAAACATAGGTGTATTATAAGTTTCTGCAAGTTCTACGAGTTCCTTTGCAGTCTGATAATCAGGTGCAAAAGTTTTATCAACGTAAGTAATTTTTCCGCTCTTTAAAGGAAGATCACAAAGTTCTTTATGCATCTCGGGATTATCAGGAGAAAGCACCATCAACACGTCACTTTTTTCGATAACCTCTTCAATGCTTTCGCAATATGTAACGTCGTGCGTTTCGCACCACTGAGCGGAAGTCATTCCGTCAGGTGAATCAATTTTTCCGTAAGCATATGCTACTTCGTAATCGCCTTTTGATGCATCCTTCACCCACTGAGGCAGATTGTTGGCGTGCCATTCGTTAAGGAAATAATCAATAAGTCCTATCTTTTTCATAACTTCACCCCGTTAAAATGAAATTTCTCTGTGTGTATCGGAAGAATCGTAGATACCCTGCATAATCTTAGCAGTAATCGCAACGGTATCAATGTGAGAAGGTAATTTTTCCCCTGTTTTAATACAACGTATAAACGAATCAATCTCATTCTGGAATGGGTTATCCGCCTTATAAGAAGGTGATATTTCATAAAGAGTATGATCTTTAGCTGTATAGATTTTAAAATCAGAACCATACTGCAAACGAATTCCCGCTTTATCACCGATAAAGTCGATATACGTTTCACTTTCTCCGATATTCTGTGCCCACGCACCGTTAAAGGTGATGGTAGGCCCCTCGGTTCTTATCATACCTGTAACGAAATCGTCAACGTCATAAGTTCCGTTTAAATCAGGAGGCCCTGCCCACATACCCGTATAGGAATATTCGGGAATATTTCTTCCAAGTTTACAGTATGCTTCACCCGAAACAGTAACAGGTGCAGGATCACCCATACAATACATAACGATATCAAGGTAATGCACACCCCAGTCAATCAAAACTCCACCACCCGCAATTTCTTTCGTGGTAAACATACCGCCAAGACCCGGTATCGAACGGTGTGCCCTGAAGCTTACGTAAACGTGATAAACTTCACCGAGGTCACCACTGTCGATAATTTCCTTGATTTTATTTACACCTGTATTAAAGCGGTTCACAACGCCAATGTTAAGAACTTTTCCCGTTTCGTGCTGAACCTTCTGCATCTGGAGAGCTTCTTTATACGTACGTGCCGCAGGTTTTTCGCAAAGAACGTTTTTGCCTGCACGCAAACAATCAATAGAAATAATATTATGGAGATTATTGGGAGTGCAGACGGAAACTGCCTCAACCTCGTCATCCTTTAAAATATCGTGATAATCGGTAATTGCAATACCAACTCCGTGAGTTTTCACCTTTTCCTCGGCGCGTTCGGGGATAATATCGCAAAAATATTTGATTTCAACGTCGGGGTTATTAAGATAACATGGGATATGTGCGTTTGTTGCGATAGTACCGCAACCGATAACAGCCACTTTTATTTTACTCATACACAAAACCTCTTTTCGTTCATTTGATTTAAGTATACTACGTACAAAAAACTCCTACAAGTACTATTTTTGCCTTTTGGGTTAGCATAATTTGACCTTTTTGCTCAAATAGGTTAAAATAGAATATAAAGAGGTGCTTTTAATGAAAAAATGGGAAAAAGATAAGAAAAATAAATTTGCCCTTTACTTTTTTATAGGTATCGCGGGTGGACTTTTACTTGGAATTTTATTTAAAAACATAGGACTCTTCCTTCCGCTTGGCGGAATTATAGGAATGTGTATCGGAGTAAGTACAAAAAAATAGCAGAAAACGGAGGCTGTTGCCCCCGTTTTCTTGTTTTTAAAGTTATTTCATACCGTTTTCGTAAGCTTCGATCATCTTTTTAACCATCTGACCGCCTACAGAACCTGCTTCTCTGGAAGTCAAGTCGCCGTTGTAACCCTGTTTGAGGTTTACGCCAACTTCGTTTGCAGCTTCCATTTTAAATCTTTCCATAGCTTCTTTAGCCTGAGGAACCATAATATTGTTGCTATTTTTCATCGTTTTTACACTCCTTAATTTTCTTGCGTTTGCAATAATTATTGTTATCCGTCAGAAATTTTTTATAAGCGGTAATTTTTGTAAACTCATTTTCCTTTTTTCACAAAAAAATCATCAAAAATATCCAAATATTTTACACGGGTGTAAAGCAAATCACTTGACAGCAAATTAAACTTAGTGTATAATTGATACATAGTATGAATAACTATCGCAAAAAATAAAAAAGAGGGAATGAAAAATGAGTAAAAATTTGCATTTTTCGGTACTTTTGGATTTTTACGGCGATATGCTTAACGAAAAGCAAAAAGATGTTATGGAGCTTTATTACAATCAGGACCTTTCACTCGCTGAAATTTCCGAGCACACCGATATGTCAAGACAGGGTATCCGTGACAGCATCAAGCGTTCAGAGGCATATCTTGCAGAACTTGAGGAAAAACTTCATTTTGCCGAGAAAATAACAGAACTTATGCATCTTACAGACCGTGTCGTTGAACTTTGTAACGACATTGAACGCACAAACGAAGGCTTTGTTTCTTCTACCGCTATTGAAGAAGATTCCGTTGCCATCCGTACTTTACTTACAAAATACATCGATAAAAACTTTGCTTAATTTATTTCTTTGGGAGGGATTACTTTGGCATTCGAAAGTCTTTCGGATAAACTTGCCGCTGCTTTTAAAAAGTTAAAAAGCAAGGGTAAACTTAACGAAGCCGACATCAAAGATGCGATGCGTGAAGTAAAACTCGCCCTTTTGGAAGCTGACGTAAACTATAAGGTTGTAAAAGACTTCGTTAAAACCGTAAGCGAAAGAGCCGTCGGTCAGGAAGTGCTAAACAGTCTTACTCCCGCACAACAGGTTATCAAAATCGTTAACGAGGAGCTCACCTCCCTTATGGGTGGAGAGAATGCAAGACTTGAATTCCCGTCAAAAGGTCCGTGTATCGTTTTGATGTGCGGTCTTCAGGGTAGCGGTAAAACCACCCACTCCGCAAAACTCGCAAGACATTTTAAGGCTCAGGGAAGACACCCTTTGCTTATTGCCTGTGACGTTTATCGTCCTGCTGCTATCGAACAGCTTAAAATTGTCGGTGAAAAAGCAGGTGCAAAGGTATTTGAAATGGGTCAGGGTGACCCCGTTAAGATTGCAACCGAAGGTATAAAATTTGCAAAAGACCACGGTCACGACTTAGTAATTATAGATACCGCAGGTCGTCTTCACATCGACGAAAAGTTGATGGAAGAAATCAAAAATATAGAAAAAGCAGTTAACCCCAATGAAATCCTTCTGGTGGTTGATGCTATGACCGGTCAGGATGCCGTTAACGTTGCAGAAAACTTCAACAACGCGCTCCCGATTACCGGTGTTATCCTTACAAAGCTTGATTCCGACACCCGAGGCGGTGCGGCACTTTCAGTACTGAAGGTTACCGAAAAACCGATTAAATTCTCAGGTATCGGCGAAAAGATAGAGGACCTTGAACCCTTCCACCCAAGCCGTATGGCTTCAAGAATCTTAGGAATGGGAGACGTTCTCACCCTTATTGAAAAGGCTCAGGACGCTGTTGACGAAAAAGAAGCAGAAGCTCTTGCAAAGAAAATGCAGGAAAACAAGTTCGATATGAACGATCTTTTGGATCAGCTTCGTCAGATACAGAAAATGGGCTCGATAAAACAAATCCTCGCAATGATTCCCGGCATCGGCAACAAGGCCGAGGGAATGGATGTTGACGAAAAGCAGTTTGTACGAATTGAGGCAATGATAACCTCAATGACGAAAGCAGAACGCGAAAAGCCTTCCATCATTAACCCCAGTCGCAAACGTCGTATTGCGGCAGGAAGCGGTACTGAGGTTCAGGATGTAAACCGCCTGCTCAAACAGTTTGAACAGATGAAGCAGATGATGAAGAAATTAGGCGGTAAGAATGGTAAACGCCGTATGCGTTTCCCCGGAATGCCCGGAATGTTTTAGATTACAACTGCCTTTGGCAGATGTAGATAGAGAGTAATTACAGGAGGTGTAAGAATGGCTGTTAAAATCAGATTGCGCAGAATGGGTGCAAAGAAAGCTCCCTTTTACCGTATCGTAGTTGCTGATTCCAGATATCCCAGAGATGGTAGATTTATCGAAGAAATCGGTACTTATGATCCCACAAAGAACCCCAGCGTTATTAACGTTGACGTTGAAAAAGCAAACAAATGGATTGCTAACGGTGCTCAGCCCACAGATACTGTCAAGAAAATCTTAAAAATCAGTGCTGATAAATAAGTGACAGTGTGCGGTTAATCCCCGCTGTCGGGATACAAGTGACAGCAAATACAAAAACCGCTAAGGAGAACCTATATGCAGGATTTATTAATTACTCTCGCCAAAGGCTTGGTTGAGAACAAAGATGCTGTAAAGGTTTCCGTTGACGAGCCCAATGAAGAAGGCATTATCGTTTATCACTTAAACGTTGCTCCCGAAGATATGGGCAGAGTCATTGGAAAACAGGGCAGAATTGCAAAAGCTATCCGCGTTGTAATGCGTTCCTGTGCTTCACAGCGAAATGAAAGAATCATGGTCGAAATCGACTGATTTTAACCCCACTTTTAAGTGGGGTTTTCGTTTTTGTTGACATATATGCATTTAAAATGTTAAAATGCTTATATAAACCTTGAAAGGAAATTCTTATGAGCAAAGATTTACTTGAACTCGGAAAAATCGTGGCAATTCACGCTTTGAAAGGTGAAATCCGTCTGCAACCGTGGTGCGACACACCCGATTTCGCAACCGGCTTTAAAAAAGTATATTTAGATGGAAAACCCGTAAAAGTGCGTTCTGCACGTCCACATAAAAATATCGTCATCATGCACCTTGACGGAGTTAATACTCCCGAAGAAGCGCAGACACTTGTAAATAAAATCATTTACATTTCAAAAGACCAGGTAAAACTCCCCGAAGGAACTTACTTTATTGCAGACCTTATTGGTATGCAGGTAGTTGATGCCGATAACGGAAATGTTTACGGAGAACTTATCGACGTAAGTCAGACGGGTGCAAACGACGTTTACCACATTCGCTTTGAAGACGGTACAGTGAGATACGCACCCGCTATTCCGCTTGTGGTTATCGAAACCAGCGTACCCGAAAAGCTTATGAAAATACGCCCCCTGGAGGGACTTTTTGATGATTAGAATTGACGTAGCAACCCTTTTCCCCGAAATGTGCGAAGCAGTGCTGCAGACAAGCATTATCGGCAGAGCGAGAAAGGCAGAGCTTGTTGAAATCCACTGCCATAATATAAGGGATTATTCTCCCGACCCCAAGCATCACAGAGTGGATGATTCTCCTTACGGCGGAGGCAAAGGAATGGTTATGCAACCCGAGCCTATCTACCGCTGCTACCTTGACGTGGTGGAAAAATCAGGTTCAAAGCCGTACGTTATCTACCTTTCCCCTCAGGGAAAAACTTTGACCCAGAAAAAAGCACTCGAGCTTCGTGAAATTCCGCATCTTTTCTTACTTTGCGGACATTACGAAGGTATAGACGAAAGAATTATCGAAAAAATCGTTGATGAGGAAATCTCCATCGGTGACTACGTTTTAACGGGCGGTGAACTCGGCGCACTTGTTTTAATCGACAGCGTTGTCCGTCTTTGCGACGGAGTACTCGCCGCAGACGAATGCTTTGAAAAAGAAAGTCATATGAACGGACTTCTGGAATACCCCCAGTACACCCGTCCCGAAGAATGGGAAGGAATGCGTGTCCCCGACGTACTTTTGTCGGGTCATCACGCCAATATTGACAAGTGGCGCGATGAACAGTCACTCCTCAGGACACAGTTGAAACGTCCCGATATGCTTGAAAAAAATAGTTAAATTGCACAAATATGTGGAAAACTATTATACATATTCTACTATGTCGCCAAACTTTTCGAAAAAGTGTATTTTTTCAAAATATTATATGTTGACGGACATCTTTTCCGTGATATAATAAGGGTAGAAACCTAAAACAAAAGACATTAAACATCGAAAAGCAGTATAGGAGAATAGTTATGTATATTAAAGATGTAACCGTTAAAAATCACGTTGGTTTGCACGCACGTCCCGCTACTTTCTTTATCCAGAAGGCAAATGAATTCAAATCTTCCGTATGGGTAGAAAAAGAAGAGCGCAGAGTAAACGCTAAGAGCTTGCTTGGTGTTCTTTCTCTCGGCATCATCGGTGGTACAGATATCAGAATTATCGCTGACGGTCCCGACGAACACGAAGTAGTAGACGCTTTGGTGAAACTCGTAGAATCTGCTTTTGCAGAATAATCTGAGGCAATTTACAGCGCTGTCATTCAGACGGCGCTGTTTTTCTTTTGGAGGAACCGATGAACATTAAAGAGCTTAAAGAAAAAGCCTTAAGCCTTACTATGGAACCCGGTGTTTATCTTATGAAAAACAACCGCGGTGAAATAATCTACGTAGGTAAGGCAAAAGCACTTAAAAACCGTGTCGTAAGCTATTTTCGCACCAATTCTTCTCACAATGAGAAGGTGCGTAAAATGGTTTCTTTGGTGTGCGATTTTGACTATATCGTTACCTCCAGTGAGTTCGAAGCTCTTATCCTCGAATGCAGTCTTATAAAACAGTATTCTCCAAAATACAATATCCTCTTAAAAGACGATAAAGGATACCATTATATCCATATCTCCGACGAGGATTTCCCCCGAATTACCGCCGCTTTGCAGAAAAAGGAAACGGGTACTCATATAGGACCTTTTACCAGTAGCTTTGTGGTAAAACAGACGGTGGAGCAGACAAATAAAATCTTTAACCTCCCCACCTGCAAACGTAAATTTCCCGAAGATTTCAAAAAAGGCAGACCCTGTCTTAATTTCCATATAAAACAATGTATGGGGCTTTGTCAGGGTAAAATTTCAAAAGAAAAATACGCAGAAATTCTATCCGAAGCGGTTAATTACATCCACAACGGCAAAACTGTTGATATCAACAAAATGCAAAAAGATATGGAACTCGCCGCCGAAAACCTTGAATTTGAAAAGGCGGCACGTATCCGTGACAGAATCAATGCCATAAGAAAAGCTACCGATTCACAGACCGTTATGCTCCCTGAAAACCGTTCGATGGACGTATGGGGCTTTGCGGAAAATCTGCTTACTGTTTGTGCCGTTGTAATCAAATTCCGTGACGGACATCTCTATGATAAAGAGCACTTTTTCTTCGACGAAGTATATTCCGTTTCCGACCTGAAAGAAGAATTCTTAACCCGCTACTATGCCGACGTTACCGACTTCCCAAAAGCCGTGATTATACCATCCGAAACCTCTGATATGGCACTTTTTTCTCAGTTTTTATCCCATCGCGCAGGAAGAAACGTTACAGTTTCAGTACCACTTAAAGGCGAACGCAAAAAGCTTTCGGAAATGGCGTATCAGAATGCCGCAGAACAACTTTCGTTAAGGGTAAAACGCACGGGCAAAGAGGTGACGGCACTCGAAGAACTCGCACGTCTTTTAAATCTTGACAAAACGCCCGGATATATCGAAGCTTACGATATCTCAAACTGGGGCGACACTGCAAAAGTAGGCGGTATGATAGTTTTTGAAAACGGCAGACCCCTCAGATCCGACTATAAACGCTTTGCAATAAAAGAAATAGCCACTCAGGACGACTACGCCTCAATGAAAGAGGTTATAAGACGCCGTTTCACAAGATATAAAATGGGCGACCCCGCCTTTTCAAAACTCCCTGATCTGATACTTTTAGACGGAGGAAAAGGGCACGTTTCGGCAGTTGAACCCGTTTTGAAGGAGCTTCAGATTGACGTTCCCCTTTTCGGTATGGTGAAAGACTCACGTCACCGCACACACGCCATCACCAAAACCGATGAAATCATCGCTATAAACACAGTAAAATCCGCTTTCACCTTAGTAACAAACATTCAGGACGAGGTGCACAGATTTGCCATCTCCTATCAGCGAAGCTTACACAAAAAGGTTACCTACGAAAGTGAGCTTTTAAAAGTAAAAGGCATAGGAAAAGCAAAACTCAAAGCACTTATGAAAAAATTCAAAACCAAAAAAGGCTTAAAAGAAGCAAGTCTTACAGATATTCAAAGCACCGCAAAAATCTCAGAAGAAACTGCAAAAGAGCTTTTTGAAGTAATACAAAATCTTTAGGCAAAACCACAGTGAATACTTTGTGTATTCACGCGGATTTTGACAAAGAAACAACGGAAAACAGTAAGTAAAAAACGGGTTTGGATTTGTCGGTTATGCTTAGTCTACAAAATGCACAAAAGGAACGCTTTTCGTTAGTGCAATTTGTGAATAATTAGTTCTTGAAAAATTTGTAAATTTAGGGTACAATATTAATGTAGATTAATATTGTAAATGAGGTGCCCCAAATGATGTTTTCCGTTTCGAAGCATTTTTCACGTTCATGTCATTGGGGTAAGTGCGTTTAACAAAGGACAGCTGCGAGTTTTCGCAGCTTTTTTTGTTTTAGAAAGGAAGATTATCATGCTTAAAAAAGTAGCCGTTATTATGGGAAGCGACAGTGATTTGCCAATCGTAAAAAAAGCAATCGACTGTCTTAAAGAATTCGGTGTTGAAACCGAAGTGCATATTATGTCTGCACACCGCACTCCCACCGAAGCTTGTGAGTTTGCAAAAAATGCTAAAGCCAACGGTTTTGGAGTTATCATCTCTGCAGCAGGTATGGCTGCACACCTTGGCGGAGTTTTAGCCGCTCACACAACCTTGCCCGTTATCGGCATTCCGATTAAATCTTCTTTTGAAGGACTTGATGCATTACTTGCAACAGTGCAGATGCCCTCAGGAATCCCCGTTGCAACGGTTGCTGTAAACGGCGCTAAAAACGCTGCCGTTTTAGCACTTGAAATCCTCGCTTTAAATGATGATGAATTAAGCGAAAAACTTCTCAAAATGAAAGAAGATATGGCAAAAGAAGTCCGTGAAAGGGACTTGAAGCTTCAGCAGGAACTTAACTAAGGAGGAATTTTTTTGGGCGGATTTTTCGGAGTAATCTCCAAAGAAAACTGCGTTACCGATTTATTCTTCGGCGTTGACTACCATTCTCACCTCGGTACAAAACGTGGCGGTATGGCAATGTACGATAAAAAAATTGGTTTCCAGCGCGCAATTCACAACATCGAAAACTCACCTTTCAGAACAAAATTCGAAAAAGACGTTTACGAGATGGAAGGTTTTATGGGCATCGGCTGTATCAGTGATAACGAGCCTCAGCCTTTGATAGTACGTTCTCACTTAGGTCATTTCGCACTGACCACCGTAGGACGCATCAACAACGAAAAAGAAATTCTCGAAAAAGAATTCTCAAATAACAATCTTCATTTTCTTGAAATGAGCGGTGGCAGGATTAACTCGACTGAGCTTGTAGCTTCCCTCATCAACCAGAAAGACAGTATCCCCGAAGGTATCCGTTACGCACAGGAACAGATTGACGGCTCTATGTCACTTCTTCTGATGACACCTGAAGGAATATATGCTGCCCGTGACAAAGACGGAAGAACACCTGTGGTCCTCGGCAGAAAAGAAGATGGAAGATGCGTTTCCTTTGAATCAAGCTCATACCTTAACTTAGGTTATGAAATCGACAGAGAACTCGGCGCAGGTGAAATCGTATTTATTAACCTTGATAAAGCTGAGGTTATACGTCCTGCCGATGATAAAATGAAAGTCTGTGCTTTCCTTTACGTTTATTACGGTTATCCCACCTCAAACTACGAAGGTGTAAACGTTGAAGAAATGCGTTACCGTTGCGGAAAGATAATCGCAGAAAACGATGATTTCAGCGGAATTGATTTTATCGCAGGTATCCCCGATTCAGGCGTTCCCCACGCAATAGGATATTCTAATTACTCGGGAATTCCTTTCGCAAGACCGTTTATCAAATACACCCCCACCTGGCAGAGAAGCTTTATGCCGTCTAAACAGTCTATGAGAAACTTAGCGGCTAAAATGAAACTTCTCCCCATTGATTCTCTTATAAGAGATAAAAATCTTCTCTTTATCGACGACTCGATAGTAAGAGGTACCCAGATGGGTGAGACCGTAGATTTTCTCTACAACAGTGGTGCAAACGAAGTTCATATCCGTTCTGCTTCTCCCCCCGTTATGTACGGATGTAAATACCTTAATTTCTCCAGAAGCACGTCCGAGCTTGAACTCATCACAAGACGAGCTATTCTTGAAATTGAAGGCGAAGGCGGTTTTGACCATCTTGAAGAATACGCGGATGACAAAACCGAAAGATACAAAAAAATGGTGGAAAAGGTTTGCGAAAAACTCAATTTCACAACTCTCCGCTACCAGACTGTAGAAGGTATGTTGAAAGCAATCGGCCTTCCCGAAGACAAGGTCTGCACATATTGCTGGACCGGAAAAGAATAAATGAAAGGTGATATAAAAATGAAAAGTTTCAGCGAAAGTTATAAAAAAGCGGGCGTTGACGTTACCGCAGGTTACAAAGCAGTAGAACTTATGAAAAGCCACGTTGCAAAAACTCTTACTGACTCTGTTTTGACAGGTCTCGGAGGCTTCGGAGGTCTTTTTGAACTCGACCTTACAGGCATCAACAAGCCTGTTCTCGTTTCCGGTACAGACGGCGTAGGCACAAAACTCAAACTTGCATTTTTGCAGGACAAACACAACACAGTTGGTATCGACTGCGTTGCTATGTGTGTAAACGACATCATCTGTTGCGGCGCAAAACCCCTTTTCTTCCTTGACTACGTTGCAGTTGGTAAAAACGTTCCCGAAAAGGTTGCAGATATCGTAAGTGGTGTTGCAGAAGGTTGTTTGCAGTCAGGTTGTTCCCTCGTTGGCGGTGAAACCGCGGAAATGCCCGGTTTTTATCCCGTAGACGAATACGACCTTGCAGGTTTCAGCGTAGGTGTTGTTGACAAGGATAAAATCCTCGACAACCAGACTCAGAAACCCGGTGACGTTCTTATCGCTTTGCCTTCCACAGGCGTTCATTCCAACGGTTTCTCTTTGGTGAGAAAGGTTTTCAATATTGAGAAAACCGATCTCAATACATACGTTGAAGCTTTGGGTACAACTTTGGGTGATGCTTTGCTCACTCCCACAAGAATTTACGTAAAACCCATGCTCGCTCTCTTTGATAAAGTTACCGTTAAATCTGTAGCTCATATCACAGGCGGTGGTTTCTATGAAAATATTCCCCGTTCTCTCAAAAAAGGTCTTTCTGCAAAAATCAAACGTGCAGACGTTAAGGTTTTGCCTATCTTTGACCTTATTGCTCATACAGGCAACATTCCTGAACGTGATATGTTCAATACCTTCAATATGGGTGTTGGTATGATTGCGTGTGTTGCAAAAGAAGACGCTGACCTTGCTCTTAAAACCTTGAAAGAAGCAGGTGAAGACGCTTACGTTTTAGGCGAACTCGTCGAAAGCGACGAAGGCGTAATTATGGAATAGAGGGATTGCAATGAAAAATATTGTAGTACTCGTTTCAGGCGGTGGAACTAATCTTCAGGCTCTTATCGATGCCGAAAAACGCGGTGAAATTGCAAACGGCAAAATCACCTGCGTTATTGCTTCAAACTATGAAGCTTACGCACTCACAAGAGCAAAAGAAAACGGTATCAAAACAAGGGTTATTCCTAAAAAAGAATATCCCGACCGCGTTTTGTACAGTGAAGAAATCTTAAAGGCCTTAAATGAAGAAAAGGCTGACCTTATCGTTTATGCAGGATTTATGATAATCCTTGACGAAATGATTTCAAACGCGTATCCCAATAAGATTATGAACGTGCACCCTGCTCTTATCCCCGCTTTTTGCGGAAAAGGCTACTATGGACTTAAAGTTCACGAGGAAGTGCTTAAATCGGGTGTTAAACTTACCGGTGCTACCGTTCATTTTGCAAACGAAGTTTGTGACGGCGGTCCCATAATTTTGCAGGGCGCTATTGACGTTCTTGACACCGATACCCCCGAAACCTTGCAAAAGCGCGTTATGGAACAGGTTGAATGGAAGCTTCTTCCGAAAGCTGTTTCTCTTTTCTGCCAGGACAAAATCGTTGTTGACGGCAATATAACAAAGATAAAGGAGTAATTAAAATGGTTGATATGGTAAAAGACCTCAAAGAAAACTCATACCCCGGCCGTGGAATTGTTCTCGGCAGAAGCTCTGACGGAGAACACGCTGTTATCGGCTACTTCATTATGGGAAGAAGCGAAAACAGCAGAAACCGTGTTTTCATCGAAGAAGCAGAAGGTATCCGTACCGAAGCTTTTGACCCCGCTAAACTTTCCGACCCAAGTCTTATTATCTACTGGCCCGTAAGAACTCTTGGTAAAACAACAGTTGTTACAAATGGTGACCAGACAGACACAATTTACGATTTTCTCAAGGATGGTAAAACCTTTGAAGATGCACTCAGAACCCGCACTTTTGAACCTGATGCACCCAACTTTACTCCCAGAATTTCAGGCATGGTAGAAGAAAACGGAAACTATCGTCTTTCTATCTTAAAAAGCAACTATGGTGACGATACTTCCGCACGTCGTTACTTCTACGAATACGAAAACCCCAAAGCAGGTGAAGCTCACTTCATTCACACCTACGAACACGACGGCAATCCCATCCCCTCTTTCGTTGGTGAACCCAAACAGATTAAAATTGAAGGTTGTATCGAATGCTTTACAAAAATGCTCTGGGACAATCTTAACGAAGATAACAAAGTTTCCCTTTTCACCCGTTTTATCAACCTTAAAACAGGCGAAGTGGAAACTCGTATAATCAACAAAAACAAATAAGAAAGGACGATTAAAGTGACTGAACTCGAACTTAAATATGGTTGTAACCCCAACCAGAAACCGTCTAAAATCTTTATGAAAAACGGTAAAGAACTTCCTATCGAAGTTTTAAACGGCAAACCAGGATACATCAACTTCCTTGATGCTTTCAACTCCTGGCAGCTTGTAAAAGAGCTTAAAGAAGCAACAGGTATTCCTGCTGCGGCATCCTTTAAGCACGTTTCCCCCGCAGGTGCAGCACTTGCTTTGCCCCTTTCCGACACACTCAAGAAAATCTATTTTGTAGACGATCTGGAGCTTTCTCCTATGGCTTGTGCTTATGCAAGAGCAAGAGGCGCAGACCGTATGTCTTCTTACGGTGACTGGATTGCACTTTCTGATACATGTGACGCCGCTACTGCAAAACTTATTGCAAGAGAAGTTTCCGATGGTATTATCGCACCCGATTACACTGACGAAGCTTTGGAAATTCTCAAAACAAAGAGAAAAGGCGGCTACAACGTAGTTAAAATCGATAAAGACTACACTCCCGACCCCATCGAGCATAAAGACGTTTTCGGTATCACCTTTGAACAGGGCAGAAACGAACTTAAAATTGACGAAAATCTTTTCGTTGAAATCCCCACAGACAACAAAAACCTCACAGAGGAAGCTAAACGCGACCTTATTATCTCCCTTATCACACTTAAATACACACAGTCAAACTCCGTTTGCTATGTAAAAGACGGTCAGGCTATCGGTATCGGTGCAGGTCAGCAGTCCCGTGTTCATTGTACACGTCTTGCAGGTAACAAAGCTGACTTCTGGTATTTAAGACAGCACGAAAAAGTTATGAACCTCCCCTTCAAACCCGACATCCGCCGTCCCGACAGAGATAACACTATCGACGTTTACATCTCCGACGATTATATGGACGTTTTGGCTGACGGTGTATGGGAAAACTTCTTCACAGTTAAACCCGAGCCTTTGACACGCGAAGAAAAACGCGCTTGGCTTGATACAATGAGTGGCGTTGCTCTCGGCTCTGACGCATTCTTCCCCTTCGGCGACAACATCGAAAGAGCTCATAAGAGCGGTGTTGAGTTCATCGCACAGCCCGGCGGCTCTATCCGTGACGATAACGTTATTGAAGTATGTAACAAATACGATATCGCTATGGCATTCACAAAAATCCGTTTGTTCCACCATTAATCGAAAGGACAAATAACTATGAAATTATTGGTTGTTGGCTCAGGCGGACGTGAACACGCCTTGGTTACAAAGCTTTGGGAGAACTCAAAAGTAGAAGAAATTTTTGTAGCACCCGGTAATGGTGGTATGGCTACAAAATGCACTCCCGTGAACATCAAAGCTACCGACGTTGAAGGAATGGTAAACTTTGCAAAGGAAAATAAAATTGATTTTGCAGTAGTTGCCCCCGACGATCCGTTGGTGCTTGGTATGGTTGACGAAATGGAAAAAGCAGGTATCCCTGCTTTCGGTCCCAATAAGGCGGCAGCTATCTTAGAAGGAAGTAAAGTTTTCAGTAAGGACCTTATGAAAAAATACAACATCCCTACTGCAAAATACGAAACCTTCTCTGATGAAGAAACGGCAATAGCTTATATCAAAGCAGAAAACACTTACCCCACCGTTATCAAAGCAGACGGTCTGGCACTCGGCAAAGGCGTTATCATCGCGCAGAATGAAGCTGAAGCTATAGATGCCGTTCACTCCATTATGGGTGATAAAATTTTCGGTGCATCAGGTAACAACATCGTTATCGAAGAATTTTTGGAAGGCCCTGAAGTTTCAGTACTCGCTTTCACCGACTCAAAGACCATAGTACCTATGGTTTCTGCAAAGGACCACAAACGCGCACTTGACAACGATATGGGTCTCAACACAGGCGGTATGGGCACAATTGCACCCAACCCCTTCTACACCGAAGATGTTGCAAAAGAGTGTATGGAAAAGATTTTCCTCCCCACTATGGACGCTATGAACAAAGAGGGCAGACCCTTTAAAGGTTGTCTTTTCTTCGGACTTATGGTAACTAAAAACGGCACTAAGGTAATCGAATACAACTGCCGTTTCGGTGACCCTGAAACTCAGGTAGTATTGCCCCTTTTGAAATCTGATTTGCTCGATATCTTTATGGCAGTAAGAAACGAAAAATTAGCTGACGTAAAGGTTGAGTTTTCTAAAGAAAGTGCTGCTTGTGTCGTTATGGCATCAGGCGGTTACCCCCAAAAATATCAGACAGGTTACGAAATCGACGGTCTTGATGAAATGGGTCAGGCAGAAGGTGTTACCGTTTTCCACGCAGGTACAAAGTTTGAAAACGGTAAGTTCTTAACTGCAGGAGGCAGAGTTTTAGGTGTTACTGCAATTGGTTGTGACCGTGAAGACGCTTTGAAGAAAAGCTATGAAGCAGTTTCAAAAATTTCTTTTAAAGACGTTCACTACCGCAAAGACATCGGTAAAATAAAATAAATGACGGCGGAGAAAACTCCGCCGTTTTATTTTGCAAAAATTGATAAAAGCAAAAGATGTATAACCGTTAAAATCAAGGTGAAATTGCCCGTTTTGAAAAAGAGAAAAACCCCTGCCGTTACGAGCAAAGCTTCTGTTATTACAAAGATAATATTACTTACAAATATCCCTTTTTTGACCCCGAAAAGATTTTGCATAACCATTAAAACAAACTGTCCGCCGTCAAGACTTTTCATCGGCAAAAGATTAAAAATCCCGAGTATCAGATGCATAAAAGCCCAAATTTTAATAAGCTTATAAAAAAGAAAGAAAAAAATTATATTAACTATACTTCCGCTTAGCAAAATAATGCTTTCATCCTTAAATGAAAAAAGATTTCTCTGTGGGATAAGTCTGATACCACTGTATTCAAGGTGTATTTCTTTCGGCGGATACCCCTTTACAAGAAACGCCGTAAGATGTCCGAGCTCATGTATTATTGCCGCCGCAACGCCGTAAATTATAAGGTCATTTTTGCTCAAAACAAGCAAAAGCGAAATAATGGCAAAAAACGAAAACCACAGGTAAATTTTCACGCCAAAAAATCTAAAGGATATCATCTAAAATATAGGAAGCGTCATACCGCACTCCGTTAAACCTGATTTCAAAGTGCAGATGCTCTCCCGTCGCCTCCCCCGTCTTACCGATAATGGCAATCTTTTCGCCTTTTTCAACTCTTTCTCCTTCCTTTTTTAATAATTTACTGCAATGTGCGTAAAGTGTTGAAAAACCGTTAAAGTGGTCTATTATTATGTATTTGCCGTAGCTATTATGACTTCCCGATACTAAAACAACTCCGTTTTGCACGGCAAAAATCGGTGCTTTTTTCTCGCTTTTGAGGTCTACTCCGTAATGAAAGTCAAGCTCTCCGCTTATGGGGTGAAATCTGTATCCGAAAGGCGAGGTTGCCTTGAAATTTTCCAGAGGTTTTTCAATCCCCACAGTCATAACAAAGGGCGAAAATGAAGCATTCTGTGGCGGTGGCATCATATCAAAATCCAAAGAACAAAGCAAAGGAAACACCATTATTAAAATACACAAAAATTTTTTCATATTAAAATTTATTCAGTTTTTTTAAAAAAATAACTCCGTGCCACGCACGGAGTTATTTCTATATCTGTTCGCCTATAATATCAACTCTTAAAAGGTTTGTGTTGCCCGAAATTCCGAGAGGAATACCTGCCGTAGTAACTACAAGCTCACCTTTTTTTACAATTTTGCTCTCTAAAACTTTCTCGTAAGCGTGTTCAAAAAGCTCGTCTGTCGTACTCTTTTCTTCAACCAGAATAGGGGTAACGCCCCAGGACATATTAAGCTGTCTTACTGCGTGTGGCAATGGCGAACACGCTATAATACTGCAATCTGGACGGTATTTTGAAATTTGTCTTGCAGTACGTCCGCTTTCGGTTACAGTGATAATGTATTTCGCATCAAGGTCCATTGCCGTAGTAACCGTCGCGTGGGAAATCGCATCCGAAACGTCGATGTTTCTTCTTGCGGGACGGGTACGGAAACGGCGTTCATAATCAATATCCGATTCAGTACTTTCTGCAATCATAACCATTGTTTTGAGCGCCTCAACGGGATAAAGTCCTGCCGCAGTTTCACCCGAAAGCATAATGGCGCTCGTGCCATCGTAAATAGCGTTTGCAACGTCGGTGGTTTCCGCCCTTGTAGGACGGGGATTTTTCATCATAGAGTCAAGCATCTGAGTTGCAGTGATTACCTGTTTTCCTGCGTTATATGCCGCTTTTATGAGCTTTTTCTGGATGGCAGGAAGCTTCTCATAAGAAATTTCAACACCCATATCGCCCCTTGCAACCATAATGCCGTCGGCAACCTTTATGATTTCGTCGATATTTTCAACACCCTCGGCGTTTTCGATTTTTGCAATAATCTTCATATGAGAGCCTCCATGAAGATTTATAATCGAACGCATCTCCTTGATATCATCCGCCGTTCTTGTAAAAGATGCCGCAACGAAGTCAAATCCCTGCTCAATGCCAAAAAGAATATCCTCGTAATCACGTCTGCTGATAAACGGCATTGAAAGCTTTGTATCGGGTACGTTTATACCCTTGCGGTCGGAGATGACACCCCCGTTTAAGACCTCACAGACAATTTCATTCCCCTGAACTTCTGTCACTACCATATCAATAAGCCCATCGTCAATAAGGATATGTGTGCCCTTTTTAACGTCGTGTGGCAAATCCTTAAAAGTTATGGAAACTTTTTCGTTGTTTCCCAAAATTTCCTCAGTCGTCAGGATAAACTTCTGTCCTTTTACGAGTTCGGTTCTTTTATTTTCAATAAGCCCAAGACGGATTTCAGGTCCTCTCGTATCAAGCAGAGTCGCAATCGGAAGATTTAATTCTTCTCTTATCCTCTTAATTCTTTCAAAACGCACCTTATGTTCTTCATGTGACTGATGTGAGAAGTTAAAACGGGCAACGTTCATACCCGTTTTCATCAGCTCTCTGACGGTTTTGTCATCGTCACAGGAAGGTCCTAACGTACAGATAATTTTTGTTTTTCTCATATATATCATTCCTTATTTTAATTATGTCCCAAATCTCACCCATTATATTGTATAACTCTTATTTTGAAAAGTCCATAGTTTTTTTACAAAAACCGCAGTTTGGTTGTTTTTTACATAACTTTCATTTCTTTTTTGTAGGATTTGACAGTTGCTTTTTAAAAAGCGATATGCTATTCTATAACTGTACTAATTGAAATAGTACAGTTGACACAGAGAGGTGATGAGATGTTTCAGATAAACTTAAAAAGCGGAGAGGCTATATATCTGCAACTTAAAGAGCAGGTTATCAAATACGCTTTGATGGGTATTTTAAAGCCAAACGACCAGCTTCCGTCTGTAAGAGTACTTGCAAGGGAACTGGGTATAAACCCCAACACCGTTGCCAAAGCATACAGTGAACTTGAAAACGAAAAAATTATTTATTCGGTTTCAGGAAAGGGGAGCTTTGTTACCGACGATATTTTCTCGGTTGATGCAGTAAAAGAAAATATAATAAATGAATTTATCTCTTCGGTAAACAAGGCGTTGCAGTTTGGCATTACAAAAGAAGAACTTCTGGGCATAATTGAGAAAGGAGAAACCGTATGATAAAGATAGAAAAAGCCGAAAAACGTTTTGGAAACGTAAAGGCACTCGATAAAATTGATATGGAAATCAAAAAAGGCTCGATTTATGGTCTTATCGGTTCAAACGGAGCAGGAAAGTCGACCCTTTTCAGACTTATCTCAGGCATTTATTCGCCTGACGGCGGTAACGTTTTTATTGAAGATAAAAAGGTTTTTGAAAACCCCGATATGAAACAGCGTGTTTTCTTAGTTGCCGACGAGCCTTACTTCATAGGACAATATACCCTTGACAATATGGCGGATTTTTACAAAAGATTTTATCCGAATTTTGACAATAAGCTTTACAAAGAACTGACGGAGCTTTTCACTCTCCCTGCAAACAAAAAAATCTCCACCTATTCAAAAGGTATGAAAAGACAAGGAGCATTTTTGCTCGGTATGGCTTGTAATCCTGATTATCTTCTTTTAGACGAATGCTTTGACGGGCTTGACCCCGTAAAACGTCAGGTGGTAAGAAAAGTCCTCTCCGATGCGATGTGCGACAGAGAAATGACCGCAATTATCTCCTCACATAATCTGCGTGAACTTGATGAAATCTGCGATACGGCAGGTATTTTACATAAAGGCAAACTCCTTTACAGCAAGGATTTAGACGACATTAAAGGTGAAGTGCACAAAATTCAGGCAGTGTTTGAAGGCGACGTTACAAAAGAGGATATTGAAAGCAGAGTTTCACTTCTCGCAATTCAGTCAACGGGCAAATTCTTCACACTAATAATCAAGGGAAGTTTAAACGATATTACCGAAAACTTAAAGCCGTTAAACCCCTTGGCGATGGAAAGTATTCCGCTTACCTTAGAAGAAGTATTTTTATATGAAATGGAGGCAAAAGGTTATGATGCAAACGTTATCTTCCGTTAAATCCGACAGCGTTAAATCTGTTTTTTGTGATAATCTCACGCGATACAAAAGTATCTGGATTTTATATACCCTTTTGTCATTTTTGTTACTTCCGTTTTCTGTAATTCTCGGATATATTTCAACGGGCAACACCCATGTTGTGACCGAGCTTTTTTTCCATGCATTAACCTTTATGATGAGCGTAATTTTACCGCTTATTCTTTTTAATTATGTAAACCATAAACAGGCAATTGACGTTTTTCACTCACTCCCCGTAAAACGAAAAAATCTTTACTGGGGTAACTACCTTTTCGGACTTACCGTTTTGCTTGTCCCGTATATTATTTTTATCGCAGCATCAGTTATTATAAGAGGTGCGCTTTCAGGTGACTATTCACTCGAGGTGGACTATTTTGTCTTAACTGCAGGAATAACCGCCTTTTACAGCACCATGATTTTTATTATCACAAACTGCGGTACAATTTTTGAAAGTGTTACTTACTTTGGCATTATGCACGCAGGATATCCGCTTTTGGTTCTGGCTTTCTTTGAGTTTATTGATTATATCACCTACGGATATGCATCCTTCACTCTTTCGGGATTACAGGACTGGCTATTCAAATTTGCACCCGTAATACAGATTTTCAACATCAATTCAAACTGGAACGAATACAACTTTACAAACCTTATAATTTTAATCGGCATTTCTGTTGTTTTTGCAGTTTCAGGCTCAATTCTTTACAAAAAAAGAAAAAGTGAAGCCGCAGGACAAAGCTTTGCTTTTATGCCACTTTTTTACATAGGAAGCCTTTTAGTTTCCTTCACAGTAGCGGTTGGTTTCGTTTTGCTTTTTGAAGCAAAAGGTATTTACTCTTACGTATTTGGCGTAGTTTTCGGACTTATCTGCTATATAATCCTTGATACTATAAGAAACCGCAGTATCAAAAATATCCTGACCACTTTAAAAGTCGGTATCTCAATGTCGGCGGTAATAGTTTTGCTCTTTGTCACCTGTAACGTCACCCACACTTTCGGTTATGAAACCTATATTCCCGTTACGGAAAAGGTGAAATCTGTTTCGGTAAACTGGTCTGCCCCCGGTTCTTTACAGAACGTGGCACTTTCTGCGGAAGTTGAGCTTTTCGATCAACAGAGCATTGAAAACACTGTAAAATTCCATAAGAGCATCGTTGCAAACATACAAAGTCTTGAGGGAACTGACAGATACTATAATCAACGTCTTGAAAAGCATTCTCTCTCAGGATACGAAGCTTACGCATTCGACGATAATACCTTTGCTCCATCCGACTATGACTTTGATAACATAAAGATTACTTACACCTTAAAAAACGGAAGAAAGGTAAGCCGTCAGTATAACGCCCCCTTTGTGCTGACAAAACCGCTTCTTGAAATCGCAAAAAGTGACGCTTATGAAGAAGCTTTCGCAAGTAACGTAAACAATTACGTTTGGGAAGAGCTTTCAGTTATGCAGCTTTTCTTCAACGAAGCTACTTTCAAACTGTCTTCTTCCAACTCAAAACTTCTTACTGAAGCTATTGCAAAAGACCTTGCAAAAGAAAAGGTGAACTTTAACGTAACTTCCGAAGAAATCCCTGCTTTTGACATTTCTTTAAGAAAAGGTTTTGCGAGAGATTACAAGAGTGTTACCCTTTCCGTTTATCCCGATACCGAAACGTATAAATTCTTAAAAGAAAACGGATTTATGCCGTCTGACGTAAGCTACTACAACAATCAGTGTGAATGCTCATACGTTGAAAAAGAAACCCTTTCAGAACTTGTCGGATTCGACAACAGTCCCCGTGCATTTTTCTGTGCAGGAACTTCCTCTTACCGTGGCGAGTGGATGGCATCGAAGTATCCTGAGGAGGATATGAACTATTATCCCTATAAGTTTTACAATTTGCCATTTGAAACAGTGGAAAAACTTATGACGATGGTGACTCCTCACTACTATTCAGAAACTCCTTCTGACGTACTGGCAATAGACGGTATGACCTATATAGTTTTGCCTGAATATGAGAAGGAAGTTAAGGCGTTAGTAGAAAACGGCGAACCCTACGTCCCCGAAAACATAAAAGAAACAGTTGAAATTGAACTTGCCGAAACCACACATTTCGGTTAAAAAAGAGGGTAGAAATACCCTCTTTTTTTATCTCAGATTAAAAAAACGACTTTTTTATGAAATTTTATAATCTTTTTTGCATATTTTTTCAAAAAATACTTTAAATTTCAAGGAAAATATGGTAGAATATTTTATATATGTAAAAAAATATTGGGGGTTAAAGGTATGCTTAACAAAGTAAAAGTTTCTATCTGCGGAAAATCTTATAATTTGCAGACGGAAGAAAGTCCTTCTTACGTGATTTCTCTCGCAAAGGACTTGGAAAAAAGAATTTTTGAATTTATGGATGAAAATCAGGGTGTAAACCTTGCAGCTGCTACCGTTATGGTAGGTCTTTCCTTGCTCGATGACAACACCCGTGCAGTTGCTGATGCTGATAACATCCGCGCTCAGATTAAAGGCTACGTTGAAGAAGCAACAGACCTTCGTATCGAAGCTGACAGACTCAGAAAAGAAATGGAAGTTTTAAAAGGTGAAAACCAGTCCCTTAAAAACGATCTGGGACTTCGTTCTCTCCGTGACAGAATGGACTAAAAATTGAAAAAAGTTGAAATACTCGCACCCGTCGGCTCAAAGGAAGCACTTTTTGCAGCCGTAAGGTGCGGTGCAGACGCCGTATATCTGGGGCAAAAGAATTTCAGTGCCCGTAAAAACAGTCAGAACTTTACTGAAGACGAGCTTTGTGAAGCGGTAGCTTACGCCCACCGTTTCGGTGTAAAGGTACATCAGGCTCTTAATATTATCGTTTTTGACGACGAGCTTTCCGAACTTAAAAGTTGTATTAAATCCGCCTGTAAGGCAGGGATTGACGCTTTTATCGTTCAGGATTTAGGAGTTTTATCGGTTGTAAAAAAACTTGCACCCGATATAGCTTTACACGCTTCTACCCAGATGGCAATACATTCCCTTGAAGGGGTAAAAAAGGCCGAAGAACTCGGCTTTTCAAGAGTTGTCCTTGCAAGAGAGCTTTCCTTAAAAGAAATCGCCCATATCCGTAAAAACACCTCGATTGAGCTTGAAGTGTTCGTTCACGGTGCACATTGTATGTGCATTTCGGGTCAGTGTTATATGAGCTCCGTATTCGGCGCAAACAGCGGTAACCGTGGCAGATGCGCTCAGCCTTGCCGACTTCCCTTTACCGCAAACAAAAAAGGGGAGTACGCTTTATCTCTTAAGGATTTAAGCCTTATTGAAAAGCTTGACACTCTTTTGGCGCTCGGGATTGATTCCGTTAAAATCGAGGGCAGAATGAAACGCCCCGAATACGTTGCCGCCGCAGTTACTTCCTGCAAAAAGGCACTTGCAAACGAAAATCCCGACCTTGACTCTTTACGTGCAGTTTTTTCCCGTGACGGCTTTACTTCAGGATATTTTGACGGCGAGATAACCGCCGATATGTTTGGTTTCAGAAGAAAAAAAGACGTCGTTTCTGCAAACGACGTTTTAAAACCTCTTTCTAACCTTTTTCATAAGGATATCCCGAGAGTACCCGTTTCTATGAAGCTCACAGTACAGAAAAACTCACCCGCCACCCTTGAACTTACAGACGGTGTGTATACGGTTTCAGCTTTGGGGGATATTCCCGAAGTATCGCAAAACGTTGAAATAACTAACGAATCTGCCGAAAAATCCCTTGCAAAGCTTGGGAGTACGGCATACATCCTCAAGGATTTTTCCGCCGTTATTGAAAAAGGTCTTTTCCTCACGGCGTCTTCTTTTAATGCATTACGCCGTGATGCCACAGAAAAGCTTGACGCGTTAAGAGAGGAAGTAAAAGCATCCTTTAACGACGTTTCTTTACCTGCTATCAAAGATGAAATCTCTGATAGCGCAAAACTTTATGCGAAATTTTCAAAGATTTCTCAAATCCCCTTTGATACAGTAGAAAACCTTGATAAAATAATTCTTCATCTTGACGATATCTTAAAAAACACTGATATTCTTAAACCTTTTTCGGATAAAACAGTTGTAACACCCCCGAGATTTCTGTTTGAAAACGAAGAAAAGGTAAAAGAAAAGCTTAAAGCTGTAAAAGAGCTTGGATTTAACTCGCTTTTATGTGACAACCTTGCTCATATACAAATCGGTAAAGAGCTTGGATTTGAGCTTATCGGTGGACCTTATCTTAATCTCTCAAATTCCTTTGCGTTGAATTTTGCAAAAGATATGGGACTTTGCGAGGCTACGATTTCCATTGAAGAAAACGTAAACGACTTCAATTCTCTCAAAAAACCTTTGCCTACAGGTCTTTTAGGTTATGGACATATTCCGCTTATGGCGGTAAGAAACTGCCCCGTAAAAGCGCAGACAAGTTGTGAAAACTGTAAGCAAGACGGCTTTATCACCGACAGAATGGGAATATCCTTCCCCGTAAGATGTAAAGACAAGGTAAGCTTTATATATAACGCAGTTCCTCTTTCCGTAAGCGAAAGACAAAAAGAATTCAAAAATGCTGCCTTTTTCCTGCTTGATTTCACCATTGAAGAAAAAGAAAAGGTAAAGGAAATTATAAAGGCTTTTGAAAATCAGGAAAAAATAAAAGAAAAATGCACCCGTGGGCTTTATTACCGCGAGGTTTAAGGAGTGGATTATTACGGTACTCAAAATCAAAAAGCTAAAAGATGGTGCAGTTATTCCGAAACGCGCAACCGAAGAGAGTGCCGGACTTGACCTTTCTGCACTGCTTGAAAATCCTGTTACGATAAATCCTCACGAGATTGTGAAAATCCCGACGGGAATTGCAATCGAACTTGAAAAAGGATATGCAGGTCTTATCTATCCGAGAAGTGGTCTTTCAACAAAGCACGGAATTTCTCTTGCAAACTGTGTCGGAGTTGTCGACAGTGACTACCGCGGTGAAGTGCTCGTTGCGGTTATAAATCATTCCGAAACACCGTTTACCATTAATACGGGTGAGAGAATTGCCCAGCTTGTAATTTCTCCCGTTATCCTCCCTGAAATCGAGGTAACGAATAATCTTAACGATACCGAAAGGGGCGTCGGTGGCTTCGGCTCTACCGGCATAAACTGATATGAGAAAAGGCGAACTTAACAGAACGTTACTATTTTTACTGTTTTTGTTGTCGGGAATAATTCTCGGCACGATACTTACAAACGTTGCACAAAACGTGCCGTTTTTAAACTGGCTTTGCTGGGGCGATTCAATAGGTATCGATACCGTTACCATCGACCTTGCAGTTTTAAAGCTTAACTTTGGTTTTACTCTTGAAGCCAATATCGCAAAACTTCTTTGCATAATTACTTCTATTCTTATTTACGCAGGAGTTGCAAGGAAAGTATGATGAAAAAATTTATCCTCGCTTCACGTTCTCCGAGAAGGCAGGAGCTTTTAAAGCTTGTCATAGATGAGTTTGACTGTATTCCGTCAGCATTTGACGAAGACACACTTAAAAGTTTAAACCTTTCTCCCGAAGAACTGGTAAAACGTCTTTCTTTTGAAAAAGCAAAAGAAGTTTTTGAAAATAACAAAGATGCAATCGTAATCGGTGGTGACACCATTGTAGTTTCCCCGAAAAACGTAGTTTTCGGCATACCAAAAGACCGTGACGAAGCGTTTTTTATGCTCAAAGAGCTTTCGGGAAATACTCACAAGGTTCTCACGGGGATCACGATTTACAATGAGAAAACCCTGTCCTTTGTATCTGAAACCGAAGTGGAATTTTACAGTTTGTCAGAAAAAGAGATAAACGAATACCTTGACACGGGCGAATATAAGGACAAAGCAGGGGCATACGGAATTCAGGGATATGCATCCACACTCGTCAAGGAAATCCGCGGTGATTATTTTAACGTCGTCGGTTTTCCCGTTTCGCGTTTTAAAAGAGAGCTTGAATCTTTTTTGAAATAAAATAGTGAAAAAACTCTTAAAAGGGTATAATTATAGCATTGAAAGGAGAAAATTTTATGTTTTCATTACCAATATCTTTTTCCAAAGACATCGGTATCGACCTCGGTACCGCCAACACCCTCGTTTATATGAGAGGTAAAGGCATCATTATCCGTGAACCCAGTGTTGTTGCCGTTGATATCAAAAATGACAAAGTTAAATGCGTAGGTCAGGAGGCTAAAGACGTTATCGGCAGAACCCCCGGTTCTATCGTAACCGTTCGTCCTTTAAAAGACGGCGTTATCGCTGACTTTGATATGACTACGAGTATGCTTCAGGAATTTATCCGCAAGGCAATCGGCAAATCCTTCTTCACAAGAGCAAGGGTTGTTATCTGTATTCCTTCAGGTGTTACCGCCGTTGAACGCCGTGCAGTTCGTGATGCTACAGAACAAGCAGGTGCAAAAAGAGTTGCCATTATCGAAGAACCTATGGCTGCTGCTATTGGTGCAGGACTTCCCGTTGCAGAGCCCACAGGCTCAATGGTAGTCGACATCGGTGGTGGTACGAGTGAAGTTGCCGTTATCTCACTCGGTGGTATCGTTGCTGCTAAATCCGTTCGTGTCGGCGGTGATGAATTCGACGGAGCTATCATAAACTTTATCAAAAAGAAATATAACCTTCTTATCGGTGAACGCACCGCTGAAGACATCAAAATCAACATCGGTTCCGCTTGTCCTTTAGAAGACGGCGAGCTTTCAATGGAAATCAAAGGCCGTAACCTTCTTAACGGTCTTCCTGAAAACATCGTAGTTACTTCCGACCAGATAAGGGCGGCACTTGAAGATCCCCTTGCTTTGATTTTAGAAGCTATCAGAGTTACTCTTGAACGTACTCCCCCTGAACTTGCCGCTGATATCATTGATCAGGGCATCACACTTACAGGTGGTGGCGCACTTCTCAAAAATCTTGACAAGCTTATCAGTCAGGAAACAGGTATGCCCGTACAGATTGCGGAAAATCCCCTTGACTGTGTTGCAAACGGAACTGGTATGGTGCTTGATAATATCGACCGCCTTACCGACGTGCTTTCCGAAGACGATAGCCGTTATTAATTAAAAGGAAAGGGTGTACCCTTTCCTTTTCGCGACATTTTAAAAGAAAAGAGGTGGCATCTTGCGTAACTTTTTTAACAGTGTCCGTTTTAAAATCTTAACCGCTGTGCTGGCAGTAATCGTGGGTGTCATGCTCTATTCTGCCTCAACGGGAGGAATTGCTTCACTCCCACAGAAGATGGTTTCTTTTGTGGTTTTACCCGTGCAGAAAATATCATCGGCAGTTTCAGGCTCGGTTTCCGACTTTTTCTCAGTTTTTGTAAACGCCAAGGAAAACAAGGCAGAAAACGAAGAACTCAAAAAAGAAATTGCCGAACTTCGCTACAAATTAGTGGAACATCAGAACACTCTTACCGAAAACGAACGACTTCGTGAAATCGTAGGACTTAAAGAAGAAAATCCCGACATAAAGCTTCTCGATGCAGGAATAATAGGACGTGACCCGTCGGATAAATTCGGTGCTTTCACCATCGACCGCGGTACGGTTCACGGCATTTCAAAATGGGACCCCGTTATAACTGCCGATGGTCTTGTTGGATACGTTGACTCATTAGGTCCCACTTATGCGAAGATTGTAACCGTTTTAAGCCCCGAAATCAACGTTGGTGCCGTCGAAATCCGCACCAAGGAAACGGGAAATCTGACGGGAAATATATCTCTTGCAAACAAAGGCTTTGCAAAGCTTGAGCTTTTGCCGAAAAATACCGAAATCACAAAAGGTGATATCGTTGTCACGGCAGGTACAAGCGGATATTATCCGCCAAACCTTATCATCGGCACCGTCGAGGAAATTGAACTTGAAGAATCAGGCATCACGGCTTATGCCAAAATTCGCACCGCCAGTGATATCTACGAGATAAAGCACGTTTTCGTGCTTACAGATTTCCTTGGAAAAACCGACTACTCCTCCCTTAAAGAAAGTGAGGAAGAATAATGGCTTTACGAAAAAACTCAAAAAGTTTTATCAAGTGGTCATTGTACGCAGTCATTCTGATAATTCTCTACGCCTTGCAGACGACTCCGCATTTTCTTGAAATCGGAAAAATCAAACCTTTTTTGATGTTACCACTTGCCGTCTGCATCTCTCTTTATGAATCCGAGATAGGTAGTGGTGTTTTCGGACTTATTACAGGCTTTTTATGGGATTTTTCCTCGGGAAAAATCTTTGGATTTTACGGCATTGTAATTATGATTTGCTGCGTTACAATAACACTTTTATCAATGTATCTTGTGAGAGTAAATATAATTAATGCCGTTTTAACGGTGACGGCAGTTTGCCTTATCTTAAGTGCCTGGGATTTCGTTTTTTATTACCTTATCTGGGGATATGAAAACGTGATGCTCAGTTTCTGGCAACTTATTCTTTCCTCTTTATATACCGTGTTTTTTGCACCGTTTTTCTATCTTGTAGTTCGAAGAATTACTTGTAATTACAGTGATACCGTGAGAAATTAGCAAAGGAGGCATTATATGAAATCAGCAAAGAAACCTACCGAAAGAAACCGTCTGGTTGTACTTTCTGTGATGGCTGCTGTTTTCTGCGCCTTCTTTATTATTATTCTTATGTCTTATCAGCTTGTAAAAGGTGCTGAGTACAATGCTCAGACTCAAAAAATGACAAGCAGTACTCTGCCAATAAAGGCAGCAAGAGGTGACATCGTTGACTGCAATGGTGTAGCTTTTGCCGAAAACAAAGCAGGTTTTAACATTGTTTTTCAGTATGCGTTTCTCCCCAAAGCAGAGCAAAATGAAATCATTTTAAAACTCATTGAACTTTGTGAAGAAAGCGGTATTGAATGGTATGACCCTTTACCCATCACAAAAACGGGTGTGCCTGAATTTTTAGAAGAAAACGAAAGAGACATATCCGTTTTAAAGAAAAAATTGGGTCTTAACGTCTACGCAACCGCCGAAAACTGTATGTATTATCTCCTCAAAACCTTCAAAATTGAGGGTTATGACGATGATACCGCAAGAAAAATTGCAGGTGTGCGTTACGGAATGGTCATTTCTGACTTTTCCGTTGTCAACAATCAATACGTTTTTGCATGGGACGTGCCGATTGAATTTATCTTAAAGCTTCGTGAAATGTCACATCTTTTCCCGGGTGTTGATACAGTTGAGGAAGACATACGAGTTTATCCTAATGGTGACCTTATTCCTCATATCGTAGGCACAATCGGTGCTATGTACGCCGAAGAATATGAAAGCACCTATAAAGATTTAGGTTATAAAATGAACAGCAGGGTAGGGCGTTTCGGCATCGAAAAGATAATGGAACAATCCCTGCACGGCGTTGACGGCGCCAAAACCGTTGAACAGAATAAAATCGGTGAAATTATCGAAGAAGAGATAACCGAAGCGCCAAAATCAGGTGACAAGGTAGTCCTTACCATTGATTCTGAATTCCAGCGTATGGTAAAAGAAGCACTTGAAAAACATATAAAATGGCTTAAAACCCGTGCCGATGGCAAGGGAAACAAGGTAAAAGCGGGATCTGTCGTTGTTTTAGACGTCAAAACAGGTGCCGTATTATCAATGGTTAACTACCCGAGCTTTGACATCAACGACTATTTTACCGACTATAATACTCTTTTAAACGCAGACAACAATCCGCTTTTCAACCGCGCAACCGACGGACTTTACCGCCCCGGTTCCACCTTTAAAACGGTGGTAGCGGTCGGAGGTCTTGAACAAAATATAATCACTCCAAAAACACACATTGACTGTGAACATACCTATTATTACTACGATATTTTACCCAACAACAAATTCCACCCCACTTGTCTTGGATGGCACGGGGATACTAACGTTGCCGACGCACTGACCGTTTCCTGCAACATCTTTTTCTACGACGTAGGAAGAAGACTCGGAATTGACACTATAAACAACTATGCTTCATATTTTGGACTTGGAGAAAACACAGGTCTTGAAATATCCTCCCAAAAAGGTGCACTTTCAAGTCCCGAACGTTCAAAAGCTCTTGGTGGCACATGGTTTCAGGGTAACGTCGTTCAGGCGGCTATCGGACAGATGGATACTTCCGTCACACCGCTTCAACTTGCAATACAGGCTATGACTTTAGCAAATCGTGGTACCCGCTACGATGCACACATCATAAAAGAAATCAGAAGCTACGATGACAAATCACTTATCTCGGTAACTGAACCAAAAATTGCTTCAGAATTTGAAATCAGTGATAAAACCTGGAACGCTGTAGTAGACGGAATGATAGGTGCGGCAGGAAAAGCAGGTAACCTTTCGGATTTAGGCTACGAAGTTGCTATCAAAACGGGTTCTCCCCAGGTTACAAACACCACCACCAACTCAGCAGTTATAGGTTTTGCCCCTGTTGAAAGCCCTGAAATTGCAATCGGCGTTATGCTTGAGGAAGGTGAAAATGCCAATTATCTTGTAAGAGATATCCTCGATGCCTATTATAAAACTCACGGCAAAGACAGTGCTTTTGGCATAAAAGAAGAGGTTTTTGAAGAAATTTCGGAAGAAATCGAATAATTTTTTCAAAAAAGTGTCTATTTACTATGGTAAAACCTTAAAATTTATGTTAGAATATAGTATTATAGCAGTATTTCGTTAAAACCTTTCTGCATTTTTAATGAAAGGACAAGTTTTATGGCTAAAGTTATCTCTGTAACGTCAGGCAAAGGCGGAGTAGGAAAATCCACCCTCTGCGTAGGTCTTGGAATGGCGTATGCATTACTCGGCAAAAACGTTCTGCTTATCGAGTTTGACGTCGGACTTCGCGGTATGGACCTTATGCTCGGTGTTTCCGATAAAATAGTATACGACCTCGGCGACTTGTTGGAAGGCAGATGCAATATCAACAAGGCTATCGTTGAATCCCCGTGGAATCCTGACTTAAACGTTATAGTTGCACCAATTTCTCTTGATTCACCTATGGCTATGACCGATGTAAAGCTCCTGCTCGAAGGGTTGAGAAGTCATTTTGACGTTATTATTCTCGATACCCCTGCAGGACTCGGACTCAGTATGAATCTCACTTCACTTTCTGATTTGGCACTTGTGGTGGCAACTCCTGACTACGTCTGTGTACGTGACGGAAACAAAGTTGTAAGTGCTTTGCATAAGATGGATTTTAAAAATCACCGTCTTATTATAAACCGCATAAATCAGAAGCTTTTAAAGAAAAATATCGTAAAAGACCTTGATGAAGTTATTGACGGAGTTTCTTCGCAGCTTATCGGTGCTTTGCCTGAAGATACTGATATGCAGCTTTGCGTTTCAAAAGGCAACCCACTCAGTGAAAAATCAAAAATCGTCAATATCTGTAAGGCAATCGCACTTCGCATTGAAGGTGAATACGTACCCTTATTCATAAAGTAAAAACAACAAGGAGGAACAAAACAATGAATATCGGATTAATTGCACATGACTCAAAAAAAGAACTTATGGTACAGTTTTGTATTGCTTACTGCGGTATTATGAGCCGTCACAATCTCTGCTCTACCGCTACAACAGGCAAACTCATCACTGAAGCAACGGGACTTAATATCAAAAGATTCTTGAGTGGTTCTCAGGGTGGCGACCAGCAGATTGCTTCTTTGATTGCATGCAACGAAATCGACCTTCTTTTATTCTTCCGTGACCCCCTTTCTCCCAAGGCACACGAACCGAATGAAACTACACTTTTGCGTCTTTGCGACGTTCATAATATTCCTATGGCAACAAATATCGCTACTGCCGAGGTTTTAATCCACGGTCTTGAACGCGGTGACCTTGACTGGAGAATGATTGTTAATCAGGAATCTTAATTTCATAACTATCCCGAAAGTAAGCTTATCTTGGCGATGAGCTTTCTTTCTTTGTAAAAAGGAGCTTTTTTATGGCACTCGAAATCAAATCTATCAAAGGAACTCAGGACGTTTTACCTACCCAGAGTTATAAATGGCAGTTTGTTGAAAGACTTTTTGTAGACACTGCAAAACTTTACGGTTTTAAGGAAATGCGTACCCCCGTTTTTGAAGAAACAAGACTTTTCACCCGTTCTGTTGGTGACACAACCGACGTTGTACAGAAAGAAATGTACACTTTCACCGACAAAGGTGGCAGAGATTTAACCCTGCGTCCCGAAGGTACTGCAGGTATCAACCGTGCTATTTTGCAGAGCGGTCTTATCAACGAAGCCCTTCCCCAGAAGGTTTGCTACAACATTTCCTGTTTCAGAAACGAAAAGCCTCAGGCAGGCAGATTCAGACAGTTCCATCAGCTTGGTATTGAAATGTTCGGTGCCGCTTCTCCGAGCGCTGACGTTGAAGTTATTTCTTTTGTAAATGACTTTTTTGCAATTTTGGGCATTCAGGGAATTTCTCTCGAAATCAACTCTATCGGTTGCCCCGAATGTCGCAAAAACTACCACGCCGCTTTGAAAGAATACTTTGCATCCCGCAAAGACGAGCTTTGCGAAACTTGTCTTACACGTCTTGAAAAAAATCCTATGAGAATACTTGACTGTAAGAGCCCTGTTTGTAAAGATATTGCAAAGGATGCTCCCGTTGTTCTTGATTATCTCTGTGATGATTGTAAAGAACATTTTGACGGACTTAAAAAACGTCTTGATGCTCTTAACATCGAATATAAAGTTAACCCTCACATCGTAAGAGGTCTTGACTACTATAACAAAACTGTTTTTGAATTCGTATCGGGTGATATCGGCGCTCAGAGTACTGTTTGTGGCGGTGGCCGTTACGACGGACTCCTCAAAATGCTCGGCGGAAACGATCAACCCGCACTCGGTTTTGCAATGGGCATCGAAAGACTTCTTATGGTGCTTGAAGCTCAGGGAATTGAAATTCCTGAACCCGACCCTTGTGATATTTATATTGCTTCCATCGGTGAAGATGCATCTGTTTTTGCCCTTAAACTCGCAACCGATTTAAGAAACGAAGGCTTCTATGCCGAATGTGACACCGTTGGCAGAAGCGTTAAGGCGCAGATGAAATATGCCGACAAGATAAAGGCGCGTTTCTCCATGGTTCTCGGTGACAACGAACTTGCCGAAAATAAAGCTTCCATCAAAAATATGGAAACAGGGGAAACAAAAGAAATTACTCTTGATGACGAGCTCGTTAAATTCCTTTACGACGATCAACTCGCAAAAATGACAGAAGCTTTGTCTTTTGAAATATAAGTTAGGAGAGATAAAGATGGCAGATACAATGAAGGGTCTTAAACGTACCCATTACTGTACCGAAGTTTCGGTAAACGATATCGGAAAAGAAGTTGTTGTAGGCGGTTTCACTCAGAAACAGCGTGACAAAGGTGAACTTGTTTTTATCGATTTGAGAGACCGCACAGGTATTATTCAGCTTACTTTTGACGATAAGTCTGACCGTGACGTTATCGCAAAAGCAAAAGAAGTACATTCCGAATACGTATTGATGGCAAAAGGTATTGTTCGTAAAAGAGAAAGTGTCAACACTGAAATCAAAACAGGTGAAATCGAAGTTTTCGTTACAGACCTTCGAATTCTCGCAAAAGCGCAGACACCTCCTTTTCACATCACAGATGATACCGACACAAACGAAGAACTTCGTTTGAGATACCGTTATCTTGACCTTCGTCGTAAAAACTTACAGGATAACATTATTAAAAGAGGTAAAATTGCACGTACTGCAAGGGAATATTTCTACCAGAACGGATTTATCGAAGTGGAAACTCCCATGATGATTAAATCCACACCCGAAGGTGCACGTGACTACGTTATTCCTTCCCGTGTTCACCCCGGAAAATTCTACGCTTTGCCTCAGTCTCCCCAGATGTATAAACAGCTTTTGATGATTTCAGGTTTTGACCGTTACATTCAGCTTGCACGTTGCTTCAGGGATGAAGATTTACGTGCTGACCGTCAGCCTGAGTTTACTCAGATTGATATGGAAATGTCCTTTGTTGACATTGAAGACGTACTCGAAATCGGTGAAGGCTTCGTAAAATATCTTATGAAGGAAGTCTTGGACATTGATATCCCCACACCCTTGCCCAGACTTACTTACAAAGATGCAATGGAAAGATACGGTTCCGACAAGCCCGATACCCGTTTTGGTATGGAAATCACCGACATTTCCGACGTTGTTAAAAACTGCGGTTTTGGTGTTTTCACCTCTGCTATTGAAAACGGTGGAAGTGTAAGAGGTATCGTTATCAAAAATGGTGCTGAAACTTACACCCGTAAGGAAATTGACAAACTTACCGAACAGGCAAAAGGTATCGGTGCAAAAGGTCTTGCATTCGTGCGTTGGGTAGAAGATGAGCCTAACTGCTCTTTTGCAAAATTTATGACACCCGATGAACTTTCTGCAATTCTTAATAAACTCGGTTGTGAGAAAGGTGACGTTGCTTTAATAGTTGCCGACAAAAACAAAGTTACACTCCCCGTTTTAGGTGCTTTAAGACTTACAACTGCAAAGAGAATGAACATTATCCCCGAAGGATTTAACTATCTCTGGATTACAGAGTTCCCCTTCTTTGAATGGGACGAAGACTCCTCTACATGGGTTGCAATGCACCATCCTTTCACAATGCCTATGGATGATGACCTTGAAAAACTCGATACAGACCCCGGTGCCGTACGCGCCAAGGCTTACGACCTTGTTTTAAACGGCATCGAGCTTTGCAGTGGTTCTATAAGAATTACTGATTTTGAACTTCAGCAGAAGATGTTCAGAGCCTTAGGTCTTACCGACGAAGAAATTGAAGCAAAATTTGGTTTCCTCGTAGATGCTTACCGTTATGGCGCACCTCCTCACGGTGGTATGGGCATCGGTCTTGACAGACTTGCAATGATTCTTTGCGGTGCCGATAACATCCGTGACGTAACCGCTTTCCCGAAAGTTCAGAATGCAAGTGAGCTTATGAGTCAGTGTCCTTCCGACATCGATTCAAAACAGCTTGATGAACTTTTCCTCTCAATTAAAGAATCCGAATAATTTTAAACGCAGAGATTAAATAATCTCTGCGTTTTTACTTGAAATTAAAAGCCATCTGTGATATAATAAATTGATTAAGTATGTTTTTTAAAAGGAGTAAACTCCATATGGCTAAGCAAAGAATAGCTTTAATTTTCGGCGGAGCTGCTTCTGAAAGAAGTATAAACTCAGTTTGTGCCGTTGCCGAAGCACTTAAAAGCTCATACGAAGTAGTTTTGATAGGTATCACCAAAAAAGGGAAATGGCTTTATTATCCCGGTGATCTTGAATATTTAAAGGAAGATAACTGGGCATCTCATCCCGACTGTTGTCCTATAGTTTTCAATATGGACGGCACCAAACAGGGGATTTATAAAATTTTAGAAGACCAGACCTTTTCTTTTCTGCATATTGACTGCGCTATCCCCGTTTTGTACGGACAGGGTATCGTAGACGGCAGAGTTCAGGGTCTTTTGAAACTTGCTTCTATTCCGTACGTCGGTAATTACACAGCCCCCGCCGCTATTTCAATGAACACTTCGTTCACACGAACTATTGCAAGTGGCGCTGATATCCGCACACCGAGATTTTTCACCGTTGAGCGAAACAAACTCGATATGAGCGAAGTGGCACAGAGGGTTTCGGATTCTTTCGGATATCCCGTTTTTGTAAAACCCGCAGGAAGCCTTTCGGCTAAACGTCTTGTTGACAACGAAGAGGAGCTTTCCGAAGCTATTAAAAATGCTTTTATCCACGATAAAAAAGTGGTAATTGAAGAAAGAATTTTAGGAAAGCTTATAAAATGTGCAGTTATCGGCAACGAAACTCCCGAAGCTTCCATTTTAGGTGAAATTCCTCTTGACAATCTTGATTTTCCCTGCAAAATCCCTGCCGAGCTTTCTCAGGACGTTTCCTATCAGATAAGAAACTTGGCAATAAAACTCTATCAGCTTTTCGACTGCTCGGGACTTTCAGGTATGGACTTCTTTGTAACTCCCGCTGATGAAATTTATTTCCATCAGTTAAACTCCATCCCCGATTTGCTTACAGATTCTCCTTTTGTAAAGCTCTGGGATACCGTGGGCGTTACCTTTGAAGATTTGCTTGAACGCCTTATAGACCTTGCAATCGAACGGGCATAAAGGAATTTTTTATGGCAAAAGATGTTTTGATAAAAATTAAAGGTGTTTATAAAGTCGAAGGCGACGAAAACACCGAAGAACTTTTTACAAATGGTAAAATGTACGTTAAAAACAACTCTACGTATTTAACATACAAAGAGAGTGAAACCACAGGTTTTGAGGGTTGCACCACTACTTTGAAAATCGAAGACACCGGAAGGGTAACGATTATACGAAGCGGTTCAACTTCTTCAAATCTCGTTCTGCAACCTGGAATCCGTAATATAGGACGTTACACCGTTTGCTCAAACCAGATGGAAATCGGCGTTTTCGCCGAAACGCTCGAATGTGAAATAACTGAAAGCTCAGCAAAACTTCATATGGCTTATTCGATTGATATGAACTCACTTTTGCTCAGTGAAAACGAGCTTTTTATTGATGCTGACGAAATTAAATAAAAAGGAATGAAAAATATGACTAATCCGATTTTAGACGCAAAAAAAGAATGTCGTGAAATTATCCTTTCGGCTTTGGGTAGTTGTGTGGCAGAAGGTCTTCTTTCTGCAGATCCCATCTCTGACTTCACCGTTGAAATCCCTGCCGATATTACGCACGGTGACTTCGCAACAAATATCGCAATGGTTTCTGCGCGTACTTTTAGAAAAGCTCCGCGTCAGATTGCCGATACCCTCGTTTCAAAAATGATTTTAGACGGCTCTTCTTTTGACAAGGTTGAAGTTGCAGGTGCAGGTTTTATTAACTTCACCTTAGGCAGAAGATGGTTTTCAAACGCTGTAAACGAAGCGCTTACCGCAAAAGAAAACTATGGCCGCACCGACTATGGAAAAGGCAAAAGAATGCTCGTTGAATTTGTTTCCGCAAACCCCACAGGCCCTATGCACATTGGTAATGCAAGAGGTGGTGCTCTGGGTGACGGTATTGCCGCTGTACTTGACTGGTCAGGCTATGAAGCAGACCGCGAATTTTACATCAACGATGCAGGTAATCAGATTAACAAATTCGGTCTTTCCCTTGATTTAAGATATCAGCAGCTTTATAAAGACGGTATCGAAATGCCCGAAGACTCCTACCATGGTGACGATATCGTTGAACACGCGAAAAAATTTGCAGATGTTCACGGCGATAAATATATGGAAGCATCCGAAGAAGAACGCAGAAAAGCACTCGTTGAGTTTGCTTTGCCCGTTAATATTGCAAACCTTGAAACCGACCTTGCAAAATACAGAATTCACTACGACCGTTGGTTTAAAGAATCTTCTCTCCACGCCGACGGAAGCGTTCAGAAAATCATCAACCTTCTTAAAGAAAAAGGCCACACCTACGAAATGGATGGCGCTACTTACTTTAAGGCTACCGAGTTCGGATGCGATAAAGATTTCGTTTTAGTTCGTTCTAACGGCTTCCCAACCTATATCGTACCCGATATCGCTTATCACTATGACAAGCTTGTTACAAGAAATTATGATAAAGCTATCAACGTTTTGGGCGCTGACCACCATGGTTACGTTTCCCGTATGAAAGCTTCCCTTGAAGCTATCGGAATTGACCCTGAACGCCTTGACGTCGTGCTTATGCAGATGGTACAGCTTGTACGCGACGGACAGATTATCAAAGCAAGTAAACGTTCTGGTAAAGCTATTACCCTCGTTACCTTACTCGAAGAAATCCCCGTTGACGCTGCAAGATTTTACTTTAATCTTCGTGAGCCCAATTCTCAGTTTGACTTTGACCTTGATTTGGCTGTTGAACAGTCAAGCCAGAACCCCGTTTACTACGTTCAGTATGCTCACGCAAGAATTTGTTCCATCGTAGCTAAACTTAAATCCGAAGGAATCGAGCCTCGTGACGTTACTTTGGAAGAACTCGACTTGCTCACAACTTCCGAAGAAACTGAGCTTATAAGACACTTGGCAAAACTCCCCAACGAAATCGTTGAGTCTGCTAAATCCTACGACCCCGCTAAGATGACAAGATACGCACTCGACCTTGCAACCTTGTTCCATAAATTCTACAATGCTTGTAAAGTGCTTATCGACGACGAAAAACTTATGCAGGCAAGACTCGCTCTCTGCCTCGCTGTAAGAATTGCTCTTAAAAACACTTTGACAATTCTTAAAATTGAAGCACCCGAATCAATGTAGGAGGAAATATAATGAAATTAGGTATGGTAGGACTTCCCAACGTGGGAAAGTCAACACTTTTTAATGCTATCACAAACGCAGGTGCTGAATCTGCAAACTATCCTTTCTGTACTATCGAGCCGAACGTCGGCGTTGTATCCGTTCCCGATGAACGTCTTGATAAACTCGCAGAAATGTATAACCCCAAGAAATTTACCCCCGCGGTTCTTGAATTCGTTGACATTGCAGGTCTTGTAAAAGGTGCTTCCAAGGGTGAAGGTCTCGGCAACAAGTTCCTTGCAGATATCAGAGAGGTTGACGCTATCGTTCACGTTGTTCGTTGCTTTGAGGACGTTGACGTTGTTCACGTTGACGGCACTATCGGTGCTGCGAGAGATATCGAAACCATAAACTTAGAGCTTATCTTCTCCGATATCGAAATTCTTGAAAGAAGAATTGCAAAAACTCAGAAATTAGTTCGTGCCGATAAAAAATATGCGACAGAACTTACATTTTTGGAACGCCTTATGGCTCATCTTGAAGACGGAAAATCCGCAAGAAGCTTTGATTTTACCGATGACGAAAGAGAAATTATCGCTTCTTCTCCCTTGCTTTCCAACAAGCCTATCATCTATGCCGCAAATATGTGCGAGGACGATTTTATTAGTGGATACGAAACAAATACTCAGTATCAGGCAGTAAAAGCTATCGCCGAAGAAGAACACTCCGCAGTACTTCCCATCTGTGCTAAAATTGAAGAGGAAATCTCCGATATGACAGACGAGGAAAAGAAAGAATTTTTGGCAGACTTAAACCTCACAGAAAGCGGTCTTACCCGTATTATCAAGGAAGGTTACTCACTTTTAGGTCTTATTTCTTTCCTTACTGCAGGTGAGCCCGAAGTTCGTGCATGGACTATTACAAAAGGCACAAAAGCACCTCAAGCGGCAGGTAAAATCCATACAGACTTTGAACGTGGCTTTATCCGTGCTGAGGTTATCGCATTCGACGACCTTATGGCAAACGGCACAATGGCTGCCGCAAAAGAAAAAGGTCTTGTACGATTAGAAGGCAAAGAATACGTTATGAAAGACGGCGACATCGTTTTATTCAGATTTAACGTATAAAAATTAAGAGCTTTCCTTTTGGAAAGCTCTTTTTGTATTTATTATTTTCCGTTAATAACGTTTATAATATATTTTGCAATATCGGTATTGTCGACAGTTTTACCGTTAAAATACTCGGATCCTTTCCCAACTGCGAAGGTTCTTACATTGATACCCGTATGGTCATTTGTTGTAAAAAGGGAATTGCTGATTCCGTTTTTGCTTTTTGGTAACTGAACGCCACCGGTTTCGTGGTCGGAAGTGATTATAAGCAGAGTGTCGGGATTATTTTTCATGAACTTTAAAACGGTTGCGACTGCGCGGTCAAAGGTGACGACTGTATTCATCTTACCTTTTATAAGTTTGTTATGGCCGAATACATCGGTCCCCGCATTCTCAACCATAAGGAAAAATCCTTCTTTGTTACCGTTCAGGCGATTAAGTGCGATTTCCGTACAGTTTGCAAGCATATTACTGCTCTTATCCTGCACAAAATCCTCGGAAAATACCCCGATAAAAGGTTTTGTCTTTTTAGGATCCTGTTTGATAACACGACTGAATTTCGAATAGGTATCTGCATAAGCAACACCGTTAAGATCACGCGCAGAAAACAAACCCTTGCCCTGTCCTATCAAAACATCAGGTTTAAAACTAAGAAAATCCTTTACAAGCGCCGCAGTATCCGTTCTTGAATAACGATGGCAAACAAACGCCGAGGGGGTAGCACCGGTAATCTCGTCATTTGTCACTATGCCTACTTTTTTGCCTTTTGATCTTGCAAGTTCAGAAATATTGGTAAGCTTTTCACCCGTCGGTGACAGCCCTACTACACCATTATAAGTCTTTACCCCGGTAGCAAGTGCTGTTCCTCCTGCTGCTGAATCAGTAACAGCCCCACCATAGGAAGAAGTAGTTGAAAATCCGGTGTTTTTAATCTGATTCATCGCCAAACCGAAAGCAAAAAGGCCTTTGCCATATTTTTCGGTTATAGCAATGTCATTAGGTCCCATACCATCGCCAATCATAAGAATAATGTTTTTGGATTCCTTATACTCCATTGATACTATTTTATTTATTTCTGATTTTGTGATATTTACTTTTCCCGCAGCATGAGAATCAATTGGGAAAATGCAGATTGAAAACACTATTAAAAGAGTAAGCAAAACTGATAATTTCTTTTTCATAATTACCCTCCAAATACTTTTTACAATCATTATACTGTTTAAATTCATCGCTGTCAACAGCAGTAATCCCCACAAGGTAAACTTGTGGGGATTACTTTATCTGTCAAATTCGGGGTTGAAGGCGTAGAAGTTTTTTGAGTTTACTTTATCCTGACCGATTCTTAACGCTTCACCGAAACGCTGGAAGTGAACGATTTCTCTTTCGCGTAAAAATCTTATTGCGTCTTTTACATCGGGGTCGTCAACAAGTCTTAAGATATTGTCGTAGCTGAGTCTTGCTTTCTGTTCTGCCGCCATATCCTCGTGCAAATCGGCAAACAGATCACCCGTCGATGCAAGAGTTTCAGTCGAGAAAGCCATACCTGAAGCGGCTGACGGCCAGATGCCCGTCGTATGGTCAACAAAATACTGGTCAAAGCCCTGTTTTTTAATCTCATCAACCGAAAGGCCCTTTGTGAGCTGATACAAAATTGCAGAAACCATCTCAATATGCGCCATTTCTTCAGTACCGATATCGGTTAAAATACCGGTAATCTCACCATAAGGGCAACTGTAACGCTGAGAAAGGTAACGGGTAGCCGCACCCATTTCGCCGTGAGGTCCGCCAAGCTGTGACATAATTACAGTTGCCGCTTTGGCGTCGGGGCGTTTAATCTTAACGGGATGAATCAGATGCTTATCATATTTCCACATACATTATACCCCCTTTTCCCAGGGCCAGGGGTTATCAACCCATACCCAGCGCATCATACCGTCTGAAGTCTGAACCTTACCGTATCTCTTTTTCCATTCTTCCTCCAAATCCTCAAGCTTATCGCAAGTTTTCTCATAATATTTGATAGCTTCCTGGTCGGCAGGATGGGTATCCAGAAAAAGATTTGCTTCGGTTTTTGCAAATTTGGCAATCTGGATTTCCTTTAAAAGTGACTGTTTAGAATCTTCCATTTTCCACTGCCTCCTTACCAATAAACGGCAAATCAAGTTTTGCAAAAAGCGTACCCCTCTCAAGAGCCATTGCGGGAGCGTAAATATCTTCCCACTTCTGCATCGGAACGTAAGACATAGCAAGAGGGAGGTCGTCAAGACAGGTTTTGCCGAAATCAACTTTATTTGTATTTTCCAAAATAACACCTCTTTCTTTTGTAATACAATACATCCTATGTGCAGTTAAAAACTTTGTGCAAAAACAAAAACGCTCTCAAAAAAGAGAGCGTTTTAATTATTTTTCGGTATTCTTTTTATAAATAAGCCATAAACCTTTAAGCAAAAGGTTATCATCAACGATGATTTCACGTTTACAGTAGGGAACGATACTCTTGCTAAGACCACCCGTGGCAACCGCGGTAACTTTTTCTCCGAGTTCTTCCTCAATTCTTTCAATAAGTCCGTCAAGCACTGCGGCGTTTCCGTAAATTGCGCCACTTTTCATACTGTCTATCGTGTTGCTACCGATAACTTTTTTTGGAGCTTCAAGGCTTATTCCCTGCAAAAGAGAAGTGCGTGAAGTAAGCGCTTCCTGAGAAATTCTTACACCCGGCAAAATCATGCCACCAAGGAAAAACTTATTACTGTCGATAACCGAAACGGTTGTTGCAGTTCCCATATCGATAACCACAAGCGGAACGGGATATTTATCGAGTGCCGCAACTGCATCTACTGCAAGGTCACTTCCGAGCTGGGCAGGGTTGTCAATTTTGATATTGAGTCCTGTTTTCACACCTGGTCCAACAACAAGCGGAGTTTTACCTACGGATTTTTCAACTGCCGCCACAAGTATATTGATAAGCGGAGGCACAACCGATGAAATAATACTTCCTTTAATCATTTCAGGGGTAATTCCGTTAAGCTCCATAAGGTTTTTGAAACGGATAGCATATTCGTCTTCAGTACAGCTTCTGTCGGTAGAAAGTCTGCCGACAAAATAAATTTTTTCTTCGTCAAGGCAACCAAATACAATATTGCTGTTGCCGACGTCAAGTGCTAAAATCATTTTTTGCCTCCTTTGATATTAAGAAGCCTTACAATTATCGGTGCCAACAGAATATTTACTGCAACTTCAAACGGGAAGTTAATGATACCAAGTCCCAAAAACAGGAATTTTACTATATTCTGTCCTGCATCCGATGCCCACACAGAAATTGCATCCATAAAGAAAAGCTTACATCCAAGCAGAAATACCGCTGTATTGATAACGGGGCAAACAACCGCTGCTGCAAACACCGCAAGAGTCTTATGCTTTGAAAGTGCTTTATAAACAAGTCCTGCAAAAAGCCCAGCAAGAACGCCTTTTAAAAGAACTGTCACAATCGTGCCAAGCGGACTGATAACCAAAAACGTGTTAGCATCCTGCGAGATAAAAACCGCTATTGCAAATGCAAAGCCGAGCCACATACCCGCCGAAACACCATAAAGTGCGGCGCCGATGACGATTGGCACAAGAACAAGCGAAACGGAAAACATTCCGAATCTTACAAAAGAACCGACAAGCTGTAAAACTATAACTATAGCGGATAAAAGCGCTATACCTACAATTTTCTCTGTCTTGCCGGTAGCCAATGATGTTTTTTTCATATTAAATTCCTCCTACTATTGTTCTGTCTTAACAGATACAATGTAATTTTGCAAAAACATTATATCACTATGTTTTTCTAAAATCAAGCTTTCCTCTTTACTTTTTTCGAAAAAATGTGTATAATATTTTTAGTTTAATTTTATGAGGTGTATTGATTTGTCAAAAAACACAGACAATATTCGTAATTTTTGCATTATAGCACATATTGACCACGGAAAGTCCACTCTCGCTGACAGAATTTTAGAGAGGACTTCTACCGTTGCGTCCAGAGATATGGAAGATCAGCTTCTTGATAATATGGATATCGAAAGAGAAAGAGGTATTACCATCAAAGCAAGAGCCGTTAACTTAAACTACACTGCAAAAGATGGTAAAGTTTACGCTTTTAACCTTATTGATACCCCCGGTCACGTTGACTTTAACTACGAGGTTTCACGTTCTCTTGCCGCTTGTGAAGGGGCGATACTCGTTGTTGACGCTTCTCAGGGCATTGAGGCTCAGACCCTTGCAAACACTTATCTTGCAGTTGACCATAACCTTGAGATCGTTCCCGTTATCAATAAAATCGACTTGCCTTCTGCCGACCCTGAAAGGGTTGCACACGAAGTCGAAGACGTTATCGGTATCCCTGCACTTGATTCCCCCAGAATTTCCGCAAAAGTGGGTATCGGTATTGAAGACGTGCTTGAAAGAATAGTTTCTGATATTCCTGCACCCAAAGGTAATGATGAAGCTCCCTTACAAGCTTTGATTTTTGACTCTTACTACGATAGCTACAAAGGTGTTATCGTATATATCCGTATTAAAGAAGGTACCGTAAAACCTGGCACCCGCATTCGTATGATGTCGTCAGGTGCTGAATTTGACGTAGTTGAAGTAGGGCATATGGGAGCAAAAAATCTCCTTCCCTGTGCGGAACTTTCTGCAGGTGACGTAGGTTATATCACTGCAAGTATCAAAAGCGTTTCCGATACAAGTGTCGGTGACACCGTGACCGATGCCGAAAACCCTGCATCAGAACCTTTGCCCGGATATCGTCAGGTTAATCCGATGGTGTTCTGCGGTATTTACCCTGCCGACGGCGCTAAGTACGGCGATTTACGCGACGCACTCGAAAAGCTTCAGCTTAACGATGCGGCACTCTCTTTTGAGCCTGAAACCTCGGTTGCTTTAGGATTTGGTTTCCGTTGCGGATTCTTAGGGCTTTTGCATATGGAAATTTTACAGGAACGCCTTGAAAGGGAATTTAACCTCGACCTTGTAACAACTGCACCGTCAGTTATCTACAGAATTACAAAAACCGACAATTCGGTTGTTTATATCGATAACCCCACAAACTATCCTGACCCCGCTTTGATTTTACAGGCTGAAGAACCCATCGTAAAAGCAAACATCCTTACTCCTACCGAATACGTTGGAAGTATTATGGAGCTTTGTCAGGAACGTCGCGGATTTTTTAAAGATATGACTTATCTTGAGGAAACCCGTGTTGAAATGCATTACGAGCTTCCTCTTAATGAAATTGTTTACGACTTTTTTGATGCTCTTAAATCCCGCACAAAAGGTTACGCTTCATTTGACTACGAACTTATGGGATATAAGCCCTCAAAACTTGTAAAACTTGATATTCTTCTTAACGGTGATATCGTCGATGCTCTTTCCTTTATCGTTCATGAGGAAAAGGCATACTCGAGAGGAAGAAAAATTGCCGAAAACCTCAAAGAAAACATTCCGCGTCAGCTTTTTGAAGTGCCGATTCAGGCGGCTATCGGCGGTAAAATTATCGCAAGAGAAACTGTTAAAGCACTTCGCAAAGACGTACTTGCAAAATGTTACGGTGGTGACATCACCCGTAAGAAAAAGCTTCTTGAAAAACAAAAAGAAGGTAAAAAACGTATGCGTCAGCTTGGTAGCGTTGAAGTTCCTCAGGAAGCATTTATGTCAGTTCTTAAACTTGATTAAAAGGGGCGAATACGCCCCTTTTTTGTTAGGAGTGAGCAGATGAAAACAGGAATTTATATTCATATCCCTTTTTGCCGTTCCAAGTGCCTTTATTGTGACTTCTACTCGCTCACTGATGAGGCGGTAAAAAGTGAATATATAGACAGAGTTATCGAAGAAATTTATTCTTATAAAGAAAAAAACGTAAAAGCCGACAGCCTTTTTATAGGTGGTGGTACGCCGTCTGTTCTCACTGCCGATGAAATACAAAAACTTATAAACGCCTGTAAAGAGGTTTTCAACCTTGAAGGTGAAATAACAATTGAAGCAAATCCCGACAGTGTTAACGAAGATTATCTCAAAAAAATTTTCTCTTTGGGAATAAACCGCATTTCCTTCGGCGCACAATCAGGAATTGATAAAGAACTTTACGCCCTTGGCAGACGTCACAACTCAAAACAAATCGTTGACGCTGTGAATTTTGCAAAAAAATCAGGATTTAAAAACATAAGTCTTGACGTTATGCTTGGAATTCCTTACCAGACAAAGGGAAGTCTTATAAAAACCCTTGATTTTATCACAAGTCTTGATCCGACCCATATTTCAGCTTATCTTTTAAAAATAGAAGAAGGTACAAAGTTTTACGAAAATCACATTGAAAACCTCTGTGCCGATGAGGACGAGGTAGCCGAATTTTACCTTGAAACAGTTTCCTACCTTGAAAACTGTGGTTTTAAACAGTATGAAATTTCAAATTTTGCAAAACAGGGCTTTGAATGCAGTCATAACTTAAAATACTGGAACTGCGAAGAGTATCTTTCATTCGGAGTCGCAGGGCATTCGTTTTTTGACGGAAAAAGATTTTATCACAAAAAGTCAATAAAGAATTATTTATCCGATATGGATTTTGGCATCGTCCCCGATGGCGAAGGTGGAGATGAGAAGGAAAAAATCCTCCTTAAGTTAAGGCTTTCTGAAGGAATTTTTGTTTCCGAAGTTCCCGAAAGCGTACTTAAAAAAGCAGAAATTTGTATAAAAAACGGACTTATGCGTATAGAAAACGGAAGAATTTCCTTTACTCCAAACGGTTTTTTAGTGTCAAATACCATACTTTCATCTATTCTTGACTACTAACTTCGTTACAATTTGTTATTTTTTTCATTTGGATATCAGGTGCTTTTTAGTAAAAAGTGCCTGATATTATTTTATTTTTTAGTTAATTTTGCCTAAAAATATTAATATTTTTCAAAAAAGGTAACAAATTGGTTGCAAAAACACCCCTTTATTGGTATACTTGTAACAGTTCGATTGTTACAAAACGGTAACAACAGAAAGGAGATGATTTAAATGTCTCTGCCGTCAAATGGCGACAAGAGAAATTTAAAGGAAAAAGTAGCTTCCTTTTTAAATGTATTTTTAATTTTCTGCAAAAAGTTATTTTCATATATAAAAAAAGAAACTGTTATTAAATCAAAAGCTTTTTATAAAAAGACGTGTGAAGTTTGCAAAAATCTCGGTGAAAACACCACCATTTTATGTGACTATACAGGTGACGTTACACTTTTTGAGCTTGACAAACTTTATATTTTTGCAAAAAAATGCTTTAAGGTTTCAGTAAAACTTTTAAAACCGCAGGTTAAAAAACTCATCAAATTTATAAGAATTATCTGGAATAAGTTTATTAAAGCAATGGACAGAATTGTTTCAAAAATTGACAAACTCATTCCTATTGTTCAAAAGATATTCAGAAGAAAAGGTATCAAAGGCCTTTTTAAAACCTTTAAGCTTAAACTTATAAACGACCGCAGATTTCGTACAAGTGTAATAAATCACACAGCTCCCGTTATGGGTATGTTGGTTTTCTGCCTTGTCGTTTCGGTATTTTCAAATATAACCTACGCTCTCTCGGTTGAGCAGGGCGGTGAAGTTGTAGCTTTCGTAAGCGATGAAGCCGTATTCACCGATGCTAAAAACGATTTGCAAACCCGTCTTGTAAGTACGACAGATGATAAGGTTTTTGAGCTTGATACTGCTTTTGCTTTGGTAAGTGTCAGCAGAAAAAAACTTGCCGACGCACCTGAGGTTACCGATAACCTTATCCGTACCTCCGACCGTGAAATCGTTGAAGCAGACGGTCTTTACGTAGACGACGTTTTCTACGGTGCTGTTACAAACAATACTCTTATCGAGTCTATTTTTAATGAAACTCTTGACGCATACCGTTCCGAAGAAGGTAACGAAAAGGTTGAATTCGCAAAAGACGTTGAACTCAGAAGAGGTTTTTATCTTGCAGACAGTGTCATTCCCGATGCTGAAATGATTGAGCTTTTAAACTCCGACGTTTCCGCAGAAAGAACCTACACCATCAAAGCGGGGGACAGCCCGACACTTATTGCCTCAAAGCACGGAATTCCTTATAAAGAGTTCAAAAAGCTCAATCCTACTCTTGAAAAAAGATGTATGATAGGCGACGAAGCACTTATTGCAAAAAGTGAGCCTTTCTTATCAGTAAAGGTTACCAAAGAAGAAAACTACGTTGAAGATATTCCATATACCGTTGAAACCACCAACGATTCAAGCAAAAACGTCGGTTATACAAAAATCGTTCAGGAAGGTAAAAACGGCTCAAGAGACGTTACCGCTATGGTTTCTTACGTTGACGGTATCGAGGACACGAGAGAAATTTTAACATCCACAACGCTCGAAGAACCCGTCACCAAAAAAGTTATCAAAGGTACAAAAGTTGTATATTCCACGGGCTCAGGTTATATTAAAGGCTCATCAGGAAGCGGTAAAGTAAGCGGAAACTTCGTATGGCCCATCGGTGGCGGTAAGATAAGCTGCTACTATGGCTCACGCGGACACCGAGGTCTTGATATCGCGGCACCTTACGGCACTCCGATTTATGCCTCTGCGGCAGGAAGAGTTGTAGTTTCAGGTTGGTATTACAGTTACGGTAAATGTGTTGTAATCGACCACGGAAATGGTGTACGCACACTTTACGGACATAACTCAAGCCTTAACGTTTCTGTCGGACAGTACGTAGATAAAGGACAGAAGATTGCAGGATGCGGAAGTACGGGTTATTCAACCGGTAACCATCTCCACTTTGAAGTGCAGATAAACGGTGGTACACGAAATCCGCTTAATTATATTGGTTAAAAAACAGATGCAGTTTAATAAAAACTGCATCTGTTCATTTGTTAGGCAATACTGATAGATTCACATTTGATAAAAACATCAAGGTAGTCATCAGTAATATCGTTCATTAAAGCAAACTTTATACTATCATCTTCTAAGCTTGCTTGAATGATACTAATCTGTTCCCAAGGCACATCATCAGGGCATATAAATTGGCTAACCTCGTTAAAGATAAGTGTTAAGGTATCCGTTTCCGGCAAATCTTCTGTGTACCATTCTTGCATCCAATATGCAAAATCTACACGCATTAAGACCTGCTTTGAAACTGCATCAAAGGAAACCTCGTCAATAAGGCTATCGTGAAAATTGTATTTAGTTGTGAACTCTTGTAGTGTCATAACATTTATTCTCCTTTCGGTAGTATATGTGAAGCTTTACTATTTTTAGGAACGGGGTTGCCTTGTGAATCAAGATACATATCTCGTGTGCTTGTTGCGTTAGGATTAAGGATGTGATAGTGGTCTTTACCCTTAAATCCATTTGCACCGGGCACTGGTGTGTCATATCTTATTCTCAACCCTGTAGATGGGTCTCTAAAAGTATAAGAACCAATGGCGGCTTGTGAAGGATGCGAAATATCCTCCCAACCTTTTGCAGCCAAGCCTGACCCTGTCTGTGGTAGGTCGGAAGCAATAGCAACAATATGTCCTTTTGTTCCAGTATAATTATAGCTTAGAGGTTTACTCATCGCGCTTCCTCCTCTCAAATGCTTTCGCAGTTTCAGAAGAAAATGCAACGATATTTATGCCTTGTCCTTTTAACTTTTCAAAGCAATCATAGTTTGCTGAACCATAGACAATTATTGTATGAGGATGCAGTCTGCTAACAAGCTCTGTAAGACCACACTCAAAACGCTTACGGTCAACGTGCTTGCGAGGACTACCTCCACAAGTACCGATAGCAATGACTGTGTTTTTCTCAATCCCATCAAAGCAATATCGATAGGATTCAGGCGTTCCCCAACGAACGTTGTTAATGACTTTAATGCCATTCTTGGTAAGCCAATATCCGAAAGCCCTTATTCTGTAAGTATTATAGATTTTGAGTGGTTCGGGGAAATCTTGATAGGTTGAGAAGTCTGGAGTGATAACTCCTGCAAAATGACAAAGAACTTTTAGTGCAAAGTTAAAATCGTGCCAAATGCCTCGAGGCCCGTCAAATTTGTAATCATCAATATACCAGCATACAAATGCATCGTGTGTGAATTCAACATCTTTCTTAATACGATGCTTCTTGTATATGGCTTTTGCTTCTTCCCAAGTGATTACAGCATTGGGAAGTTCTGCTGTGGTTGTAGGACATAATGGAATGTCATTTGGAGAGAAGGTAGCTCCTTCGACCATAAAAGCATTCCATACATCCTTACAACCTTTTCTCTTTTTATCGTTATACATTATAACATCTTTCCTTTCAAAATACAAATTATTTACTAAATCGTTTATTCTTTTAGTCATGGTTATTAAAACCACCTTTCGTTTTAATTTTTAGTTAATAACAGAGAAATAGAATTAACTCGAATCTAAATAGCCCACGCTCAACCCTCCTGTTTCTTCAAATTCGCAAGGAAGCTTTACATTTACAGAACTTTGATTGACGAAAACGCACTTTTCTGTTATAATGAATTAAACTTCTTGCAATTTCATTTCCTGTGAACTTACATTAAAATTTTACAGGAAACCGAAGGATAAGTAATTAGAGCCAAATTAGAGCGAAGTTGCAAAAGTTGCATTTTTTTACATGGGGTGACCATATGGGCGAGTTGGTATATGCTGTCTTTCATAACACAGTAAAAAACTATTTGTCTGAAACTGTTTCAGATGCTGATCTTGCAAATTATATGTTTGGTGCTATCATTTATCCTTTGGAACTCAAGACAGAATCAGGTGAAGCGCTTCAAATCTATCCTCCTGAAGCAAGTAAACTTGTTAATAGAAATCTTAATGTTCCAAAAGCCTTAAAAAATGCTGCTTCTTCAAAAGTAGTGATAGAAAAAGCACCCGAACATTTCAAAAAGAATGTAACTAAAAAGTTAGGTGTTGATATGGAACACCTATTGATTGCAGATTTATGTAATGTAATAGAGAATGACCCATCTATCTCTATTCAGTTAGCAAAAAAATTGAAAACGAATGCTCAACCCGAAAATATACATCTGTTTTTATCTGATATTTTCTTATATGTGGCAAAAGTTCCAAACAAGAGAAAAACTAATAAAGTCACCGACATATACAAAAGTAAAAGCCTCCCGGTACAAGATGCACCGAAAGGCGTTCAAAAAGAAGAACTTCTATATGTTCAAGCAATTTTTGATGCATACGCAGACAAATTAAAGGTGGCAGAAGTAAAAAAAGAAGATTTGGGAAAATACGGATATGAGGATAACTTCAACCGTCAAAGAAAATCGTATTATAACGCTGAATTTCTTGGAAGAGTATCTCGTGATGCGTTTGCGGATGAAACACCAGAGCCGTATGAAGCCTTAAAAGAAGAAATTGAAAGTGGTGTCATTGATACTTGGGAAAGTAATCACGAAGACGGCTTTGAAAGAATGTCAAGTGTCTTAACTCAAGCGACAAATACAACCACAGAATCTACTCTTTTAGGCAGGGACACCAAGTGGGTCTCAAACAATGTCAAAAAAGGAATCTGCCATGTGCTTGTTAATGAAAAGAAACTTAAAGGATGGGTGAAAAAATGAGAAATCTATATAACACCTCGTTTGAGGTATCACTCCGAGTTCTTTTGTTGTTAGACAAGTGCAATAGAGCTATTAATATTGACACGCTGACATATTTCGATTTTATATCTATATATGCAAAAGACTTTGCCGTTTCAGAATTCAATGTAAATGGTGAAAACAGATACAAACACGGTGAATTATCAGCTAAAAGACGAATGATAAACTCTGCGTTTAAACGACTGGTTTTAGATCGATTTGTAAAGGTGATAGTTAGTGGTTCGGGAATGCTCTACAGCATAGATAAGCTTGGAAAAGAATATGTAAAACAGCTTGATTCCGAGTATGCTATAGATTACTCCAATGCAGCCGAACAAGTAATAAAAAAGTATGGTCACTTATCAGATAAAGAACTTGTGCAAATTCTTAATGAAAACGCAGTAAATGAGAGGAAGGCATAAAAATGAGTTTCTATATAAAAACTATATCAGCCTACGGTAGCGGCAAGAAAACATCCGTTATAAATTTACAAGACGGTTTAAATATTATTTATGGTCCCTCCAATACAGGCAAAACATATATAGTCAACACCATAGATTTTTTGTTTGGTGCAAAAGATGACCCAATGGATAGGCAGTTAGGTTACACTAAAGTGTCTATGGATATTGTTACCGACAAAGGCTATGAGGCACGATTAGAACGAGAGCTTGGCAAAAACAAAATTTCTGTAACCGGTAATATTCCCGATGTAGAAAACAAAGAATACACCACCAAGAAGATTGATGATGTATTGTTATCTCTTATTGGAATTGATGAAGAAATAAAGGTTATTAAATCGCGGGATTTTGATATCCAAGCATTAACTTGGAAAACTATTAGAAAAATGTTCGTAATTGACGAACAACGAATATCTTCGGATAGTTCCATTATTGTATCACAAGGGTTTAAGAACATAACAGCAGCTTTGTCAAGCCTTCTTTTCCTTATAGACGGACAAAAACAGCACATACCGGACGAGCGAGAAAAGAAAGCAATCAAAGAAGCCAAAAAGACTGCTGTTACTAAATACATAAAAGAGCAAATCGCTTCTCTTTCCGACATGAATAAGGAATTGGAAGAAAAGCTCAATATGAATGAAAATAGTGACCTTGAAGCTGAAATGGAACGAATAATGGCAGAAATTAAGGAAACGGACAAAAAGATATCCGATGCCATGTCTAAAACTAAAAAGATACTCAAGGAAATATTTGATTTAACTTCTCAAATAGAAGAAGATGAGTTTTTGGCTGAAAGATATCGTTCGCTTGAAAGCCAATATTTATCAGACATTAAGCGTTTAGAATTTATCATCAATGGCGAAGCAAAACAACCATTAACGCCTAAAAATAGTAAATGTCCTTTCTGCGACTCATCCATTAAAGAACACTCTCATCAAACATACACAAAGGCCTCAGAGAGTGAAATTGAAAGAATCAAATTAATGCTTGATGATTTAAGAGAAACAATGGCTTCTTTAAGCAAAGAGTTAGAAGCGAATAAGCAAAAGTTAGCCGAACTCGAATCAGAGCATAATGAGATAGAAAACCTTATCAACGAAGAATTAAAGCCTCATACTGATAGATTAAAAGCATCGCTTGAAGCATATTCCCTCAAACAACAAATCATCGGTGATATGAGCCGAATAAAGAAATTTGCCGATAAAATGACCGTTGATATGCATACCGTTGAGAATGATGAGAGCTTGAATTTAAAGTATGATGTCAAAAATCATTTTGAAAAAGAAACAATAGATACATTGAATCAGTACCTCGATGAGATGCTCAAAGCATGTTGTTTCCCTGAATATTTGACATCAGGAATTAACATGACTCATTTTGATGTTACTGTTAATGCGCGCGCAAAGCGAATTGAAGGTCAAGGATATAGGTCATTCATCAATACAATTTTTGCCTTTGTGTTAATGAAGTATCTTTCCGCCAATGCTTCACACGCCCCAAAACTTCTTATTATTGACTCGCCGATTATGGCACTTACAGAGAGAGAAAGCGATAACTCGGACAGTATGAAATCGGCCTTGTTTAGTTACCTTGCAAACAATCAAAACTATGGTCAAGTAATTATTGCAGAAAACGAAATCCCCGATGTTGACTATGGTAATGCCAAACTAATTAAATTTAGCGGCATAAATAATAAGGGTAGATATGGTTTCTTGGAAAATCCAAACTAAGCGGAGGTAACGATGATGAAGAAAGAAATTAGTTATAATAAACTTTGGAAGTTATTGATAGATAAAGGCATCAATAAAAAACAACTCAGAGAAATGACTGAAATGAGTACCACATCCCTTGCAAAGCTCACAAAGGGAGAAAGTGTTACAACAAACCTGTTACTAAGAATTTGCGAAAAACTCAATTGTGACTTTTCTGACATAATGGAAGTTGTTCCTAAAAAGTAAAACTCATTGATTAGCGTTAAATGGATTGTTTTTTCACGGCCCATTTTGTATTTTTTTCCTTTAATATTTAAATGATTAAAACAGATAATATTTTTACACAAAAAATTACTAAAATTAGCGTTTGCAGTTTTTTGTGTGGAATAAAAAAGTCGGCAGTTTTTACTGCCGACTTTCTGTTATTTAAAGTATTCAACACCACTTTTGAAGATCATCTGGTCTTTGTTACCGATGATATTCTTAGCAATATCGTTGCCGATACGCTCACTGTGTGCCATTTTACCTAAGACACGTCCATCAGGAGAAGTAATACCTTCGATAGCCATCATAGACTCGTTGGGATTAAATCTGATATCGTACGTGGGATTGCCGTCCAAATCTACGTACTGAGTTGCGATCTGTCCGTTTGCAGCAAGTGCTTTAAGTTCTGCTTCTGTTGCAATAAAACGTCCTTCACCATGAGAAATTGCTACTGTGTGCAAATCACCTACAGAAGTGTTGTAAAGCCAGGGAGATTTGTTGGAGGCAATTCTTGTTGTTACCATCATGGACTGGTGACGACCGATAGAGTTAAATGTAAGTGTAGGTGAGTCGTCTTTCATTTCAACGATTTCGCCGTAAGGCACAAGACCGAGTTTAACAAGTGCCTGGAAGCCGTTACAGATACCGAGCATCAAACCATCGCGGTTTTTGAGCAAGTTATGAACGCCGTCTTTGATTCTGGGGTTTCTGAAGAACGCTGTGATAAATTTACCGGAACCATCAGGTTCGTCACCGCCTGAGAAACCACCGGGAATCATAATAATCTGAGATTTTTCAATCTTTTTAGCAAATTCAGCAACAGATTCTTCGATATCATTACCCGAAAGGTTTTTAATAACGAATACGTCGGCTACTGCACCTGCTTTTTCAAATGCACGCTGAGTATCGTATTCACAGTTTGTACCGGGGAATACGGGGATAAGTACTCTGGGAGAAGCAACTTTAATTGCAGGAGCTAATCTTTCTTTGTTTTCAAAGCTTACTGCTTCTACTTTTTCTTTGGAAGTTTCGATATTGCAGGGGAATACCTTTTCGAGTTTTTCTTCATAGGATTTCTGCAAATCACAAAGAGCAATTCTTGTGCCATCAGCAAGTTTTATGTTTTCTTCGATAGAGGTTACACCGATAACGTCAAGTGTGTTAACTGCTTTGGAGTTACCGTCAAGTTCAACGATAAATCCGCCGTAAACGGGGTTGAACATCAATGTATCATCAAGGTTTGTTGTGAAGTTAAAGCCGATTCGGTTACCGAATGCCATTTTTGCGATACCTTCCGAAACACCACCGAATCCCAATGTCCATACTGCAACCGCTTCACCGTTTGCAATAAGATTTTCAACTGTATCAAAAACTTCTTTAACACTGTCAAAATCGGGGGTTCCGTCAGCATTGTATTTTGGCAAAATCAAAGCAACGGGACTGCTTACGGATTTAAATTCAGGAGAAACAACCTTTCTTGAATCTGCCACAGAAACTGCAAAGGAACAAAGTGTGGGAGGAACGTCGATATCCTCAAAAGTACCTGACATTGAGTCTTTACCGCCAATTGCACCGATGCCAAGCTGAAGCTGAGCTTCGAATCCACCGAGCAAAGCGGACAAAGGTTTGCCCCAACGCAAGGGATTGTTGTTTGTTCTTTCAAAATATTCCTGGAACGTAAGCCAACATTTTTTGTAGCTACCACCTGCTGCAACAACTTTTGCAACAGATTCAACCACTGCAGTCATTGAGCCGATATAAGGATTCTGTTCGGAGATATAAGGGTTATAACCCCAACCCATTACCGAAGCGGTTGTTGTTTCACCGGAAAGCACGGGGATTTTAGCTGTCATAGCCTGAGTCTTTGTCATCTGGTGCTTACCGCCGTAAGGCATTGTTACAGTACCTGCACCGATTGAACTGTCAAAACGTTCAACCAAACCTTTCTGAGAACAGATATTGAGGTCAGAAAGATGTGCAATCCAGCCTTCTTTGTTGTTTTTGCGGTTGTTTACGGGTTTAACGTCAGCAACTTCGATTTTGATAGTAGTATGTTTTTCTGCACCGTTAGAGTTTAAGAATTCTCTGGAGAGGTTTACAATTTCATTGCCGTTCCAGGTCATACGGAGTCTGGGAGCTTCTGTAACAGTTGCAACAACGGTAGCCTCGAGGTTTTCTGTATGTGCAAGTTCGATGAAAGCTTTAACGTTTTCGGGAGCTACCACAACTGCCATTCTTTCCTGAGATTCGGAGATAGCAAGTTCTGTGCCGTCAAGACCGTCGTATTTTTTTGGAACTGCATCAAGGTTAATCATAAGACCGTCTGCAAGTTCACCGATAGCAACGGATACACCACCTGCACCGAAGTCGTTACAACGACGAATCATACGGGTAACTTTGGGGTTACGGAACATACGGGAAATCTTTCTTTCGATAGGAGGATTACCTTTCTGAACTTCTGCACCACAGCTTTCCAAGGACTCAAGTGTATGGGATTTGGAAGAACCTGTAGCACCACCGCAGCCGTCTCTGCCTGTACGTCCGCCGAGCAAGATAACAACGTCATCGGGGGAGGGAACTTCTCTTATTACGTTACTTGCAGGAGCAGCACCGATTACTGCACCGATTTCCATACGTTTTGCAACGTAGTTTTTATGATAAATTTCTGTAACTTCACCTGTTGCAAGACCAATCTGGTTACCATAAGAGGAATAACCATGTGCAGCAGTTGTTACGATTTTCTTCTGGGGGAGTTTACCTTTTAAAGTTTCTTCGATAGAAACTGTGGGGTCAGCGGCACCCGTTACACGCATTGCCTGATATACGTAAGAACGTCCGGAGAGGGGGTCTCTGATAGCACCGCCAAGACAAGTAGCAGCACCACCGAAAGGCTCGATTTCTGTAGGATGGTTATGAGTTTCGTTTTTGAACATCAAAAGCCATTTTTCTTTTGTGCCGTCGATATCAACGTCAATCTTTACAGAACAAGCATTGATTTCTTCACTTTCGTCAAGATCTTTCAAAAGCCCTTCTTTTTTAAGCTTTTTAGCGGCAATCGTTGCAAGGTCCATAAGTGTTACGGGTTTGTTTTTACCAACGTAAAGCTCTTTGCGTGTCTCGATATATTTTTCAAAGCTTCCTTTTACTGCTTCGTCACAGATTTCAACGTCGTCAATGATAGTTGAGAAGGTTGTATGACGGCAGTGGTCGGACCAGTATGTATCAATCATACGGATTTCAGTAATAGTGGGGTCTCTTTTTTCAGTATCCTTAAAATATGCCTGACAGAATTTGATATCGTCAAGATCCATTGCAAGTCCGTAGTTTTTAACGAAATCGTCAAGTGCCTTCTCGTCGAGTGCGATAAAACCTGTGAGAGTTTCAACGGATTCGGGAATATCATATTCCGTTTTGAGAGTATCAAATTTTTCAAGACTTGCTTCTCTTGATTCAACGGGGTTTATAAGATGATTTTTGATAAGGTCAAATTCCGCATCTGTAATTTTTCCTTCCAGAATATAAATACGCGCGTTTTTAACTCTGGGGCGTTCACCCTGAGTCATAATCTGGATACACTGTTCACAAGAATCAGCTCTCTGGTCAAACTGACCGGGGAGGTACTCGATAGCAAGAATTCTTCTTTCGCCCTCTGTTTCGGGAATTTCATCAAAAACCATATCAACAGCAGGTTCGGAAAAAATATTTTTGGATGCACTTACAAAGGTAGCGTCGTCAATTCCTTCAACGTCATAGCGGTTGAAAAGACGAACTCCTGTGAGGTTTATTCCCAAAGAGCTTTTGATATCTCCAAGGGTGGATTTTGCTTCTACGTCAAAGCCTTTCTTTTTTTCAACATAAATTCTGAATACTGCCATATTTAACCCTCCGTTTTTTCTCCGATACAGCGGTCACCCTCTATACCGATAATCTTTACATCAATAATTTGTCCACAATACTCTTCAGAGCAGTTGACAGAAACAGGTGTATAGTTTTTGGTGAAACCCTCAAACCCGAAACTGTCTTTTGTGGTTTCAAGCAGAACTTTCTGCGTTTTTCCGACCTGAGTCTTCAAAAACTCAAGTTGTACTTTATCGGCAGTTTCAATCATTTTTCTGCTTCGATTTTCTTTTACCGAATCGGTAAGCTGTTCTTTGGTTGCCGCAACCGTTCCCTCTCTCGGTGAATATGCAAAAACGTGTGCCTTTGCAAATTTTATCTTTTCGGCAAACTCCAGAGATTCTTTGAAATCATCTTCGGTTTCACCGGGAAATCCAACCATAATATCCGTTGTTATCGACGGATTATCAAAAACTTCTCTTATCTTGCAGACAATTCTCTCAAATTCTTTGCAGTCATAATGGCGGTTCATAGCTTTTAAGGTTTTATCGCAACCACTTTGCAAGGCAAGATGAAATTGCGGACAAAACTTAGATAGCTTTGCCATTTCTTCCAGATCCTCGTCCGATAAAAGTTCGGGTTCCAAGCTTCCCAGACGAATTCTTTCGATTTTTTCCACCGCACAAGCGGTCTTTACGGCATCAATGAGTCTTAATCCCATATCCTTTCCGTAAGAAGAAAGGTTTATGCCGACTAAAACTACTTCCTTGTAACCGTTTTCGCCGAGGTCTTCAAGTTCCTTTTTGATATCCTCAAGCGGTTTTGAACGGACAGGCCCTCTTGCTTTCGGGATTATGCAATAAGAACAGTATCTTTCACAGCCGTCCTCGATTTTTACAAAAGCACGGGTTCTCTGCCTTAAAGCCTTTACCGACATCTTTTCAAAATCTTCTTTGCGTTCATGTGGGATGATATTTATAATCCTCTGATTTGTCACAAGAGATTCCTTAACAGCTTTTAAAATTCCTTTTCGGTCTCTTGTTCCCGTTATGACGTCGGCTTCCTTAATGGACTTAACTTCTTCAGGAAATGCCTGAGGCATACAACCCGTCAAAACAATTTTAGCCGTAGGATTTTGTTTTCTGAGTCTTCTTATAACCTTAACGGTTTTTTTATCACTTGTCGAAGTAACCGTACAGGAGTTAACAACGTAGACGTCAGCTTCTTCGCTTAAATTGACAACGTCAAAGCCATCGCTTAAAAAAAGCTCGATAAGGGTCTCAGTTTCATACTGATTAACCTTACAACCCAAAGTTGCAAAAGCAATTTTCAAGTTATCTCCTCCTATGTATAAAACTTCTCTATTTACATTATAATAGATTTGAAAAAAATTTACAATAAACAGTTGACTAAAACTTTTATAACTGTTATATTGTAAATATGGTAAAAATGCTAATTTTACCCTTATTTTTTAAATTTTGGAGGTTACTCAGATGAAAACATGTAACATTATGCTCGACACAATCAACGATGTAAAAGTATTCGTAAACACAGTTTGCAAATGTGATTTCGAAGTAGACCTTATCTCCGGTAGATATGCAGTTGATGCAAAATCAATTATGGGTATTTTCAGCCTTGACTTGTCAAAACCTATAAAGCTTGAAGCTCATACTGATAACGGTGATGAATTTTTTGCTGAAATCAAAGATTTTATCGTTGAATAATAAAAGGCACCTGAAGGTGCCTTTTTCACTAAGGAGTAATTATGTTTTTTAAACCACAGTTTTACAAAAAAGGCAAAAAGGTTTCAATCTCAAAATATTGTGAAATCGTAAATGCTGAAGGTTATACAAAAGAAGTTTTAGAGTCTTTAATAAAAAAATACGGTGAGGAAAAAGGTTCTGTTAAAAAAATCAACGTTTTTTCCTCTTTGCCTGATTTTTACAACCTTGAAAAAAGGGAAGAAGGCTACGCTCTCGAAATAAAGCAAAAAGAAATTTCTCTTTTTGGTGAAGATAACAGAACGCAGATTTATGCAGCAGTAACACTTTTGCAGATGGCAGACGATAATGAAATCTGTAAAGGACTTCTTTGTGATGCGCCTGATGCCTATTTCAGAGGTTACCGCGTATTCTTGCCAAGCAGACAAGGTCTTGATGACTTTAAGGATATGGTAAGGTTTCTGGCAAATTATAAATACAACTACTTATCTCTTGAAATCGGTGGTGCGATGGAATATAAGCGCCATCCGAAAATCAACGAAGAATGGAAAAAATTTGCCGCCGAAACTCACAGATATTCGGGAAGAACTCACGAAATTGAGTTTGGCTACCCCTGGGTCAAAAACTCCATTCACACCGATAACGCAGACGGTGAAATCTTAACGCAGGACGAAGTACGTGAAATCATTAAGTTCTGTGAATACCACGGGCTTGAAGTTTACCCGGAAGTTCCTACACTTTCCCATTCCGACTATATCTGTATGGCTTACCCTGAAATTGCAGAAAGACAAGAAGATCCGTATCCCGATACATACTGTCCCCATCATCCCGATACATATAAAATCGTCTTTGACGTTTTGGAAGAAGTTATTGACGTTTTCAAGCCGAAAATGGTAAACATCGGCCACGACGAATGTTATACTCTCTGTGTTTGTGACAAATGCAAGGAAAAGGAACCTTTTGAAGTCTTCACAGAAGACGTTATAAAAATCCATACTTGGCTCAAAGAACGTGGCATCCGTACCTCAATGTGGGCAGACAAGCTTCTCCCGATGATAAAAGACGGTCACGGCAGAGGCGGTTCGGGAGGCAAATACATTACTCCTCTCGGAAACAAAGTATATCTCCCCACCACCTTTTACTGTCAGTCCCTTTTGCCAAAAGATATTTTAATGCTCAACTGGTCTTATGCTTACGGAATTCAACACGATTACGTTTTGCATTCCAACGGCTATGAAACTGTTTTTGCGAATATGTCCGCTTCCTCTGTTGTAAACTGGCGTCACCGCAGAAACCTGGGTGTTACGGGTGGTACCTGCTCCAACTGGGGCTCATTTGCGCCTTTGTATATGCAGAGAAACAGCCAGTATTTCAACCTTATTTTCGGTGCATACGCACTCTGGTCACCCGACTATGATAACGACGTTTTTGCAGACATTACTTTGAAAACTTACGAGGAATGTTTCCGCTTAAAATATGGAAACTTAGAGAAAAAACCTCATATCACAGTTACCCATACAACTGATTTTTCAGTTCCGTTTACTGTATTTGTTGACGGAATTTTCATCGAGTATGATAAATACCATATGGGTAAGTATAAGCTCACCTACAAAGACGGCACCGAGGAGCTTTTTGACGTAAACTACGGCGAAAACATTTCAAACTGCGATATCAAGTTTTCACTTGATGCCGACGATACCTTTGACGAATTTCTGCTTTCGGATACCCCGATTAAAGAGGTTTCCTGCTCAACAATCCCTCAGAATATCGGTGGCAAAACATACTATAAGACTGTGTTTATAAACCCACACCCCGAGAAGGAAATAGACTCCTTTGAATACGTCCCCGAAAAGGATGAAAAAGTTGAAATATTTGAGTTAATTTTTTAAAAACAAAAAGTGTGACCTTTATGGTCACACTTTTTACATACCTGTTAAACTTTAATCCCTATTCTATAATTCTGTCTTCTGCAAAATCAATATCAGAGCTTATACTTCTAATATATTCTGCATAGTCAACCCACTTTCGCATATGTTCCGTTTCAAAATCTTCCTGACGATATGTTTCGGGCAAAACTCTTGAAAGGCGGTTACGAAGCGCCACTATAAAATCTTTGTTTTGATTTTTTTCAGCTACATCTTCAAACACGGAACCCAACCAATAAAATTCTTCATCAGAACAATCACTTTCAAAAAAAGTAATTGTATCATAAATATCCTCCGAAAGTATATCAGTCATTTCTTTCCAGCATTTCTCTATACCAAAATTATCGTTAGGATCAAGGAGCACATATTGTGACATAACTTCTCTTAGCAGTTTTATGTTCATACTATTTCCTCCGTTTCTTCAATACATTATACAACTATTAAAACCAAAAGCCAATAGTTTTGGTTTTAAAAATATATTTTTCCTTTTTTAAAAACCATTTTTCTCATTTAATAATGGTATTTACCTGTATTTATAAGGTTTTCAACTAGAAATATCAATGATTATAGATAAGATTACCCTTTTCTGCATAAGATTATTGCAGAAAGGTTGTGTTTTTATGAAAAAGGGTATTTTATCCTTAATTTTATCTGCAATTTTTATCTTTTCGTCAATCTCTGCTTTTGCCGAAGATGAGTTTCCGGTAGCTGCAAGTGTTCACGAAATCCCCGCTAAATCCGCAGTTTTGATGGATGCCACGTCGGGGCGTATTTTGTTCGAAAACAACGCCGATGAAAAAATGGCACCTGCATCAATCACAAAGATTATGACACTTCTTTTAACCTTTGAGGCTATGGAAAACGGCACCTTGAAATACACCGACGTTATCGTCTGCTCCGAACACGCCGCATCCATGGGAGGAACACAGATATGGCTTGAGCCCGGGGAAGAAATGACTGCAGAAGATCTTATCAAGGCCACTGCGATAAACTCCGCAAACGATGCATCAATGGCACTTGCCGAGCATATCGGCGGAAGCGAAGAAGCTTTTGTGAATATGATGAACGAAAAAGCAAAAGCACTCGGAATGCAAAACACAAATTTTGTAAACCCAACAGGGCTTGATGCCGAAAGCCACTATTCCTCCGCACGTGACATTGCAATTATGTCAAGAGAACTTCTTAATCACGAGGATATCAAAAAGTTTTCAACCATCTGGATGGATACATTAAGAAACGGGGAAACGGGCCTTACAAACACAAATAAGCTTGTGAGATTTTACAAAGGTTGCACGGGTCTTAAAACAGGTACGACAGACGATGCAGGGAGTTGTCTTTCGGCATCTGCCGAGCGAAACGGTATGAGTCTTATTGCAGTTTCGATGGGGTCTGCTACTTCAAACGAGAGATTTACTTCCTGCAGAACGCTTTTAGATTACGGATTTTCGGCATTTGAGCTTTTCACACCTGAAGTAACTAAAGACGAACTTCCTAAAATACCCGTCATAAAGGGAACTGTACCCGAAATCTTACTTGAATTCAGTGAAATTTCACCAATTCTTATCGAAAAAGGGAAGGGTAAAGAGATAAAAAAGGAAATCATAGTAGAAGAATTTAAAGATGCTCCCATAAACAAAGGTGATAATCTGGGGAAAGTCACCTTTTCTCTGGACGGAAAAACCGTTGCCGAAATTCCGCTTAAAGCCTCGGAAACTGTCAAAAAACTGACGTTTTTCACATCTTTGAAAATACTTCTTAGGAATATCCTGGCATTTTAGAAAATATTTTTTGTAAGTTTTGTAGAAATTAACAAAAATCTCTTGAAAAAGCATTGTGTATGTAGTACAATAAGATTACTAAAAAATCCCGGAGGCAATATCAGTGGCTATTAAATTAAACAGTAACTATCTCAACGGCTTTATGTCAGAAGAAGAAATCAAGGCTTTGGCACCTGCAGTGAAGGCTGCTCATGAATCCCTTCACCAGAAAACAGGTCTTGGCAACGATTTCTTGGGTTGGCTCAATCTTCCCACCGATTATGACAAGGAAGAATTCGCAAGAATTCAGAAAGCCGCAGAAAAGATCAACTCTCAGGCCGATATTTTAATCGTTATCGGCATCGGTGGTTCTTACCTCGGCGCAAGAGCTGCTATCGAACTTTTACGTTCACCTTTTTACAACAATCTTAAAAAGGACACTGCTGACATCTACTTTGTCGGCAACAACGTAAGTCCTTCTTATCTTCAGGAAGTGCTTTCCATCTGTGAAGGCAAAGATATCGCAGTAAACGTTATCTCAAAATCAGGTACAACAACTGAACCTGCACTCGCATTCCGTGTATTCAAGACTTTGCTTGAAAAGAAATACGGCATCGACGGTGCAAAAGAAAGAATTTACTGCACAACAGATAAAGCAAGAGGAACTTTAAAAGAACTTGCTGACAAAAACGGTTATGAAACCTTTGTAATTGCAGACGACGTCGGAGGAAGATACTCAGTTTTGACAGCAGTAGGTCTTCTCCCTATTGCAGTTGCAGGTTGTGATATCAAAAAAATTATGGACGGCGCTAAAGAAGCTGAAACTACTTTTAACAACAGCGACGTCAACACAAACGACTGCTACAAATACGCAGCTACTCGCTTTGCTCTTTACCAGAAAGGCAAAGGGGTTGAGATAATGGTAAGCTTTGATCCAGCTTACGCTATGATGTCCGAATGGTACAAACAGCTCTTCGGCGAAAGTGAAGGCAAAGACAACAAGGGTATCTATCCTTCTTCCGTTACTTTCTCCACAGATCTTCATTCTTTGGGTCAGTTCATTCAGGAAGGCCCCAGAATGATGTTTGAAACCTTTATCGACATTAAAAATCCCAAACAGGATTTCTTTATCGAAGCTGACGCAAACAACTTTGACGGCTTGAATTTCCTTTCAAATCAGGAAATGTCAAAAGTTAACCGCAAAGTTATGGAAGCTACAATTCTTGCTCATACAGAAGGTGGCGTTCCCGCAGTTGTACTTGAAGTACCCGAAATCAACGAATATGAATTCGGATATATGGTTTACTTCTTTGAAAAAGCTTGTGCCGTTTCAGGTTACCTTTTGGGTGTTAACCCCTTTAACCAGCCCGGCGTTGAAAGCTATAAAAAGAATATGTTTGCTCTTTTGGGCAAACCCGGCTACGAGGACTTAAAAGCAGAACTCGAAGCAAAATTATCAAAATAAAGACGTATTTTAGACTTTTGTCTGAGATAAAACAAATTGGAGGTTATCATTATGATTAAACTGATCGTAGGCAAAAAAGGAACAGGCAAGACAAAAATTCTTATCAACATGGTAGAGGAAGCTTTGAAAGCTACTAACGGTAACGTTGTATGCGTAGAAAAAGTTCCGAAACTTACTTATGATATTCCTTCTTCCGTTCGTTTGATGGAAACAAGCAAAGACAACATCGAAGGCTACGACGAGTTTTACGGATATATTACAGGTATTCTTTCAGGTAACTTTGATATTACCGATCTCTTCATCGACTCCACATTGAGAATCGGCGGCAGAGATTATGCAGAACTCGGCAATTTCCTCGAAAAATTAAACGGAACTCTTGCTGACAGAGAAGTAAACGTTGTATTTACTGTTTCTGCTGATAAAGAAGAATTGCCCGAATCCGTTACAAAATTTGTAAAATAATTTTAACGAAAAAAGCCCGTATCGTAATGATACGGGCTTTTAATATATCTGAAATTATATACTACTGCAACTTTTTTTATTATTTAAAGCAAAAGATTTTTATGATACAATTATCTTGTAGCGTGTTCTGACAAAAAATCAAGCAAGCCTTTAAATTCCTTTTCGCTTGGAAATGGCTCTCTGTGATGAACAAATACAGTTTGTCTTTCGCAAAAATCAACAACGTCAAGATTTACACAATGATCTTTCATCGTATCACTTTCGGCACTTTCTGCAGAAAGAGTTATACCGAGGTTTTCGTTTACACAGTTCAAAAGACATTGACGGTCGGAAATTTCAATTGCTACGTTAAGTGATATGCCTTTTTCCTCGGCACATCGTTCCATCACTTTTCTTAAGGCAGAGCCTTTTGACATAAAAATAAAAGACTCGTTCTGCAAATCTTTAAGAGTAAGCTTTTTACCCGCAAGATGGCTTTTTTTACTTGCTCTTATCTTTATTTCTTCATTCGAGAGAATAAAACTGCTATAACCTTTATATTTGTCAGTTTTTCCGTCAATTATGATATCAAAATCCGAATAATTTTCAGCGCTGATATCATGGCTTGTCCTGAAAGAAAAATCGGGGTTTTGTTTCTTGTATTTAATAAGAAGGTCGGTAATCCAAACCCTTCTGTTAAGCACTAAAAGCCTTATATCCTTCTTTTCTTTTTCTCTGCCCTGAATTTTGCAGATAGCATCTTCGGTAATTCTAAAAGATTCCGACAATGCATCGGCAAGTACCTTTCCGTCCTGATTGAGAAAAATTTTGTTGGCTTTTCTGTCAAAAAGCTTAACTCCGATATCATCTTCAAGACGTTTTATCGCAGCGGAAACAGAGGAAGTCGGCACCATATTGCTATTGGCAGTTTTGGTGAAATTTTCATTTTTTGCGCTTTCCAGAAAATATTTAAGCTGAAGCAAATCCATTTTCATCACCCATTTTCATTATACTGCATTTTAAAATATATTGCAATATTTTTTAGATTATCAAATAATATATAGTAGGTGTTTTTATGAAAGTAACTATTATCCAACCTGATTACTCTTTTGATTATTCAAAATCTGACGAGTATTTCAAAAAGCAAATTGACCTTATGGACAGTTGCAATACTGATTCTGACGTTATCGTTATGCCCGAAAGCTGCGATATTCCCTGCCTTGCAAAAACAAAGGAAGATGCAGAAAGAAGTGTTGAAAAATACAACGAAATCTTACTGAAAAAAGCATCCGAAACAGCAAAAAGATGTAACTCTATGCTTTTTATAAACGCAAGAAGCAAAACTGAAAAAGGTTATCGCAACACAACCTACGCTTTTGACCGCAACGGCGAAATAAAAGGCAAATATTTCAAGGAACATTTAGTGCCGAGCGAAGTGTCGGTTATGAAACTTGACAGTGATTACAGTTTCGAGTTCACAGAACCTACCGTCATTGAAATGGAAGGCATCCGATTCGGATTTTTAGTATGCTACGACTTTTATTTTTATGAAAATTATGCAAATATGGCAAGACATAACCTTGACGTAATTATCGGTTGTTCGCATCAGAGAAGTGATACAAATCTCGCTTTGCAGATTATGTCGCAGTTTTTAGCTTATAACACAAACGCTTACGTTTTCCGTTCTTCGGTTTCTTTCGACAGAGATACCGATATCGGCGGAGGAAGCATGGTTGTTGCACCCACCGGGGAAGTGCTTCTTAATATGTACAACCGCGTTGGTGTTGAATCCGTAGAGGTTGACGTACATAAAAAATATTTAAAACCTGCAGGTTTCGGAAACCCCGATGCTCCTCATTACGAATATATCGAAACAGGCAGACGCCCCTGTAAATACCGTCCCGCCGGAAGTGCTATTGTAAAAAATGACAAAATTATGCCTTATCCGAGAATTTGCGCTCACCGTGGTTTCAACTCAGTAGCACCTGAAAACAGTATGCCTGCCTTTGGTGCCGCAGTTGCAATGGGCGCTGAGGAAATCGAATTTGATTTGTGGATAACAAAAGATGGTGAAATCGTATCAAGCCATGACGACTCTCTTGACAGAGTATCAACAGGCAAAGGAAAAATTTACGATTACACCTATGACGAACTTTTGCAGTTTGATTTCGGCGTAAAACACAACAAAAAATTCAAGGGTCTTAAAATATTAAAGTTTGAAGAAATTCTCGAAAAACTTGCCTGTCACACCATTATGAACATTCATATCAAGACCTTGTCAAACACCTGTGAGTATGACGAAAATGCTCTCAAAAAAATCATTTCTCTTATCGATAAATATGATTGCAGAAAATACGTGTACTTTATGTCGGGCAATGACAACGTTTTAAGACTTGCAAAAAAACTTGCTCCCGATATAGCTTGTTGTGTAGGTGGCGGTGATAAGCCCTGGGAGATAGTTGAAAGAGCTATTGAAATCGGTTGCGAGAAGGTGCAACTCTTCAAGCCGTATTTCAATCAGGAAATGATTGATAAAGCTCATGCAAACGGTATTATCTGCAACGTTTTCTGGTCAGATGATGAAACTGAAGCAAAAGAATTTATAAAAATGGGAATTGATACAATTCTTACAAACGATTATAACATTATTTCACAAGCTGTAAAAAACATCAATAAAAAGCCGTATCTTAAATAAGATACGGCTTTTCCTATTGTTTTGCGACTTCGTTTTTATATGCGTTCAGCACTGCATTTTCAAGATTATCTCTTGCGACAGGGGAGATGGGGTGGGCAATATCCCTGAAAATCCCGTTAACCTCTTTCCTGCTCGGCATAGCTACGAAGAGTCTTTCGGGACCTTCGATAACCTTTATGTCGTGAATGGCAAGTTCGTCGTCAACCGTTACCGAAACCACCGCTCTGAGGCGCCCGTCGTTTAAAAGCCTTCTTACCTTAATGTCTGTGATGTTCAAATTATTTTCCTGCCTTTCTATTTAAATTGCATTTAAAGTATGAGCATTTGGTTTTTTTATATGCAATTCACTTGATATTTTTTAAAAATTGTGTTATGCTGAATTTATTAAGGAGGATTTTTAAAATGAATGATGTTTTTGTAGAATATATGGTGAAAAAACGTATGTCGGCAAAAGATATTGCTTTAAGCATTTTTCTTGTAGTTGTCGCTTTATCACTTTTTGTTTTTTGCGTTTTCTTTGCTCCTATGTTTCTTGGCGAATTTGCTTTTCTCGGTGCTATCGTCGGAGTGGCCGTTATCTATCTTGCTTATTATCTTGTCAGCAGTATGAATATTGAATACGAATTCATCGTTACCAACGGTGAAATTGACGTAGATAAAATTATCGCAAGAAAAAAACGTCAGCGTCTTGTAACCGCAAATGCAAGAGTTTTTGAAGCGTTTGGAGACTACAACCCGCTCGACCACGTTGACAAAACTTATACAAGCCGAGTTTTTGCTTGTGAAAGCGAGTACACACCCGCTAAATTTGCAGTTTTCACCCACGTTTCCCTCGGCAAAACACTTTTAGTTTTCACCCCCGATGACCGTACGGTTGAAGCTCTTAAAAAGTTTATCCCCCTTAAAGCTATGCAGGCTTTCGAGGAATAATCTGAAGCCTTCGCTTAAGCGAAGGCTTTTTCTTAATAAAAGGAGGTTTTTTCTTTGAAAATTCTCACTTCGTCATCAATGAAAATTGCTGAAAATATCGCAGTACAGAAAGGCTCGTCTTTTTTTGAGCTTATGGAAAAGGCAGGTAAAGGTGCCGCTGATAATATTGAAAAACTCTGTGACGTTTTCGGCAGTCAGATAACTATACTTTGCGGAAAAGGCAACAACGCGGGTGATGGGCTTGTCGTTGCAAGGCATCTTTCTCAGGCAGGCGCCAACGTTACTGTTATCTTTTTGCTTGGAAAAGAACTTTCTCCACTTGCCGAAGAAAACCTTGCTTTGCTTGAACAACTGCAGGTATACACCTGGGACTCCGAGGTTTCAGAAGAACGTCGCCTTAATATGTTAAAACAAAGTGATATTATTATTGATGCGGTTTTCGGTACGGGTTTTGACGGTGAACTTCCTTACGAATGTAAAAAGTTTTTTGAAGCTGCAAACCTCACGAATGCCGTAAAAATCGCACTCGACGTTCCTTCAGGAGTAAACTGTGACACGGGTCTTGCCGACGAAAGCTCATTCAGAGCCGATTATACATACGCCTTTGCAGCGTTTAAGTACGCTCACATTCTTAAAGCCGCTCTTCCTTTTTGCGGTAAATCCGAAATCGTTGATATCGGAATAAGCGAAAATGATATAAATTCTCTCACCGATACAGTTACCGTTTTAACAAAAGGTCTTGTGAAAGAATGTATCCCCAAACGTTTTGAAGACAGTAACAAAGGTGATTACGGCAGACTTTTAAACATTGGCGGAAGCCTTAATATGTCGGGTGCCGTGACACTTTCTTCTCTTGCCGCTTTGCGTTGCGGTGCAGGGCTTTTACAGGTGGCAGTGCCGGGAAGAATTATTCCGATAATAGCTTCAAAAATTCCCGAATGCATCTATCTTCCCATGCCCGTAAGTTCTTTGGGAAGTATGAGCGCCGACGGACTTAACGTATTAAATAACGCTATGGAAAAAGCCTCTGCCGTACTTATCGGTTGCGGACTTTCAGTCTGTGACGATACTCAGTTTATCTGTGAAGAAGTCATAAGAAACAGTCGTGTCCCGATAGTTATTGATGCCGACGGACTTAACTGCGTTGCAGAAAACCTTGATGTTTTAAAAGAAGCACAGGCACCAGTAATTATCACTCCCCATATAAAAGAAATGTCACGTCTTACGGGATTTTCTACAGAGCTTATCAAAAAACGCCGTTTCGATATAGCGGCAAAATTTGCCGAAAACTACAACGTGACCGTTGTGTTAAAAGACAGTAACACCGTTATTTCAACCCCAAAAAGAGAACTTTTCGTAAACAGAAACGGAAACTCAGGCCTTGCAAAAGGCGGTAGCGGTGACGTTTTGGCAGGAATGATTGCTTCTTTTCTGGCTCAGGGAGTTTCCCCATTATCCGCAGCTATTTCGGGCGTTTTCATTCACGCCGAGGCAGGTGATATAACCAAAAAAGCTATGACGGCTTATTCGATGCTCCCCTCTGACGTTATCGACTCCATTCCGTTTGTTATAAAGGATCTGGAATAACTTTTCTCTCCTTCGCATAATCTTATGCGGGGGAGATTTTTTATGAAAAAGATTTTTATAATTTTAACGTCTTTAATTCTGCTTACGTCCTGCGGCAACGCAGAAAAACCTTTTACAAAATCCGAAGAAGAAAAAATTGTTTCTTCATTAAACCGTGATTTTGATATGAAAGCGCTGATTAAGATTGGGGATATTGCCGCCGAGGCCGACGTAAACCGCACTAAAGAGGGAACCGGTACTGTAAAAATTACAAATCCCAAAAATTTATCGGGACTAACCTTTTCTTTCGACAAAAACGACGTAACAGTAAGCTTTTTGGGACTTAACTTAAAGCTTAACAACAACGACGTTTTGAATTCTTCACTGGCAAAAGCTTTGATTTCATCAATTAACAAAGCGGCAACTCCGCACGGAGTCAACCTTTCGGCAAAAGGCGACGTCATTACCGCTACCGGCAAAACCGAGTCGGGAGATTTCTCACTTCTCATAGACAGAAACAAGAAAACGATTTTATCTCTTTCTATTCCCGACCTTTTGCTTGAATGCAATTTTTATCCTTCTTAAACACTGCTTTTGGCAGTGTTTTTTTACTATTTAATAAAAAATTAACCTTTCGTTATAAAATTTAACAAGTTTGTTTGTAATTTGTTTGCAAATTCAATTGTGAATATGTTATACTTAAGATACTAATTCAAAATTAAACCCCCGAAAGGAGAAATAAATATGGCTTTAGGTAAAATTTTAGTAGTTGACGACGACAAAAACATCTGTGAGCTTTTACGTCTTTATCTTGAAAAAGAAGGTTACAGTGTAATTTTAGCTCACGACGGTGAAGAAGCTATCTTAAAATTTGAAACACTCCACCCTGAACTTGTTTTGCTCGACATTATGCTTCCGGGTCTTGACGGTTGGCAGGTATGCCGTGAAATCCGTCAAAAAAGTCAGACCCCCATCATTATGCTTACTGCAAAAGGTGAAACCTTTGACAAAGTTTTGGGTCTTGAGCTTGGTGCAGACGACTACGTTGTAAAACCCTTTGATACCAAAGAAATTATCGCAAGGGTAAAAGCGGTTTTGAGAAGAACGGGAAGAAGCACACAAACTACCGACGTCAAGGAAGTAAGTTACGATAAGCTTGTAGTAAATATGACCCGCTACGAGCTTAAAGTTGACGGAAAAACAGTTGATACTCCTCCCAAGGAGCTCGAGCTTTTATTCCACTTAGCTTCAAACCCCAACCGTGTTTACACCCGTGATCAGCTTCTTGACGAAGTATGGGGATTTGAATACTACGGTGACTCGAGAACTATCGACGTTCACGTAAAACGTCTTCGTGAAAAGCTTGAAGGAATATCCGAAAAATGGTCCCTCAAAACAGTATGGGGCGTAGGTTACAAATTTGAAGTTGTTGACCTTTTATAGGTGATTTATGCAAAAAAGTATATTCAGCAAATACTTCCGTGTTTGTGCTACTGTTGTTATTTCCTCAATTGCAGTTTTAGGTGCGCTTTTCCTGATTTTCGCAAGTAACTATTTTTCATCGGATAAGGCAACCCTGCTCGAAAAAAATATCAATATCGCACACAAAATAGTTTTAAACACTTACGAAGTAAACGTTATAAACGGCAATATAAGACTTGACTCCGACACTATTCAGTCAAGCTTTGGATTATTCGCGGAATCTACGGATTCGGTGATCTTCCTCACCGACCTTTCAGGACAAACCGTCATCTGTACCGAGGGTGACAACTGCACCCACAAGGTACACAAAATTCCCGAAAACATAAGAAGGAAAACGGCAGATAAAGGTAGCTTTTTTGAAAAAGGAAGGCTCGGAGGTTCGGTTTACAAATCTTCTTATTACACCCTTGCAAAGCCGATGCTTATCGAAGACGGAACCCATATCGGTTACCTTTTCATCTCAACTTCGGCACATTCCTTGCAGGAATTTATAACGGAAATTACCAAAATCTTTATTTTCTGTGCTTTCGTGGCATTGCTTTTAGCCTTTTTACTCGCCTACTTCGTAACGTATAAAGTAGTAAAACCGCTAAGACAAATGTCACAGGCGGCAAAAGATTTCGGTAAAGGCGACTTCTCCGTCAGGGTAAATATTGACACCAACGACGAAGTAGGTCAACTTGCCGCATCCTTTAACAATATGGTTGCATCTCTCTCGGTTCTGGAAACGACAAGCCGAAGCTTTGTTGCCAATGTTTCCCACGAACTTAAAACCCCGATGACCTCTATCGGCGGATTTATCGACGGAATTTTAGACGGCACCATTCCTCAACATGAACAAGCAAAATATTTAAGAATAGTTTCCGAAGAAATCAAACGTCTTTCAAGACTCGTTCACAGTATGCTCAACCTTTCAAGAATTGAAGCAGGGGAGTTAAAGCTCCAGACAACGCAGTTTAATATTCTCGAAACGGTTTGTCAGACGGTTTTCAGTTTTGAAAAACAGATAGACGACAAAAATCTCGACATAAGAGGTCTTGACCGCGAAAAACTTATGGTTGAAGCTGACCCCGACCTTTTACATCAGGTTATTTACAACTTAGTTGAAAATGCAGTTAAGTTTGTAAAAGATGGCGGATTTTTAGAATTTGACTTTGAGGTTTTGGGAAACGTAACCCAGATAGGAATTAAGAACAGCGGTGACGGTCTTTCTAAAGAAGAACTCTCCCGCGTCTTTGACCGATTCTACAAAACCGACAAGTCCAGAGGTATTGACAAAAACGGTGTCGGTTTAGGTCTTTATATCGTGCGTTCTATCATAAACCTGCACGGTGGCGAAATCAGGGTAGACAGTGTAAAAGGTGAATACACCGAATTTATCTTCACTATTCCGACCGCAAAGGTAAAAAATCCTCCGCTTATAAAGGCGAAAGAAAAAACTTACACAGAAAAATCACAGAATATTAACTAACTTTTCTGTAAAAAATTCATATTTTAAGGTTAAAATAAATCCAAGGAGGAAGAACTATGGATGAAAACAGAAACTATCAGTGGTCTACGGACAGTTATAACACCGAAGAAAAACCTAAAAAGCAAAAAAGTGGCAAAGGATTGAAAGTTTTTGCTATAATTATGACAGTATTGTTCTTTGTTACGGCAGGTGCTTTTGCAGGGTTTATCTTCTTGGAAAACGAGGTTGCAGATATTGAAATTTCCGAAACCTCTGGAATAAAAAACGACGGTCCCGATATTTCTCTCAACAACCGTCCCGCACCCGAAGATACCGAATATAAAGACGGTGTTCTTTCAACCGAAGAAATCTCAGCTAAGGTACGCCCCTCGGTTGTAGGCGTTGTAACCTACGACGTAGGAGCTTCACTTACTGCAACCGGAATGGGTAGCGGTATTATAATGAGCGAGGATGGTTACATCCTTACAAATGCACACGTTGTAAGTGGCGCAACGGGAATTCTGGTTGTGCTCAACAACGAAGAAGAATTTGAAGCAAAGCTTATCGGCATTGACGAAAAGACCGATATTGCCGTTATTAAAATCGAAGCTGATGACCTTACAAAAGCGGAATTCGGCAACTCCGACGAGCTTGTTGTAGGTGAAAGAATAGTCGCTATCGGAAACCCCACAGGTTTAAATCTTGCAGGTAGTACAACTCAGGGCATCGTTTCAGGGCTTCAACGAAACATAACTGTTAATACAGGCAACAGCCAGATTTCTATGGAAGTTATTCAGGTTGATGCAGCAATTAACCCCGGTAACTCAGGTGGTGCACTTATTAACAAATACGGTCAGGTTGTTGGCATCAACTCTGCAAAACTTTCCTCAACAAAGATTGAAGGTATCGGTTTTGCAATCCCTATGAACACCGCAAAACCTATAATCGACGACCTTATCTCATACGGATACGTTAAAGGCAGAGTACGTCTTGGCATTACTTATTATGCAATAAGTGATACTGTTGGTGCTATGACAGGTTACACACCAGGACTTCTTATCCAGGACATTGACGAAAATGAGGATGCCTACAAACAAGGCTTACGCGTTGGTGATACCATCACAAAAATTGATAATACAAACGTACGCTCCGCCGAGGATATCAAAAAAGCACTTGAAGGCAAAGTCCCCGGTGACACAGTTAAGCTTTCTGTCATCAGAAAGAGTGTTACAGGCAAAACGTCTGACTTTACCGTTTCTGTAGTTCTTGGCGAGGATAAAGGTTCTTATGATACCGAGCCTCAGGTAAAACAACAACCTCAGCAATCTCAGGAAGACCCGTTTAACTTCTTCTATGACTTTTTCAGATAAAAAAAGAGAGTTTTCGGCGTCTTCAATTAGGGAGAAATCGGTTTTTCACGAATATTTGCTCCGCATTATTGTCACGAAACCTTGTAAGACATCAAGTATTACTGCGTTTTCGTGACGGGGTGTAAAGCAAATATATTCGTTACAAAACTGTATACACCCAAATCATTAACTTTTTTGATGAAATAAAAGGCAAAAGCCTACGATAATGCTGACGCATATCGTAGGCTTTTAACATATTAGTTCGCAAAAAAGCAAAT
>JBGVGI010000027.1:0-122413 GCA_045121595.1 Oscillospiraceae bacterium | reverse complement strand
TACTTACTGTTTTCCGTTGTTTCTTTGTCAAAATCCGCGTGAATACACAAAGTATTCACTGTGGTTTTGCCTTAAAAACACCTGAAAAACAGTGTGTAAAAAATTCGCCGAACCTGAAATTACTGAAAATTTGTGATTTTTTGGGGGCGGCATGGCGAAGGAATACTCGCGTCTTTCAAGCCCGACAACGCAGAAAAAGCCGAATTTTGAATAATTTCAGGCGAGTTCGGATTTGTCGGTTATGCCTATCTTTTAATTATACCATTATTAAAGTAAAAAAACAAGTTTTGATTGTAAAAATTTATAGAAAGTTTGATTTTTATGATAAATTTTATAATTACTTATTTTTTGATTGCAAATATCTTAGCTTTCGCAGTCTGCGGATTTGATAAATACTTTGCAAAAAACGATATGTACAGAATTTCAGAAAAGTTTCTGATAATACTTTGTGTTCTGGGTGGTGCAGTCGGATTTTATGCGGGAATGTACACTTTCAGGCACAAGACGAAAAAGAATAAATTCAAAATCGGTGTGCCTTTGATAATACTTATGTGGATTGCATTTTTTGTAATAAGGAGAATGTTATGAATATAGTGGAAATTTTAAAAAAGCTTTGTGAAGTGAGTGGCGTTTCGGGCGAGGAGCAAAAGGCGTCCGAAGTCGCAAAAGAGTTACTGAAAGAATATACCCAAGACGTTGAAATCGACGATTTTGACAACGTTATCGCAAACGTTGACGATGCAGGAGAAGGAAGCGTAAAGATTCTTCTCGATGCCCATATTGACGAGATAGGCTTTGTCGTTACTTTTATAACCGACGAAGGCTTTTTGAAGGTTGCACCCTGTGGCGGTGTCGATAAAAGACTTTTACTTGCTCAGGAAGTGGTAATTCACGGTAAAAAGGATATAGCGGGAATTATCGGCACAAAGCCTCCGCATCTTACCGATGAAGAAGACAGAAAGAAAGTACCCGATATCGACAAAATTTATATCGACACGGGTTACAGCAAAGAAGAAGTTTCAAAAATCGTTTCTTTGGGTGACAGAGTGAGTATTAAAAGTGAGTTCACTCACCTTAAAAACGACCGTGTTTCGGTGAAATCTTTAGATGACAGAGCGTGTGTTGCGGCAATTCTTTATGCGCTCGAGCTTTTAAAAGGTAAAAAGCTTAATGCGTCACTTTCTGTTTTGTTTTCCTCTCAGGAGGAAGCAGGGGGTACGGGCGCTACCGTTGCCGCTTATAAAATAAACCCCGATGAGGCAATAGTTGTTGACGTAAGCTTTGCTTATACATCCGATGCCGAAGAAAGAAAATGCGGTAAGATGGGCGAAGGTCCTATGATAGGTATTGCTCCCATTTTAAACCGCAAAATGACGGATAAGCTTATTGCGATTTCAAAGGAAAAGGATTATCCTTATCAGCTTGAGGTTATGGAAGGTAAAACGGGTACAAATGCCGACGAGATAACAGTTACAAGACGTGGCGTACGTACTGCTATGGTTTCGCTTCCGATAAAGTATATGCATACTCCCATTGAGGTTTTGGAAATTTCGGATGTTAAAGCTGTCGGCAGACTTATTGCTGAGTATATTTTAAGTAAGTAAGGAGGAGTTTTCGTGTATAAGCTTTTGGAGAAACTTTGTAATGAAAATGGTATTTCAGGCGCGGAAACTTCGGTACGTGATATAATCATTGACGAGATTAAGGATTTCTGCGAATATAGCGTTGATAACTCAGGAAATATTATTGCTTTCAAAAAAGGTAAAAAGTCCCCCAAAAAGAAAATTATGGTGGCAGCCCATATGGATGAAGTCGGTTTCATTGTGACGGGGTATACCTCTGACGGAAACCTTACTTTTGCAAAGGTTGGCGGAATTGATGACCGTGTGATTATCGGCAGAAGAGTTTTCGTAGGCGACGACAAAATCCCAGGTGTTATCGGTACAAAGGCTGTACACTTACAGTCTGCCGATGAGAGAAAATCAGTGGTGTCTTACGATAAGCTTTATATTGATATCGGTTGTAAAGATAAATCCGAGGCGGAATCCTTCGTTTCCCGTGGTGAGCAGGTCTGCTTTGACGGTAAGTTTGATTCTTTTGGCAACGGCTTTTTCAAAGGAAAAGCCATTGACGACAGAATGGGTTGCGCTATTATGGTAAGCCTTATAAAAGAAGAGCTTTTGTATGACACTTACTTTGCTTTCTGCGTTCAGGAAGAAATAGGATGCCGAGGATCTAAGGTTGCAGCATTTTCGGTAAATCCTGACGTAGCCGTTGTTCTTGAAGCTACAACTGCGGCGGACTTACCCGATGTAAGCGGTGACGATAAAGTATGTACTTTAGGTGACGGTGCAGTGGTTGGATTTATGGACTGCGCTACGATGTACCCTAAGGATTTATATAAGCTTTGTCATAAAATCGGCAAAGAGAAAAATATAAAGGTGCAGACTAAAACCAAAGTATCAGGCGGTAACGATGCAGGTGCTATCCATAAAGCGGTAAGCGGTGTTAAGACCATTGCCGTTTCGGTTCCCTGCAGATATATCCATTCGCCTTACTGCGTTGTGAAAAAGGACGATATTGAGGCGGTAAAATCGCTTACAACAGAGCTTTTAAAAGAAATTGGAGAATAAAAATGAATAACTTTTTTGATATTGACGAAAAGATAAAATCCTTGGCAGAAAAAAGCGAAGAAAAGTGTAAGGAAGCATTCAAAAAAATTGACGAGGTTTCTGCTTACAACGAAAACAAAGTGCTTAAAGCCTTTGCGGATAACAGAATTTCCGCTTCCCACCTTATCGGTACAACGGGCTACGGCTACGACGATATGGGCAGAGATACTTTGGATAAGGTTTTTGCACAGAGCTTCGGTGCTGAGGATGCACTTGTGCGTCACAGCTTTGTGTCGGGTACTCACGCTTTGACTGTGGCACTTTTCGGTGTGCTCAGAACGGGGGATACCCTTGTTGCAGTGACAGGTGCACCCTATGATACTTTGGAAGAAGTTATCGGTATAAGAGGTGAGGGTAACGGCTCACTTAGAGATTACGGAATTAACTACCGTCAGGTTGACTTACTTGAAAACGGACATCCCGATATCGAAACGATTAAAAAGGAAGTTGTGGGGGCAAAGGTTGCTCATATTCAGCGTTCAAGAGGATACTCCTTCAGACCCTCTTTAACGGTTGACGAAATCGGCAAAATCGTATCGGAAATCAAAAAGGTAAGCCCCGATACTATTGTGTTTGTTGACAACTGTTACGGTGAATTCGTCGAGAAAAAAGAGCCCACAGAAGTGGGTGCCGACCTTATCGTAGGCTCACTTATCAAAAATCCCGGTGGCGGAATTGCCGAAACGGGTGGATACATCGCAGGCAGAAAAGACCTTATCGAGCAGTGCGCTTACAGACTTACTTCTCCCGGTATCGGCAGGGAAGCAGGTTGTAGTTTAAACCAGAACAGAAGCCTTTATATGGGATTTTTCTACTCTCCTTCAGTGGTTGCAAATGCAGTAAAGGTTTCCATTTTTGCCTCGGCACTTCTTTCTGAGCTTGGATTTGACGTTTATCCGCGTTTTGATGAATACCGCACCGATATTATTGCGGCAATTTCTCTCGGGAATGCTGAAAAGATGATAGCATTCTGTCAGGGTATCCAGAAAGGCTCTCCTATTGATGCTTACGTTTCACCCGAGCCATGGGCAATGCCGGGATATGATTCCGAGGTCATTATGGCGGCAGGTGCTTTTACGATGGGCTCTTCAATCGAGCTTTCCGCTGACGGCCCGTTGCGTGAGCCGTATGCCGTATGGCTTCAGGGCGGACTTACCTACAACACGGGCAAGACGGGAGTGCTTTTAGCCGTTCAGTCGATGTTTGAAAAAGGTTTAATAGAATTAAAGTAGCAAATATACTAAAAAACAGAGAGAATTCCTCTCTGTTTTTTTGTATTTAAAATGTTGCAAAAAATGACGATTCGTGGTAATATTAAGAATGTATTCTTAAAGAATGGAGCAGATTTATGAGTTTTGATTTTTCAAAGTTTGGTTGCAACGTGTTTAACGATAAGGTGATGGCGGAAAAGCTTTCCGAAAGCACCTATAAATCCTTAAGAAAATCAATAGATCTGGGACTTTCCCTTGACCCTGCGGTTGCAGACGAAGTTGCAACTGCGATGAAAGACTGGGCGATTTCTCTCGGTGCTACTCATTTTACCCACTGGTTTCAGCCGATGACAAGCTTTACTGCGGGTAAGCACGACAGCTTTATTTCCCTTAAAAAGAATGGCGAGGTTATCGTTGAGTTTAAAGGAAAAGAGCTTATCGTGGGTGAGCCTGACGCGTCCTCGTTCCCTAACGGCGGACTCAGAAACACCTTTGAAGCAAGAGGTTACACCTCCTGGGACTGTACTTCTCTCGCTTTCGTAAGGGATAATACCCTTTATATTCCTACTGCTTTCTATTCTTACACGGGTGAAGCACTTGATACCAAAACGCCCCTTTTGCGTTCTATGGAAGCTATCAACTCAGAGGCTTTAAGAGTGCTTCGTGCCTTTGGCAACAAAACTGCTACAAGAGTTATTCCTACAGTTGGTGCCGAGCAGGAATACTTCCTTATTGATCGTGAAAATTACGAAAAACGCCTTGACTTAAAGCTTTGCGGACATACTCTTATCGGTGCAAAGCCTCCTAAGGGCCAGGAAATGGACGACCATTACTGCGGACGTATTCGTTTAAGGGTTGCGAATTTTATGAGAGAGCTTGACGAGGAGCTCTGGGCACTCGGCGTTACTTTGAAAACGGAACATAACGAGGCGGCTCCCGCACAGCACGAACTCGCTCCGATTTTTGAATCTGTAAATATTGCCTGTGACCATAATCAGCTTACTATGGAAGTTATGCGTGAGGTTGCAAAGAAAAACTCCCTTGCATGTCTTTTGCACGAAAAACCATTTGATGGTGTAAACGGCTCAGGTAAGCATAACAACTGGTCACTTTCTACAAACGATGGTCAGAATCTTTTAGACCCCGGTAAAACACCTTATGAAAACTTACAGTTTTTAGTATTCTTGTCCGCTGTAATTATCGGTGTGGACAAGTATGCGGATCTTTTGAGAATGTCTGCCGCAAACGCAGGTAACGATTTTAGACTTGGCGGTCACGAAGCACCTCCTGCTATTATCTCTATTTTCCTTGGCGAACAACTTACAAAGGTTTTAGAGGATATCGCAAACGGCGCAAGTCCCGACAAAGCACCCTCCTGCGTTATGGAAACGGGCGTTGCTACTTTGCCGAAACTTCCCAAAGACGACAGTGACAGAAACCGTACTTCTCCCTTTGCGTTTACGGGTAACAAGTTTGAATTCCGTATGGTAGGTTCTTCTTCTTCAATTTCCGTTGCAAACTACGTGCTTAATACCATCGTTGCCGACAGTCTTCGAGATATTGCCGAAAGACTTGAAAATTGCAATGATTTTGACGGCGAAATTCATAAAATCGTTTGCGAAGCCGTTAAAGTTCACGGCAGAGTTATCTTCAACGGCAACAACTACACAGACGAATGGGTGGAAGAAGCCAAAAAACGCGGTCTTCCTAACCTTGCCAATACAGTTGATGCCATCGGTGCTATGATTGAGCCCAAAAATATAGCGCTTATGGAACGTCATCACGTTATGAACGAGGCGGAATGTTATTCCCGTCACGAAATTATGCTTGATAACTACTGCAAGGTGGTTTCTATTGAAGGAAATACTATGGCGCAGATGTGCCGCAGAGAATTTATTCCTTCTATTATCGATTTTGCAGGTGAGATGGCAGATAATTACAGAAAACTTGCAAAGCTCGATATTGAAAACTCAGAAATCAAAGCTATCGCAAAAGAACTTTCAAAGCTTGTTACAGAGATTGAAAATCTTACTGCAGAGCTTGAACGTGAGCTTGAACAGTGCGATAAAATTTCCGATTACGTTGAAAATGCCGAATTCCACCGTGACAGTATTCGTAAGCTTATGGCAAAAATCCGTGTATCGGTTGACAGGGCAGAACAACTCGTTGCATCAAAATCCTGGCCCGTTCCCACTTATACCGATTTGCTTTACAGAATATAAAGAAAAGGACGAAACCTTCTGGTTTCGTCCTTTGTGTTATTCGGCATTCTGTTGCTTTTGTTTTAACTTTTCGTTAAGCTTTACGGCGTTTTTTCGGGTGACCGAATAAATGATTGCCCAGATAATCAAGTAACCCACGATAAAAATCAGGGTGAAAACTAAAATCGGCGTAGTCCCTTCTTTGAGCCAACCGTTTAAAAGGTAAGTGCCGAGGTAACTTGCGTATAAAACTACACCGTGGATAAAAATTGCCGTTATGAGAGGCAAACGCTCAATACTGTAAACGATATTCATACCACCTGCAATAAAAGCAAGGACTGTCAGTGAGAATATACCCGTGCATACTTCATTTACTGTAAGTGTTTCAATTATATTATTGTGATGTAAAATAAGATAAATTATCCCCAGTACAACGGGTCCCAGACCACAGGCTAAAAGGCCTCTGCGGATAAATTCCAAAACGTTCTTTTTCATATTTTTTCGTACCTCCTTTTGATTTGAGCAAAACAACGCCTTGAAACGTATTCCTTGTATCCGCATCTGAATACGGCATCCACACCGCCGTGTATCACGGCTTTAAACTTAAGAATGCGGTGCTCGTTTGCAAGAGTGGATTTGTTGATGCGGATAAAATATGACGGCAGAATATCTTCAAGGTCACGAAGTCTTTCTTTGATGCGGTAGTGACAGCCTTTTACGTCAATAGCTGTCACTTTTCTGTCAATAATGGTAATGCATTCGATTTCTTTAAACAAAAGCATTTTTATCCCGTCGTCGTTACTTCCCATAAGACTGTCAGTGCCTTTGAAGTCACGCACGAGATTTTCTATCTTTTCGGTCAGTAAAGAGGGGGAATGAACCTTTACCGTTATTTCTTCTTCTGAATTTTTGTCGATGATGAGATTATATTTCATATCTTTTTTTCCTCAGCTCCTTTCGGTTTCATTTTAGCAGATACGAAAAGAAAAATGTTGATTTTTGTCTGTTCGGTTGTTTTAAATGCTTTATCGGTAAAAAAGACCCCGTTCTTAATGAACGGGGATTATTTTTAGTATATCATTTCGGAGAAAAGCTGAGTCCAGTAACTTGCACCTGAGCCTTTTTCGAGGTAGCCAACACCGATGTAACGAAAATAAGGATTTAAAATATTTTCCTTATGGGTGACGGAATCCATCCAGCCTGCAACAACGTCTTCGGGAGTTTTAAGATTCCTTGCGATGTTTTCACCCGTACCGTCTATTTCCTGATTTATCTCCTCAAAAACCGTGTACCAGTCTGAACCGTCAGGTCTTATATGGTCAAATTTTAACGAGATTTCCTCGGCACGTATTGATGCCGCCCTTGAAAGGGCAACGGTGTAAGTCAAAGGCTTTAAGCCTTCTTTTTTGCGTATTTCGTTTATAAGAGTGATTACCTTCTGCTCGTATTCGGTTTTCTTGGCAATTGTGTCCACCGAAAGAACGCCGTTATCGTCAAAGTAATAGGAAACAGAGTCGATAGTCTGAAATCCCTTTGCCATCTTACCGCTTGGCAAAAGATAGTATTCCTTTCCGTAAAGGTTAAGCCAACCCGTTTGCATAACGCCGTCTTTATTCATATAGTACCAGTCGGCACCCGATCTTATCCAGCCCGTTTTCATAGGGCCGTTAGGCGAGAAGTAATACCAGTTACCACCACTTAAAAGCCATCCGGTTTTCATACTGCCGTCGGGGTTAAGATAGTACCAGGTATTACCGATAAGCTTCCAGTTTGTCTGCATAACGCCACTTGCGTTAAAGTAATACCAGAGATTATTTATCTTTTTCCATCCCGTCGCCATAGCACCGTTACGGTCAAAGTGATACCAGACGTTGTCAATATATTTCCAGCCTGTCTGCATAACTCCGCTTTCATTAAAGTAATACCATACGGAGTTTATCTTCTGCCAGGAGGTTACCTTTTTGCCCGAAGCGTCGGTATAACTCCAGGTTCTGTTTAAGGTTTTGACCCACGAAGCATCCGCTGTAAGACAGACTGAAAAAGATATTATAAAAGCTAAGGTGCAGGAAATTAAAGCTTTTAGAAATTTCTTCATAAAATACATCCTTTTTTAAAGGGATAAGTTTTATTCTATTATACTACTTCTGTTTATTACAGTCAATAAAAAAGGCGAAAAGTAACAAAATATAAAAGAATAATTTTTTAATATTTTACAAAATAAACAGTTGACAAGGTGAAAACTATATGTTATAATCTTTAGGAACAATAAAGCAGAACAGTCCGTTCTCACCCTTCGCTTTTGTGTTAGATGGGTCAATACATCAGAAAACCTTGGGTTTTTGTGTAATGAAGCGCGGACGTTTTGTGTTCGTGCATTTTTTATTTTATGCAAAAACAGGTAGTGGAGGTGCTTACCATTAGCAAAAACGACTTGCTTATCAATGAAGAAATCCGTGAGAAGGAAATCAGGGTAATCGATGCCGACGGAACACAGCTTGGAATTATGTCTTCCAAGGAGGCAATGAGCCTTGCAATCGAAAAAGGTTTAGACCTTGTTAACATCGCGCCGCAGGCGACACCTAACGTATGCCGCATTATGGATTACGGCAAATATCGTTACGAGCAGGCAAAACGCGAAAAGGAAAACAGGAAAAACCAGAAAACGGTTGACACCAAAGAAGTCAGAATGTCTATGAACATTGACACTCACGATTTTATGACCAAAGTCAATCAGGCAAACAAATTCTTAAAGAGCGGTGACAAGGTTAAAGTTTCTGTTCGCTTCCGCGGAAGAGAAATGGCTCACACCGAGCTTGGAAAAGATTTGCTCGATAAGTTCAAAGAGGCGTGCGCTGAATTCGGCGCAGTTGATAAGCCTGCTAAAATGGAAGGCAGAAGCCTTGCGATGTTTATTTCTCCTAAAGGAGCTAAATAAATTATCTTCACAAACCGAAGAGAAACCACAAATTGATAGGAGGACCTAAGATATGCCTAAAATCAAATCTCACAGCGGTTCCAAAAAGCGTTTCAGCGTTACCAAAAACGGTTTGGTTAAACGCGGACAGATGGGTAAACGCCACATCTTGACAAAGAAAACAACAAAGCGTAAAAGAGCTTTGCGTAAAGGCGCTTATGCTGACAAGACAGTTCAGGCTACAATCAGAACAATGATTCCTTATAAATAAGGAAAACTAATTAAACCGAATTTGGAGGTAAAAAACTATGGCACGTGTTAAAGGCGCTATGGCAACTCGTAAGAGAAGAAATAAAACCTTGAAGCTTGCAAAAGGCTACTGGGGCGGAAAACACAAACTCTTTAAAACTGCTAAAGAAGCAGTAATGAAATCAGGTCAGTATGCATATATTGGCCGCAGACTTAAAAAACGTGACTTCAGAAAACTCTGGATCACAAGAATTTCTGCTGCATGCAAAATGAACGGAATCAACTATTCTCAGTTCATGAACGGTCTCAAAAAAGCAAACATTACATTGAACCGTAAGATGCTTTCTGAAATCGCTATCCACGACGCTGCTGCTTTCACAGCATTGGTTGAAAAAGCAAAAGCTGCACTTTAATTTAAGAAGTTTTACGCCTAAGCCTTAAAAGGGCTTGGGCGTTTGCTCATTTTTGAAAGGGTATCAGATGGAGAAGATTACCGCTAAAGATAACGAAAAAATCAAGCGATATGCAAAAATTTTAAGCTCAAAAAAATACCGTGACGCGCTTTGTTTGTTTGCAATTGAGGGTGTAAAACTTTTCAAAGAAGCAAAAAGATGCTCAGTTGAAATTGATCAGATTTTCGTAACCGAAAAGTTTTTAAATCGTTTTGGTGAAGATTTTTTTGCTGATGAAAACTGTGAAGTGTATCAGATTTCGGAGGCAGTGGAGAATAAAATTGCATCTTCTCTTACTCCTCAGGGAATATATGCCATCTGCAAAAAACTTGACAAACCGCTAAAGCTTGATAAAATAGAGAATAATGGGTGCTTTGTTGCCCTTTGGAATTTACAGGACCCCGGGAACGTCGGTACAATTTTCAGAGTTGCCGATGCCATGGGGCTTTCGGGCGTTATTCTCAGTGAAAACTGTTGTGACGTCTATAATATGAAAACTGTACGTTCTGCTATGGGATCGATTTTCAGAATGCCTTTTCTGATTACCGATATGAGCGAATTTTTAGTTTCAAAAAAACTTACTTCCTACGCCGCTGTCGTTGACAGTGATGCGGAGAAATTAAGTGATATCAAATTTAAAAATAACAGTGTTATCGTTATCGGAAACGAAGGTAACGGCTTAAGCCCTGAGCAGGTGTCAGTCTGCGACAGAAGAATTACCATTCCGATGAAGGGTAGTGCTGAGTCTTTGAATGCTGCTATGGCGGCAACTATCCTTATATGGGAAATGGCAAAGGGAGAGTAAGATGGAAAAAATCAAAAGCTTTTGCGTTAATCACGATAAACTTAAAAAAGGAATGTATCTGTCCCGTGTTGACGGAGATGCCGTGACGTACGATATCCGTATGACAATTCCAAACGGCGGTGTTTACCTTGAAAACGATGGTATTCACACCTTTGAGCATCTCTTTGCAACCTACGTGAGAAATTCTGAGTATGGTGACAGTATAATTTATTCAGGCCCTATGGGTTGCCGTACGGGATTTTATTTTATCGTGCGTGATAAGGTTTCTCATAAAGAGGCTATAGACCTTGTTAAAAAAGCTATGATTTTTATAAAGGACTACGAGGGAGAAATCCCCGGAGTCAGCAGACCCGAGTGCGGAAACTATCTTGACCATAATCTCAAAAAGGCTAAAGAATATGCACTCGATATGACAAAGGTACTTGAAAACTGGACAGAGCCTATGCTCGAGTATGAAATATAGCAAAATGGAAAAGGTTATTTACTGGATATGGCTTTCGGATTGCTTTTCTGTGGGTAGCGGAAAGCCACAGCAACTTGTGGAAGAATACGACCCCGAGTACGTTTACAACAACGTAGAGGAAGTCTGCCGTAAAGCGTTGTATCTTACCGAGAATAACAGAAATTCTCTTAAAAAGACTTCACTTAAAAAGGCTGAAAGTATTTATAAAAGTACTATCGAACACGGCGTAAGGGTTGTGACTTATAACGATTATGAATATCCCGAAAATTTAAAACATATTTATTCGGCACCGATAGTCCTTTACGTTAAAGGGGATATTTCTTATCTTAACGATTCTGTTAAAATTACTGTGGTCGGTACGCGTAAAGCTTCCGATTACGGCAGAAAAGTCACAGGTAATTTAAGTTACGTTTTAAGCCTTGCGGGTGCAGTTACTGTAAGTGGTTGTGCCGCAGGTATTGACGAGTTTGCCCATCGTGGTGCCATCAAGGCAAGGGCAAAAACAGTCGGTGTGCTCGGTTGCGGTCACGGGGTTAATTATCCCACTCAAACCGAAAAAGTAAGAAAAGAAATCCTTATGTGTGGCGGTGCACTTATCAGTGAGCTTCCACCGGGTACGGGAGTTACGCGCGGATATTTTCCCGTAAGGAACAGAATTATGGCAGGTATTGCCGACGGCGTTATCGTAACGGAAGCCCCCGTTAAAAGCGGTTCGCTTATTACGGCAAGACTTGCAAACGATATGAACCGTGACGTGTTCTGCATTCCTCCGCGTGATATTTTTGATAAGAATTTTATGGGCGTTGTTCCGCTTTTAAGAGACGGTGCAAAGGCAGTTTATGATGCCACCGATATTTTAGAGGAATACGCCGTAAGATACGAGGGTAAGCTTGATTTAGAAAGAGCAGATAAGTTTTCTTTCGTTGAGGAAACGTCTGATTTTCTCACTGATAATGAAAAGCTTCAGGTGAGAGCAAACAAAATAGTTTCAGAAGAAAGAAAAACCCCTGAGGGTCTTAGTGATAAACAGATGAAAATTTACTCTCTGCTGGATAAAGAGCCTATACACGTTGATGAACTTACAGGTCAGTCGGGTCTTGCTTGTTTTGAAGTGCTTTCAGTACTTACAGAGCTTGAACTTTTAGACGCTATTGAGGCTCATTCCGGCAGAAGATATTCTATAAAATGAAAGGTCTGATATGATGTCGAAACTTGTAATCGTGGAGTCCCCCGCGAAAGCTAAAACGATAAAAAAATATCTCGGCAAAAACTATGACGTAATTGCTTCAATGGGACACGTCAGAGACCTTCCCAAAAGTACGCTCGGCGTTGACGTTGAAAATGATTTTGCCCCTAAATATACCAATATCCGTACACAGTCTGCGACTATAAAAAAGCTTAAAGAAGCTGCAAAGGGTGTTGACAAAGTGTACCTCGCAACCGACCCTGATAGGGAAGGTGAGGCAATTTCATGGCATCTTGCAACGCTTTTGAAACTCGACGTTGCGGATAAAAACCGCATTACCTTTAACGAGATTACAAAAACGGGTGTCAAGGAAGGTATGGCAAACCCCAGAAAGATTGATTTAAGTCTTTTTGACGCACAGCAGGCACGTAGGGTTTTAGATAGAATTGTAGGCTATAAATTAAGCCCGTTTTTATGGAAAAAGATTGCCCCTGGACTCAGTGCAGGCCGTGTGCAGTCGGTTGCCGTACGTATCATTGTTGACAGGGAAAACGAGATAAGAAACTTTACTCCCGAAGAATACTGGAGCATTGATGCATCACTTCTTACTGCTTCTTCCAAAAAAGCTTTTCAGTCAAAGTTTTACGGTAAAAACGGTAAAAAGATTAACCTTAAAACCCAGGAAGAAACAGATAAAATACTGAAAGCTCTGGAGAATGCCGATTTTAAAGTGGAGGATATCAAAAAGGGTGTTCGTAAAAAATCCCCCGCACCTCCTTTTACCACTTCTACTTTGCAACAGGAAGCTTCAAGAAAGCTTGGCTTCCAGTCAAGAAGAACGATGAAAGCGGCTCAGGAGCTTTACGAAGGTGTTGAAATCCCGAAACTTGGTGCAGTCGGTCTTATCACCTATATGAGAACCGACTCGTTAAGAATTTCAAACGAGGCAAGAGAAGCTGCTACTGAGTATATCTCAGGAAAATACGGTAAGGATTATCTTCCTGACTCTCCGAGATACTATAAATCCAAAAATAATGCTCAGGATGCTCACGAAGCCATCCGTCCCACTATGCCGTCACTTACACCTGCAGAGGTTAAAGCGTCGCTTACTTCCGACCAGTATAAGCTTTATAAACTTATCTGGGAACGCTTTATTGCAAGTCAGATGGCTAATGCCGAATACGATACTGTTTCCGTTGATATCGATGCAAACGGTTATACCTTTAAATCTTCGGGATTTACAGTGAAATTTGATGGTTTCACAACTCTCTATACCGAAGGCAAGGACGAGGAGGAAGAAAAGGAATCTGCTTTGCCCAACCTTTCCGAAGGCGATTCTCTGAAGGTTAAATCCTTAGAAGGCAAACAGCATTTTACCGAGCCTCCCGCACGTTTTACCGAAGCTTCACTTATCAAAATCTTAGAAGAAAACGGTATCGGCCGTCCTTCTACCTATTCACCGACTATTACTACTATTCTCGCACGTAACTACATCGAACGTGAGGGCAAACAGTTAAAACCCACAAGTCTTGGGGAAATTACAACTCAGCTTATGAAAGAACAGTTTGCATCTATCGTCGACGAGAAGTTCACGGCGCAGATGGAAAACAATCTTGACCTTATCGAAGAAGGCAAGAAACCGTGGGTTTCAGTTATTGCTGATTTTTATGAGGATTTTGACAAAACTTTGAAATCCGCAGAAGAAAATATGCAGGGCACCCATATGAAAGTGCCTGATGAGGAAACCGACGTTATCTGCGAAAAATGTGGCAGAAATATGGTTATCAAGAGTGGAAGATTTGGTAAATTCCTCGCTTGTCCCGGCTTCCCCGAATGCCGTAATACCAAGAAAATCGTCGTTGAAACAAAAGGCGAATGTCCTTTGTGCGGCGGTAAGATTTTAGAGAAAAAATCCAAAAAAGGCAAAAAGTTTTTCGGTTGTGAACATAATCCCAAATGTTCTTTCCTTTCCTGGGATATGCCGACAGACGAAAAATGCCCCGAATGTGGCAAGAGCCTTCTCAAAAAAGATGGCAGAGGCGCTAAAATTTACTGCTCAAATCCTGATTGCAGTTACGAACGCAAAAAATAAGGAGTTATATGAAAGCAACCGTTATCGGTGCAGGACTTGCAGGCTGTGAAGCCGCTTATACTCTTGCATCTTATGGAATAGAAGTTGACCTTTATGAGCAAAAACCGCATTACTATTCTGCGGCACATAAGTATAAAGGCTTTTCGGAACTTGTATGCTCGAATTCATTAAAGGCTTCACGTCTTGAATCGGCTTCGGGAATGCTCAAAGAAGAAATGAGACTTTTGAATTCTCTCATTCTTGACTGTGCAGAGAAAACGTCGGTAGCGGCGGGTGGTGCTTTAGCCGTTGACCGCGAAAAGTTTTCAGACCTTGTTACCGAAAAGATAAGAGAAAATCCGCTCATAAACGTTATAGAAAAAAGAGTTGATGAAATTCAGTTTGACTCACCCGTCATTATTGCAACGGGTCCGCTTACTTCGGATACACTTGCCGAGGAAATCTTAAAGCTTACGGGCAGTGAGCATTTAAGCTTTTACGATGCGGCAGCCCCGATTATCACGGCGGAAAGTATCGATATGAATATAGCTTTTGCGGCTTCAAGATACGAAAGAGGCGATGACGACTACATCAACTGTCCTATGAATAAAGAAGAGTATGAAACTTTTCTTGAAGCTTTGGTGAACGCCGAAAGCGTACCGCTAAAAGAGTTTGAAAAAGAACATTTTAAGGTGTATGAAGGCTGTATGCCGATTGAAGTTATGGCAAAAAGAGGCTCCGATACCATAAGATTCGGTCCTTTAAAACCCGTAGGCTTAAGAGACCCGAGAACGGGTCACCGCCCGTGGGCAGTAGTTCAGCTTCGCAAGGAAAACAGTGAAGGTACTCTTTACAATATCGTAGGTTTTCAGACTAACCTTAAATTCGGCGAACAGAAACGTGTTTTCTCGATGATTCCGTCACTTGAGAATGCCGAGTTTATGCGTTACGGTGTAATGCACAGAAACACTTTCTTAGACTCACCGAGATGTCTTAACAGATATTTTCAGATGATAAAAATTCCGAACGTCTGGTTTGCAGGGCAGATTACAGGCGTTGAGGGATATATGGAGTCTGCGGCAAGCGGACTCATTGCAGGACATAATCTTGCAAGAACTATAAAAGGATTAAAGCTTATCGACCTTCCGAAGGAAACGATGCTTGGCGCGTTATGTGACCATATAAGCGACGTTACCAAGACGGATTTTCAGCCGATGGGAAGCAATATGGGAGTTTTACCCCCATTACCTGACCGTATAAAAGATAAAAAAGAAAGGTACAGTGTACTTGCAAACCGCGGTATTGATGAGCTTAAAAAAGTTTTAAGGGAAATAAGTTTTTAAACAGCAAAGGGTAAGGTGACGATTGTGAAAATTATCGTAGACGGCTTTGGCGGGGATAACGCTCCGCTTTCAGTGCTTAAAGGTTCCGAAATGGCTGTAAAAGAATATGGAGTTGAGATTATCGTTACGGGTGACGAAGAAAAGCTTAACGCCGTGGCAAAGGAGAATGGCGTTTCTCTTGACGGCATTACCTTTGTCAACGCTCCCGACGTAATTACTATGGATGACGATCCGTTTGCCATTATGAAAGAAAAATCCGAATGTTCTATGGCAAAAGCTTTCACCCTGCTTAAAGACGGTGAGGGCGAAGCTTTCGTAAGTGCGGGAAGCACGGGTGCTATCGTTATAGGTGCGAATTTTATAGTAAAGAGAATTAAAGGCATCAAACGTGCGGCACTTGCTACCGTTGTTCCTACACTTAAGGGTTGTTATATGCTTATGGACTCAGGTGCAAACCTCGACTGTAAGCCTGAAACTCTTACAAGCTTCGGCATTATGGGAAGTATCTATATGAACAAAATCATCGGTATTGAGTCTCCCCGTGTAGGGCTTGTAAACGTTGGTACCGAGGATACAAAGGGTGGCGACCTTCAGAAAGGTGCTTTTGCACTTTTGAAAGAAGCTCCCGTAAACTTTATCGGAAACATTGAAGCAAGGGATATCCCTGCAGGTGTTGCCGACGTAGCGGTTGCCGACGGATTTACCGGTAACGTTATCTTAAAACTCACAGAAGGTCTTGCTTCGATGTTCAGTAAAAAAATCAAGGGTATGTTTTCAGAAGGTATATTGGGTAAGCTTTCTGCTATTATGATGCTCAAGAAAATCAAGGCTTTCAAAAAGTCTATGGATTATACAGAGTATGGCGGAGCGCCTTTGCTCGGTGTGAGAAAACCCGTTATCAAAGCACACGGAAGCTCAAATCCCAAGGCATTCAAGAACGCAATCGGTCAGGCTATCAAGTTTTCCAATCAGGGACTTATTCCCGAAATTGAAAAAGCTATGGCTGAAATCAAACAGACAGACGAAGAATAGAAGGAAGGTATTTTCTTGAAATTTGAAGAAAAAATCGGATATAAGTTTCAGGATAAGAAACTGCTTGACAGAGCACTTACACATTCTTCTTACGCAAACGAAGGCAAGAAAAACGGCAAAAACAACGAACGCCTTGAGTTTTTAGGTGACTCGGTGCTTTCTTTGGTTGTTGCAAAGCATCTGTTTTTAAAATATAAGGATATTCCTGAGGGGGAGCTTACAAAGTTAAGAGCAAGTCTTGTGTGTGAAAAGGCGCTCGACGAATTTGCAAGAAAAATTGATCTTGGTAGCTACCTTCTGCTCGGTAAAGGCGAGGATATGACGGGCGGAAGAAACCGCCCCTCCATTCTTTCCGATGCTTTTGAAGCTGTAATTGCCGCAATTTATCTTGACGGCGGATTTGAAGAAGCCGAAAAGTTCGTTTTAGGCTTTATTCCCACTGAACTTGACGTGAAAAGTGCTAATAAACTTGCCGATTATAAAACTGCCTTGCAGGAGATAATTCAGCAAAACCGTGAAGAAAAAATCGAGTACGTTATGGTTGAGGAAAAAGGTCCCGACCATGCAAAGATTTTCACTTTTGAAGTTATGCTTAACTCAAACGTTATAGGAAAAGGCGAGGGAAGCAGTAAAAAACAGGCGGAACAGAATGCCGCAAGAGAAGCGTTAAAGCTTATGGGGTACGATTTTTAGGAGGAGTTTTATGAGTCACAGCAATATTGCAATTTTCATTCCACACCTTGGATGTCCTAACAATTGCAGTTTTTGTGACCAGAAAGCTATCTCAGGTGAGATAAAAAAAGTCACTCCAAAAGAAGTGAGCGAAACGTTAAAAGAAGCGTTTACTCATAATCTTGATTACAACGATACCGAAATTGCCTTTTTCGGAGGTAGTTTCACCTGCCTTCCAACCGAAGAAATGCTTGGCTTTTTAAAGGTGGCGTTCCCTTACGTTAAGGAAGGAAAGGCAAAGGGAATAAGAATTTCCACAAGACCCGACGGGATAACCCGTGACGTACTGGAGATTTTAAAATACTACGGCGTTACTGCAATTGAGCTCGGTGCACAGAGCTTAGACGACGAGGTTTTAAAGTTAAACCGCAGAGGTCACACGGGCGAGGACGTAAGACGGGCATCGTTTCTTATAAAAGAATACGGATTTTCTTTAGGACTTCAGATTATGACGGGTCTTTATGGAGACCGTAAAGAAAGTCTGTATAAAACGGCAAGGGGAGTAATTCTTATAAAACCCGATACAGTGAGGATTTACCCGACTGTCGTTATAAAGGGTACTTATCTTGATGAATTGAGGTTAAACGGGGTTTTCTCACCCGTATCAGTAGAAGATTCTGCAGAAATCTGTGCCGAACTTATGAAAATGTTCAGTAAAAACGGCATTAAAATTATAAGAGTGGGACTTCACGCTTCAGAAACTCTTGAGGAAAAAATCACGGGTGGTGCGTATCACCCCGCTTTCAGGGAAATCTGCGAAAGCATTATAAAAAGAGACTTCCTTTTAAAGGAATTTGAAAAGTATGAAAAAGGGTCCGAGGTAACGGTTTTTGTACCACAAAACGAGGTTTCCGTAACCGTCGGACATAAGAAAAGTAATATAATCTGGGCAGAGAAGCTTGGGTATAAGCTTACAGTAAAGCCCATAGGAAAGGAAAGGGAAAAGGATGCGTTTAAGATCACTTGAAATACAAGGATTCAAGTCTTTCCCCGATAAAACTAAAATCAACTTCAATCAGGGTATGACGGCAGTTGTCGGCCCTAACGGAAGCGGTAAAAGTAATATAAGTGACGCTATGCGATGGGTTATGGGCGAACAGTCCACTAAAACTTTGCGTGGCGGCAAGATGGAAGACGTTATTTTTGCAGGTACCGCTGCGAGAAAGCCTCAGGGTGCGGCTACCGTTTCTCTTACCTTTGACAACAGAGGCAGAGAGCTTTCCGTTGATAACGATGAAGTTACCGTTACAAGAAAATACTACCGTTCAGGCGATAGTGAGTATCTTATTAACGGTGAGCAGGTGCGTTTAAAAGACGTAAACGAGCTCTTTATGGATACGGGTCTTGGTAAAGACGGTTACTCGATGATAGGTCAGGGTAAAATTGCTGAAATCGTAGGTGCAAAGAGTAAAGAACGCCGTGAGATTTTCGAGGAAGCCGCAGGTATTTCCAAATACCGTTACCGCAAAGCGGAAGCTGAAAGAAAACTCTCGCAGGCTCAGGAAAATCTGTTAAGACTTTACGATATCTTAGGCGAACTCGAAGGACGAGTTGAACCTTTGCGTATTCAGTCTGAAAAAGCGGCTCAGTTTATCGAACTTGCCGACAGAAGAAAATCACTCGAAGTATCTCTCTGGCTTAAAACACTTGATAAATATAAGGATGCTTTAAAAGCAAGGGAAAACAAATATCTTATTGCAAAAGGTGACGAAGAACGTCTTATTCTTGAAATCGAAGCTATCGAAGAAAAGATAACAAACGCTTACGAGGAAATGAAAGACTGCCTTTTAAAGAGCGAAGAATATCAGAATATCAAGACCAATCTGCAAAACAGAATTGCAGAGCTTAAATCCGAAATCGCAGTAAAACAAAACGATATCACACATAACGAAGAAAATATTCTTCGTATCGAAGAAGAAATAAAACGTCAGAAGGAATCCGATGAACAGGCAGAAGCGGAAATCGTTGAAAAGAAGGCGCGTCTTGAAAGCATAAAAGAAGAACTTAAAACCCTTACTGCAGACAGAGAAAAACGTCAGGAAGAGCTTACGTCTCTTACCAAAAAGGGTGATGATTTTGACTCCCGTTTACAGACTTTAAACGATGAAGGAAACAGAATAGTTCTTGACTTGTCACGTTTTTCTATGACGGTTTTAAACCTTGAAAACTTTAAAGCCGACGAGCTTTCCCGTATGCAGGCGGTGAAGGAAGAAAAGGCTTCACTCACTTCTCAGATTGAGTCCGAAAAGGAAACGATTGAAGAACTCAAAGGCCTTATCAAAGAAATTGAGGACAAGAAAGCTTCCATAACAAACACCATTTCGGGTATCACCTTAAAACTCGATGCCCGTCAGGCTAAATACGACGAAAGCAAGGAAGCGTTTGAAAAAATTGACCTTTCTGTTAAGGAAAAACTCCAAAAAGCCAAGCTTTTAAACGACCTTGAAGAAAACCTTGAAGGCTTTGCTTTCAGTGTAAAAACCCTTATGAAAGCCGCAAAAGACGGCGTTTTGAAAGGTGTTGACGGCACTGTTGCTCAGCTTATTGACGTTAAGAAAGAGTATTCAGTTGCGGTTGAAACTGCCCTTGGCGGTGCTTTGCAGGACGTAGTTGTAAAAGACGAAGCGGTTACAAAAGCAGGTATCCGTTTGCTTACCGAGAAAAAAGCGGGAAGAGCTACCTTCTTACCGCTTACTTCCGTTAACGGCAGACTTTTAGAAGTAGCGGGTCTTGACGATTATGCAGGTTACGTTGCACTTGCAAGTGAGCTTGTAAAATACGATGAGAAATACGAAAACGTAGTACGTTTCCTTCTCGGCAGAATCGTAGTGGTTGACGACCTTGACACCGCTATTGCAATCTCAAGAAAACACGGCTATAAATTTAAAATCGTTACCCTTGACGGTCAGCAGGTAAACCCCGGCGGTAGCTTTACGGGTGGTTCTGCTGCAAAAAATCAGGGTATCTTAAGCCGTAAAAACGAAGCAGAAAAATTAAGAGAAGAAGCAAAACGTCTTGAGGAAGACAAGGCTATTCAGGAGTTTAAATTAAACGAACTCTCAGAACAGATTAAAGCTTTACAGGCTACCCGTGAGGGCGCTAACTCCGAAATGATTGTTGCAAATGAAGACTATTTGCGTTTTTCGGGTGATTTACAGCATCACGAACAGTATCTTTCTCAGCTTTCGGCACGAAACGTTCTGCTTGAAGGTCAGCTTGAAGAAAGCGAAAAGAAACTTAAAAAAGCAGAAAACGATATAGCTGAAGCTAAAGATAATACTGAAAAACTTACCGTAAGACAGAACGAACTTAAAGCAGAGCTCAGTGAATTTGCGGGAAGTCAGGGTGATCTTACGAAAGAACGTGAGGAGCTTTCCGATGCTTTAAGCAAACTCGGACTCCGTGAAATTGAGCTTCACAAGGATACCGAAAATCTTTTGATAATGATTACAGAGCTTTCGGGAAGAAAACTTAAGTCCGATGAAGAAAAAGCTTCACTCGAAGCACAAAAACAAGGCTATCTTGATACCATCGAAGGCCTCAAGAGTGAGGTTTCGGAAAAAGAAGCAGAGGGTATTACCTTCGCTTCACAGATTGAAGAATACGAACAGAAGATAAAAGACGTATTGGAAAAACGCACTCAGATTGAGGGCGAAACCACAAAACTCCGTGCAGAGGAAAAGGAAGTTTCCGCTAAAAAAGAAGCGGCAGCAGGAGAACTTGCACGACTTGAAGAACAGAAGCTTTCTGCACAGAAGGATTACGATAATATCATCTCAAGACTTTGGGAAGATTACGAACTCACAAGAAGTGAGGCGGCAGAAATTGCCGTTGAAATCGAAGATACCTCTGCCGCACAGAAAGAACTTAATTCCGTTAAAAACAAGATTAAGTCTTTAGGTACAGTAAACCTTTCTGCAATTGAGGAATATAAGGAAGTTTCCGAGCGTTATGCTTTCCTTAAAGAACAGGTAAGTGACGCTTCCCGTTCAAAAGATGAGCTTACACGCCTTATCTCGGCACTTACAAAGGAAATGGAAGCAATCTTCACAGAAAGCTTTGCAAAAATCAACGAACATTTCGGAAGAATTTTCGTGGAACTTTTCGGAGGAGGAAGAGCAAACCTTTCTCTCAGTGACCCCGAGGATATCTTAGAATCGGGTATTGACATCAACGTTCAGCCTCCTGGAAAGATTATCAAAAACTTAGCATCCCTTTCAGGTGGTGAGCAGTCCTTTGTTGCGATTGCCATTTACTTTGCTATTTTGAAGGTACGTCCGTCACCTTTCTGTGTGCTCGACGAAATCGAGGCGGCACTCGACGACGTAAACGTAACGAAATATGCAAGTTATTTGAGAATGCTCAGTGATAAAACACAGTTTATTATGATTACCCATCGTCGAGGAACTATGGAAGAAGCCGATATGCTTTACGGCGTTACTATGCAGGAGGAAGGCGTATCCAAGCTTTTAGACCTCAAGGTTTCCGAAATTGAGGGTAAACTCGGTAAAATAGGTTCTAACTAAAAGAAAAGTGAGTGTTTATGGGATTTTTTAACAAGATTAAAGAAGGACTTAAGAAAACAAGAGACTCCATGATGAGTAAAGTCGATTCGGTGCTCAATTCTTTTACTAAAATCGACGAAGACTTTATGGAAGAGCTTGAAGAAATTCTTATTATGTCCGATGTAGGCGTTTCTACCGCTGCGGATATATGCGAAAAACTTCGCGCAAAAATCAAGGAAACAGGTACCAAAGACCCGTCCGAAGTAAAATCCTTGCTTAAAGAGATTATTTCGGGAATACTTAGTGGTGACGAAGATTTTCATATGGATACAAAGCCTTCGATTATATTTGTAATCGGGGTTAACGGTGCGGGTAAGACAACCACTATCGGTAAGATGTCTGCGAATTTTAAAGCACAGGGTAAAAAGGTGCTCGTTGCCGCTGCCGATACTTTCAGGGCTGCCGCAATTGACCAGCTTGAAGTCTGGACACAAAGAAGCGGTGTTGATATTGTAAAACACAAAGAGGGTGCTGACCCTGCCGCTGTGGTTTACGATTCTATAGAAGCTGCGAAGGCAAGAGGTACTGATATTTTGCTTATCGACACGGCGGGTAGACTTCATAACAAGAAAAACCTTATGGACGAGCTTCACAAGATGTTTAAAATTGTAAACACCAAAGCAGAAGGTTGCGACGTTGAAGTTCTTTTAGTGCTTGACTCCACAACGGGTCAGAACGCCGTAAGTCAGGCGGAGCTTTTTAAAGAAGCCGCAAATATTACGGGCATCGTTCTTACAAAGCTTGACGGTACTGCAAAAGGCGGTATAGTGATTTCTCTTAAGAATAAACTGGGACTGCCAGTGAGATTTATCGGTGTGGGTGAGGGAATTGACGATTTACAACCCTTTAACCCTGAAAGCTTTGCCGAAGCACTTTTCGAGTAGGTGAAAATATGGATATTATTATTGCTACAAACAATGCACATAAGGTAAAAGAATTCAAGAGAATGCTTGAGCCTATCGGTTTCAACGTTTTTTCTTTGAAGGATAAGGGAATTTCAGTTGAAATTGAAGAAAACGGCATTACCTTTGAAGAAAATGCCATGATAAAAGCAAAGACCATATACGATATGGTAAATGTTCCCGTTATCGCTGACGATTCGGGTATCTGCGTTGATTATTTAAACGGTGAGCCGGGCATTTACTCTGCACGTTACGGCGGTGAAGGACTTGACGACCACGGCAGAAATATGCTTCTTTTGAAGAATATGGAGAATGCAGATGACAGAACTGCACGTTTTGTGTGTGCAATTGCCTATATTGATAAAAATGGAAAAGAGCATATTTTCAAAGGCGTTTGCGAAGGAAACTTAGGTTTTGGCGAAAAAGGTGAAAACGGCTTTGGCTACGACCCGCTTTTTATGGTGGGAGAAAAAAGCTTTGCAGAGCTTGACGGCGACGAAAAAGATGCAATAAGCCACAGAGGAAAAGCAAACAGAATGCTTTATGATTTTATCAAAGGAGATTTATATGCTTAACAGTAAACAGAGAGCACGTCTGCGTTCGATGGCAAATAAGGTTGAAACAATTATGCAAATCGGCAAAGGCGGTATAAATGAAAATATTGTAAAACAGGTTGAGGACGCACTTTTAGCAAGAGAACTTATTAAAGTAAGAGTACTTGAAAACAGTATTTATACTGCAAAGGAAGCGGCTATAGAGATAGCCGAAGCCACAGATTGCGAAGTGGTTCAGGTTATGGGAAGCAGAATTACTTTTTATAAAAGACATCCCAAAGAACCTAAGATAAGCTTAGACGACTAATATGAAAAAAATTGCTTTATTCGGCGGAACTTTTAATCCCGTTCATAACGGGCATATCAATCTTTTAAAAAGTATTGATGAAAAGTTTGGCTTTGATGAAATTTTGCTTATTCCCTCGCATATCCCACCCCATAAAGACGCGAAAGATTTGGCGTCGGGTAAATCCCGTATGAAGATGCTTTCTTTTGCTTTTGAAGATATAGAAAAATGTGGTGTGTGTGATATCGAACTCAATAAAAAGGGGAAAAGCTATACCATTGATACGGTGAAGAAATTAAAACAGATTTTTCCACAGGACGAACTTTATTTTATAATTGGTTCAGATATGCTTTTTACCTTTGACAAGTGGAAAAACTGGCGTGAAATTTTAAAATACACCAATATTTTAGCTTCATTAAGAAACGATGGCGAAACAGAAGCACTCATAAAAAAGGCAGAAGAACTTGATAAAAACCGTATTAAGGTAGTAGTAACAGAACCTTTCTCTGTTTCTTCCACCGAAGTAAGGGATATGATTAAAAGCGGAAAAGACGTATCGCATCTTGTCCCCGAAAAGGTTTTGCGCTATATAAATCTGGAGGGTCTATACAGATGATTTTATGGCAGGAATATCATAAAATACTTAAAGAAAAACTATCTAAAAAACGTTATGAACACTCGGTAGCCGTAATGGAAAGAGCAGTATTCTTAGCAAAGCTTTACGGTGCAGACGAGGAAAAGGCAAGGCTTGCGGGACTGCTTCACGATATTATGAAGGATACCGATAAAATAACACAGTTGCAATTTATCGAGAATTCTGCTATAATTCTATCAGTTGCTGAAAAAAATGCACCTCCCATATGGCATGCAATTGCAGGGTACGTATACGTCCGTGACGTTTTAAAAATAGAGGATGAGGACGTTCTTAATGCGATACGCTACCATACTACGGGAAGGGCGAATATGTCTGTGCTTGAAAAAGTGGTGTATCTTGCTGATTTTACCTCTCTTGACCGTGATTATCCCGATGCTGAGTACACGAGAAATCTTTCGGAACAGGGACTTGATAAAGGTATGCTTTACTGCACCGACTATCTTATCAGAAACTTGCTCAAAAATGGAAAAATGTTACATCAGGACACAGTAGACTGCTACAACGAGCTTGTCTGTGAGGAGTTGAAAAACAATGAAAACTAAAAAGAAAAAACTGTCTTTTACTGACAGAATTATGATGATAATATCCGTTATATTGATTATAGCTTCCGTTTGTTCTATCGGGTATCTTGGACTTATGAACTGGAAACCGCTTACAGAACTTGATGAACACGGAAACGCCGCAACCATTGACGCTAATATCCAGAACGACGCAAATATCAAAAAGAAGGTTACCAACTTCCTTATCACAGGTATCGACTATGCTGAAGGTACAGGCAGAGGAAAGCTTACAGACGTTATTATGGTGGTAAGCTTTAATATGGAAAGTGGCGCTATCAATGCTTTGCAGATTCCGCGTGATACCTATATCGGCACTGAGTATCCGACGGGTAAAATCAACGCGGTTTACGGAAACAAGAACAAAGGTGGCGTAGAAAACTTAGCAAGAGTTATCTATGACCGTTTAAGACTTCCTATTGACCATTACGTAACTGTAAATATGGACGGTTTTGTTAATCTTATTGACGCTATCGGCGGTGTTGAGGTCGACGTTAAAGAATCCTTTACTCTCGAAGGCGTTACCTTTAAACCGGGTGTTCAGGTGCTTAACGGACATAAAGCAGAAAAATTCGTGCGTGAACGTCACAGCCGTGGCGGTGACATCGGACGAATTAACGGTCAGCGTGAATTTATGGCGGCGCTTATCAAAAAGCTTAAATCACTTTCTGCCAAAGAACTTACTTCTTTAGCACCTACACTTATGAAAAATATTACGACCGATATGAACGTAAAGACAATTCTTACCTTTGCAGAAAAAGCAAGAAAGCTTGATATGACAAATATCAAGTTCTATATGGCGGCAGGTGAGAGTGCTTCCATCAACGGATATTCCGTATGGACGGTACACAAGGAAGTATTGGCAAAAACCTTAAACGAAAACTTCCGTCCTTTCTCAAAACCCGTTCCGGCAAATGAACTTAACATCCGCGAAGTGAGAAATACAGTAAGCCATTACGATGATAATACTACCACAATGGATGATATTTTAAGTGAATAACAGGAGGAAATTTGATGGATTCCAAAGCTTTAATGGAAAAAATCGTCACTGTTTTAGATAGTAAAAAAGCAGGCGATATCAAAGTTATCAAGGTTTCTGACCTTACGATACTCGGTGATTATTTTGTAATCGCAACAGGTACAAGTTCCACTCAGGTAAAAATGCTTACCGATGAGGTTGACTATCAGTTAGGTCTTATGGGCGTTGAACCTCATAAAATTGAGGGATACCGTTCTGAAAACTGGATAGTTTTGGACTACACAGACGTTATCGTTCATATTTTCCATTCCGAAACAAGAGAGTTTTACGGTCTGGAACGTCTTTGGGCAGATGGCGAACAGACAGATATTTCACATTTACTGACAGAATAAAAAGGGGTAAACTAAAAATGAGCAAAAGCAAATACGATTTTCAGACTATTGAGAAAAAATGGCAGAAATACTGGGACGAGAATAAAACTTTCAAAGCAGTAAACGATTACTCTAAGCCTAAGTTTTATCCTTTGGTTGAGTTTCCTTATCCTTCGGGTCAGGGACTTCACGTAGGTCACCCCCGTCCCTATACGGCACTCGATATCGTTGCAAGAAAACGCCGTCTGGAAGGCTATAACGTACTTTATACAATGGGTTGGGATGCTTTCGGTCTTCCTACTGAAAACTATGCTATTAAAAATAAAATTCATCCTGAAATTGTAACAAAACAGAACGTTGAAAGATTTAAGTCACAGCTCAAATCTTTGGGTCTTTCCTTTGACTGGGACAGAGAAATCAACACAACAGACCCCAATTACTATAAATGGACTCAGTGGATTTTCATCAAACTTTTTGAAGCAGGTCTTGCTTATAAGAGTGAAATGAACGTAAACTGGTGTACTTCCTGTAAGGTAGTTCTCGCTAACGAAGAAGTTGTCGGCGGTGTTTGTGAACGTTGCGGCGGAGAAGTTGTTCATAAGGTAAAAAGCCAGTGGATGCTCAAAATCACAGAGTATGCACAGCGTTTGCTTGACGACCTTTCCGAAGTTGATTACTTTGACCGTATCAAGGCTACACAGATTAACTGGATCGGCCGTTCCACAGGTGCTGAAGTAGATTTCAACACCACTGCAGGTGATATCTTAAAAGTTTACACAACTCGTCCCGATACACTTTTCGGTGCGACTTATATGGTTATTGCACCCGAGCATCCTTGCGTTGAAAAATGGGCAGATAAGCTCGAAAACCTTGACGAAGTACGTGCATATCAGCAGGAAGCTGCACGTAAATCCGATTTTGAACGTACTGAGCTTAACAAAGAAAAAACAGGCGTTATGCTCAAAGGCGTTAAGGGTATCAACCCCGTAAACGGCACTGAAATTCCGATTTTCATTTCTGACTACGTTCTGGTAAGTTATGGTACCGGCGCTATTATGGCGGTTCCTGCTCACGATACCCGTGACTATGAATTTGCAAAAGCATTTAATCTTCCTATTATCGAAGTTGTTAAAGGCGGAGATATTGAAAAAGAAGCTTTCACAGACTGTGAAACAGGCGTTATGGTAAACTCAGGTTTCCTCGACGGACTTTCTGTTGAAGATGCAAAAGAAAAAATCAAAGAATGGCTTGAAGCAAACGGCAAAGGCGTTCCTAAAGTTAACTACAAACTCCGTGACTGGGTGTTTGCACGTCAGCGTTACTGGGGCGAACCTATCCCGATTGTTCATTGTGATGACTGCGGATACGTTGCTATCCCCGAGGAAGAACTTCCTTTGAAGCTTCCTGACGTTGAAAGCTATGAACCCACAGACGACGGTCAGTCACCTCTTGCAAATATCGAAAGCTTTATCAATACAACTTGTCCTAAATGTGGTAAACCTGCTAAACGTGAAACTGATACTATGCCTCAGTGGGCAGGTTCTTCATGGTACTTCCTTCGTTACTGTGATCCCGATAATATGGATTTCCTCGCAGCTAAAGAAGCACTCGATTACTGGATGCCCGTTGACTGGTACAACGGCGGTATGGAACATACAACTTTGCATTTGCTTTACTCCCGTTTCTGGCATAAGTTCCTTTACGATATCGGTGCAGTTTCCTGTAAAGAACCTTACAAGAAACGTACAAGCCACGGTATGGTACTCGGTGAAGACGGCCAGAAGATGAGTAAATCAAGAGGCAACGTTGTTAACCCTGACGAAGTAATCAGAGATTACGGCGCAGACACAATGCGTCTTTACGAGATGTTTATTGGTGACTTTGAGAAAACTGCTCCCTGGAGCAACAACTCCATTAAGGGTTGTAAGCGTTTCCTTGACAGAATCTGGTCACTTCAGGATAACGTAGTTGACGGCGACAGCTATCGCAAAGAGCTTGAAACTCCTTTCCACCAGACAATCAAAAAAGTTTCCGAAGATATCGAAACTTTGAAATACAATACTGCAATTGCAGCTATGATGGCACTTCTTAATGCTATTGATAAAATGGGCTCTATTAACCGTGCAGAATACCGCGATTTGCTCATTATGCTCAACCCCTTCGCTCCCCATATTACAGAAGAACTTTTTGAAATTATGGGCTTTGGCGGTACTGTTTCCGAACAGAAATGGCTTACCTTTGATGAAGCAAAATGCGTTGAAGCAACCGTTGAAATCGCAGTACAGATTAACGGTAAAATCAGAGCTAAAATTAACGTTGATGCTGAAATTTCTTCCGAGGATGCTATTGCCAAGGCGAAAGCTGACGAAAAGGTAAAAGAAGAGCTTGACGGCAAAAATATCATCAAAGAAATTTACGTAAAAGGAAAACTTGTAAATATCGTAGCAAAATAATTAAATAACACTTGACATTGAGTAGTAAGCTATGATATAATAAATTGTACAATTGTTGGTTTGCAAATGGGTTTGCCTTGTAAGAGTCCGCAAAAGCGGAAAGAGGTTCTCGTTGCAAAGCAGATACCAGTGGCGGAACCGGCTTTTATAACCTCTGCCTCTGAGGCAAAGGGAGGGAATATGATGTCTGAAATCAGAGTAAAAGATAATGAATCTCTGGACAACGCTCTCAAGAGATTTAAAAGATCTTGTGCTAAATCTGGTGTTCTTGCGGAAGTTCGCAAAAGAGAACATTATGAGAAACCTTCTGTAAAACGTAAAAAGAAATCAGAAGCAGCAAGAAAACGTAAGTATTAATATTACGTAAAGGTAAAAAGCGAGCGTTAAGCTCGCTTTTTTGTTACCTTCGGAGGAGTAGTATGGCGCTTTTAATACCGACTTATGCTTATAAACGAGCAACCGATTTAAGTCCTGAATTTTTTACTGAAAAGGGTATAAAATGTTTACTGCTGGACGTTGATAACACACTTACAACTCACGATAATCCAACACCCGCAGACGGGATTGAGCCCTGGCTTGATAAGATAAAGCAAAGCGGTCTTAACGCCGTTATCCTTTCAAACAACAGTGATGAGAGGGTAAAACCTTTTGCCGAAAAGCTTTCACTTTCTTATATTCCTCGCGCACGCAAACCGCTTACTTTCGGTATCACGAAAGCGTGTAAGGAGTATAATATTACTAAAAACGAAATTGCTCTCATAGGTGATCAGATTTTCACCGATATTATCTGTGGAAATTTAAAGGGGATTTTAACAGTCTTGGTTGAGCCTTATGAGTTAGAAGATAAATTTTTCTTAAACCTTAAAAGAAAACTTGAAAAACCTATTCTTAAAAGAATAAAACGGAGTTTAAAATGAAAATAAGATTTGGTACTGCTGGTAAATCCGACAGTTTTGAAACTTTAGGATATAAAAATACTGCCGATATAGTTGATTATTTAAAGCATTTTAACCTTAATGCGTTTGAGTATCAGTGTGGCAGGGGAGTAAGGGTTAACGAAGCATCGGTTAAGAAATTAGGTGCCGACGCCAAGGAAAACGATATTTCGCTTTCACTTCATTCGCCTTACTATATCTCACTTTCTTCGGTGGAGAAGGAGAAAAGGGATAACAGTATAAATTATATCGTTGACAGTGCAAAGGCGGCAAGGCTTATGGGTGCCGACAGAATCGTTGTGCATTCAGGGTCCTGCGGTAAGCTTACCCGTGAGGAAGCTTTAGAACTTGCAAAAGATACTATTGCACGTACACTTTTAACCCTTGATGAAATGGGATTTTCCGATATGACAATCTGCCCTGAAACTATGGGCAAGATAAATCAGCTCGGAAATTTAGAGGAAGTTATTGAGCTTTGTAAGCTTGACGAAAGACTTATCCCCTGTATAGATTTCGGACACCTTAACGCCCGTACTCTTGGCGGTATCAAGGGAAAAGATGATTACGAAGCTATACTTGATAAGATTGAAAACGGGCTTGGAATTGAGAGACTTCGTGTTTTCCATTCCCATTTTTCCAAAATTCAGTACACCGACAACGGCGGTGAAAAATGTCACCTTACCTTTGATGACGACGTTTACGGCCCTCAGTTTGAGCCTTTGATGGAGCTTGTTTACAAGAAAGGACTGACCCCGCGTTTCATCTGCGAGTCGGCAGGAACTCAGGCTGAAGACGCTATGGCTATGAAAGAATATTTTGAATCTTTGAAATAAGGAAGTGTAAGATATGAAAAAACATATTCTTGTTATCCACGGGCCTAATCTTAACCTGCTCGGTGAAAGAGAACCGGGCGTTTACGGAAACGATACCTTTGATTCCATAAACCGTGAGATTATGGCGTTTGCAGAAGAAAAAGGACTTTCCTGTGAAATTTTCCAGTCTAACTGCGAGGGCACTATAATTGATAAAATTCAGTCCGAAAGACATAACTTTGACGGTATCGTTGCAAATATGGGTGCTTACACTCATTACAGCTACGCTATAAGAGATGCCATTGCAAGTGTTAAAAAGCCTTGTATTGAAGTGCATATGTCAAACGTTTATGCAAGGGAAGAATTCAGAAAAACTTCGGTTATCGCAGCCGTTTGTGCAGGTCAGATAAGTGGCTTTGGTAAGGATAGTTATCTGCTCGGAATAGAGGCAATTACAAAACTTATCTAAAATTTGAGAAAATTTTCATTTTTCTCTTGCCAAATAAGCAATTTTAATGTAAAATATATGTGTATGGGTTTTAAACCCAAAGGATATTCAATTTATTGGAGGTTTATCTAATGATATCAGCAGGCGAATTTAAAAACGGTTTAACTTTTGATATGGACGGGGAAGTAATGCAGATTGTAGAATTCCAGCATGTAAAACCCGGTAAAGGTGCGGCTTTCGTTCGTACTAAAATCAGAAACGTTGTAACAGGTGCGGTTACTGAAAGAACTTTCAACCCCACAGAAAAATTCCCTCCTGCATTCGTAGAACGCAGAGAGATGGAATACCTTTACAATGACGAGAACCTTTATTACTTCATGGACAGCGAAACTTACGAACAGGAAGCTATCGACGGCAAAAACCTTGATGACAGCTTCAAATTCGTAAAAGAAAATATGGTAGTTAAAGTACTTTCCTACAAAGGTAACGTATTCGGTGTTGAAGCTCCCAACTTCGTTACTTTGCAGGTTACAAAAACCGACCCCGGTTTCAAAGGTAACACAGCTACTAACGCTACAAAACCCGCTACTTTGGAAACAGGCGCAGAAATCAAAGTTCCTCTCTTTATTGACGAGGGCGAAATGATTAACGTTGATACTCGTACAGGCGAGTATATGTCCAGAGCTAACAACTGATTAATTTAAACGTTTTTAACCTATACTTACTTTCAAGGAGGAATGAATAATGGATTTGCTCGAAAAAGTTGCATATCTTAAAGGTATGCTTAATGGTATGGATCTCGACGATGACAAAAAGGAAACACGTCTTATCACAGCTATTATCGACGTGCTTGACGACCTCGCTGCTTCCGTTGCTGATCTTGAAGAAGAAACAGACGAAATGTGCGAACTCATCGATATCCTTGATGAAGATCTCGGCGCAGTTGAAGAAGAAGTTTTTGACTGTGACTGCGATTGTTGTGACGAAGATGACTTTGATGACGATATGTACGAAGTTACATGCCCCACTTGTGGCGAAGTTCTCTGCGTTGATGAGGATATGCTCGACGAAGGCGGTATGACTTGCCCCGCTTGTGGCGAATCACTCGAATTCGATCTCGAAATCGGTGACTGTGATTGCGACTGCGAAGATTGCGATTGCGAATAATTTTAAAAAATAAATGCGGTGTCAAAAGACACCGCATTTTTTATTTGCTTAATTTTCTGTAAATTCCTGCTTTTGTGAGTAACGGTTTTAAAATGGATACCAGAATAACCGAAACTATAAGAGCAAGAGTGCCGTTTAAAAATGAAATGGGAGCTTTGAAGATTACGTCCGTCCACGCAGTCTCTACCGCACTTCCTAAAACTATGTTTTTGAGGAAGGAGTATGTAAGATATAAAACGTTGTAAGCGTAGATACCGCAGGCAGCACCTAAAATATCAAAAACTTCTATTTCAGTTGCTTTGTATCCTGAAATAAAGAGAATTATTCCTAAAATAGCGGGCAGTAAAAAAGCCAGAAGTGAAATAAGACTGTAAAAGAACTGTGCACCATTCTGAGCATGGAATGTTGGGAAAGCATTGCCTGTTTTGGAACCGCCAATAATAGACAAAATCTGTAAAACAATAAGTATAGCTCCAACAATCATACTAATGATACCTTTTCTTGGAGTATCATCTTTTGGAACCACGCTTTTATTGTTCTCTGAAGCAGCCTTAATAAGCTTTTTCCCTTTGCAGTTTGAAATCTTACCTGCTAAGAAACCCATTACGAATTTATTTATAAACGTTGAGGGAGCACTGGTTGCCCATCCGTTTAAAAGGTCGAAAATCGCAGAACCTATACCCGAGGAAAGCGCCCCTTTCATTCCGCCGAATAAAAGACCTGACAAAAGGCAGAAAACGTTGCCTAAATGTATCATCGTTTTGCCAAGCGGAGTAGGAATTTCAATTCTGAAGAGGGTACCTACGTAGCAAAGTGCCGCCATAAGACCGATTACGGTCATATCAAATACTGTAAATTTTTTGTTTTTCATATTACTCAAGCCCTTTCTTTTCTGGCTGAGGCTTATAATCTTCTGTAACGGTCAAACGTCTGCTCGTTTGTAAGCCAGGAAAGGCAGGATTCGAGCATAACTCCGTATCTTGTGTCACTTCCGTAGCTGTAGGTGGTGCGGATAGCAATTTCCAAAAACCTTGTCGCGCGTTCAATAGCCATTGGTAAACTGTTGCCGTTTAAAATAGAACCTACTAAAACCGAAGCAAAGATGTCACCTGTACCAGGATATGAAACGGGAACGTAGCTGCAGTCGACTCTCCAGTATTCACCACGCGCTTTGTCGTATCCGACGTTAACCATTTTGCCGTCTGCCATAGGCACTCCCGTAACAGCTACCATTTTTGGACCCAGTTCACTGAGCCTTGCGACAATACTTTTGATTTCAGATTGTCTTAAAGGCGCCGTCGGGTACGGTTCGTTTAACAGAATACAAGCTTCGGTGAGATTAGGAGTAATCATATCGGCAACGTTTACAAGCTCCGACATACGACTGCACATTTCGGGTGTGTAGGTGCGGTATGCTTTGCCGTTGTCCCCCATAACGGGATCTACCACCTTGAAAGCTTCGGGAAATGCCGAAAAATATTCAAGACAGTGGTCGATTTGTTCAAGTGACCCTAAGAATCCGCTGTAAATACACTCAAACTCAAGGTTTAAGTTTTTGTAATGGTCAAGAGTAGGCTTTAAATAATCGGTAAGGTCTTTAAAAACCACTTCACCGAGTCCGCCCGTGTGGGTGGACAAAACTGCCGTGACAACAGGGCATACCTGTACCTTCATAGCAGATAAGGTGGGAAGAATTACCGATAAAGAACATCTTCCAAATCCTGACAAATCGTGTATTGCAGCGACACGAGGCGGTCTTTTTAACATCTTGAAACCTCCGTTTTACAGAAACCTCAGTATCTGTAAATATTGTAGTATTATTGCGACACAGTTGCAAATTGTAAAAAAATGAATTTGTAACTTCAATTTTTTAAAAATATGTCAATAATATTATAGCAAAAATATTTTCATTTGGCAATTTTTAACGATAAAAAACTTTAAGAAAAATTAACTCAAATTTTAAATTCGTTATTTTGCATAAATGCACAAGCAGTAAAAGTCTTTAAGATGTGCAAATGGTAGAAAGAAAATCCATATTTCCCCGTTGATACTTATCAACGTTAAGGAAAGAATATTAAAGCGGTGTATACCGTTAATTATTTTTGGAGGTGTGACGGTGAACAAGGGTGTAAAAAACGTTGTAAAAGGTGCTATGACGGGGATTACAGTTGGAACTGCGGCGTATATGATGATGCAGTCAAAGGCGAAAAAATCAGGTAAAAAGGTGAAAAGAAAAGCTGCCAAGGCTATGAAAACTATGTCTGACGTCTTTGAAAATATCTCATATATGATGTAAAAATCATAAAAATAGGGAAAAGATACTCAAAAAAGTGCCTTTTCCCAAATTTTTTGTAAAAAAATTCAAAAAATTTGCAAATTTTTCTTTACAAATTGTTTTTTATGTGCTATATTATACATATACGCAAATTAAGGAGCACTCATATAAAACTCAGTTTTTATATAAGGGCTACTTAATAGGTTTTAATTTACCGGCGTAGGTGTTGATTTGGCGATTTTTGAAGCTGACACTTATATATCGCTTCTTTCAGTTGGGGGTTAGAAACGCTATGTGAGGGTCATCGGATAAAAGGACTGATGATGCACTTCGGCGATAAGTCGAAATCTCTCTAACGAGAGTGCTCCTTTTGCGCATTTTCGGTTTTGTTTGTTTTGACGTATGGAAATTTGGGGTTTCCGCAAAAAGTACGTCGAAAGTTTGACATTTCCGTAATTTTCATGTGTATTAAATATTGCGGGATTCATAATGAATCCCGCTTTTACATTTAGGAGAAATATAATGATTAAGCTTTGCATTTTTGATTTAGACGGCACTTTAATTAATTCTATCGAAGATTTAGCAGATGCGGGTAACTTTGCCCTTTCAGAGATGGGATATCCCACTCACGACGTTGATGCTTATAAATATTTTGTAGGAAACGGAATCCCCAAGCTTATCGAGAGAATGACTCCCGAAAATAAAAGAACTCCCGAAATTTTATCGACAGTACATAAGATATTTTCCGAAAGATATAAAGTGCACTGCCTTGATAAAACTAAACCCTACGACGGGATTATTAAGCTTATAGAGTTTTGCAGAGAAAACAATATAAAGACCGCAGTGCTTTCAAACAAAGCGGATAATTTTGCGAAATTTATAGTGGACACAGTTTTCCCTGAAAAAACTTTTGATTTTGTGATGGGACAAAGAGAAGATATTCCCAAAAAACCTGCTCCCGACGGAGTTTTAAAAATCCTTGATTTGTTCTCGGTTAAAAAGGAAGAAGCACTCCTTATGGGGGATTCTGACGTTGATATTATTACGGCTATAAATTCAGGAATCCATTCCATAGGTGCTGCCTGGGGCTTCAGGGGAGAAGAAGAACTTAAAGGCGCAGGTGCCGAAAGGATAGCCTTTTCACCTATGGAAGTTATAGGGATTTTAAAAAATCTTTAAAACTAATGCAACAGATATGGATTTTTTAATCACTTAATATATGAAACGGTCAGTGAGACTGTTTAAAAAAGTAAATATCGCATCTTGTTTATTGAATTTGTGATTTAAAGTGTCAACGGAAGACACTTGTCACTGTTGGGGATTTTGATTAATAAGACGCGGATAATGTATGATTTTAGTGCAGGAGGTGTGACTAAACTAAAATGAATACGACCTGAAAGAAGCGGCTGTTGGGGACGCTTCTTTTATTTTTGCAAAAAAATTTGTATTTTCATCTCTTTATATGGTATAATATGGGTAATACGTTTAAAAGATGGAGATTTTTATGGTATTCAGCAGTATTTTATTTTTATTTCGGTTTTTGCCTATAGCATTTTTGCTTTATTATATAACTCCTAAAAAGCTTAAAAACTTTGTGCTTATGGTTTTAAGCCTTGTTTTTTATGCCTGGGGAGAACCGAAGTATTTACCTATAATGTTCTTTTCGATAATACTCGACTACAGTTGTGGTATGGGTATTAAACGCTTTGCTGACAGTAAGGCTTTAAAGAAGATGTTCCTTATTCTTTCAATATGCGGAAACTTAGGAATGCTTTTATTCTTTAAATATACCGATTTCTTTATCGGAAATATAAATGCTCTGTTTAATTTGAGCATTCCGCTTTTAGAACTTACTTTACCGCTTGGTATCAGTTTTTACACCTTCCAGACAATGAGCTACACTATAGACGTTTACAGAGGTAAGGTGGAAGCTGAAAAGAATATTATAAATTTCGGAGCTTTCGTGGTGCTTTTCCCTCAGCTTATTGCAGGGCCTATCGTTAAGTATTCCGACATTTCAAACGAGCTTAAAAACCGCAGAATAAATCTTTCACAGATAGAAGACGGTATCCGACTTTTCATTATGGGTCTTGGAAGTAAGGTGCTTATAGCTAACAATATTGGTGCTTTGTGGACTGAGGTTGAGTCACTTGATTTAAGTATCGTTTCAACGCCTCTTGCATGGCTTGGTGTAATTGCTTTTTCGTTCCAGATTTATTTTGATTTCTCGGGTTACTCACTTATGGCAATAGGTCTTGGAAAGATGCTTGGATTTGATTTCCCGCAAAACTTCAATTACCCTTACGTTTCTAAAAGTATTACCGAATTCTGGCGCAGATGGCATATGACGTTATCTTCCTGGTTTAAGGAATATCTTTATATCCCGCTTGGCGGAAACAGAGTTGGGAAATTAAGGCTTTACTTTAACCTTTTTGTAGTATGGTTCTGTACGGGTTTCTGGCACGGGGCAAACTTCAACTTCATTTTCTGGGGACTTTTCTTCTTTGTTATACTCGTTATCGAAAAGACCTTTTTGCTTAAATTCCTTGAGAAAAGCAGAGTGATTTCAAGAATATATGTGATAGTTCTGCTTATTTTAAGCTGGACTTTGTTTGCGATTACCGATTTGCCGACACTTGGTGCTTATTTTGTGAGAATGTTTGATTTCACAAAGGGTATCGACTTTTTGTATTACCTCAGAAATTACGGGGTTACTCTCATACTCTGCGTTGTTTTCTCAACACCGCTTCTCAAAAATCTTTACGATAAATATATCGTAAAATACCCCTTGCTTAAAACTGCATTACTTGGTATAGTGCTTATCTTATCGGTAGCGTACCTTGTTGATGCTTCGTACAACCCGTTCTTGTATTTCAGATTTTAGGGGGTGGGCGTATGAAAAATAAAAGATGTTATCTTCCTTTAATCGTTTTCTTTGCATTGTTTATCGGAATATTTACAGTGGCGGATTTTATAAAACCTACTGAGAATTTTTCGGAGTTTGAAAACAGATATTTAAAAGGACGCCCGAAAATTACCTGGGCTTCGCTTATGGACAACAGCTATACCCAAAATTATGAGGGCTATATCAACGACCAGTTTGTACTCAGGAATAACTGGATAGATCTTAAAGCAAAGGCGGAAGCTTTGCTTTTGAAGATTGAAAATAACGGCGTTATTTACGGCAAGGACAATATGCTTTTTGAAAAATTCAATTCGATAAATTCTGAGCAACTTGAAAAGAATTATAATTTTGTCAATGAATTTTCAAAAGATAAAAATGTAACCCTTGCAATAGTGCCGAGTGCGTATGAGATTTATCCTGAAAATCTCCCGTACGGCATAACGATGGTTATGCAAAAGCCACTTATCGACAGGATTTATAAAGGTCTGTCGGCCGATACTATTGACCTTGTTACACCCCTTTTCCAGAATAAATGGAATTATATCTATTACCGCACCGACCATCACTGGACAACCGACGGGGCGTATATCGGTTACATTGAGTTTTGTAAATCAAAAAATCTCGAGCCTTTTACAGATTTTGAACTTACAAATGTTAACAATTTTTACGGCACCTACTTTAACAAGTGTAAAAATTCGTCTATAACACCTGACATCTTGAAGTATCCTGACTTGACTTTAAAAACTGTGGTTGACGGGACTGAAAAAGAAAACTATCTTGATTTATCAAAGTTTGATGAACGGGATAAGTATGCGGCGTTTTTGCACGGAAACAACGGAGTTACCGTTTTAAGCTCGGGTGAAAAACGCGAAAAAGAAAAGATACTCGTAATAAAGGATTCTTTTGCAAACTGTTTCGTGCCGTTTTTAACTTATAACTACGATGAAGTTTACGTGGTGGATTTACGTTCACTCCCTAAAGGATTAACGGAACTTGTTGAAAGCAATAGCTTTGACGATATACTCATTCTTTATAACTTTGTAAACTTCCAATCAGATACCAACCTTTACAGACTTAAATATTAAAAAATACAGCGACGTTGTTTCGTCGCTGTATTTTTTTTAGTTTAAAGGCAAATAATCTTTTTATAGAGAGGAGAATTTACTATGAAAAAGATTATTTCTGTTTTTGTTACGTTAATGACGGTTGTTGCTTTGTTTACTTCCTGCGGAGAAAATGGTGCGAAGGATTACGACTTTTATATTTTTAACACCAAAGGTGAAAACGCCGATGCACTGCAAAAAGCGGTTGATGCTTACAGTGAAAAAACCGGTCAGAAAATCAAGGTGTTTTCACTCGGTGCCGGGACGAATTCCGCCGATACCTTACGAGCCGAGATGAACTCGAAAAATATGCCCACCATTTTTTCAATTATGAATATCAGGGAACTTGATGAATGGCGTGAAGGCGGATTTGCGCTTGATTTGTCAACTGTTGAGAAGGCAGAGTTTAAAACTATGCATAATGAAATCCCCGACAGTTTGAGGCTTACTGCTGACGATAAAAGCTATGGTATTCCGTATAACGTTGAGGGGTACGGATATATCGTGGATACTAAAATGCTCGCCGATTTGTTCGGAGAGGAAAACGTCGATGAGTTTTTAGAGGATTTTAAGGCGGCAACTTATTCTGAGTTTGAAACTTTTGTGACTAAGGTGGCGGATTATATCAAAAACGGTACTGCCTCTGAGATTGTGCTTAATGGTAATGAATATATTCTTAAATATGATAAAACAGAGCTTTCAAAGAAACTTACGGGTGTATTTGCGGTAGCGGGGTCTGAAAAGTGGACCTATGGCGACCATATGATAAATTTAGCACTCAATACCGTTTTTGCAACTCCCGAAGAAGCAAAAGTAGCAGGTAAAGAAAGAATTGAAAGCCTTAAAAATCCCCTTATGGCGTACGCAAGAGCATTAGACCTTAAATCCTCATACGTTGCGGGTGATGAAGGTATTTTAGAGCGTGGAGCACAGATGATTAACTCCACTACAAACGGCTATGATGCCGCCGTTCAACGTTTTGCAGAGCATAAAGCTTTGTTTATAAAACAAGGTAACTGGGCTTATTCCAATATCGAAAAAGCAAATCCCGATATCGTTTCCACCCTTACCTTCCTTCCCGTAAAGATGCCGTTTGAGGATAAGGATATTTCGGTAAAGGGACTTGATTCAGAAAAGTTAAACCGTTCAATTGCGGTTTTTGTTCCTAATTACTATGCGATTAACGCAAAAGTAAGCAAGGAAGAACAGGAAAAGGCGGTAGACTTTTTAGTCTGGCTTAATACCACAACCGAGGGCGAAGAGTTTATAACAAAAGATATGGCGTTTATTCCTTACAATGCGGAACCTTCCGTTACAAAACTTGAAAATTCACTCGGTAACTCAATAATCCGTTATATGCACGACGGTGACACCGTTACAAACTCCTATGCGGGTGCTCCGACAAACTGGACGGGGGAAACGGTAGGGCTTGAGATTATGGAAAAATACCTTACCAAAAAAGACTGGGACGAAAAAGATTATGAGAAGATTGCAGATTATGCCATTTTGAGATATAAGGAAATGGCAGGTATCTAAACTATGCAAAAATATTACAGAAAATGGTTTTTGCCTCTGGCTTCACCATCAATAATACTGTTTTTGTTTGTAATACTAATTCCCTTTGTTATGGGGGTTATCTATTCATTTTCTGCCTGGAGAGGAACCTATTTTGCAGGTGGAAGCAACGCTTTTGATAGCTTTGTCGGAGTTCAGAACTACGTAAACGCATTTAAAAACGAAAAATTTATAAACGCTTTTATCTACACTGTTGAGTTTACAGTTTTAGCCGTTATAACGATTAACGTGGTAGCCTTGCTTTTGGCTCTGGCAGTTACTAAGATTTCAAAGCTTTCGGGATTTTTCAGGACTGTTTTTTTCTTGCCTAATCTGCTTGGCGGACTGGCACTCGGGTTTATCTGGCAGTTTATTTTTCAGATTGTTTTTTCAACCATTCTGTTTGGTGGAGAGAACCCTGTTGTAAATATCCCGTTTCTAACCAATATGCTTCAGGACCATTACAAGGCACTTTTTGCCCTTGTGATACTTGTGACGTGGCAGATGGCAGGGTATATGATGATTATTTATGTTACAGGTCTTAACAATATCCCTGACGACCTTTACGAGGCGGCAAGAATTGACGGAGCCTCCTCTTTTCAGCAGTTTAAGGTTATTACAATTCCGATGCTTATGCCCGCAATTACGATAGTTTTCTTTTTGACACTTGCAAACTGCTTTAAGCTTTTAGACCAGAATATAGCACTTACTGACGGGAATTTCGGTACAAGACTTTTAGCAACGCAGATTTTAAGGACTACAAGGGATACCTCGCCTCCCGATTACGGTATGGCACAGGCACAGGCGGTAATTTTCTTTGTACTGATTGCCACGGTTTCGCTTATTCAGGTATCGGTTACAAAGAAAAAAGAGGTGGAAGCGTAATGAGGGGAAAATTGTCAAAAGTTTTAATTTATATAGCCCTTTTTATCGTAGCGGGGTATACACTTTTTCCGATAGCGTTTCTTGTGATTAACTCTTTCAAGTCGCAAAACGAGGTTGTGGCGTCACCACTTGCGTTACCTGAAAGCTTTAATTTTGAGTATATTATAAATGCCTCAGGGAAGATAAATTTCTTTTCCTCGCTTTTTATCACCTTTTTAATTACTCTTTTTTCGGTAGCGCTTATCACAGTTGTATCGGCTCTTGCCGCATGGGTGATGGTGCGAAATAAGTGGAAATATTCAGATATACTTCTTTTGATGTTCACTGCGGCTATGCTTATCCCGTTTCAGGCGGTTATGTATCCGCTTTTAAGTCTTTTTGAAAATATGGGGCTTAAAAATATTCTGGGACTTATCCTGATGTACGGGGGGTTTGGACTCAGTCTTTCGGTATTTTTGTATCACGGGTTTATAAAAAGCGTACCCGTGTCGGTTGAGGAGGCGGCAGTAATAGATGGTGCGAACATCTTCCAGATGTTTTTTAAAATTGTCTTTCCGCTTTTGAAATCAAGTACGGTTACTGTTATAATTTTAAACTCGATGTGGATATGGAATGACTATCTTCTGCCGTTCTTAGTTATCGGAAACGGGAGGATGAGAACGTTGACTCTCGAACTTTATTTTGCAAAAATGACCTCAGGTCAGTACGGGAATCCGTGGGAGCTTATTTTCCCTGCGGTTTTTGTATCAATAATACCGATAATCACAGTTTTTTTGTTTTTGCAGAAATATATCGTAAAAGGTGTTGCCGACGGTGCGGTTAAAGGGTGATTTAATGAAAAATTTTAAGGAATGGACAGTTTATCAGATTTATCCTAAAAGTTTTTGTGACGGGGATGGTGACGGTATCGGCGATATAAAAGGGATAACCTCAAAGCTTTCTTATATAAAGGATTTAGGCTGTGACGCTATATGGATTTGTCCCGTTTATAAGTCACCGATGAAGGATAACGGGTACGACGTTTCGGATTATTACAGTGTTGACCCTGTTTTCGGTACTAATGATGACCTTTTTGAGCTTATCAAAAAAGCAAAAGAAAAAGATATTGAAATAATTATGGATTTAGTCGTTAACCATTGTTCAAGTGAACACGAATGGTTTAAGAAATTCCTCCAAAATCCCAATTCAAAATACCGCGATTATTTTATAGTAAAGGAAGGCAAAACACCACCCAATAACTGGCGCTCGATTTTCGGGGGAAGTGTCTGGGAAAAAGTTTACGGTACGGATTTGTATTATTATCATACCTTCTCAAAAGAGCAACCTGATTTGAACTGGGAATCTAAGGAACTCCGTGAGGAAGTTTATAAAATGATAAACTTCTGGCTCAGTAAGGGTATAGCGGGTTTCAGGGTGGATGCGATAACCCATATCAAAAAGGATTTAAGTTTTAAGGATAAAACTCCCGATGGCGCCGATAACCTTGCAAATCCGCATATGGAAAATTATAGCGGTATAGGTGAGTTTTTAAGTGAGCTTCGTGACAGATGTTTTAAAAACTGTATGACGGTTGCCGAAGCCCCCGGTGTCACGGGAGAAGCACTCAGAGAATATATCGGTGAAAACGGATATTTTTCGATGATTTTTGATTTTAGCTATGCCGATATGGACGTTGCTTCGCACGGAAACTGGTATCAGAAAAGACATTTTACGAAAAAAGAGCTAAGGGACGAGGTTTTTAAAACTCAGCTTAACTTAAATAAATATGGTTGGGGTGCCAATTACCTTGAAAACCACGACCAACCGAGGTCACCAAATAAATATTTAGACGTTATAAATTACCATTCGGTTACTGCTTTAGGAGTTTTCTGGTTTTTGCTTCGAGGCACTCCGTTTATCTACCAGGGTCAGGAGCTTGGAAGTGTTAATGCAAAATGGAATTCACTCAGTGAATTTGACGATTTGCAGACGAAAGACCAGTATCAGAGGGCAGTAAAATCAGGAATGTCACCAAAAGAGGCATTCAAAACAGTAAGTGCAAGAAGCCGTGATAACTCAAGGACTCCCTTTTTATGGGACAACGATAAAAATCACGGATTTACAGAAGGTACGCCCTGGCTTAAATTCAACGAAAACTCACCGTCTGCAGAAAATAATCCCGTTTTAAGCTTTTATAAAGAAATGATTTCTTTAAGAAAAAAGGAAAAAGAAATTTTAATTTACGGGGATTTTAAACCGCACTTAACTCAGTACGATGAAATTTTTTGTTACGTCAGGGAAAAAGATAATAAAAAAATCACCGTCGTATGTAATTTTGGCGACAGTGAAAAAAGTATAGAGCTTGAGGTAAATGAGATTTTGCTTGATAATTATAAAGAATATAAAGAAAACGTTTTAAAACCATATCAGGCAATAGTGTTTAGGTAATGAAAAAAAGCACAAGACTTTTAGTCTTGTGCTTTTTAGTTTCGATAATTACACCATTAAGCTCTTGTTACCTTGTTGGAACGCAAGCAACGGGTGCAGGCATGTACGTGACAGGGTTTGCCGTCAACGATCGCTTTAACGCGCATTACATTAGGTTTCCAAGTTCTGTTGGAACGTCTGTGTGAGTGGGACACCTTAATACCAAAAGAAACACCTTTTCCGCAGAAATCACATTTAGCCATTTTCTGCACCTCCTTCAGATTTACATAACGATACTATTTTAGCAGAAGTTTTCAAAAAAATCAAGAGTTTTTTGAAAGTTTTTTTAAAATATCAAAAAGATTATGAAAAAACCTTTAAAATATGCCGTTTTTACTTGTAATTTGCATAAAAAAATTGTATAATGATATTCGTAGAAATATTATTTTGCTTTCGAAAGGGATGTAAAAATGTCTTTTTCATATAATCAGGGATTCCAGATTTTTGTAAAAATTATTGCAATGCTGACAGCTTTGCCGCTTCACGAATTTGCTCATGCTTATATTGCGGATAAAATGGGCGACCCAACTGCAAGATATCAGGGCAGACTTACTTTAAATCCATTAAGACATCTTGACCCGTTAGGGTCTTTGTGTATGGTGCTTTTCGGTTTTGGCTGGGCAAAACCCGTACCGATAAATCCCTATAACTTTAAAAATCCTAAAAGGGGTATGGCTCTTTCTGCCTTGGCAGGGCCTGTTTCCAACCTTTTGTTTGCTTTTGTGGCTTTGATTTTTTCAAAAGTCTGCTTTTACATTTATGCAGTAAGCGGAAATGAAAGCTTCTGGGGATTTTTCGTATTTTTTATGTATCAGCTTCTTTCGATTATCGTAAGCCTTAATATTGGTCTTGCAGTATTTAATCTTATTCCGCTTCCGCCTCTTGACGGTTCAAGGGTATTAAATCTTTTCTTATCAAATGAAGCGTATTTTAAGATTATGCAGTATGAACGTTACGTAAGCCTTTTGCTTATGGCGGCTTTGTATATGGGAGTGCTTGATACACCTATGTATATAGCAAGAAGCTTTTTACTTGACGGTATGAATTTCCTCACGGGATTTATAGATATAATTGCAAAAACTTTGATCGGAGCGTAAACTATGGCAGTTCAGCTTGAATTTAAGATAGGCGATTTTGAAGGGCCTCTTGACTTGTTGCTCTTTTTAATCTCCAAGCATAAAATGAATATCAATGATATCGAGATTTCTGAACTGCTCGTTCAGTATCTTGACGCGATTGAGCAGATGCAGAATTCGGATTTGGAGCTTAAATCTGAATTTCTTGAAATGGCGGCAAGGCTCGTTTATATCAAGACGGTTTCGTTGCTCCCGAAATACGAGGAAGCCGAAGAACTCAAAAAAGAACTCGAAGGACAACTTTTAGAATACAAAATCTGCAAAGAGATGGCAGAAAAACTTGCCGATATGGCGAAGCTTCGTCACGTATTCGTGCGTCATCAGATGAAGATAAAGGTAGACCCCACCTATGAAGGAAATCACGCACCCGACGAACTCGTTGCGGCATACCTTATGGTTGCGGGTAAAGCTAAACGGCGTTTGCCTCCTCCTGCTTCGGCATTCTCGGGAATAGTGAGCAGAAGAGTGGTTTCCGTTACTTCAAAAATTGTTTACGTTTTAAGAAAGCTTTATAAATCGGGTCAGATGCCGTATGACGAATTCTTCGTAGTGCCTGACCGAAGTGAGCTTGTGGCTACCTTCCTTGCGATGCTTGAGCTTATGAAATCACACAGAATTTCGGTAAGCGACGATAACAAGACGGTTTACTTCCATCGTGACAGAAAACCCAAACCGTCAGGAAATTAGGAGATATTATGGGAAAAAGTTATAAAAGTGCAATAGAAGCAGTTCTCTTTGCCTGTGGTGAGCCGATTGAGCTTTCCCGACTTGCAGAAGGACTCGAGATAGAAAAAGCGGCTCTCCGTGAACAGCTTTGTGAGTATCAGGCAGAACTTGAGAGTGATGACAGAGGTTTTGAGCTTATCTTCCTTGACGATAAGGTTCAGCTTTGCAGTAAACCTCAGTACGAAAGCCTTATCGTAACGGTGGCTTCCCTTAAAAAGAATACACCTCTTTCCAATGCCGCTATGGAGGTGCTCGCAATTATTGCTTACAATCAGCCTGTAACAAAAAGCTTTGTTGAGCAGGTGCGTGGTGTAGAAAGCGGACAAGTTGTCAACAATCTTGTTGAGAAGGGTCTTGTTGAAGAAGCGGGAAGACTCAATGTACCGGGAAGACCGATAACTTACAAGACTACTCCGAATTTCCTTCGTACCTTCGGATTAAGCGGTCTCAGGGATTTGCCCAAATTACCCGAAGAAATTGACGATTCCGAAGCAGAACAGCTCTTTATCGAAACTGAAACCAACACAGAAGAGGAAAAAGTGGAAGAATAACTATCAAAGGGGAGAAAGTATGATAGCTCTGGCAATAATTTTAAGTTTATTACTTATACTTTTTTCCTTAAGCCTTACTTTCAGGGTTGATTATTCTGAAAACCTTAACGTCACGGTGGGCATCGGGAAGATACGATATACTCTTGTGCCGTCACCCGAAAAAAAGGTTAAGGAAAAGCCGAAAAAAGGCGATATAAAAGAAACTGTTTTACTGGTAATTGATATTATAAAATCCGTGTTACCCCCATTTTATAATCTTCTTAAAAAGGTGAGAATAACTTCACTTACGGTTGATATAAAAGTAGCGGGTGAGGATGCGGCACAGACGGCAATAAACTACGGCAAAATAAACGCCTTGTTTCATTCATCTTTTGCCGCTTTGCAGAATTTTGTAAAGGTTAAGGCAAAACGGATAAAAATTGAATGTGATTTTTTAAAAACTGAAACCACGCAAAAAATATTTTTTAAAGTAAAAATACGAATTTTCTTTATTGTAATTGCCGCTTTGCGTATGGGATGCGCATTTTTAGCAAATACTTTAAAGAGAAGGAATTCTGATAAAAATTAGGAGGTTTTTTTATGGCAGAACATCCAATTCAGGGACTTATGGGAATAACTATGCAGAAAATCAAGGAAATGGTTGACGTAAACACTATTATAGGTGAACCTATCGTAACTGTCGACGGCACAACTATTATCCCCGTTTCCAAGGTGACTTTCGGGTTTGCTTCAGGCGGCTCCGATTTACCTAATAAGGACCCCAGAGTAGAAATTTTCGGCGGTGGCTCAGGTGCAGGAGTTACCTTGCAGCCTCTCGGATTTCTGGTTGTTAAAGACGGCAACGTAAAACTTTTGCAGATGTCTACTTCCTCAAATACCGCTGATAAAATTGTAAACGCAGTACCTGATGTTATCGAAAAGCTTTCAGAGGCTTTCGGTAAGAACAAAACAGATAAAAACGTAACAGAATAAATTCACCTTAACCGATAATATATTTTATCGGTGGTGATTTTGTGAAAAAATTAAGTTTTTTATTAGTTTTTCTTTTTTGCATATCAAATTTGAGTATCAAAGCGGAAGCTATATCGGTTTCCGCTTATTCTGCGGTAGTCATTGAAGCGGATTCAGGCAGAGTCATTTTTGAGAAAAATCCCGACGAACGTATGCCGATGGCAAGTACCACAAAAATTATGACGGCGCTTTTATGTCTTGAAGAAGGAAATATTCACTCTGAATTTACTGTAAATCCCGATGCTATTATGGTTGAGGGAACTTCGATGGGACTTCAAAAAGGCGATAAGGTCACACTTTATACTTTAGCTGCAGGAATGCTTTTAGCTTCGGGTAACGATGCTGCAAACGCCGCTGCCGTAAGGATTGCGGGGAGTATTCCTGAGTTTGCGATAATGATGAATAAACGTGCACAGAGTATCGGTATGAAGAATACGAATTTTGTCACTCCCTCAGGGCTTGATGATAAAAATCATTATTCAACTGCACTCGATATGGCGCATCTTGCAAGGGTGGCACTCTTAAACCCCGATTTTTTGGGTCTGTGTTCGCAGAAGAATATAAGCTTAAGCTACGGTAACCCTCCGTATGTGCGATGGCTTTCAAATCATAACAAGCTTTTAAAAACTTATGACGGATGTATCGGTGTCAAGACGGGTTTTACCAAAAAATCAGGAAGATGCTTAGTATCAGCGGCAGAACGTGATGGTGTAAGACTTATCTGTGTTACGCTTAAAGCACCGAATGACTGGGACGACCACCAAAAGCTTTTGGACTACGGGTTTGCAAACGTCAAAAAAGTTAAACTGCCCGTACCATCACTTTCGTTTGAAGTGAAAAACGGAGTAGAAAGTGATATTTTGGGTGTTATAAAAGAAACACCTTTTGCTACGATTACAGAAGACGATTTAAAAAACATCGAAGTAAAGGTTACAGATTATAGCCTTGATGCTCCCGTTTTTGAAGGAGATTATGTAGGGAAAGTATATTACTGTTTAAACGGTGAAATTATCAAAAAGGCGTCAGTACAAGCGCAAAATACAGTTTTAAGAAAAGAAAATCCTCCCACTTTATGGGATAGAATAAGAAAATTTTTTGAAAGGACATTTTAAATGGACGGAATAAGAATTCAGAAAGTTATTGCGGAAAGCGGACTTTGTTCAAGACGAAAAGCGGAAGAACTTATCGAAGAGGGTAGAGTAAAGGTAAACGGCCACAGAGCCGAAATCGGGCAGAAAATCAACCCCAAAAAGGATATCGTGACAGTTGACGGCGAGAAATTAAAACCCCGCAACCGCAGACAGAACGTTTATATTATGCTTAATAAGCCCAGAGGATATCTTACTGCAATGTCGGATGAAAGAGGAAGAAAATGCGTGTCCGAGCTTGTTGAGGATGCGCCCGACAGGGTCTATCCCGTCGGCAGACTTGACTTAAACTCCGAGGGACTTTTGCTTTTCACAAACGATGGTGAATTTGCAAACAATATGATGCATCCTGCTTTTCAGGTGCCGAAATGCTACCGTGTTACGGTAAGGGAAGAGGTATCAGACGAGCAGATGATTAATCTTGCCGAGGGCGTTAAAATTGACGGCGTTATGACAAACCCTGCCGAAGTAAGAGTTGTTACCGAGGAAGAAAGCAGAACTGTTATGCTCATTACAATTACCGAGGGCAGAAACCGACAGATAAGAAAGATGTGCGAAGCGGTAGGTCTTACTGTTGCAAGACTTAAAAGAATTTCTGTGGGTCCTTTGAAACTCGGTATGTTAAAGCCGGGTACCTGGCGTGAGCTTTCAAAAGATGAAGTTGATATGCTTAATGAAATGGCAGGCAGAATGGCAAGAAGGGTGAAGAGGGGATAAACTATGCTTTTTATGAGACCACTTAACGATACGGACAATTTTGAAAATTTAAAAGACGGACTTTTTTATATCGCACTCGAAAAGGATAAGCTTGTAGGATATTTGAAATATCGTAAGCAGGACGATTTTGTCGTTATTGAAGAAATAAACGACGGTGGCGACCTTATGCTTTGCGATGGTCTGTTGAGAGCAGTTTTCAACTACGTTTCAGAGATTAAAATTGACAAAGCTAAAATCTCAGAAAACGTTGATACAGAGAAGCTTAAAAAGCTTTTTTTACAGCTTGATGAGAAAAATTGCGTAAATTCTATCACGGATTTTCTGTATAATTGTAAGAAATGTAAAATGTGTTAAAAAATCCCAAAAAAAGTATTGTTATTTTTTGTTTGGTGTGATAGAATATAATGGGTGAATTTGAGGATTATGTAATTTGTTTTTTAAGGACAAGTTATGTTTTCTTCCACTTTTTTGTATTAAAAAGGTTTAACCTACTACATAGAATGGGGGCAATAAAATGAACTTACAATCCGGGCTTTCAAAACTTGAAGAAATGAAAGCTGCCTGCAAGAAAGCGTCTCCCGCTCGCGAAAGACTTACGTCACTTTTTGATGCTGATACTTTCGTTGAAGTTGATACTTTCCTTGCTGACAATGAAAACGGTGTTGGAGTTGTAACCGGTTACGGTATGGTTGAAGGCAGTATGGTTTACGCTTTCGCTCAGGATATTACCGTAATGGGCGGTGCTGTTTCAAAACTCCACGCTGAAAAAATCGCGAAAATTTACGACCTTGCCGTTAAAAACGGCGCACCCGTAGTTGCAATCTACGATTCAAACGGTGCAAAACTCTCCGAGGGTGCTGAAATCCTTAACTCTTACGGTAAGATTTTGGCAATGAGCAACAACCTTTCAGGTGTTGTACCTCAGGTTGCTGTCGTTGCAGGTGGTTGCACAGGTATCAGTGCTATGATGGCTGCATCTGCAGATATCAAAGTTATGGCAAAAGATGCTGAACTTTATCTTTCCGATGCAAACGGCGACGTTACTGCTGAAGCTGCTTTGAGCGTTGGCGCTGTTGACATCGTTGAAGAAGATGCAAACGTTGCTGTGTTAAGAGCACGTCAGGTAATTTCCATGCTTCCTCTTAACAACATCTCCGTTGCACCTGTTTGCGAAGGTACTGCAAACGCAAACTACGCTTTGGTCGACGATACTAAAGAATCAAACGAACTCGCAGAAATGATTTGCGACGCTGATACAGTTGTTGAACTTAAAAAAGGTTATAGCTCATCTGCTTATACAGCACTTGCTTCCCTTGGTGGAAATACAGTTGGTGTTGTTTCTGTTAAAGGCAGAATCGGTTCAAAGGCTGCAGAAAAAATTGCTTCATTCGTTCGTTTCTGTGACTGCTTTAACCTTGCAGTTGTAACTTTCGTTGACACTGAAGGTTACTGCAAATGCTCTGAAATTAAAGCTAAGGGTGTTGCGGAAGCTGCTAAACTTGCTCATGCTTACGCAGATGCAACTTCACCTAAAGTAACTGTTTTCACTAAAAATGCAATTGGCGCCGCAGGCGTTGCGTTTGGCGCAGCTGACGTACGTTTTGCATGGCCTACAGCAGTTATCTCTGCTTTGGAACCTCTCACTGCAGTTGAGTTTTTCTGGCACGACAAACTTAAAGGTGCTGACGACGTAGCTAAACTCCGTGAAGAACTCGCTTGTGAGTATATTGACACCGTGGCAAGTCCTTATGAAGCTTGCAAAGCTTCTCTCGTTGAAGATATCATTGCTCCTGCAGATACACGTGCAGCTTTGATTACTGCTCTTGAGATGCTCAGTGACAAGCGTACTTTCGGACTTCCCAAGAAACATTCCAATTAAGAAAGGTTTTGTGAATTATGAGAAGATTTAATATAACTGTTAATGGTAAAGCATATGACGTTGCTGTTGAAGAAGTAAACGGAGGTGCAGCTCCCGTAGTTGCTGCTCCTGCTCCTGCTGCAGCACCCGCACCCGCAGCTCCTGCTGCTGCACCTGCTCCTGCTCCTGCCGCTCCCGTAGCAGGTGGCACAGACGTTAAGGCTCCTATGCCCGGTACAATTATGGACGTTAAAGTTAACGTTGGCGATACAGTTGAAAAAGGTCAGGTAATGGTTGTTTTAGAAGCTATGAAGATGGAAAACGATATCGTTGCTCCCGCAGCAGGTACTGTTGCTTCTGTTGTTGCTAAAAAAGGTGACAGCGTTAACGCTAACGACGTACTCGCAGTAATCTCTTAATTTTCAGGAGGAGATTAAAAATGGCTAAAGTTAAAATTACCGAAACCGCCCTCCGCGACGCGCATCAGTCACTTATTGCTACAAGAATGACTCTTGATGAAATGCGTCCTATTTTGGGCGAAATGGATAAAATCGGATACTATTCCGCAGAAGTATGGGGCGGTGCTACATTCGACTCCTGCTTAAGATTTTTAAACGAAGACCCCTGGGAAAGACTCAGAGTTATCCGTAAAGAAATGCCTAACACAAAACTTCAGATGCTCTTCAGAGGACAGAATATGTTAGGTTACCGTCACTACGCTGACGACGTACTCGAATATTTCGTTCAGAAATCTGTTGCTAACGGAATTGACATCATCCGTATTTTCGATGCTCTTAACGACATCAGAAACCTTGATACTGCTATCAAGGCTGCTAAAAAAGAAGGCGCTCACGCTCAGGTTGCTATTTCCTATACAACAGGTGACGTTTTCACAACTGACTACTACGTAGACTATGCAAAGAGAATTGAATCTCAGGGTGCAGATTCCATCTGTATCAAGGATATGGCTGCTTTGCTTACTCCCTACAAAACTGCTGAACTTACAAAAGCTTTGAAAGAAGCAGTTAAAATCCCCGTTCAGCTTCATACTCACTACACATCAGGTCTTGCTTCTATGTGCCTTATGAAAGGTATTGAAGCAGGTGCAGACATTATCGACACTGCTATTTCTCCTTTGGCACTTGGTACATCCCATGCTCCCACAGAAGCTATGGTAGCAGCTTTGGAAGGCACTGAGTACGATACAGGTCTTGATCTTAAGCAGCTCACTGTTGTAAGAGATTACTTTATGCAGCTTCGCAAAAAGTACATCGATTCCGGTCTTCTCGACCCCAAAATGCTTGCAACAGACGCAAACGCTCTTATCTATCAGGTTCCCGGTGGAATGCTTTCCAACTTGCTTTCTCAGCTTAAACAGGCAGGCAAGGAAGATCAGCTCGAAGACGTTTTGAAAGAAGTACCTATGGTTCGTAAAGATGCAGGTTACCCTCCTTTGGTTACTCCTACATCCCAGATTGTTGGTACACAGGCTGTATTCAACGTAATTATGGGCGAACGTTATAAGATGGTTACAAAAGAATTCAAAGGTATGGTAAAAGGTGAGTACGGTACTACTCCTGCTCCTATCTCCGATGAATTCAGAAAGAAAATCATCGGTGACGAAGAACCTATCACATGCCGTCCTGCTGACCAGATCGCTCCCGAGCTTGATAAACTCAGAGCAGAATGTGCTGAGTGGATTGAACAGGAAGAAGACGTTTTGAGCTACGCTCAGTTCGGTCAGGTTGCTCTCAAATTCTTTGAAAACCGCCGTAACGCAAAATACGGTATCGACGGCAAAAGAGCAGACTTTGAAAACGGAGTACATCCCGTATAAACATTGATTTAAAAAAGATGTCAGGTAACTGACATCTTTTTTTATTCAAAAGTATTGAAGTTTTCTAAAAATTCATATACAATATAATAGTGAAATTAGTTAGGAGGAATTTTCCTTGATTTATAATAATATCTTAGAAGCCATCGGTCACACACCTCTTATTAAACTTAATAATATGACTTCCCCCGAGGACGCTACTATTTTAGTTAAGTATGAGGGCATTAATATCGGTGGCTCGATAAAAACAAGAACTGCATTCAATATGCTTAACGAGGCTGAGAAAAAAGGCCTCATCACAAAGGATACAATTATCGTTGAGCCTACAAGCGGAAATCAGGGTATAGGTATTGCTTTGGTCGGTGCCGTAAGAGGGTATAAGGTAAAAATCATTATGCCTGACTCTGTAAGTGAGGAACGTAGAAAACTTGTTAACCAGTATGGTGCAGAGGTTATTTTAGTTCACGACGACGGAGATATCGGCGCTTGTATCGAAGAATGTATGAATACAGCAGTACGAATGGCAGAAGCTGACAAAAACGTTTTCATTCCTCAGCAGTTTACAAACCCCGATAACCCCGAAGTACACAGAAAACATACAGCGCTTGAGATTATAGAAGACGTTGATGGCAGTATCGACGGATTTTGCTCGGGTGTTGGTACGGGTGGCACAATTTCGGGTATTGGCGAAGTGCTTAAGGAAAAGTATCCCGATATTGAAATTTGGGCGGTTGAACCCGAAGATGCCGCAATTTTGTCAGGTGGCAGTATCGGTACTCACCTGCAGATGGGTATCGGTGACGGACTTATCCCCGATAACCTTAATACCGAGATTTATTCCGACGTTTGCATCATAACCGATGATGAGGCTCTGGGTACAGCAAAAGCACTTGCTAAAAAAGAAGGTATCATCTGCGGTATTTCGAGTGGCTCAAACGTTGCTGCCGCAATAAAACTTGCAAAAAAACTGGGTTGTGGCAAAACTGTCGTAACAGTTCTCCCCGACACAGGCGAAAGATATTTTTCTACCCCACTTTTTGAATAAATAAAATCCTTGAAATCAAGGGGGATTAAAGATGCTTATCAGATTAATTCAGCTCATTGTGGCTATTATCAGAAAAGATGAGGAAGAATATAACGAACTGATAAAAGAGTGGGATGAGCAGAGAAAACTCGAGTGGATTTTTATTGCTGTCGCTACTTGTATTGTGATTTTTGGATTTTTAAGAGGTCAGATATGATAAAAAAGCCGTAACCTTTAAAGGTTACGGCTTTTTTGATGATATTTTATAAATATAACTTATAGCGTTGGACTTACATATATTTCAATTTCTTCAATGTTTTGCGAATCAATCAAATTACTGTATTCATCTCCATTACTGTCCTTATCAAAGATGAGTTTTAATTCTGTGTTTGGTGCAACACTTTGACCTGTAACAACGTATTTTTTTAATGTTTCTGTATCTTCAGGATCAATGTAAGCGCCATCTTCAGAAACTATGATAAGTTCAACATTGGCTGCACCGTACTCATGCCTTAGATCTCCACCTAAGGAGGTGTAACCGCAATTAGCGAGATTTCTTCCAGTATAATCGACAATATATCTGGTGTATTTGTCTGGAGAAGCATTTATAGTAGTTAAGTTAACTTTGTATTTTGTTTTGTCACTGACTTTTTTTACATATAAAACTATTTCTTCAAAGCTTTGTGTTTCAACAAGATTATCGTATTCTTCACCGTCACTGTCTTTTTCAAAAGTAAGTTTGAGTTCTGTGTTTGGTTCTATACTTTGACCAATTACAGAATATTCTTTAAGTATATCTTCAGATTCGATATCTATATATGTTCCTTCTGGGTTGATAAAGATTATTTCGAGTAATCCTGCACCATACTTATCAAAACGATCTCCGCCTAATGAAGTGTATCCGATAGATGCACAGTTTTTACCAACATAGTTTTTTATATACCATGTATATTTGTCAGGTGATTCCTTTACGGATATTTTATTGTTCTGTGCCGGGACTGGTGTATGAGTGATGATGTTATCTTCCGTTACTGTAGAAATACACGCGGTCAAAGAAATCACCATAACGGTTGTGAGCAAGAGTGCCAATAACTTTTTCATAAAAAATTCCTCCAAAATTATTTTATTTTCTTCAAAATACGCCAGATGCTCCTTTCGGAGTAGTTGTATTTTTTAGCGAGTTGTGGTATGTTATCACCGTTGTATTCGCAGATGATGGCTTTATGTATGTATTCTTTTGAAAAAAGTCTGTTCGGAAACGAAATTTGTGTTCCGCGGAATAATTCGTAGATTATTAAAGTGTTTTCAATTCCAATTTCATTTGCAATGTCGCGGTATACGTCATTAAGACCTGAAAGGTCATTTTTCAAAAGTTGCACCTCCTGATGTTCAAATAAACTTTTTTCTACCGACATAATACCACCTCACCCCTGACATAACAAATGACATTTTCCTTGTATTTGACAGTAATTGACATAAAAATGCTCCTTTCTGAAACAATTAAATACTGTTTCAAAAAAGAGCGTGTAATTTTCGCGAAAATATCAATCCCCGCTGACTTTTGTCAGCGGGGATTTGTTTAAGGCTTTACACATTATGTAACGTGTGATTAATATTCGATTTCTGCGCCGAATTCTTTGGCGAGATCTTCTAAACCTTTATTATATTCGTCTAAGAGAGTAACAGCTTCTTCAAGTGCTGCGTATCCTTCGTTAATGGTTGCATCTTCCTGAGTTTCGCATCCTTCAAGGAGTGCTGTGAAGCCTTTTTTGTATGCGTCCATTACGTCAACGTATTTTTCTTTGAGAGCTTTAACTTCGTCAGTTGCGGGAGTTATGTTTTCAAGTTTTGCAAGTGAGCTGTCTACAAGAGGGATAAGAACGTTATTTAAGCTTTCTGCGATTGCTGTGTCATCTTCAAAGGTTGACCATTTGCCAACTTCTTCAGTGAGGCTTACGTATTCAGCATTAACTTCTGTCATCTGAACGTTTAAAAAGTCAGAAAGATCGTCATAAACAGGATCACTGCATCCTGCGAAAAGTGTCGCGGACATAATAAGTGTAAGTAAAAGTGCCAATAATTTTTTCATAATAATTTCCTCCAACAAAAAGTTTTTGGTGTAAAGCCATTTTATAACATCTTGATTTTTTTAAATAATGATGTTACAATAATTATACACCGTACCTTAGGGTACGATGCAAGACTTTTTTAAAAATAAATGAGGATTATTATGGATAACAAGAATTTGTTTTCTATTGGTGAAGTTGCAAAAGCCGTTGGGATTACAAGAAAAACAATACTTAATTATGAAGCAAAAGGTCTTATCCTTCCCGATAAGAAAGATGGCGCTACCGCTAACAGATATTATACCATTGATACCTTTACCCAGATTCGTACCATACGTGTTTTTCAGGATTTAGGTCTTTCACTTAAGGAGATAAAAGAATATTTTAATGGTTCTTCTGATTTGAATTCTATGATAAACCGCCTTGAAAAAATGAGAGACGAGCTTAATCTGACCATAGAAAAACTGAAAGAAAGATCCCGAAAGGACTATGATGATATCAGGATAATTGATATTGCACCTCAGACAATTTACTGTCGTACGTACAATTCTGTTACGATTGCCGATAAAACCAATCTTTTAAGAGATACGGCACTTGAAGCTATGAAAACTTATGGCACCGATACTGCAAGACGTATGTATTTTACCGAGCATTATTTAAATTCCCCTGATGAAGTTTTATATTGCGTTGCTGTCCCCACTGAAAGTGAGGGGGAGTATATTAAAAAGCTTCCTTTACTTAAAGCGATTTCATTTTTCCATCACGGTGCTTATGAGGAAATCCCCAAAGCACGAAAAAGACTTATTTCTTATGCGGAAGAAAATAATATAAAGCTATCGGGTGTATTCCGTAACCTTTATATTGAAGGACCGCCACAACATAAGGACAAAAGTAAGTTTATTACACAGATAACAGCTGTCATAGAGGAGAAATAAAATGGAAGATTTAAGATACCTTACGGATTTTTATGATGAGAAAATTAAAAAGATAAATGATTTGAATGCGCCAATCAACTTTGTTTTCATTACCGATATGCATCATAAGCTTAACAAGTTTGCGATTGAAGCAGGTTTGAGCAAAATGACTTCATGGGAAGACGGTGTGAAGCACGTAAAATCCATTCAGTATATAATCGACCGCGTACCCGGAATTCAGTTTGTGCTTTCCGGTGGGGACATCGGTTGCGATTATCATACCGACCCCAATGAAGTAAAAAGACTCCACCATGAGATTATGGATGCACTTTATTCGTTGTCGGTACCTGTTCATTGTGTTATCGGTAATCACGATGATGCTCTGGGCGATGCAATGGACAGAAAATGCGATAATACCTTAGCTGCAATTCCACCTGAAGAACTCCATAAACTCTGTATGAGAAATAACCCTACCGATAAAAACTATTATTATATGGATTTGGCTGACACGGACTACCGTTTTGTTTTCCTTGACGTAAATGACAAGCCTTATCACAAATTGCCAAACGGTCAGTATCCTTTTGGCTGGCGTGTTGAGTTTTCAAACGAACAGGCTGACTGGTTTGAAAAAGAGGCACTCGCAACCGATAAAAACGTCATCGTTGTCTGCCATTGTCCAATACGTAACAACGGAATTATCGGGTCAGGTGACGCACCAAGTTATATAAGGTCTTACGACGACGTGCTGAATGCCCCCAGAGTTTACAGCGCTATCAAGAGTTCAAAAAACGTACTCTGCATACTTGCAGGGCACGTGCATTTTGACAACTTTGTATATGATGACGGTTTGCCCGTTATCACAACACTTTGCTCCTACGTGCAGAAATGGTCAGCACTTTGCCCTGACCGTGAAGTTGGTACGATAACCGAAACTGCATTCGACGTAGTTTCAATTAAAGAAAATAAAATTTACCTCACCCGTTTTGGTGCAGGTGAAGACAGAGAGGGTATTTTGCCTATGAATAGAGGGTAAACTGACAGTCCATTGACAGTTAAAGACCGATATTGTAAAATTTTAGGCAGAGGTGATACTATGACCGACAAAAAAACCTTTGGAGGATTCATAAAGCAAAAACGCATTGAGAAAAACTATTCGCAAAAAGACCTTGCCGAGATACTGTTTGTCACAGAGGGGGCTGTAAGCAAATGGGAGAGAGGGGTTTCCTATCCTGATATCACACTCATTTCAGGTATTTGTAATGCTCTTGATATAAGTGAACATGAGCTGATAACAGCCTCAACCGATACTGACGAAAGGCAGATAAAACACGAGGCAAAAAAATTCAGAGTTATAAGAAGCACCTGGATTTTAGTTCCTACAATATCCTATATAGTGGCGCTTGTTACCTGTTTTATCTGTAACTTAGCTGTAAATCATACTCTTTCGTGGTTTTTTATTGTGCTGTCATCCCTTATCTGTGCCTATACCTTTGTACCAAATCTTACTTATCTTTTCAAAGAGAAAAAACTTTTCTGGTTTACTGTTACAACATACTTTTCAATATGCCTTTTGCTTTTTACCTGTGCTACATATACAAAAACATTTTTCTGGTTTCCCGTGGCGTGTATCGGTATTATGATGGGGTATGTGATGATATTTTTACCTATCCTTTTATCAACCAGGTATAAATTTGTGATTTCCTTTACAGTTACCTGCGCTTTAACAGTTTTGTTATTGTTTGTTGTAAATGCCCGCCAACCATTTATGCTCAAGCCGGCGATACTTGTTACTTTATATTCATATCTACCTGCTATACTTTGTACCATTATATGCACTTTAAAGTTTGATGCATTTTTAAAAACGGGTGTGTGCATATACCTTTCTACTACTTTTTATTATTTTTTGAGGCATATTGTGAACTTGTTGTTTGGCGGTAATGAAAACCATTACGAAGTGGATTTTTATAACTGGGAAAAGTGCACAGACGGAAACGTTTCCTTTATTGTTTTAGCATCACTTATATTTATAGCAACTGTTTTTATAGTAATCGGAATAATAAAAAAAGCCAAGCGTTAAGCTTGGCTTTTAATTTATTCTGCGTCAAAATAAAGATGGGAAACGATAGTTTCTTTGGGGTCAACAACACCGTTTGGTGCGGCAGTCTGCAGGTGCAAGTAGCAAAGTCCCATCGGGTGGTTGCCATTAAGTTTTGCAGTATGGCAAAGGTAATCACCACAAGTTAAAGTGACTTCATCTTTGTCGCAGTCAAACTTAAATACAAACTCTGCCATTTCGTCTTTTTCGTGCATATCTTCCCTTAAAACGATGCTGTAATCGGCAAAGTAGGGGAGAGTGTCGTCGGTGGGATTCATCCAATGGTCCAAAAGGGAAACCCTAAGTCCAAAACCACCGATTTTTGCTTTGATTTTCACAGTACCTTTTCTCGCAATCGGGAAGTTCCAGACAGCACCGCTTATAGTGCTTAAAAGTCTTTCGTCATGGAGAGTTTTAAAGCTTAACGCCTCAAAGGTGGGATCGTAGGGGTTAGGTACTACCATAACACTGCTTACTCTGTTATAAGCGCAATGTCCCGTATGCTCACTTGCTTCAGTACGGCTGCCTATAAATCCTCCGGGGATACTCTTTACGTAGCTTTGTGTCGAGAGGTTTTCAAGACCGTTTACGGGGGTGTTGGTACGGCTCTTCTCATAAAGCCAGTCAAGGTCTAAGATAATAATCCTTACACAGGCAATATTCTGTCCGTAAGCCACTAAAAGCTTGTTGAAAGGAAGTTCCATAATCTCAAACTGATGAACGCTTTTATCAGCACCTGAAACAATTCCACCGAAAGAACGAAAATCAGCATAGTTTCTGATAGGATTCAAAACCATTTCCCTGAAACCTTTCCAGGTTTTGCCGTCATCTTCTGTGATAGCAATATGGTTTACGTCGCGGTTTGTGAAAAAGTCTTCCCACACACCTTCGGTATCGTCAACTTCAGGGAGAAGTTTTGTGTTACACCAGCAAAATACGATTCTGCCGTCGGAAAGCTTTTTGAGTTTTGGCATAGTGCCTGTTGAATGGAAAACAGAGGGTTCAGGCTTTGTCCAGGTCTCACCACCGTCGTAAGAATAGTTTATGTAATGATAGTCGGAAGTAGTTCTTGCAATCATCATTAAAGTGCCATCGGAAAGCTCTTCTATTGTGTTTTCACGGTAGTTTTGTTCCCATCTCATACCTTTGTGAGGCCATTGCTTTTCAAATAAAGGAGCATACCCGGGATCTACGATTTTATAAGTTTCACCGCAGTCATCGGAATAATGCACTTTTACAAAATATGCGCTTTCGTGAATTTCGGGGCGCTGTTCGTGTACAATAACCAGAATTCTTTCTTTTGATTTCATAAACACAGGCATAGTCGCGGAATCGTTTGTAATTCTGTGGTCGCTTGACTGGATAGGGGTAACAAGGAAAGGAGCGCTGTCGGGGTCGTCTGCAATAGCGTAGCAGAGTTTTTCGTCCACTTTGACAGGACCTATATATTTACCTTTATATTTGCCGAAAGGAATCTGTACTGATGCTCCGAGCGAGCCTTCGGGTTTTAAGTGTCGTTTCCAGGAAAGACCACCGTCTGTGGACTCCAGATAACAATGCAGAGCATCTACGTCATTGATGCACTTTTTGCCGTAAAGGCCGTAGAAACGGATTTTACCGTCAGGGGTTACACAAAGAAATCTGAAAGCATTTTCATCACATTTTGTGACTTCTGTGGGAGCATAGATATCTTTTAAGAATTTTTCATCTTCTTTTGTTAGTCGGGATTTTATTTGTTCGATGTGGCTATACATAAAGATACACCTCTTTCTTATTTACATTATATAGTAACGGCAAAAAAAGTCAATGAAAAAGAGGAGATTTCTCTCCTCTTTTTTACAAATATTTCTTTTTGAATTTTGTCCATAAGGGCAAGACAATTAAGATCAGAGCAATGGAAACAAAAATCAATACAACATATAAAGTTGTTACGGCATCCCAACCGAAATTATCTGCAACATATCCGAATCCGTAGCTTTGTAAAACAATGCCGAGTGATGCTGCCGCATTCATAATTCCCGCTGCGGTTGCTGACTTTCCGAATTTTGCAAAAGCACTGTTTATGAAGGATATCGGCAAAGAAGATGCGCTTAAAATTGCAGAAGAAAAACACAAAGCTATCAGTATAATAATATAATGAAGTGCACCTGTAAATTTAATTGTTACAATAAAGGTGACAGCCACTAAAATTGTAAATAAAATAGTGGCAACTTCATTTCTGCCTTCTTTTGCAAAAAGGATTTTTCTCATAACAATAGTTCCGGTAGTGCCTGAAATGAGTACAAAGATGTTAAGAAGATTTGAAATGGTGGGATTTAAGTTTGTGTATGACTCCATCATCATTGCAGGGGTGTAAAGCCTTACTGACTGGTTTACTACACTCACGAGCGTATACATAAGCACTATAATGAAAAATCCGCTTATCATAAACAACCTGAAAACCGGGGTACTGCTCTTTGCTGTTTTTTGGGGTGTTTCTTCAATTCCTTCTTCGGGTACCATATACTTTGTTACACATTTAAATACAATATAGAGTGTTATGAGTAAGATTACCGAAGCAACTGCCGAGAAAAGGAAGTTATATTCCCAGCGTTTTATAAACGCCGACAGAGTAAATGCAAATAACTGTCCTATAATCTGGGTGAAGGAGAAATAATAGATAGCTTTTCTCCTCCAACCGTAGGAAATCTTTGCAGAGATTACCTTGAATATAGCGGGGTAAATTCCCATCTGGGCGGCACCGTTTAACGACCAGGCAATAAGCATCACATAGAAGTTATGGTTAAAAAAGATAATAAAGTTTGCAATGATTGAACCGATAACCCCCATTGCGATAAGGTTTCTGGGGTTATATTTATCGGCTAAAATACCACCCACAATCTGTAAAGGGCCGTAAAGCAGATAAAATCCGGATGTCATAAGACCAGTCTGGGTTTTTGTCATAACACCGCCTGCTACTATAACGGTAAGTGCTGAGGAAAATGCGGTTTTTGTGAGGGTCATCATTATAAAAGTGAACGCTAAGAATAAGAATAACAATCCGCTTACTCTGTCATTCGAGATATAAAGATTTTGCTTTCTTTCGTGCATTTTACTTTTCCCACATCTTGTTGATTTCGTTTATAGTCTGTCTTGTGAAGATGTCGCCGCCGATATGACCAACGTTACCACTTGAGATATATGCACTGTAATGACCGTGGTTTTCAGCTTTTTCGGTGGGGAGGTATCCGCCTGCACCACAGCAAAGCTGAACGATAAAGGTCTGTTTAGCGTAGCTTCTTGCCTTGATTCTGTTACCGAAATCAAGGAAGAGTTCAAAGGGGTTTGTAGAAAATGCTACGTCACCGAAACGGATGATATGTGTTTCGATAGGATAAATTTCCTTATTCTGTTGTTCACGGTATCTTGCGATTGTACCGGAGTAGATATGCATTTTTGCACTGTCTTCAAAGTCGAACTTTTCTTTGTGTTCATTCTCTCTGATATATGCTTTAAGCTCTCTTACAGCGGTTTCGTAGTCAGTGGGAGTAGCCTTTCTCAAAGGCAGGTCCATAGTCATAACTTTATGCTCAAATACCGCTTCGCTCTTGTATTCTGTGATTTCTTCAAATACAGAAATAATTTCGTTTGCAATACGTTTGCCGACTCTGTTACAACCTGAGATATCGTACATGGAAGGATCTGCCTTATGCTCGATTACGTTGGGGCGTTTTACGTTGGGGTCGTCAATGGGAGTTTCAGGTTCTACCCAGCGGATAAGGTCACGGGGACACTGGTCGCCACCTGCACCGCAAAGGGAAAGAAGATAAACGTCTTTGCCAAGTTTTTCTCTGATGTTTGCTTTTGCTCTGCCCCAGAAGTCAGCGGAGATAAAGCTTCTCTGCTCAAGAATCTGTGAAGGACAGGCAATGTTTGCTACAACACCTGTAAGCTTTTTGTCTTTATCAAAAGTATAGATAAGTTCAACGCCTGAATCGTTACCGCCTTCTAATTCTTTAAAGGTAGCGGTATTTGTATCACCCCACATAAGGGCGGTATCGTCTTCGTATACAACGCGGCGGCACATACCGACTGCAACTCTGCCGAATTCGTTTGCATAGAGAGCTTCTTTTCTGTTATTCCATGCATCGATAATTGCTTTTGTGATTCTTTCTGCTACAAGTTCAAGTCCTTCTTCGGGAGTAAGAACGCTGTCATCGGGAGTAACAAGAGCAGTGTATTTTTTGTCCTCGGGCAAAAATTCGTTAAGGATTGATTTCGCAGTAGCAAGGGAACCGATTCCGTTTTCTTTACTTTTGTGTTTGGGCGCTACACCGATAGAAGTATGGGTGTGGGTAGCCGCAATAATGATTTTGGAAACGTCGATTTCCTTATTCTGTGCTTTAACTTTTTCTCTGATATAGTTTAAGTTATCATTGGTAAAGCTTATAAGGTCAGCGGAAACCATAATTGCCTGCTCACCGTTAGACTCAATAGCCATAGCGGTAGCTGTGATTTCGGATTCAACATACTGGGAAATTCTTTCGAAAAACTGTCCGAAAAGGTTAACCTTTTTATCAGGCACTATACTTTCTTCTGCCCAACCGATTAATAATTTGCTCATAAAAATACTCCTTATCTGATAATTTCAATGCCTAAAATCTTACACAAATCTTCGATAAGTCCTGTGTTGTCACCATAGGAAATGATATAGTGCTGACACATAACGTTTTCTGCAAAATGGGGAACGTCGTCCATTTCGATTTCAAGACCGGGGAGCTGAGGTGCGGGCTGTGTCCAGCCTGCTTCTTCCCATTTGGGAGGAGTTTTGCCGTTACCTTTTACCATATGCATATAGTATTTGCCATCGATTGTTGTAAGACGGCACATTGTGAGTTCACCAGGTTTAACACGGCTTACGTTGAGGATACCTTCGGAAAGTTCACCGAATGCTGCAGGCATAACCTGAACGTCACCGTCAACGATTTCAGCGGGAACATAGTCGGGAACACCTGCGATAACGCTGTGTTCAAAGAATTCATAGAATTCAAGGTAAGCTGCACACTGACCTGTGAGGTATTTTACCATCATCTGTGTGATGCTTCCAAGACCGTCATTTTCGGGAACTGTGCAGAGGTTTGCTTCGTCGGAAAGGAGCATAAAGATAGGTGCGGGAGGGAAGCCAAGAAGCTTCTTCATACCGTCAACGTCTTTTAAGGAAATTGCATCGTAGCCGCGTTCGTCACAGATAGCTTTTACTGCGAGGTAGTAGCCTGCAGCCTTTTCAAGGCCTTCGCGTTTAGCTTCTTTCAAGAATTTCCATTTGGAGATGCATTTGTCGATAACTTCCTGCTTTTCAGCATCTGTTACTTTCTGATATCTCTGTTCGATTTCGAGCATTTCGAAAGTTTCAATTTCAGGACCTACAACACGTTTGAGGGAAGGTCCGTCAACCTGAGTGCCGTAAAGGTTCATATCACGGTAACCTGCGTGACCTGCTTTTGCGTGACGGAGTTTTTCTGCAGCTGCTGCAGCACGTCCGAACTGTGCAACCTTTTTGGAGTTTGTGGGAAGACCGATGATGTCATAGATGTATTTGAAGTTGTAACCTAAATCAAAGAAAGTTTTTCTTATTGCAGTAGTACCTGCCTGGTCAGCGGTAGTAACGATTCTGCCTTCTTCCATCCAACCGCAAAGACCCCAGAGTACCATGGGTTTGTGGCGGAAATGCTCGGTAACTTTAACAACTGCGTGGGTAGGAATCCAACCCGCGATGCAAACTACCACAAAGTCAAATTCTTCTCCCTTGAGGGCGTTGATTGCCATATTTACGTCTTTTTCTTCGTAATCGTCAGTTACGGGGTAAACGCTTATGCACTCAATACCTTCGTTTTCAAGTGCTTTGAGCGCATCTGCACATTTTTTTACAATGAGTTCTTTTGGTGTGTTAACTTCACCGAATCCGATAAACGCTGCTTTTGCCATAATTATCTTCTCCTATACATTTAAAATTTTATCTGCATTCAAAAAGTTTTCATAACCCTTTGTGTAATCAACGTTACGGGGTTTGTAAACTTTATCAATCTTTATATATTCACACGCTTTTTCGACACTTTCCAAAGCACCGATTCCGACACCTGCTAAGATTGCAGCACCAAGACAAGCGGTTTCCTTGTTTTCAAGTGTCATAAGGACTTTACCCGTGACGTCTGCCTTCATCTGACACCAGAGGTCGCTGTTAGCGCCTCCACCCATTGCCCTTATCTCCGAAACGTCAACGTTGAGGTAGTCAAAATTGCTTTTAAGGGTGTAGGAAAGTGATTCCATAATACTTCTTGCAAAATGTCCTCTCGTGTGTTCGGTGGTAAGACCCGTGAAGCTTCCTCTTGCTTTGGGGTTGTATTTCGGCATCGTTGAACCACAAAGGTAGGGAAGGAAGGTTAGTCCGTCACACCCGGGAGGAACTTCATTTGCAAGGACATCTAAATCCTTGAAGGAAAAGTTCTCACAGAGGATGTTTTTAAACCATTTAAGGCTCATTCCTGCTGTCGGACTCCATGAAAGAATACAGTACTTGCCATCGTAGTTATAATGGCAGGGAACAATACTGTTTTCGTCATAGTCGGGGATTTTATCAACCGTGCTGAAGATAACCATCGTTGTACCCGTCATTTCACTTACGATGCCGTCTTTTATGACGCCTGCACCGATTGCGCCACTTACCTGATCCATAGCACCCGTTACAACTTTTATTCCGTTGTAATCACCAACGTATACGCCACTGTCAAAAAGTTCGGGGAGCATATCGTGGGTTACACCGATAAACGTGAGCATTTCGTCCCACCAGATGGAATTTCTTATATCAAAATAAATGGTTGATGACTGCAAGGTTTTTTCTGTGATGAATTTGCCTGTAAGCTTAAAGAGTATGTAATCTTCGAGCAAAAATATCTTCTTTGTTTTTGCCCAGATATCAGGCTCGTTATTTTTCACCCACAAAAGCTTTGAAGCAGGCCAGGTAGCGGTGATTTCAGGCTGTCCCGTTACTTCGTAAACACGTTTTCTGCCGAAATGTTCTTCGATGATTTTTGCTTCCTTTTCGGCGCGGTTATCAAGCCATACGATGGCATCCCTTACGGGATTTCCGTTTTCATCGGTTAAAATCAAGGTTTCACATTGGGTGTCAATGGCAAGTGCTGTAACGGGAATTTCAAGGTTGTCAAGCTCATTTTCAATAAGACACCAGTATTTCCCTGGGTTGCATTCTACCATATCACCATGGGAATTTAAAGTATAGTCGATGTTATTCGAATAAATGGTTTTAAAATTTTCGTCGAAAACTGCCGTTTTTATCGAGGTAGTTCCAACGTCGATTCCCATTAAGTTCATAGAATCCTCCTTACAATAATATCATACATTAAATATACATCATTTTTGCTCCGATGTAAACTATCAAATTAACGAAAATTTTTCGAAATTTAAAAAGAAAAAAGACGGAGAAAACTCCGTCTTATATTTCGTTTAAATGGGGCATGGCATTTATTGCGCCTCGTCTTTGTACGCAAAAGCCTGATACTTTATTTGAAAAGTCTGCGAAATCTTTTATGTCGGAAAGGGTGAGCTCTTCGATATCTTTTTCGCAGTTTGAGATGCGGTACAAAAATCCGCCCATAAAGGAATCACCTGCGCCCGTTGTGTCAACAGCTTTGACGTCAAGGGCAGGGGAAGTGATAAATCCGTCCTTTGTCCTTATATGTGCGCCGTTTTTGCCGAGTGTCACGATAACGATTTTTATACCTTTGTTAAGGAGTTCTTCAGATGCTTTTTCCACTTCTTCAAAACCTGTTAAAAGCTTCGTTTCCTCGTCGGAAATCTTTATGATATCGACAAAGTCCAAAACTGAACGCATACCTTCCAAAGCTTTTTCTTCGCTCTCCCACAAAGGAGCACGGTAGTTAGGGTCATAGGAAATGATTTTCCCCATTTTCTTTGCTTTCTCAAGGGCAAAAAACGTAGCACTTTTAGCGGGGTCATCCGTCAAAGAAAGAGAGCCGAAATGGAAAATTTTGGTATCATTCAAAAGACTTAAATCCACTTCTTCGGGTTTAAGACAGGTGTCTGCACCCGGTTTTCTTGCAAAGGAAAAACTGCGGTTTCCGTTTTCGTCCAAGTTTACAAAAGCAAGCGTTGTGAAAACAGAGTTGTCTGTGATAAGGTTTTTGGCAAAAATACCTTCTTTTTCGACAGTTTCCCTTAAAAACTCACCGTGCATATCGTCACCGATTTTGCCGATAAGGGCGGTTTTTCCGCCAAGACGTGAAACTGCGGTAAGAACGTTTGCAGGGGCACCACCAGGATTTTGCTCAAAGAGGGTAGCACCGTTTTCACTTTTACCTGCATAAGTCATATCAATAAGAATTTCACCTAATGCGACTACATCAAACATAACTTTCTCCTAGATAGTTCTGTCACAAGCGGCATCGATACGGGGGTCGGTGTAGATATCGTATTCGTCACGGCTCTTTGTTGAGAATTCGGATACTACTGCTCCTTCTTCACCCGCCTGGAACCAGTGGAACGTATTGGGCATAATTGTATACTGTTCACCGGGGTTTAAGATAATTTCCTTACGGCAGGTAAAGTACTGTTCATTGCCTTCGGGGAGTTTTGCCTTGATATCGTCTGTGCCTTCGCCCTCAACGTAGAGGTAAACTTTACCGTATCTGCAACGGAATGTTTCTTCCTTGCCTTCTTCACCGTTGATTTCGGGGTGACGATGTTCGGGGCATGTCTGACCGGGAAGGAGTACGAGTTCTTTTGCACAGCAACGTTCGGTGTTTACATAAACTACGAGCTCAAGACCGATTTTCTCGATACAACCGAGTTCATATTCAACAACCTCAATGCGACTTGCTTCTTCGGGGGTAATAACAATACCCGCTTTATCAAGATATTTTTTAGCTTCATTACTGAAAAAATCATAATCTTTTTTGTTAAGCATAATTTTCTCTCCTTAATATTGATACTACTATTTTATTATTATTTTTTTGTACTGTCAATATGTATTACAGTTGCATCGAAGGGGGCAATTTTATCAAGATTTCCGTAGCAGAGTTTATTTAAAGCGTATCCTTCATCAAATGTAATTTCTATATTTTTTTCGTAGTTATCGTGATTTATGATAACTACGTATCCGCCATTTTCTTCGGGGTGGTAGGTTTTTATAAGATTTTCACCCTGTACCTTGACGGGCATATTGTTTACGTGGTCTTTGAAGATGATATCGTAAATTTCGTGATACTTTTTGTCAAAGGCATTATGCATATTCATAATCGTTTTTTCAACGGGAGCATTTACGAGGAATACACGGCCTTTTCCGTAACGGTTAACCGAAATAAGCGGGTTATTATTATCGTCATAACACAAAACTTCGGCAGTTGTGGGTTCCATAATAAATGTTTTTTCCTTGTTGAAGGTAAGTGTATCGGTCAAAGTGGCTGTGACAGTTTCAGGGAATTCAAAGGAATTTATAACGCGCATACCTGTAAGCTTTTCAAAATCAATGAAAACACCTGAATCCATTGAAATATAAAGGTCAGCACCTTCAAAAACTTTTTCCCTCAATTTATTATATCTTGCTTTGGGGATAACGTGATATCCGCTGACAGAAGGCATAAGGTAGACCTTTGCATCAGGAATCTCATTGTCACCGTAAGTAAATTCGACGTTAAATCCTGCCTGACGTGAGAGAATGTGGGTCATATATCCGACACCCCACTGATCCTGATCCCTTGTAAGCACACATACTGCATCGGTTTTGGCTTTCGGCAAATCAAAATCAATATTTTCTGAGAACTTTTTCATCTCGCGGAGTACGGGTTTCGGGTTGTGGTTTACATCAAACATTCCGAGTTCCTGCTCGAGTGCTATATGTGTATAGGGGAAGGTAGTAAGCTCGGTCTGGTCGGAAGCACACCACCACAAAAATCCGAGTGAGCCGTTTGCCCAGAGTGAGAGAGCGTTTATCCTGAAAAGGTGTGCCGCATTTTCATCACTGCACATCATAGGACCGAGTGAGCCGAATTCTTCGGTAAGGCAAGGTCTTTTCCCGATTTCTGAGAAGAATTTTCCTTGTGCTGTCGGATGCATCGACGTCCTGAAAGAGAGCATTTCGTCGTTTTCAGTATGACCGCACCACAAAGCATAAGGGTGAGTTGTGAGAATATCGGTGCATTCTGCCTGGTCCTGAATAGTCCAGGTTGACTGAAGTCTTATTCCGTGCATTCCTGAAATAACAGGTCTTGTATTGTCAAAAGCACGGATTGCATTCGAGATGGTGAAAGCCCAGCTTGCAGCTTCCATTCTGTTCTGTGCAGCGGGCATACAGTTACATTCATTACCTAAATCCCAGGCGTAAATTATTTTTCTGTCTTTAAAATGTTTTACAAAACCTTTTATAAAAAGTTGCTGCAGATAAAGTGACATACTGTCGGTTATAACGTTTTTGCCGTTAAGGGCAGGGGGTACGTAAAGTTCGCCACTCATAAAGCCTGTGATAAGGCCTACAATTACCTTGATATTATACTTTTCACATTCGTCTAAAACAAGTGAAAATCTCTCAAGCATTGTTTCGTCAATAAAATATGGGTTAGTTTCGGGATTTCCTCTGTTTGTAGAAAAATGGTAATCACTGTGGTGGTTTGGGTCCACAATAAGGGAAACGGGCTGAAAATCCGACCACAAAGGGAAAATTCTTATCATTGTAGTGCCGTGTTCAGCGAGAAGTTTCATATCTTTTTTTATAGCGTTTATATCAAAATTATTCCACATTTCGATACCGGCATTTGATGCCCAGTAGTTGCAACCTAACGTAAAATTCATAAAGCATCCTCCTTTTTAAGTTATTTTATCAAATAAACTTTTCTTTGTAAATAAGTAAAATAATTTTTTTTATAATTTTCAACTTTTTTGTGTTGAATAAATTATATATGTATGCTACAATGCTTGTGGGAGGGATAGTATGTTTTTTGATGAAGAAAGGATCAATATAAGCAAAATTTATAACGTGATATATTATAATCACAATTTCAGCAAAGAGATTTTTGAAGGTAATCTTCCCACCTATGAATTACAATGTTTTTATGAAGGGAATGGCACCCTCTATTTTCACGGACAAGCTTTGCACGTCACAAAGGGAGACGTCGTATATCTTCCTAAAACCTCTGATGACGGCGAGTATTATACCGTTGCTACCGAACCTTTAAAGATATATAATATATATTTTGATACAAATTCTGATCTGCCCAAAGAAGCATTGAAAATAAATATTAAAAATGACAACGTGAAAAATCTTTATAATAAAATCTATGATATCTGGATATCAAAGCGTTCGGGGTATTATTTTAAATCGATGCAGATTATGTATAATATTCTTGAGATTTTATATAAATCTCAGATAGAATATTTGCCGAACAGTAAGCTTGACTATCTTGTGGCGGCTGATAATTATATTGCGGAAAATTACTATAAAAGCAGTTTCAATTGTGATGAACTTGTAAAGCTTTCGGGAATTTCATATTCATATTTCAAGAAAATTTTCATAAGTAAGTACGGATGTCCTCCTGTGAAATATATTACAAGACTCAGAATAGAACGTGCGAAAGAGCTTTTGAGAACGAAAAGGTTTACAGTTTCTGAGATTTCCGATATGTGCGGATTTGAAAACGTTTACTACTTTTCAAATGTCTTTAAAAAACACACGGGTGTATCACCAAAAAACTATATTAAAGGAGAATAAATTATGAAAAATATGCTTCATGGTGGGGACTATAATCCCGAGCAATGGCTTGACTATCCCGAAGTCTTAAAAGAAGATATCCGTATGATGAAAAAGGCTCATTGTAATACTATGACACTCGGTATTTTCTCCTGGGCATTTTTAGAACCCGAAGAGGGCGTTTATAACTTCAGTTATCTCGATAAAATTATTGACGATTTAAGAAAAAATGGTATAAATATTATTCTGGCAACTCCAAGTGGCGCAAGACCCAGGTGGCTTTCGGAAAAATATCCCGAAGTTTTAAGGGTTATGAAAAACGGGCAGAGAATGTACTACCAAAGACGCCATAACCATTGTTATACTTCTCCTGTTTACAGAGAAAAGGTAAAGAATATCAATACCCTTTTGGCAGAGCGTTACAAGGATAAAATCATTATGTGGCATATCTCAAACGAGCTTGGTGGGGAGTGCCATTGTGAGCTTTGCCAGAAAGCTTTCAGGGACTATTTAAGGAAAAAATACGATAACGATTTAAATAAGCTTAATCACGCGTGGTGGTCAGGCTTCTGGAGTCATACCGTTACCGATTTTAATCAGATTCATTCTCCTTTTGACTTAGGAGAAGGTGACGGCGTTATGCCTGGACTTTTCCTTGACTGGAAGGAGTTTGTGACCTATCAGACGACGGAATTTATGAAAGAGGAAATAGCATCTGTTAAGGCTGTTACTCCCGATATCCCCGTTACATCAAACTTTATGGGTCCGTATCAGCGACTTAACTACCATTATATGAAAGACTTCGTTGACGTGATTTCATGGGACTCTTATCCAAGTTGGCACAGTGACAGAGGAAATGATTTAGAAGCTTATTCTATTGCTTTTGCTCACGATTTGCACCGATGCCTTAAGATGAAGCCGTTTTACCTTATGGAAAGCACACCGAGTAATACAAACTGGCTTCCTGTCAATAAGCTAAAACGCCCCAATATGCATAAGCTTTCGTCTTTGCAGGCGGTAGCTCACGGAAGTGACAGTGTACTTTATTTCCAGTGGCGCAAGGGCAGAGGCGGTGAAGAAAAATTCCACGGTGCTGTTGTTGACCATAACGGAAAAGACGATACGAGAGTGTTTAACGACGTAACCGACGTAGGCGTTGCTCTCGAAAAATTAACTGACGTTGTCGGTACTAAAACTCATTCCGAAGTGGCAGTGGTTTACGAGTTTAAAAACCGCTGGGCAATTGACGTTGCAAACGGTATGAGCAATATCGATAAAAAGTATAAACGCACCTGCATTAACCATTATAAAGAGTTCTGGAAACGTGGTGTAAACGTTGACGTAATAGGTCTTAATCAGGATTTAAGCAAGTATAGAATTTTAGTTTTGCCGATGCTTTATCTTATGACCGAGGAGGAAATCAAAAAGGTCGAAGAGTACGTTGCAAACGGCGGTACAGTTGTCGGCACTTACGCAACTGCGTATGTAAACGGAAGTGATTTGTGTTACCTTGGTGGTTTCCCCGGTAACGAGCTTAAGGACGTTTTCGGTCTTACCGCTGATGAGATTGATGCACTTTACGATACTGACAGAAACTCTGTTATTATGAGCGAAAAGTCTTACGGGGTAGTCGATTTGTGCGAACTTATCACACCCACAACCGCAAAAACTCTCGGCGTTTACGGAAGTGATTTTTATAAAGGTACTCCTGCCGTGCTTAAAAACTCCTATAAAAACGGCAAGGCGTATTATATCGGTTGCAGAGATACAGGCGAACTTTTAAACGACTTTTATGATAGTCTTATAAAAGAGCATAATATCAAGGCTTATGATTTGCCCAAGGGCGTTACTTTGCATACAAGGGAAGATTTTATTTTTCTGGAAAATTATCTTGAAACCCCCGTGGAAGTTACTCTTGACGGCGAATTTAAAGACGTCGAAACGGGTGAAGTTTATAAGGATAAGATTTCTCTTGAAGGCTTTGGGGTTAAGGTGATAAAATAAAATGGTTAAAGAACTTATGCATGATCCGATGTTTCTCGGTAAAAAGTCGGAGTTGGCTGCAAGGGAAGATTACCTTATTGCAGAGGATTTGCTTGATACGTTAATGGCACACAAGGATACCTGTGTAGGTATGGCGGCAAATATGATAGGCGTTTTGAAAAGGATAATCGCATTTGATAACGAGGGGGAATATACCGTTATGTTTAACCCCGAGATTATCAAAAAATCGGACGCTTACGAAACGGGAGAATGTTGTCTTTCCTTGCTTGGCGGACCGAGAAAATGCAAAAGATATAAGACAATTAAAGTCAAATGGCAGACGGCAGATTTTAAAACACGGGTAAAAACTTTTTCAGGATTTACGGCACAGATTATTCAACACGAAGTCGACCACTGCGACGGGATATTGATTTAAATTAAAGGCTACACTTTTTTAAGTGTAGCTTTTTTTAATTTACTGTTGAAAATAGTAAAAAAAGGGAGTACAATGTAATGTGGAGTATTGTTAAAAGGAGATGATAACTTGCGTTCGTGGGAAACTTTAGAAAATGCCTGTCTTGATTGCAGAAGATGTAAACTTCACAGTACGAGAAAGAACGTGGTTATCGGAAAAGGAAATAAAAACGCTGATATCTTGTTTGTGGGGGAGGGTCCCGGCGAGCAGGAGGATATTCAGGGGTTACCTTTCGTGGGGGCTGCAGGTCAGCTTCTTGACAAAATGCTTGCGTCTATTGACCTTACCCTGAATGATGTTTATATCGGAAACGTCGTAAAATGCAGACCACCTTTTAACAGAGACCCCGAAGCCGATGAAAAGCAAGCGTGTATGCCGTTTTTAAGGTATCAGACACGACTTATAGAGCCTAAAATTATCGTATGTTTGGGAAGAATTGCGGCGCAGACGCTTATCGACCCTGATTTTCGTATAACAAGAGAACACGGAGTATGGTTTGAAAGAAAAGGGTATTATATGATTGCGACATACCACCCCTCGGCGCTTTTGCGTGACCCTTCCAAAAAACGTGATGCGTACGAGGATTTAAAGAAGATAAAAAGTAAATTTGAGGAGATTAAAAATGAAACTGACTGAAATTTTTAAAAAAGATAAATTGTCCCTTTCGTTTGAAGTTTTTCCGCCGAAAACTGACGGTAATTTTGAAAGTGTTAAACACGCGACCGAGGAAATTGCAAAGCTTAAGCCATCGTTTATGAGCGTTACTTACGGTGCAGGTGGGGGAACGAGCAGATATACCCTCGATATAGCAAAAAATATAAAAGAGGCTTACGGAGTGCCGACGTTGGCACACCTTACTTGCGTTTCATCAAAGAGAGAAAACGTAAAAGAAAAAATCAAAGCTATAAAAGAAGCGGGCATTGAAAACATTATGGCACTTCGTGGGGATTTAACTCCCGAACTTATGCAGAGTGACCGCAGTAAATGGGATTACAGATATGCAATAGACCTTGTAAAGGATATTAAAAGCATTGACGAAAACTTCTGTATAGGGGCTGCGTGTTATCCTGAAATTCATCCTGAAAGTAAAGATCAGAAAGAAGATATAAAGTATCTCAAAGAAAAGGTGGATGCAGGGGTTTCCTTCCTCACTACCCAGATGTTTTTTGATAATAATCTTCTTTACAACTTCCTTTACAAGATAAGGGAAGAGGGGATTACTGTTCCCGTTATCCCTGGTGTAATGCCTATTACCAATGCAAATCAGGTGGAAAGGGCAATAACGCTTTCAGGCTCGTTTATGCCTCAGCGTTTTAAAAGTCTTGTTGATAAATTCGGTTCGTCACCCGATGCGATGAAGCAGGCAGGTATTGTTTATGCGACTGACCAGATTATCGACCTTTTTGCAAACGGAATTAAAAACGTTCACGTTTACTCGATGAACAAACCCGACGTTGCAAAGAAGATTTTAGAAAATTTATCGGATATTTTAGGATAAGCTTATGATTGATAAAAAAGAAGTCTTGCGTTATGCAGGGGTAAAAGAGCCGACCAAAGAAATACTTACACTTCTGGATGAATGCATAAAAGAAGCAGAAAGCTTTATAAAGCCAAGGCTTTGTTACAGACAGTTTGAAGTAACTTTAAGTGACCTTGTGGAGTTTCCTTTTGCAAAGGTTAAGTCAGAAAAACTTTTAAAAAACCTTTACGGGTGTAAAGAAGTTATCATCTTTGCGGCAACACTCGGTGCTCAGTTTGACAGACTGCTTTTAAGGTATTCAAAGGTGTCACCTGCAAAAGCCGTGATGTTTGAAGCTATAGGAACTGCCGAAATCGAGAGAGTATGCGATGAATTTTGTTGTAAAGTAAATTGCTTTACAAAGCCTCGCTTTAGTCCCGGGTACGGGGATTTGCCTTTGGAATTTCAAAAAGAGATATTTAAAGTACTTGACTGTCCAAGAAAGATAGGGCTTACTTTAAACGAAAGCCTTTTGATGTCTCCGTCAAAGTCGGTAACGGCGATTGTTGGAATTACCGATAAAAAATGTGATGATAAATCAAGCTGTGAAGCTTGTGAAAAAACAAATTGTAGTTTCAGGAGAGAGTAATGAACGTTTTAGATTATGTTAAAGAGAATATTTTATATCTTGACGGTGGAACGGGAACCTTGCTTCAAAAAGCAGGGCTTATTCCGGGTGAGCTTCCCGAAAGATGGAATATAACCCACCCCGACGTGCTTGTAAAAATCCACAAGGACTATTATGATGCAGGAAGTAACGTTGTAAGTGCGAATACTTTCGGTGCAAACTCTTTGAAGTTTTCGGACGAAGAACTCGAAAGCATTATAAAAGCCGCAATGGAAAACGTCAAGAAGGCAAGAGATGAAAGTATCGGTACTCAGAAAAAATGGGTAGCTTTAGATATCGGCCCTCTTGGCAGAATGCTTGCGCCTTATGGGGATTTTCAGTTTGAAGAAGCAGTAAGCGTTTTTGCAAAAACAGTACGTCTTGCCGAGAAGTACGGTGCAGAGATTATTTTCATCCAGACAATGAACGACAGCTACGAAACAAAGGCGGCTTTACTTGCTGTAAAGGAAAATACTTCACTCCCCGTTTTTGTGTCAAATGCATATAACGAGGATAATACCCTTATGACGGGGGCATCTCCCAAGAGTATGGTGGCACTTTTAGAGGGTATGGGTGCAGATGCTATTGGTCTTAACTGTTCTTTAGGCCCTAAGGATTTAAGTTTTGTGACACGCGAGTATTTAAAATACGCATCAGTTCCCGTTATCTTAAAACCCAACGCAGGACTTCCGAAAGTTGTAAACGGGGAAACTGTTTACGACGTAAGTGCCGAAGAATTTTCTGACGAAGTGAAAACTCTTGTCAATGAAGGTGTGCTTATCGTCGGCGGTTGTTGTGGTACAACGCCTGAATACATCAGGGCAACTGTTGAAAAGACAAAGGATATTAAACCTTTGCCCGTCAGCAAAAAAGATATAACCATGGTTTCATCTTACACAAAGGCCGTGGATTTTAAAGATGCTCCCATTCTTATCGGTGAGCGAATTAATCCCACGGGCAAAAAACGTTTTAAAGAAGCTTTAAAGGAAAATGATATCGACTATATTTTAAACGAGGGTATCTCTCAGCAGGAAAAAGGTGTCGATATTTTAGACGTTAACGTAGGACTTCCCGAAATCGACGAAGTGGCTATGCTTAAAACTGCGGTAACAGAGCTTCAGGCGATTATTGATTTGCCACTGCAGATTGATACGTCAGACGTTACTGCGATGGAAAAAGCGCTCCGTTATTATAACGGAAAGGCTATGATAAACTCTGTAAACGGCAAAGAAGAAAGTATGAACGCAGTTTTCCCTCTTGCTAAAAAATACGGTGGCGTTATCGTGGCACTCACCCTTGATGAAAACGGCATTCCCGAAACCGCCCGTGGCAGAGTGGAGATTGCAAAGAAGATTTTAGCAAAAGCAAGTGAATACGGCATTGATAAAAAGGATATAATTTTTGACCCGTTGGCACTCACGATAAGTGCCGATAAAAATTCCGCTAAAGAAACGTTAAAGGCGGTAAAAATTATAAAAGAAGAACTTAACTGTCATACGTCTTTAGGCGTTTCCAACGTTTCGTTCGGGCTTCCCAAACGTGAGATTATAAACAGTAATTTCTTCACAATGGCATTAAGCTCAGGACTTTCCGCCGCCATTATGAATCCGTATTCTGCCGATATGATGAAGAGCTTTTATGCTTATAAGGCTTTAAACGGAATGGACGAAAACTGTGAAAGCTTTATTTCCTTTGCAGAAAGTATTTCGGAAACGGTGACAACTGTAAATAATGAAAACTTTACCTTAAAAGATTTTAAATCCGAACTGCAGAAGGCTATCATAAAAGGGCTTAAGGAAAAAGCAAGTGAGCTTACCTTAAAGCTTTTGGAAACTGTTAAGCCGCTTGACATTGTGCAAAACGAGATCATTCCTGCTTTGAACGAAGTGGGTGTCGGTTTTGAGAAAAACAAGGTATTTCTCCCTCAGCTTTTGATGAGTGCCGAGGCTTCAAAATATGCTTTTGAGCAGATTAAAAAGAGTATGCCAAAAGAAAAAGCATCAGACAGAATTAAAGTGGTTATTGCAACTGTTAAAGGTGATATCCACGATATCGGTAAAAATATCGTAAAACTTCTTTTGCAAAACTACGGCTTTGACGTTATTGATTTGGGCAAAGACGTTGCGCCCGAAACGATAGTTGAAAAGGTAATTGAAGTAAAAGCACCGCTTGTGGGACTTTCGGCTTTGATGACTACAACTGTACCTGCAATGGAAGAAACCATAAAACAGTTAAGAAAAAAAGCACCCGACTGCAAGGTAGTTGTAGGCGGTGCGGTTTTGACTGAGGATTATGCAAATGCAATCGGCGCTGACAAATACGCAAAAGACGCTATGGAAACTGTAAGATACGCGGAGGAAATTGATAATGTATGACTTTAAAATCATAAGCAGTTTAGAGAAGGTTTTTCTTGATAAACCGATAACTGCAAAAGAGCTTAAAAAGGTTTCGCTTTTTAAAAATGAGATTTATTCTTTCCAGATTACAGGTATGGTGGATGAGGAACTGTACGCTTCTAAAATGTGGATGAATATTGAGATTGATTCTCCCGTCAAAGAATATGTCAAAGTGCGTGAAGTAGGCTACGTGCCTTCCGATATGCCTTGTTTCATTCACGAATGTGACGATGATTTCATTACCAAGGAACCGGGACTTTTCCCTGATCCTCTTTTTACCATTGATTATAACGATTTTACGGTCAGAAATCACCGAAATGCTGCCTTCTGGGTAACTTTAGAACCAAAAGGCGAGGTTTTCGGTGAATATCCCATAACCTTTAAGTTTTCCCATGAAGGAAAGGTTGTAAGTGAAGTTTCAGTTACTGTTGATATCATAAACTGTGAGCTCCCGAAACAGGAACTTATAAATACGGGCTGGTTTCATGGTGACTCACTCGCAGTACATCATAACGTTGAGATTTTAAGTGACGGGTATTTTGAAGTTTTTGAAAAGTATCTTAAAACCTACGTTAAATTCGGACATAATATGATTTTAACGCCCGTCTTTACCCCTCCGCTTGATACTAAAATCGGTGGTGAAAGACCAACTAATCAGCTTGTAAAGGTCACTGTTAAAAACGGTGAATATGAATTTTCTTTTGATAAGCTTGATGAGTTTATAAACCTTTGTCAGAAAAATGGCATTGAGTATTTTGAGATTTCCCATCTTTTTACCCAGTGGGGTGCAAACCACGCTCCGAAAATTATGGCAACAGTTGACGGTGAGTACAAGAAAATTTTCGGTTGGGAAACCGACTCACTTTCAGATGAATATAAAGCTTTCCTTGATAAATTCCTCGTTGATATAAAAGGCTTTTTGAAGGATAAGGGTATTTATGAAAAGACCTTTTTCCACGTTTCCGACGAGCCGATACTCAAAAACGAGGAGCGTTACAGAAAGGTTAAAGAAATTCTTGATAAGCATATCGAGAGTGATAAAATCATTGATGCGCTTTCTGATTTTGAGTTTTATCAGAAGGGTATCGTTTCAAAGCCAATCGTCGGCACTGACCATATAAAGACCTTTATCGATGCGGGTATCAACGGACTCTGGGCGTACTATTGTTGTGCACAGAATATTGACGTTGCTAACAGGTATATGTCGATGCCTTCGTACAGAAACAGAATTTTAGGCTATCAGCTTTACAAATACGATATCAAAGGCTTTTTGCAGTGGGGATATAACTTCTGGTTTTCTCAGCACTCAAGAAGAGTTATCGACCCCTATGCAAATACTTCTGCAGACTGTGCTTTCCCGTCGGGCGATGCGTATTTAGTGTATCCGCTTGACGAAAACGGCAACGTAGTTGAGTCTTTAAGAATTTACGTATTTAACGAAACTATGCAGGATTTGAGAGCGCTTAAGCTTTTGGAAAAATATATCGGCAGGGAAGAAGTTTTAAAAAAATTAAACGACGTAGATTATTTTGACAAATACCCAAGACGTGCCGATTATATTCTTGATTTGCGTGAATGGGTTAACGGGGAGATTAAGAAACTGATATGAAAAAACTTTTAAAATGGTGCGCCGCAACGGTGGTTTTAGGTGTTTTATGCGGTGTTACGGGATTTCTCTTTTCTGAAGCTATTACCTTTGTGACCGCTTTCAGAGGAGAGCATAAGTGGATTTTACTGCTTTTACCGGTAGCGGGTGTTATTACGGTGCTTTTGTATAAAGCGCTCAAAGTTACAGGCGTTGGTACCGTACATATTTTTGAAGGGGTAAGAGGGGAGATAAAAGTCCCGAAGCTTTTGACCCCTGCGGTGTTTTTGGCATCGTCAATGACCCACCTTTGCGGTGGTTCGGCAGGTCGTGAGGGTGCCGCCTTACAGATGGGCGGTAGTATCGCAAGTGTCTGCTCGGGTGCTTTTAAGCTTTCTGATAAAGAAAGACGCTTTTTAACGGTTGCAGGTATGGCGGCGTTTTTCTCCGCCGTTTTTGGTACACCTCTCGGTGCTGCAATCTTTGCCGTCGAAGTAATAAGAAAAAAAGAATACTACACGGGTATTATACCTTCTCTTGTTTCAAGCTTTATAGCATTTTTTACAGCGACATTTTTGGGTGCTGAGCCTGAAAGATTTTCGGTTCCTGACGTAACCTTTCTTGATTTTTCAAATATCTGGAAAGTTTTGGCGTTAGCTGTGCTTTGCGGTGTTGTCGGTGCAGTTTTTTGCAGAAGCTTACATATCGGCTCTCATATTTTTAAAAAGCTTTTTAAAAATGATATCGTTTGTGCCGTTATCGGTGCAGTTATGATAATTATTATGACGATTGCGGTCGGTAATATGGATTATAACGGAAGCGGTATGGAGCTTATTTTAAGAGCCTTTGAAAACGAAAAGATAAATTATTATGACTTTTTATTAAAGATGATTTTTACCGTAGTAACTGTTGGTGCAGGGTTTAAAGGCGGAGAGATTATCCCGACTTTCTGTATCGGTGCTACCTTTGGTACTACTGTTGCTTTGCTTTTGGGGCTCAATCCTTTGCTTGGTGCGGCAGTCGGAATGGGGGCATTGTTTGCTGCCGTTACAAACTGCCCTCTGGCAACTATATTCCTTTGTTTTGAGATGTTTGGAATTGCAAACGGCGGATTTTTTGTGTTGGCTGTACTTTCCGCATTTGTCTGCTCGGGTAAAGATAATATTTACAACGTAACCTTGTTTGAAACAAAAGTGACGGCGTAGAAATCTACACCGCCACTCTTGCGAAAGTGAGTATAAAAATGAAGAAACGTCAAAGGAGAACAGGCAAAAAAGTGACAATGACAAACACAAAAAATAAAAAAGGACAGTAATTAAGGAAAATGAGTATCTTTTTTGCCTGTGATTAAAGTATATCAGATTATAAGTCCAATAAAACGGACTTTTGAAAGGGTTTTTGAAAATGGCACTTGCAAATTTGAAATTTTACAGTGAATCACTCGGTATGCAGACCGAAATTTACGTTGTAATTCCTCAAAAGAGTAACGTTGGTGAAATTGGTATTGAAACCAAAAAAGAGGATAAAAAATATAAATGTCTTTATCTTCTGCACGGGCTTTCCGACGACCAGTCGATATGGCTCAGACGTACCTCGGTTGAAAGGTATGCAAACCGTCACGGAATCTGTGTAGTTATGCCTTCAGGTGCAAGAAGCTTTTATACCGATATGAAGTACGGACTTAAGTATTATACGTATATCGCAAAAGAACTTCCTCACATAGTTTCGGAGTTTTTCAACGTGTCCGACAAAAGGGAGGATAACTTTATTGCAGGTCTTTCGATGGGTGGTTACGGTGCTTTGAAAATTGCACTCAGGGAAAACGACAGATTTTCTGCGGTAGCAGGACTTTCTTCGGTTACACGTCTTTTAAGAGAAGAATTTAACCCTTCCGTTATGGTGCCGATTTTCGGTGAAGAGCTTGTTGTTCCCGAAAATGAAGACCTTTTTTACCTTGCCGAAGAATGTGATAAAAAAGAGTTAAAACCCCGTATTTATATGGCGGTAGGCACTGAAGATTTTATGTATGAGGATAACGTGGCGTTAAAAGAGAAGTTTGAAGAATTAAATTACGATTTCTCGTACTTTGAATCCGAAGGCGGACATACCTGGGAATTCTGGGACTACCACATCGAAAAAGTTTTAGAATGGATGTTAAAGTAGGCGGTGATTAAATGGAACTTAATGATATCAGAAAAGAAATAAATGAAGTAAACGACGAGATGTTAAGGCTTTTTGAAAAACGTATGGCGCTTTGCAAAGAGGTTGCTCTTTACAAAAAGGAAAACGGTATGGAAATTTTTGTAAAGTCAAGAGAAGACGAGATTTTAAAGGAAATGAGAAAAAAATCGTCAAAAGGGCTTGAAAGCTACAGCGAGGAGTTTTTCGAAACTTTAATGAAATTAAGCCGTGATTATCAGAAAACTGTGATAGAAGATTAAAAAAGGCAGTACGACTGCCTTTTTTTATATTCCAAATATTCTTCCCGTACTTGCTACCAAAAAACAGATTAAAAGACCTGTAATGGTAGGAAGCAAGGCTGAAATGAGGGTCCATTTCACACTTTTTGTTTCTTTATAGATTGTAAGACAGGTGGTGGAGCACGGCCAGTGCATCAGTGAAAAAATTATCACACAGATTGCAGTAGTGACTGTCCATCCGTTACTGACAAGCAATTCTTTAAGCTTATAAAGGTTAGTTATGTCGCAAAGCGTACCGCCGTTTGTGTACGCTAAAATTATTATCGGAAGCACTATTTCATTTGCGGGGAAGCCTAAGATAAAAGCCATTAAAATACTGCCGTCAAGACCGAAAATCCTTGCAACGGGGTCTAAAAACGAGGTGCATAGAGAAAGAAGGGAAGCGTCTTTAAAGGTAACGTTTGACATAATCCAGATAACTGCACCTGCGGGGGCTGCTACTACTGCGGCACGTGCTAAAACAAATAAAGTTCTGTCAAAGATAGAACGGACTATAACTTTTCCTATCTGCGGTTTGCGGTAGGGAGGAAGCTCTAAAGTAAACGATGAGGGAATTCCTTTAAGCCACGTTCTTGACAGAAAACGGGATGCGAGAAAGGTGGTCAACACTCCAAGTAATATTACTGTTAACAAGAAAAATGCGGATAAAAACGATTTACCAAAGGAAGTTATTCCACCCGTGAGAAAAACGGTAATAAGTGTTATGAGGGTAGGAAATCTGCCGTTGCAGGGAACTAAAGAGTTTGTAATAATTGCAATAAGGCGTTCTCTTTCAGAATCTATTATCCTTGCTCCCGTAACCCCGACGGCGTTGCATCCAAACCCCATACACATCGTAAGCGATTGCTTTCCGCAGGCAGATGCTTTTTTAAAGGGATTGTCAAGGTTAAAGGCTATCCTCGGCAAATACCCTGAGTCTTCTAAAATCGTGAAAAGCGGAAAGAAAATAGCCATAGGTGGGAGCATTACCGAAATTACAATCGAAAGCACGTGATAAACTCCGTCTATAAAAAGACCCGAAACCCAATCAGGAAAAACGGAAAATGCAGATTTGAGAGGCTTTTCAAACGAAAACAAGATTTTCCCCAAAGCTTCTGACGGGTAGTTTGCACCGACTATCGTTATCCACAAAATGACCGCTAAAAACAAAATCATAACGGGGAAACCCGTTTTTTTACCGATAAGTATTCTGTCGATTTTTCGGTCTTTTAAGTCGGGTCGGGATTCTGATAAAACAGAGTTTTTTGCAATTTCTTCGGCTTTTAAAATTATTTCTTCGTCGGTTGATTTTTTATTCGGTGTTCTGTCTTTAAGAGTTAAGATGCCGTCAAGCATATCCTTTATACCGTGTGAGCTTCTTGCGGACATCTTTATAACTTCGACACCGAGTGCTTTTTTTAACGACTCAAAATCTATAATTATCCCTCTTTTTTCTGCCTCGTCAACAAGGTTTACACATACGATTACTTTTCCCGTGATTGATAAAATCTGCAAAACGAGGCTTAAGTTACGCTCAAGACAGGTAGCGTCACAGATAACTGCGACGGCATCGTATTCTCCCGACTGAAGAAAGTTTCTTGTAACTTCCTCCTCAGGGGATTTTGCAAAAACAGAATAAGTACCTGGTAAATCTACAAAGGTGATTTTACTACCCTTGTATTCGCAGTGCCCGTAAGCTGTACCGACAGTTTTTCCTGGCCAGTTGCCGGTATGCTGATTCATACCGGTTAACTGATTGAATACTGTACTTTTCCCGACGTTGGGGTTCCCCACGAGTGCCACCGTTTTATTCAAAAAATCACTCACCTTTCCTTTGAAACTGAAATTTTTTCTGCATCTTCGTTTCGTATCGCAATTACTGCCCCTCTTATAAGGTAAGCTATCGGGTTACCTGCGGGACTTTTGTGCAAACATTCAACTTTCGTTCCTTTAATGAGTCCAAGATGTGTTAAACGTCTGTATATATCGCCTGAGAGAGAAAGCTTTTCCACAGTTGCCGACTCTCCTTCGTTAAGACTGCATAAAGATATTTTCATGGTAATACCTCATTTCTTTTAACATGCTATGTAAAAAAACGAAAATAGGTTAATTTTATGCTGGACAAATTGTTTTTTTTGTTGTATAATACATTTTGTATCAATTTTTTATTGAAAGGTATGATATTATGAAAAAAATTATTGCAGGTGTTTTAGCCGCAACAACAATGCTCAGCCTCGCTTCCTGCGGCGCTGATACTACATGGGCATTCAAATCCGGTGACGATACCATCTCTTCCGGTATGTACGTAGGTATGTCTCTCACAGCTTACGATGCTGCATCCGCAGTTGAAGGCTTTGACCCCACAAAAACTCCTTATGACCAGACAATCGAAGAAAAAGACGGCCTTCAGTGGGTAATCGACGAAGCTGAAGCTACAGCAAAAAGATACTTTGCCGTTGAAAACAAATTTGACGAGCTCGAACTTTCCGTTACTGCTGAAACAAAGAGCTACCTTGACACTATGTCTGAATCCTATTATAATCAGGCAAATGCTCAGATGGATTACTACAACAAAGGTTTCGGTCTTGAATCTTACAAAGCTTTGCAGCTTAACCAGTACAAGAGCTCTGTAATCTTCAACGAAATCTACGGCGAAGGCGGAAGTGAAGAAGCTCCCGTTGACGAGCTTAAAGCTTACTTCTATGAAAACTTCGGTAAAGTTTTCTATATTCCCGTAGACACATACACTTATGACGAACAGGGTAATGCAACTGAACGTCCTGCTGAAGAAGTCGAGGCAGAACTTGAAAGCTATAAAGCAAAACTCGAAGCTTCTTCTGATTTTGAAGCTGTTCTTAACGAAATTTACGGCGAAAACTCTATGTACACAGTTGACCAGCTTATGGCTGTAGTTGATTTTGAGGATACAACGAGCACTCCTCCCGTAATTATCGACGCTGCAAAAGCAGAAGTTGGTTCTGTAACTGTTGTAAGCGAAAGCGGTATGGCTATGGTAGTTAAGACTGTTGCAACCGACGAAACAGATTTCGAAAACACACGTGCAACAGTTCTTTCCAAACTCAAAATGGACGAATACAACGCAAAAATCGCTGAATGGGCTGAAGGAATTGAAATCGAGAAGAACGAAAAATCCTTGAGCAAACATTCTCCCAAAAATATCAAAGAAAAACCTTTGATGACTTCTGCACCTGAAGTTAGTGCAGATGCTTCCGAAGAAGTAACTGAATAAAATCACAAAGCCACTCTGACGAGTGGCTTTTATTTTATCTATTTTGTGAAACTTTTCGCAAATGCCTTGCATTTTCATTTAACATAAGGTATAATACTTGTGAAATAAAAAATTTTGGAGGTTTATTATGTTAGTATCTGCGAAAGAAATGTTGACAAAGGCTAAAGCAGGCAAATACGCTGTTGGTCAGTTCAACATCAACAACCTTGAATGGACAAAAGCTGTTTTGCTTACAGCACAGGAAAACAACTCTCCCGTTATCCTCGGTGTTTCCGAAGGTGCAGGAAAATACATGGGTGGTTACAAAACTATCGTTGGTATGGTAAACGGTATGCTCGAAGAACTTAACATCACAGTTCCCGTTGCTTTGCATCTCGACCACGGCTCCTATGAAGGTGCTAAGAAATGTATCGAAGCAGGTTTTTCTTCTGTAATGTTCGACGGTTCTCATTACCCTATTGAAGAAAACATCGAAAAAACTAAAGAACTCGTAGGCATCTGCGAAGCTAAAGGTCTTTCTTTGGAAGCTGAAGTTGGTTCTATCGGTGGTGAAGAAGACGGCGTTATCGGTGCAGGTGAAGTTGCTGACCCCAACGAATGCAAAATGATTGCTGATTTGGGCGTTACAATGCTCGCTGCAGGTATCGGTAACATCCACGGTAAATACCCTGAAAACTGGGCAGGTCTTGATTTTAACGCTCTTGATAAAATCCAGCAGCTCACAGGCGTTATGCCTCTCGTTTTGCACGGTGGTACAGGTATCCCCGAAGAAATGATCAAAAAAGCAATTTCTCTCGGCGTTTCCAAAATCAACGTTAACACAGAATGTCAGCTCGCTTTCGCTGCAGCTACAAGAAAATACATCGAAGAAGGCAAAGACTTGCAGGGCAAAGGTTTTGACCCCCGTAAAGTTCTCGCTCCCGGCTTCGAAGCTATCAAAGCTACAGTTAAAGAAAAAATGGAACTCTTTGGTTCTGTTAACAAAGCTTAATCTTAAAAATGAGGGTGGAGACGGCGTTCTCCACCCTTTATTTTTTTGCCGAAAACTCTTGCAACTTTTGTCGAAGGAATGTATAATAAAATTATCAAAGATAAAGGAGTTTTTATTATGTGGAAAGATTTTAAAGCATTTGCACTTAAAGGAAACGTTATTGATATGGCAGTCGGCGTTATCGTCGGCGGTGCATTTGGCAAAATCGTTACGTCGCTCGTTAACGATATCATTATGCCTTTCTTTGGCTTCCTTACAGCAGGTATGGAATTTAAAGCACTTAAATGGGTTTTGAGCCCCGCAGTTTTGGAAAACGATGCAGTAATAAAACCCGAAGTTGCTATTATGTACGGTAACTTTATTCAGAACGTCGTAGACTTTTTGATTATTGCATTTTCTATTTTCTTTACAATCCGCTTTATCACAAAAGCAGGTGAAAAGCTTCGCAAGAAAGAAGAAGCTCCCGTAGAGGAGGCTGCACCTCCTGCTCCCACAGAAGCAGAGCTTTTAACCGAAATCCGCGACTTGCTCAAAGAAAAACAGTAAAAACAAAACCGAGTGGAACTCCACTCGGTTTTTTGATTGCAATTTTTGTAGTTTTATGGTAAAATCTTAGTAAGGAGTGGTTGTATGGATAAAAAGAACGTTATTCAGATGATAAAATTTACTCTGTTTTCAATATCAGCAGGGGTTATTCAGGTAGCTTCATTTACTCTTTTAAACGAGGCGATTAAGTTTAAATACTGGCCTGCTTATCTTATTTCACTTATTTTGTCGATAATCTGGAACTTTACGTTTAACAGAAGATTTACCTTTAAATCCGCCGCAAACGTACCCGTTGCGATGCTCAAGGTTTTCGGATTTTATCTTGTGTTCACTCCCGTTTCCACATATCTCGGACACGTTGCTGAGGGAAGTGGTGTAAACGATTATATTGTACTTGCCGTTACAATGCTTTCAAACTTTGTCCTGGAATTTCTTTTCTGCAAATTTGTGGTTTACAAAAATCAGGAAGATACACTGTAAAAAAGGTTCGGGAAAATCCCGAACCTTTTTAGTTATCTACTCTTTTATTTTCTTTTCTGAATTCCGATGGGGTGAGTCCTAAATTATTCTTAAAGGATTTTGAGAAGTGGGAGGGGGAGTCGAAGCTTAACGAGTTTGCAATCTCGGCAGTTGACATATTAGTGTTCAGAAGCAGAGTTTTTGCGTTTTCAAGTTTTCGAAGCTGAATATACTCGGATACCGAACAACCCATCTCACGTTTGAAAATTCTGTAAAGGTAGGAACGCTCAATACCGACGTTGTTTGCGACGTCCTCAACCGAAATTTTATAACAACAGTGGTCGTCGATGTATTCAACGGCGTTTTCAAGATAAACCTGTGCGGGTTTTCCCCAGGTGCTCGTTTCTCTCACAAGGTATGCAAAAACAAGGTAAAGGTAACCGATCATCGCAAGTTCCTTGTTTCCTGTTTCGTTTGACATACTGTAAAGAAGATCCAAGTACCTTCCGATGTCTTCACCATTGGAGCATTTTACTACGGGGCTTTTGTCGGTGATGCCCGATTTTTCCAAAAGCTTTCTTGCTTCAGTTCCCGCAAAGTTCACCCAACGGTATTCCCAGGGGTCATCTTCGTCAGCTTTATAAAAGGCAGTTTTGTTCGGATGGATAACGAAACACTGTCCCGCTTTGACTTCATACTCTCTGCCGTCGTGGACAAAAAGTCCTTTTCCCTTTACTACGTAGTGGAGCGAATAATGGTACCAGATACCGGGGCCCGCCGAATGACTGGGGCCTGATTTCTGCCATCCGCATTGGTAAACTGCGAGTACGGGATTGACGTTTTGGTGATTTTCATAAATTCCATTAATAAAATTTGGCACATTTACCACCTCAAAAACAACATTTGTACAATAAAAAACCTTTTTTTTACATTTTAATTATAACACAAAAGGTTTATAATGTGAATAGTAAAATTAAATTTTGGAGGAAATTACATATGAAACGTAAAGTTACAGTCGCAGTTGTTGGTCTTGGAAGCCGTGGCGGCGTTTATTCTGAATGTCAGCCTTTCCTTTCCGACGATATGGAAATCGTAGCAGTAGCAGACATCGTTCCCGAAAAAGTTGAAAAATGGAAAAAACTCTATAATCTTCCCGATGAAGCTTGTTACAGCTCCGCTGAAGAACTTTTAAAAGAAGATAAACTTGCTGACGTTATGTTTATCTGTACAATGGACCGTCAGCATATGGGACACGCTATCCCTGCTCTTGAAAAGGGTTATCACCTTCTTTTGGAAAAACCCATTTCTCCCGACCCCGTTGAATGTAAAAAGGTAGCGGACGCTGCTAACAAATACAAAAGACACGTTGTGGTTTGCCACGTTCTCCGTTACACTGTTTTCTATCAGAAAATCAAGGAAATTATTGATTCCGGTCTTATCGGTGATATCGTTTCTATCCAGGGTATCGAAAACGTTGCTTACTGGCATCAGGCTCACAGCTTTGTTCGTGGTAACTGGAGAAACTCCGAAACAACAAGTCCTATGATTTTGCAGAAATGCTGCCACGATATGGATATCTTCGTATGGCTTACAGGTCAGAAATGCAAACGTGTTTCTTCTTTTGGTTCTCTTTCTCTCTTCAAAGAAGAAAATGCACCCGCAGGTGCAACACTCCGTTGTCTTGACGGTTGTAAGGTAAAAGACGAATGTCCTTACGATGCTGAAAAGATTTATATCACAGGCGAAAAAACAGGTATCAGATACGGCGTTTCCTATCCTTCCGATATCCTTGCTGTTAACCCCACGGAAGAAAAAGTTTACGAAGCTATCAAAACAGGTCCTTACGGCAGATGCGTATATCATTGTGACAACAACGTTGTTGACCATCAGGTTGTAAATGCTGAAATGGAAAACGGTGTTACTATCAACTTCACAATGTGTGCATTCACAAACAAAACAGGCCGTGCTATTAAGATTATGGGTACTAAAGGTGCTATCGAAGCTAACAACGAAATGTCTTATGCTGACAGCGCTAACAACGTAATCAGAGCATGGAAGTTCGGTGAAGAGCCCATCGTTATCGACGTAAGCACACTTTCCGATGACTTCAGTGGTCACGGTGGCGGTGACAAACGCCTTGTTCAGGATCTTCTCGAACTCGTTCAGAATGACGTAGAAGTAGGTTCTGCTCTCACTTCTATCGATAAATCCGTACAGAGCCATTATATGGCACTCGCTTTGGAAGAATCCAGAGTAAACGGTGGTAAACCCATCGATATCGCAGATTACGAATAATCGGAAGAAAGAGTTATATATAAAAAAGCATCGACAAAAATTGTCGATGCTTTTTTGGTTATTATTCTTCATTTTCCTCATCATCGGAGGTATCAATGTAGATATCTTCGGTTTCCTGCTGTGCTTTTTGCAATATTTCTATTGCATCAGTGAACGCATTGAATAACTTGTAGTACATAGACTTGTAGTCGGGCATAAAAATTTCTCCTTTACAAAATAATTATCATATAGTATTATGAAATTAGAAAGGGGCGGTTTTATATGAATAAAATTTTAAAATCATTGTTGTCGATATTCTTATCAGTATTAGTACTTATTGTTCTTGTTAACTGTAATTTTGTATCCGCATTTCAGAATAGTAAAGGTATATTGGGTGAAAATGTTATATGGGAATTTGATATAGCAACAGGTGTTCTCACTTTCAGCAGTAATGCTGTAAACAGTAGTGATAAAGCTTCAGAAGACGATTATTATCTTATTGGAAATGTTAAAATGAGTTATCCCGAATTAAAAGAAGTTTTGGAAGAGGATTTTTATAAAAAAATAGTTAAAAAATATAAGCGTAATGTCAAGAAGATAGTTGTTAAAGAAAGTGGATTGCTTTGGTGTGTTCAGAATAGAATTACTAATGAATGGGAGATATCTGCACCACAAGGAAATATTCTTAGCACTGAAATATTCCCTGATTTGCAGTATTATGTAATGGAACTTGGTAAAGGCTATTCAAGGGAATATGATATAGATAAAAAAACTCTTACTTTGAAAGGTGAAGGAGAGTGGCCTTATGATTATGAGGCTATTTATGAGTATAGTTGGGAGAATCCGAGTATCAGAATCGGTGATGGAATTACAAGTGTAGATGAAATTGTGGCAGACAATATTTTCATAGGGAAAGATTTGAAAGATTTTGAAGAGCTTGATGCAGACAAATATGTATTAGATACCGAGAATCCGCATTTTACTTTATATAATGAAGTTTTGCATAGTAAAGATTGCACAATGGTATATGCTATACCATCCACCGTAACAAAGTGGAACTTCCATCCGAATGTACATACTATAGATTTGCGTGCAATCCCATATTATTATGGTCTTTCAGATCCGATTGTTATTCCATGGGGCGTTACCACACTTGCAGGTGATGGATATAGCTATGGAAAAGGTTCCAGTGCTGATGTAGTTTATCCGGATACTTTAATGTATTTTCCTGAAGATATTAAATTCTCAGAAAGCGGGTATGAATATATTTCCGGAAATAATAAGGCTTTAGTTGAAAATTATATTGGTCTCCCATGCATTCATAGGGGTATAGATAAGAAAAAGTATTATTCTTACTACGATATTAAACCCAATTCTCTGAAAACTTTCCAGAATGGTAAGACGTATTATTTTGACAGTAATTACAAAATGGCTACAGGTTGGAAAAAGGTAAACGGTACATGGTACTATTTTAATGACTACGGTGCGGCGGTTGTGAAAATCTGGCTTAAGTCGGGTGGCAAATGGTATTACTTACAAGAAGACGGTACAATGGCAACAAATAAATGGATAAAATGGTACGACAAATGGTACTACGTAGGTAAAGACGGTGCTATGTACACAAACCGCAAAACCCCCGACGGCTACTATGTTAACTCAAGCGGTGTCTGGGTAAAGTAAAAATCAATAATATAAAGCCTGAGGGAAACCTCAGGCTTTTACTTTATTTGACAATTTTTCTGTTATATTGTAGTATATAATTACATAGTAACCATAATTTATCGATCGGAGGAAATTTTATGAAAAGAATAATAGCTGCCATTTTTGCATTAATGTTTGTGTTTATTGGTTGTAGCCATACAGATGAAGTATATACATTCAAAACATATACAATAGCACCCACCGATCCAGGTAACTGGGAGTATGATGCTGAAACAAAGACAATCACCCTGACAGGCTCAGGCGTATGGGAAGGGGGTAACCTTGCTCCCGGAAAAGAAGCCAATACTTTAATTATCTCTGATGGAATAACTTACGTATATGATCCTATTGATCTTTATAGATTTGATGTAGTTAAAATTGGAAAGGATCTGGAAGGAATAGACCTTAGTGGCAATCCTAAAGTTTCCTTCAAGGTTGATCCGGAAAATCAATATTTTGCCACATACGGTGATTGCTTGTATTCCAAAAACTATGATACGCTTTTCTGTACACCTGCCAGAATGGCAAGTATCAGAATACATCCGAATACTAAAACTATAAAAGAAAATGCAATAAGCGCATCCGATATGAGAACTCCAATTGTTGTACCGAAAGGTGTTACAACCATTGAATACTGTGCTTTTTATAGCGTTCCAGAAAATACTCCTATAGTTTTACCTGATACAATTACTTATATGGATACACAGGAAATTCCGAGATATTATGCTTATAATACATTTTTTTATTCCAAAAATAATACTGTTGCAGACAAAGTGTCTAAGCGTGGTGGAAAATTGAAACCTGAATTACTCCCATATGATATGAAAAATGTAAAAAGCATCGAAGATATTTATAAAATCACAAACAATGGTCAGACTTTAAAAAATGCTTTATGGGTAAGAATCGATACAGTTGACAGGACTAACCTTCCTGAAAATGTTACCTGGGTCGAACCTAAATATGATACATATTACTACGAAGAAGGTGTAATGGTTAAAGGATTTAAGCGAATCGGCGGTAAGGCATCATTTTTTGGTCCTAATGGTTTGATGCAAAAAGATAAATGGATTAGACATGATGGTAACTGGTATTATCTGAACTCCTACGGAGCAGGTGTTGTAAAATACTGGATAGAGGAAAACGGCAAATGGTATTACTTACAAGAAGACGGTACTATGGCGACAAACAAATGGATTAAATGGTACAATAAATGGTACTATGTAGGCAAAGATGGTGCTATGTACGCAAACCGCAAAACCCCCGACGGCTACTATGTTAACGCCTCAGGCGTATGGGTGAAATAAAAGCCCTTCTTTGTAAATAAAGAGGATTATGACTACCCCTCCACCACTAACGTGGTCCCCCTCCCCTCACAAGGGGAGGCTTATAGGAATAGAAAAAAGGACAATGCATTTGCATTGTCCTTTTTGTTTTACTGATTTGCTTCTTTCTGTGAACCTGTGGGGTTTAAGATACTGTAACCGATGTTTACAAGGTGGTCAGCCACACGTTCAAGGTCTGCAACAGTTGAAGAATAGTAGGGGCTTACGTCCATACTGCAGTTACCTTCTGCAAGGCGTTCAAAGTGACCTGCAGTGTACCTTCTCTTCATTTCATCGACCTGATTTTCAAGTTCGGTAAGGTCTAAAAGATTATCTTTGTTGCGGTTTTCAAAAGCGTCTTTTGCGATAAAGAACATAGCTTCAACGGCTTTTCTCATTGCAAAAATGTCGCCTTTAGCACGGTCTGAGAAGATGATTTCTTTTTTAATCATCTCTTCACCAATCTTATGGAAGTTTTCGGCGTGGTCACCGATACGTTCAAGGTCGTTAAGAACGTGGAAGTAAGCACCGATAAGTTTTTCATCGCTTGTTTCAACGTGTGTAGAAAGCTTGATTAAGAACTTTGTAAGAGCACTGTTTGTAAAGTTTACAACCGCTTCGTTTTCGTAGATGGATTCTGTGAACTCGTTTGAGCCTGTCTCCATAGCAACAAAGGAGTTTTTGATGTTTGTTTCAACGAGCTCGAGCATATAGTTCATTTCTTTCTGCACCTGCATCAAAGCAACAGGGGGAGTTGTGATAAGACGGTCATCGACAAATTTAAGTGAACGGGAATCTTCTGTTTTCTTATCCCTGATAACGAGGGTTGAGTATCCAACAAGCTGTTTTACAAAAGGAAGTAACACAACGGTTGTGCTGACGTTGAAGATAACGTGAAAGAGGGATACTCGCATCTGGAGTGACATCTGGTCTTCGTTTGGAAATACAGAAATCAGTAAGTTTATCAAAGGCTCTTTGAAAACGAGAAGAACTATTGCGAATAAAACAGTACCTATAGCGTTGAAGGTAAAGTGGATAAGCGCTACACGTTTTGAGTTTGCATTTGCACCAACAGAAGCTAAAAGTGCAGTAACACAAGTACCGATGTTAGCACCTAAAATTATGAAAAGTGCAAGGCTTAAGGGGAGAATGCCTGTCCCTACCATTGTGATAACAACACCGGTTGCAGCAGAGGAACTCTGGATAAGTGCTGTGAAAATTACACCGATAACAATGAGCAAGAAGGGATTGCTTATAACGTTGAAGATATTTGTGAATATCTCTTTTACGGCAGGATTTCCAAAAGCTTCCTCACTGCTCATAATATTAAGACCGACAAAGATTAAACCAAGACCACTGCAAAGCGTTCCTGCAAGTTTTATCTTTTCTTTTTTGAAAAATCCCATCATAACGCCTGCGAAAGCAAGGAGATACATAAGCATATTGAAAAAGTCATTTTTCAAAGCAACGAGCAAACCTGTAACGGTTGTACCGATATTGGCACCCATAATAATCGGGGTTGCCTGCATAAGTGTCATAACGCCGGCATTTACAAGACCGATTACCATAACTGAGGTTGCAGATGAACTCTGGATAATGGCGGTTACACCTGCACCGATGCCAACGCCTGAAAAACGGTTGTTACTGATTTTACCGAGAAGTGATTTCATTCCGCTTCCGGCACTTTTTTCAAGCGCGTCGCTTAAAAAATTCATACCGACGATAAAGATACCGACGCCGGCAAGCAGCCAGATGAAGCTTTGAATGAGTTGCAAGATGTTTGTTAGCATAAATATTTTCTCCTTTCGTAAGACAGGGGGACGTTTTCCAATTTCCCCCATTCTATATATAACACACTTTTTTGTAAAATGCAAGGGGGAAATTTTTAAAAATGGCAAAGAAAAAGAACGAAGAATATTCTTCGTTCTTTTCTGGAGCTGTTAACCGGATTCGAACCGGTGACCTCGTCCTTACCAAGGACGTGCTCTGCCTGCTGAGCCATAACAGCATATTAAATTTTCAACTCCATTATTATACCTAAAAGCACAGCTATTGTCAAGTGGTTTTTTTATTTTATTTTTTTAAGATTTTAATTGTATTATCTGTCAATTTATGTTATACTTAAACTATATATGACTAAATTTAAGGAAATTGGGGTGCGAATAATGATTTTACTTGAAAAAACTTCGGTTATGAACTTTGAAAATGCGATGCGCGGGGCAAGAAACCCTATGAACAGTTGGGCAAAAGGTGACAGTTACTACGATGAACAGGGTAACTTTGTTCTCGGTGCAAACGACCTTGACTTGGCAAGACGTCTTTGCATTTCAGGAAGCGACCACAGAAAGTTTATAAGACAGATTTTTGTGTCCGTTGACATTACTGCACCTCTTTACTGGTGGAAGGAATACGATACTTATAAAGTAGGTACCGTTGCAAACTCCACAAGTACCATGCATAAAATCCATTCAAAAGAGTTTTCCAGAGAAGATTTCAGCTGTGACAAGATGACTGATGAAACCTTAAAGGAATTTGATAAAATTATCGACTATCTTGAAGTTTTAAGAGGTAAATACCTCGAAACTAAAGATAAAGCTTACTGGAACGATATGATTCAGTTTTTGCCTTCAAGCTATAACCAGATGCGCACCTGTACTTTCAACTACGAAAACCTTGTAAATATGTACAGAGCAAGAAAATCCCATAAACTTTCGGAATGGCATGTTTTCTGCGACTGGGTCAAGACTTTGCCTTACGCAAAAGAGCTTATCCTCTTCGGGGAGGACGAATAAATGGGAAAACTTATCGTTATCGACGGACTTGACGGAAGCGGAAAGTCTACCCAGAGTGAGCTTGTAATTGAAAAGCTTCGTGAAAAAGGCGAAAAGGTTTTGCTTATTTCTTTTCCCGATTACAAAGAGCCTTCTTCTGCACTTGTAAAGATGTATCTCGGTGGGGAATTTTCTTCTTCTCCCGATGGAGTTAACGCCTATGCGGCGGGAACTTTTTACGCCGTTGACAGATACGCAAGTTATAAAAAATTCTGGGAAGAAAAATACCTTCAGGGGTATACTATTTTAGCAACGAGATACGTAAGCTCCAATGCTATTCATCAGATGGTGAAGCTTCCAAAAAGCGAGTGGGATAACTATCTTGACTGGCTTGACGATTTTGAATACAAAAAACTCGGACTCCCGAAGCCTGACAAGGTAATCTTTCTCGATATGAGCCGTAAGGTTGCGGACAAGCTTATCGAAAGCCGTTACGGCCATGATGAAAGCAAAAAGGATATCCACGAAAAGGACAGAATGTATCTTGAAAGCTGTCAGGCTACAGCTTCTTACGCTGCAAAGAAAAGAAACTGGGACGTTGTTTCATGCGACGATGGTGAAAATCCTTTGCCACTTGAAACAGTGACCGATAAAATTATGGAATGTCTGGAGAGATAAGATGTTAAAATTCAATCCCATTACACTTGACGACAAGGATTGGATAACTGAATATTATAAAAAAAGAAGCTCGGGTGCTGCGACTTACAGCTTTGCCATAAACTACACCTGGAACCATGCTTATCCTACTGAAGTTTGTGAAAAAGACGATATGCTTTTTATTAAAACCAAAATTGGTGAAAATTATTCGTTTTTGTGTCCGATGGGTGACGGAGACTTCAAAACCGCGGTAAACAGGGTAATTGAATACTGTAAAGAAAATTCCTTTACACCAAGATTTCACGGAATTTTAGAAGAAGACAAGCAAAAATTCATTGACGTTTTAGGTGAAGGGCTTACCTTTAAGGGAAGCCGTGACGGAGCTGAGTACGTTTATTTAAGAGAAGACTTGGCAGAGCTTAAAGGCAAAAAATATCACGCAAAAAGAAACCATATAAACAGATTTATGGAAGCTCCCTGGAGCTATGAAAAAATTAATAAAGACAATATAAAAGAATGTGAAGGACTTTTAAAAGATTGGTGTAAGCATAACAACTGCCACGAGGATGACTCAAAAGCAGATGAAGGCTGTGCCGCAATGAAAACCTTAAAGCATTTTTTTGACCTTGATTTAAAAGGCGGTATTTTAAGGCAAAACGGAAATATCGTTGCTTATACTATCGGTGAGGATATCGGAAACTCAACCTTTGCCGTTCATTTTGAGAAAGCTTTTTCTGACGTTCAGGGCGCGTATCCTGCAATAAATCAGCTTTTTGTTCAGAATGAAACCGCAGGATATAAGTATATAAACAGGGAAGAAGACGTTGGAAGCGAAGGTTTAAGAAAAGCGAAACTTTCATACCATCCCGCGTTTTTGCTTGAAAAATTCAGGCTTACATTGGAGGATTTAAAATGATATACGTATTTTTTGCAAACGGATTTGAAGAAGTGGAAGCACTTACTCAGGTTGATATGTTAAGACGTTGTGAGCTTGAAGTAAAAACCGTAGGTATCCCTTCGAGAATGGTAAAAGGTGCTCACGGGATTACCGTTGTATGTGATATCCTGCCTGAAGAAATGGATTTTAATAAAATTGACGGAATTGTTTTGCCAGGTGGTATGCCAGGTACTTTAAACCTTGAACAGAGTGCCGACGTGCAGAGTGCAATTGATTACTGTATCGGTAACGATAAAATTATCGGTGCTATCTGTGCCGCTCCCTCAATTTTAGGGCACAGAGGACTTTTAAACGGCAAAAAAGCAGTTTGCTTCCCAGGATTTGAAAACGAACTCGGGGATGCTCTGTATACCGATCTTCCCACAGTAAGAGACGGTAATATTATCACCTCAAAGGGTGCGGGTACTGCTTTTCAGTTTGCGTTTATGCTTGCTGAAGCATTTACTGACAAACATTCTGCCGACCACCTGAAAGCAGGGGTTCAATGGTGCGATTAGATATAAGAGCAGAGAAGAAAAGCTTACGCTCGGAATTTAAAAAATACCGTCGGGATATGTCAAAACAGGAAAAAGCCGCCAAGGATTTTGAGATTTTAAACCGCATTGTCGCTTTGCCTGAATATAAAAACGCAAAAATGCTTCTGACCTACGTGTCAACTGATATCGAGGTAGATACAAAAGCGCTTATTGAAGGTGCTTTTATTGACGGGAAAACTGTTTTAGTTCCTAAGTGTGTTGACGGGAAAATCGATATGAAGTTTTATAAAATAACTTCATTATCTGATTTAAAGCCCGGAGCTTTCGGGGTTTTAGAGCCCGAAAACTGCGAGGAAGTGACAGAGTTTTGCGACGCTGTTTGTATCTTACCGGGACTTGGGTTTGACCTGAAAGGGTACAGACTCGGGTACGGAAAAGGCTATTACGACAGATTTTTGGCAAATTTCAAAGGGAAAAATATCGGGGTTTGCTATAATATTTGTCTTAAATCGTTGATACCTCACGGAAAATATGATAAAATGGTAGACGTATTGGTGACAGAGAAATTTGTAAAGCGTTTCAACTCAAAATAAAGGAGTAACAAGATGGACGAAAGAAAGAATAACGGAATCGAAAACGACGGCAAAACTATGCCTTTTGATTCTGTTAAAGAAGAAAAGTCAGAAAAGGAAAAACGCCCGAAGGTTTTATTCGAAGGTAAGCTTCATTCGCTTATCTATGTTTGCGTTGTCCTTTTAATCTGCGTTGTTATCTCTGCTTTTACAGTAAGTGCTTTAAATGATATTATTGCTATCGCAAAACCCGACGTGGCGGTTGAAGTTACCATCCCTGAGGGTGCGGGTACTAAAAAGATTGCAAAAATCCTCAAAAAAGAGGGACTTATCAAATACCCCGGACTTTTCAGATATATTTCAAAATTTGAAAACCACGATGGTAAGTACACTCCCGGTGACCATATCGTTAACAGAAATATGGGTTACACAACCATTATGCGTACTTTACAGAAATCCAAATCCCGTGACACGGTAACGGTTACAATTCCTGAAGGTTACACTCTTTACAAGATGGCGAACCTTTTACAGGAAAAGGGTGTCTGCAACGCTGTTGATTTTATGAAAACTGTAAATTCAACCGACTTCGGTTTTGATTTTGAGGACAGAATTCCGACAGACGGCAAAGTATTTTACAAGATGGAAGGTTACCTTTTCCCTGATACTTATGAGTTTTATAAAAAGGATACTCCTCTTAACGTAATCGTTAAAATGCTTACAAACTTTGACAATAAACTTACCGATGAAATTATGGCGGAAATGACTCGCCAGAAACTCGATTTGCACGAGCTTATTACTATTGCTTCCATCGTTCAGGGTGAAGCTCCGAACGTAAAGGAAATGAAGAAGGTAGCGTCTGTTTACCTTAACAGACTTAACTCTCCTTCAACCTTTGCAAGACTTGAAGCAGACCCCACAAGAAACTATGCAATTGAACAGATTTCGGGTAACAACGGTGCTCAGGAGATTGCCGATGCATATAATACCTACGTTGGTTTGGGACTTCCTCCCGGACCTATCAACAACCCCGGTATCGATGCGATTTTAGCTGTTTTGTACCCTGAGGATACGCCTTATTATTACTTCTGTACCAACTTGCGTACGGGCGAATTCTATTACGCCGAAACCTTTGAACAACATAACGCAAACGTAAGAAAAGCGGGATTGCGAGGAAACTAAAATAATCCACCCTTCGGGGTGGGTTATCTTTAAATCGGAGGACTTGAAAATGTTAAGAAAACCTGAGGTTTTAGCACCTGTCGGTGATATGGAAAGACTGTATGCGGCAATCCGCTACGGCGCTGATGCCGTATACTTGGGAAGTACTGAATACGGTATGAGAGCGGCTTCTGCAAACTTTGGTGAAAATGAGCTTAAAGAAGCGGTAAAATACGCTCATGAACGTGACGTTAAGGTGTATCTTACCTGTAATATTCTGCCTACCAACGAGGAGATGGAGAGAATAGGTACTTTCCTTCAGATGGCGGAAAAATGTGGTGTTGATGCTTTTATCGTAAGTGATATCGGTGTTCTTGCCATGGTGAAAAAGTATGCTCCTTCCGTTGAAATTCATATTTCTACTCAGGCGGGAATCGTAAACGCTGTTACTGCAACCGAGTTTTACAATATGGGTGCAAAACGTGTGGTATTGGCGCGTGAGCTTTCTCTTGAAGATATAAGATATATTAGAAATAACACTCCGCCCGAACTTGATATCGAAGTATTCGTGCATGGCGCTATGTGTATGTCTTTTTCGGGAAGATGCCTTCTTTCTAATTATATGGTGCATCGTGATGCAAACCGCGGTGAGTGCGCTCAGCCTTGCAGATGGGGTTACTATCTCGTTGAGGAAAAACGCCTTGACCAGCCTATGCCTATTATGGAAAATGAAGATGGCACTTATATTCTTAACGCAAAGGACCTTTGTGTTTTAGAGTATATTGACAAGGTTATCGAGGCGGGTGTTACTTCCCTTAAAATTGAGGGAAGAGCGAAATCCTCTTACTACGTTTCTACTGTTACAAATGCCTACAGAATCGCAGTTGACAGTTATCTTGAAAACCCCGATAACTGGTCACTCGAGCCGTGGCTTATGGACGAGGTGAGAAAGGTAAGTCACCGCGATTATACGACGGGATTTTATTTCGGACGTCCTGAGCAGGGGCAACGCTATGATACCGGCGGATATATAAGAAACTGCGACATCGTTGCGGTTGTTGATTACTGGAAAGACGGGGTTGCCTACTGCACCCAGAAAAACAAGTTCTTCAAAGGCGATACCGTTGAGATTTCAGAGCCTAAAAAACGCCCCGTTTCCTTTGTTGTAAATGAACTTTTTGACGAGAATGGCGAGGCAATAGACGATACAAGACATGCGCATATGAAGTTTAGTTTCCCGCTTGAAACTCCGGTGGCGGAAGGCACTATCATAAGAAAGGATATCGTATAAATGAGTAAACAGATAGGGAAATTCAAGTACGGAAAAGGTCATCTCGTTTTAATGTGTTACCTTTCACTTTTGCTTACCACCTTTTCATCTATGGTTATATGTTATGCTTTTAAGTTTTTGCTCGGTGATACCCCGTTTTCATTTTTTGTTATGGGTGTTGTGACTTTGCTTTTAAGTGGCAGCTCTCTTTACGGCTTTTTGTGGAATCAGGGTGATAAAGAAGCAAACTACATTCAGTTTAAGCATATGGATGAAGAAAAGTACAAAGGCTTTAAGGTCGGTGCTTTTGTGATGATTTTATATATTGCTTTGGATATAGTTTTAGCGCTTTGTGTTTTTGACGTTGTGAATTTTGAGTTTTTACGTGCTTTCAGGATAATCAACGCACCGCTTTACGGCTTTATGAAGCTTGTGAACGCAGGACTTGAAATCACAGCTTCCGAGTACGTTTTTATGGCTTTGATGCCGTTTGTCTACCTTTTGCTTTGTGGATTTGGTTACGAACTCGGAGTAAGACATATCTCAATTAAAGAAAGACTCGTATATAAGCAGTAACATATTAACCCTGATAACGGAATATTCTGTTATGGGTGATAGTATTGAAAAGACTTTTTATAGTTTCGGGACTGCTTTTGTCGGTCGTTTTGATTTTTGCGCTTATGGGAAGTGTTAAAAACAACTTTCCTGCCGATGCGAAGGTGTCGGACGTTAACACGATTATAATTGACCCCGGGCACGGCGGTATCGACGGCGGTGCGGTGGGAATTGATGGAGTTATCGAAAAGGATATAAATCTTGCGATTTCCTTAAAACTTCGTAATCTTTTGCGTATTGCAGGGTATGAAGTTATAATGACAAGGGAAACCGATACGTCAATCCATGACGAGGGTGTAAATGGTGTTTTAAAACAAAAGAAGTCGGATATGAAAAACCGTCTTAAAATCATAAAGAAACACCCTGAAGCGATTGTTTTGTCGATACATCAGAATAAATTTGAAGTTGAAAAATATCACGGTGCGCAGATGTTTTACGGCACAAATCATCCTTTCAGCCGTGAAATTGCCGAAAGTTTGCAGAATGAGTTTGCCAGCGCTTTGCAAAAGGATAACAAGCGTGAAATCAAAAAGGGTACCAAGGATTTATATTTGCTTTACAAAAGTGAAAACCCCATCGTGCTTGTTGAATGCGGTTTTATATCGAATTACGAAGAATGTAAAAACCTTGTTTCAGAGGATTACCAGAACAAGGTGGCGTTTGTGATATACAGTGGGCTTGTGAAAAAACTTAAAGAAACTAAAGTAGAGGAGAAACAGTATGGCTAAGACAAAGGACGTTTACGTTTGCCGTGAATGTGGCTATGAAACAGTAAAATGGTTTGGAAAATGTCCGTCCTGCTCGGAATTTGATTCCTTTGAGCTTGTGACACCTATGGCAACTGCAAACCCTAAAGTTCAGAATAAAAAAGCTCTTTCGGTTTCTCATATAAGCGATATTTATTCCGAAGAAGATATAAGATATTTGACGGGTATGCCTGAGCTTGACCGTGTACTCGGTGGCGGACTTGTAAGAGGTTCTCTTTTGCTTTTAGGCGGTGACCCCGGTATCGGAAAATCGACCCTTTTGCTTCAGGTTTCGGAGTCACTTGGCAGAAACTTAAAGGTTTTGTACGTGTCGGGGGAAGAATCTGCAAAACAGATTAAACTCCGTGCAACACGACTTGGAATTGAAGCTGATAACCTTTTTGTTATTTCACATAACGACCTTAATACGATTATTGCGACTATTCAAAGCGAAAGTCCCGACGTTGTCGTTATCGACTCTATTCAGACTATGATGCTTGAGGGAGTTTCTTCCTCGGCGGGCAGTGTGAGTCAGGTGAGAGAATGCACCAACGCACTTTTGAGCGTTGCCAAGGAAAATGATATTTCCATTATCTTAGTCGGTCACGTTACCAAAGACGGCAACTTAGCGGGACCGAGAGTGCTTGAGCATATCGTTGACGCCGTTTTCTTTTTTGAAGGTGACGAGCATTACAGTTACAGAATTTTAAGGGCTGTCAAAAACCGTTACGGTGCTACCAATGAAATTGCAGTTTTTGAGATGCGTGACAAAGGTCTTTGCGAGGTGCAAAATCCTTCCGCAATGCTCTTGGCTGAACGTCCTGAGGGAGTTTCGGGAAGCTGTGTCGTTTCGGTTTTAGAGGGTAGCAGACCCGTTCTTGCCGAAGTTCAGGCACTTATCACAAAGACGGGATTTCCCGCACCAAGGCGTATGGCAACGGGATTTGATTATAACAGAATGTCGCTTATCATCGCCGTTTTGGAAAAAAGGGCAGGGTACTTCTTCGGAAGTCTTGATGCTTATATAAACGTAGTCGGCGGTCTTAAACTCGATGAACCTGCGGCAGATTTGCCGATAGCTCTTGCGATGGTTTCAGGTCTTCGTGACAAGCCGATTTCACCCGACACCTTCGCCGTCGGCGAGCTTGGGCTTGGCGGTGAAGTAAGAGGTATCACGAGAGTTGAAGAAAGAATAAGAGAAGGGGTCAGAATGGGCTTTAAAAAATGTATTTTGCCTAAATCCTCTCTTGAAAAAATAACCGAGAAATTTGATATAAAACTCATCGGCGTAAGAGATATAAAAGAAGCCCTGAGGGCATTAAATGATGAATAAAAAAATCCGCAGTTTTGACTGCGGATTTTTGTTTTATAAAAATAACGTGATTATTACGGTGGCGAGGCCTGTGATGCCGATTGCGATACCGCTCATAGCACCTTCGGTTTCACCGATTTCGATTGCACGGCTTGTACCGCCTGCGTGGCTTGAAGCTCCGATTGCAACGCCGAGTGCTATTTTATTTTTAATTCTGAAAAGCTTTGCGAGGGTTGGAGCAAATGCCGCACCGAATACGCCGGTTATTACCACGCATATAACGGTTATTGAGGAATTGCCTCCGAGCATCGTTGAAAGCTCCATTGCGATTGCGGTTGTTACTGATTTGGGGACGAGTGATGCGGTTAAAAGCTCGTTAAGATTAAAGATTTTAGTAAGCACCAGAACACTTGCCACCGCGGTACCTGCACCAACGCAAGCTCCTACGATTACAGGCAACCAGTACTTTTTGAGCAACTCAATCTGCTTATAGATAGAATAAGCAAGTACTGCTGTTGCGGGGGTCAAGAAAAGAGTTATGAAGTCTCCGCCTTTTTTATAGCTTTCAAAGGGGATTTTAAATACCAGTAAAATTACAACCGTAAGAATGGTTGCGATAAGCAAAGGGTTTAAAATGGGACTTTTGAACTTGTTTTTAATTACAGTTCCTATATAATAGGTGCCGACCGAAAGGGCAATACCGAAAAGACTGCTTTCGAAAAGACGTGAGATAATATCAGTCATTTTTCTTCCTCCTTATCTTATCCATAATTTTCATAGTACCTGTTACTGCATACGCGGTTGCCGCAAAGGTGAGAATTGTGGTAACTATGCAAATCAAAAATATGGTAAGAACGTGACCTTTGATGTTTGTATACTGCTCGATAAGCGCAACACCGGAAGGCACGAACAAAAACGCCATATTATTTAAAAGAAACTCCGATACGTCTTTGATAGTATGAGGTTTTATAAGTTTTGTGAGTAACAAAATAAGCAAAATGATGAGTGCTAAAACGCTTCCGGGGAAAGGGAAGGGGAGAAACTCTGCTATAAACTGGCCTATAAGACAGATAAGGAAAACAATGGCCAACTGGTTTAAATATTTCACGGTATAACCTCTTTCTTAAAAATACTTTTAATATTATACTCAAAATAAAGCAATTTGTCAAAAAAACTTTAAAAAACTATGGACAAAAGGAAATTTTTAGAGTATAATAATAACAATTATTTAATATGGGGGAGTTTGGGGTTGTTCGATTTTAAAATAGAAGAATCCGTATGGAAAAGACTCAAAAGAGAAACCCGTCCCATCATATTGTACGGCATGGGAGACGGCGCTTTAAAAATAATGTCTGTATGCCGTAGTCACGGTATTAAAATCTCAGGAATTTTTGCGAGTGACGAGTTTGTAAGAGGGCATTCCTTTGAAGGATTCAAGGTGAAAAAGCTAAGCGAAATCGAAGAAGAATTTGACGATTTTGTGATTCTTTTGTGTTTTGCGGCGTTTTTGCCTGATCTTCTTGATAAAATTTATTCTATTCATAAGCGTCACGAGGTGATAGCACCCGACGTACCCGTTTTCGGGGACGGGCTTTTTGATGAAGAATATTTTGAGTCGCACAAAGATGAGTTTTTAAAGGTTTACTCTGTTCTTGCGGATGAAACTTCAAAAAAGGTTTTTCAAAACGTTTTAAACTTCAAGCTTTCGGGTAAAATCGACCTTTTAAAGGAAATCGAAACCGAAAAGTATGAGGTGTTTGAAAACGTTATAAAGCTTTCAAAGGCTGAGCATTATCTTGACCTTGGAGGTTATGACGGAGACACCGTTGAGGAGTTTTTAAAGGTTACGGGTGACAGTTATGCATCAGTTACAGTGCTTGAGCCTGACCCGAAAAACTTCAGGAAACTTACAAACAAAGCATCAGAAAAAAACTGGAATGATATTACTCTTTTAAACGAGGGTATCTGGGACAGTGATACCGAGCTTTCCTTTGATAACAGAGCTGGGAGAAATTCCTATCTTTCGGAAAAAGGAAAAGTTATTGTAAAAGTACGCTCAATCGACAGTGTTGTGAAGGGTAAGGACGTTACCTTTATCAAGATGGACGTTGAGGGTGCAGAACTCAGGGCAATTATGGGTGCAAAAGAAACTCTGAAAACAAAAAAACCAAAACTTGCATTTTCAGGGTATCATAGAAATGAAGACTTGTTTTCATTGCCACTTGCACTTAAGGAAATTGAACCTGATTACCGTATTTATCTACGCCATCATCCGTATTTACCTGCGTGGGAAACAAACTTCTATGCGGTAGCGGAGGGCAAATAACATAGAAAATAATAAAAGGAGTTTTTAAATATGTTGAATTTTCAGAATGTTGACTGGGGTCAGGCAACTGCTTTGCTCATTACAGGTATGCTTGTAGTATTTACGGCTCTTATTGTGCTTGTAATTATCTTTGCGGTTTTCGGCAAGATAATGGAAAAAGCAAGTGGTGCTCCCAAAGCCCCCAAAGCAGAAAAAGTAAAAGAGCCTAAAAAAGAAGCTCCCAAAATGGTTAAGGTGGTTGCAGATGCAGGTCTTTCCGATGAAATCGTTGCAGCTATCACAGGTGCTATCAGTGCTATTTTAACTGAAGAAGGTAACACAGGTTCTTTCGTTATCAAGAGCATTAAACGTACAAGAAAAGGTATCAGCTCCTGGAGAAAAGCCGGTATTGCTGAAAATATCCGTGAGTTTTAAGAAAGGAAAGTGACAAAATGTTAGAGACAGTTATTACCACCGTAAAAGACCTTATTGCAGTTTCGGGATTTGTAAACGTGGAGTGGACACAGCTTCTTATGATTGCAATTGCTTGTTTCCTTTCTTATCTTGCTATTGCAAAAGGTTATGAACCCTTGCTTTTGCTTCCCATCGCATTCGGTATGCTTTTAACAAACATCCCCGGTGCTGAAATTTTCCATATGAATTTTTATGTTGAGAAATACGTAGACTACGGTGAAGTTTTAAAACACGGTGGCCTTTTGGATATCCTTTACCTCGGCGTTAAGCTTGGCGTTTATCCGCCGCTTATCTTCCTCGGTATCGGTACTATGACAGACTTCGGTCCTTTGATTGCAAACCCCAAGAGCTTTCTTTTGGGTGCTGCAGCACAGCTTGGTATCTTCGGTGCATTCTTTGGTGCACTCGCTTTAGGCTTTACTCCTCAGGCAGCAGGCGGTATCGGTATCATCGGTGGTGCTGACGGCCCTACAGCTATCCTTGTAGCGAAGACGTTATGTCCCGAGCTTTTAGGTTCGATTGCGGTTGCGGCTTATTCTTATATGGCGCTTGTACCCGTTATTCAGCCTCCGATTATGAAGCTTCTTACTACTAAAAAGGAACGCTCTGTAGTTATGGCTCAGCTCCGTCCCGTATCAAGAATCGAAAAACTTCTTTTCCCCTTTATCGTAACTTTGATTGTTTCTTTCCTCGTTCCCGATGCTACACCGCTTGTTGGTATGCTTATGCTCGGTAACCTTATGAAGGAAAGTGGCGTTGTTGACAGACTTGTAAAAACTGCTCAGAATGAGCTTATGAATATTATTACTATCTGCCTTGGTGTAACGGTAGGTGCTACTGCGACTGCAGAGTACTTCCTCTCATGGCAGACTATCAAGATTGTAGTATTGGGTCTTGCAGCATTCTGCCTCGGTACTGCAGGTGGTACACTCTTCGGTAAGATTATGTACGTTATTACAGGCGGTAAAGTTAACCCTCTCATCGGTTCTGCAGGTGTATCCGCAGTTCCTATGGCGGCTCGTGTTTCCCAGAAGGTTGGTTCTGAAACAGATCCTACAAACTTCCTTCTGATGCATGCTATGGGCCCCAACGTTGCAGGTGTTATCGGTTCTGCCGTTGCCGCAGGTGTACTTTTGTCCGTATTAGGTTAATAAGTTTTGCCCCGAAAACTCGGGGCATACTTTTATATTTTTCCCCTTATGAAAGGAAGCGATCAGATGAATAAAAAATACAATGAATGGCTCTCGAAGGATTTGGAAGACAAAGACCTTACAGAAGAACTTAAAAGTATTGAAACAGAAGAAGATGAGATATATGACCGCTTTTACAAGGAACTTGAATTCGGTACAGGAGGACTAAGAGGCGTTATTGGTGCAGGTACCAACAGAATGAACGTCTACACTGTCAGAAAAGCAACTCAGGGTATTGCAAACTATATGAAGAACGGCTCTGTTGCAATAAGCTATGACAGCAGAAACAAATCCGACCTTTTTGCAAAAGAGGCAGCAAGAGTTCTTGCCGCTAACGGCATAAAGGTTTATATTTACAAGGAGCTTATGCCGACACCCTGCCTTTCTTTTGCAGTAAGAGAGCTTAAGTGTCAGATGGGTATTATGGTTACAGCTTCTCATAACCCTGCAAAGTATAACGGCTACAAAGCTTACGGCGCAGACGGTTGTCAGCTTGCAAACGAACTTGCAGATGCAGTTTATAACGAAATCAAAGCTGTAAATGAATTTGACGACGTTAAGGTCTGCGATTTTGACAAGGCTGTTAAAGAAAATATCATTTCATATATCGGTGATGACGTTTACGAGAACTATTATAAAAACGTGCTTTCCCAGTCAATTAACCCCGGTATTGCAGAGAAGAGTAATTTTAAACTCACCTATACACCCTTAAACGGTACGGGTAACAAACCCGTTCGTGAAATCTTAAAAAGAATCGGTATCAAGGAAGTTAACATCGTTCCTGAACAGGAAAACCCTGACGGAAACTTTACAACCTGTCCTTATCCGAACCCTGAAATCAAAGAAGCATTGGCACTCGGACTTAAACTTTGCAAAGAAACAAACTCCGATTTGCTTTTGGCAACCGACCCCGACTGTGACCGTGTTGGTATTGCAGTTCCCTATAACGGTGACTACAAACTCCTTACGGGTAACGAAGTGGGATGTCTGCTTTTAAACTATATTGCTTCCGAGAGAATTAAAAACGGCACTATGCCCAAAGACCCGATCGTCGTTAAAACTATCGTAACCACAAGCCTTATTAACGATATCGCAAAAGATTATGGCGTTGAAGTTTGCGACGTGCTTACGGGATTTAAATATATCGGTGACCTTATTGCAGGACTTGAACGCAAAGGTGAGGAAAACCGTTATATTTTAGGTTTTGAAGAAAGCTACGGCTATCTTGCAGGTACTTACGTTCGTGATAAGGACGCCGTTGTAGCTTCAATGCTTATCTGTGAAATGGCGGCATTTTATGCATCTGAGGGTAAAAATCTCGTTGAGGTTTTAAATTCCCTTTACGAAAAATACGGCTACTACCTCTGCACTCAGAAAAGCTTTGCTTTTGAAGGTGCCAAGGGTATGGAAAATATGGCAAACATTATGAAATCCCTTTCCGAAAATCAGCCTGAAAAAGTGGGAGACGTTAAGGTATCAGTCTTTGAAGATTATAACAAACGTATCTCAAAAGATTGCATAGGCGGAAAAACAACCCCCATTACGCTTCCTGCTTCCAACGTTCTTACCTTTAAGCTTGAAGACGGTAATATGGCGGTTATAAGACCTTCAGGTACTGAGCCCAAGATAAAAATTTACTATTTTGTAAAAGCTAAAAGCGAAGCTCTTGCGAGAGAAAAAGAGGAAAGTCTTAATAAGGAATTCGTAAAACTTTTAGGATTGTAGTTTTTTTATCAAAATCTCTTGACAGTTTTAAAAAAAGTATTAAAATAAAAGGTAGTTAAACTTTTAAAGGAGTTAATAATATGAAAACTATTGGTATTTTGACAAGCGGTGGCGATGCTCCCGGTATGAATGCCGCTATTAGAAGCGTTGTTCGTGCAGGTCTTGAAAAAGGTATGAAAGTTATCGGTGTTGTAAGAGGTTATAACGGCCTTATCAACGGCGATTTAATTGAAATGGATATGAATAGTGTTTCCAACATCATTCATCGTGGTGGTACAATGCTTTACACAGCCCGCTGTAAGGAATTCAGAGAAATGGCAGGCGTTGAAAAAGCTAAAGAAACATGTATCAAAGCAGGTATCGAAGGATTAGTTGTTATCGGTGGTGACGGTTCCTTCAGAGGTGCGGGTGACCTTACTTCTCTCGGTATTCCCTGTGTTGGTATCCCTGCTACAATTGATAACGATATCGCTTGTACAGACTACACAATAGGTTATGATACAGCTATGAACACTGCTTTGAGCCTCGTTGACTGCTTGAGCGACACAATTTTGTCTCACGACAGATGCAGTGTTGTTGAAGTTATGGGCAGAAACGCAGGTCATATTGCACTCAACATCGGTATTGCTTGTGGTGCTACTGCTATTCTTGTTCCTGAAGCTGAAGCTGATTTCGACGACGTTATCGCTAAAATCGAAGCTTCCAGAGCACTCGGTAAAAGACATTTTATCATTGTTGTTGCTGAAGGTATCGGCCATTCAAAAGAACTTGCTCAGGCAATTGAAGCAAAAACAGGTATCGAAACACGTGAAACTATCCTCGGCCATATTCAGCGTGGTGGTAACCCCACTCTCCGCGACCGCGTAATCCCGAGCCAGATGGGTTATCACGCTGTTGAACTTCTTGACAAGGGAATCGGTAACCGTGTTGTTGCTCTTAAAGACTCCAAGATTATCGACCTTGATATCAAGGAAGCACTTGCAATGAAGAAAACTATTGATATGGATCTTTTCGATATTGCTAAAAAACTTTCTTACTAATACGTATTTAATAAAGCCCTCTGTGAAAACAGAGGGCTTTTTGTTTTGAATAAATTGCGATGAAACCTCATAAAATATTTTGAGGTGATTTGTTTGAAAATTAAATGGAAACGACTGATTTTGGCACTTGCAATTCCACTTGCAGTGGGAGGGCTTTCTGCATTTCTGACAAAAGACAGTATGCAAACCTTTGAAAGTATCAATAAACCGCCCTTGTCACCGCCCGGATGGATTTTTCCGATTGTATGGACAGTGCTTTTTATTCTTATGGGTGTTGCTTCTTACCTTGTATCGCTTTCACCCAGAGATACCGAGAAGAAAAAAGCGCTTTTTGTTTACGGACTTCAACTTGTTGTGAACTTTTTCTGGACTATTATTTTCTTTAACCTCGGAAGATATTTATTAAGCTTTATCTGGATTTTATTATTATGGGTTTTGATTATCGTGACAATCTTAGATTTCAAAAAGCTTTCAAAAGCTTCAGCATATCTTTTACTCCCCTATTTTCTGTGGGTAACCTTTGCGGCATATCTTAATTTTGGTATTTATCTGCTTAACTGAAATTTGAAGCACATCTTCTAAAGATGTGCTTTTTATCTGTAAATTTATGTTAAAATTGTGGAAAATATTAAATATTTTTAGTTTTTCTTTAATTTTCATTTGATTTAATGGTTGTTTTGTGTTAATATTTTTAACGATGGTCAAAATATTAATAAAAAATCATGAGGTGAATTTATGGCAAGACTTTTTGGAACTGACGGAGTAAGAGGTGTAGCGGGTACTGAGCTTACGGCGGAGCTTTGTTTTAAAATCGGAAGGGCTGCCGCTACTGTACTCACTGAAGGAAATATGCGTCCTCGTATCTTAATCGGACGCGACACGCGAATTTCGGGCGATATGATTGAAGCGGCACTTACGGCAGGATTTACCGCAATTGGTGCTGACGTTATTCAGGTGGGGGTTATTCCGACCCCTGCACTGGCTTATCTCACAAGAGAATATAAAGCGACTGCTTCTGCAATGATTTCGGCTTCCCATAACCCTATGGAATACAACGGAATTAAGCTTTTTAACGCAAATGGTTATAAGCTTTCGGATGAGCTTGAGGATAAAATTGAAGCTATTGCAAGAGGTACACTTCATATTCCCGACTTGCCGAGTGGGGAGGGAATAGGCACAGTACAGAGAATTGACACTGCTATTGAGGATTACGTAAGCTATACCCTTACTACTGTTGATACCCGACTTGACGGGATAAAGGCGGCGGTAGACTGCGGTAACGGTGCATCTTCCGTTACGGCACCATCAGCACTCAGAAAACTCGGTGTTGACTGTACCGTTATCCACAACGACCCTGACGGGACGAATATAAACCGTGACTGCGGTTCAACACACATTGAAGAGGTAGCAAAGCTTGTCAAAGAGATAAACGCCGATATCGGTATTGCCTTTGACGGTGACGCCGACAGACTTATTGCGGTTGACGAAAACGGAGAAACGGTTGACGGCGATAAAATCGTTGCTATCTGCGGAAACTACCTGAAAGAAAAGGGAAAGCTTTCTAAAGATACAGTGGTTGCTACCATTATGAGTAATTTAGGGCTTTTCAAGATGGGTGAGGAAAAGGGAATAAAGATTAAAAAGACCAAGGTTGGTGACCGTTACGTCTTGGAAAAAATGCTCAAAGACGGTTATAACTTGGGCGGAGAGCATTCGGGACACGTTATTTTTCTCGAGCATAATACGACGGGTGACGGACTTATTACGGCACTTCAGCTTCTGTCGGTGATGAAGCACACGGGTAAGAAGCTTTCCGAACTTGCAAAAATTATGAAAGTTCTGCCTCAGGTGACGGTTAACGTGGAGGTAGATAACGTCAAAAAATACGAATATGTTAACGATATCGAAATAATGGATATTATTCATAAAACTGAAAAGTTTTTTGAAGATAACGGAAGGGTGCTTGTGCGTCCCTCAGGTACCGAACCGCTTATAAGAATAATGATAGAATCGGAAGATTTAAGCGTTATGCATCAAAAGGCAGAGGCTATTGCCGAGGTTATGAAAAGGAATTTAAATGCATAAAATATGTATATTATGCAATTGCATTTGAATAATATACAAAAATAATACCCAACAAACCAATAAAAAACGGTGATTATTTGTATAAGTATACAAATATTGCCGTTTTTTTTATTTTAACGCGTTAAAACACTTGCATTTTCAGTGTATTTTTTAGTATAATTTGTTCATCGGAACAAATAACGAAAGGAAGATTTTAAAATGGCAGAATTTAAAAAAGTTGTATTGGCATACTCAGGAGGTCTTGACACTTCCATTATCATTCCGTGGCTTAAAGAAAACTACGGTTGTGAAGTAATCTGCGTTGCAGGTAACGTAGGTCAGGACGCTGAGCTTGACGGATTGGAAGAAAAAGCTATCAAAACAGGTGCTTCCAAGCTTTATATCGAAGATATTCAGGAAGAATTCGTAAACGATTACGTTTTCCCCACAATCAAAGCAGGAGCAATTTACGAAAACAGATACCTTCTCGGTACTTCTTTCGCACGTCCTCCTATCGCTAAGAGAATTGTTGAAATCGCTAAAAAAGAAGGTGCAGATGCTATCTGCCACGGCTGTACAGGTAAAGGTAACGACCAGGTTCGTTTTGAACTTGCTATCAAAGCTTTTGCTCCCAATATGCCGATTATCGCTCCCTGGAGAATCTGGGATATCAAATCCCGTGACGAGGAAATCGACTACGCAGAAGCACACAACGTTCCTCTTAAAATAACACGTGAAACAAACTATTCCAAAGATAAAAACCTCTGGCACTTATCTCACGAAGGTCTTGACCTTGAAGATCCCGCAAACGAGCCTCAGTACAACAAGGAAGGCTTCCTTGAAATGGGTGTATCTCCCGAAATGGCTCCCGACAAACCCACTTACATCACGTTGAGCTTTGAAAAAGGTATCCCCGTTGCACTCGACGGCGAAAAGATGGACGGTGTTACTTTAATCAAAACTCTTAACAAAATCGGTGGTGCTAACGGTGTCGGTCTTGCTGATTTGGTTGAAAACCGTCTTGTTGGTATGAAATCAAGAGGTGTTTACGAAACTCCCGGTGGAGCTATTCTTTACCACGCTCACGACGTACTTGAAACACTTTGTCTTGACAAAGCTACTCAGCACTACAAACAGCAGATTGCTCTTAAATTTGCAGACCTCGTTTACGATGGCTTATGGTACACTCCTTTGCGTGAAGCACTTTCTGCTTTCGTTGACAAAACTCAGGAAACTGTTACAGGTGAAGTTAAACTCAAACTTTACAAAGGTAACATCATCAACGCAGGTGTAACTTCTCCTTACTCTCTTTACGATGAAGAAATTGCAACCTTCGATGAGGACGATGTATACGATCAGCGTGATTCTGCAGGCTTTATCAACCTCTTCGGTTTGCCGATCAAGGTTAAAGCTATGCTCGATGAAAAGAGAAACCAGAATAAATAATTTTTGCGGGTAGGGGAAACCCTACCCACATTTAGTTACTGAAAGGATTTTAACTATGGGCAAAATGTGGGCAGGACGTTTTCAGAAGGAAGCGGACAGTAAGGTAAATGATTTCAATTCTTCCATTGCTTTTGACGGAAGAATGTTTAAGCACGATATTATAGGCTCTGTTGCCCATGCTACGATGTTAGGCAAACAGGGAATTATCCCCAAAGAAGATGCGGATAAGATTATCGAAGGGCTTAATTTAATTTTGGAAGATTTGCAAAACGGCAAGTTGCAGTTTGATATGGAAGCAGAAGATATCCATATGTTTGTTGAAGCAGAGCTTACAAAACGTATCGGTGATGCGGGTAAACGCCTTCACACCGCACGTTCAAGAAACGATCAGGTGGCTCTTGATATAAGACTTTATCTCCGTGATGAAATTAAAGAGATTAAGGTTTTGCTTAAAAAACTTATTGATACTCTCTGCGATATGGCAAATGATAACCTTGAAACCATTATGCCCGGGTACACTCATTTGCAAAGAGCACAGCCGATTACCTTTGCACATCATCTTATGGCGTATGCGAATATGTTTATAAGGGATTTGGGACGTCTTTCGGATACCGCAAAAAGAATGAACTACTGTCCTTTGGGAAGTGGTGCTCTTGCAGGTACTACCTATCCTATCGACCGTGAAATGACGGCTTCGCTCTTAGGGTTTGACGGTCCGATGCTCAATAGCCTTGACGGGGTTTCCGACAGAGATTTCTGTATCGAACTTGCCTCTGCAATTGCTACTATTATGATGCATCTTTCGCGTTTTTCCGAAGAAATCATTCTCTGGTGCTCCTGGGAATTTAAGTTTATCGAACTTGATGATGCTTTCGCAACGGGCTCAAGCATTATGCCACAGAAGAAAAATCCTGACGTTGCAGAGCTTGTAAGAGGTAAAACGGGACGTGTTTATGGCGACCTTTTAACACTTCTTTCGATGATGAAATCCTTGCCTCTTGCTTATAACAAGGATATGCAGGAAGATAAGGAAGCTATTTTCGATGCAGTTGACACAGTTAAGCTTTGTCTTGTAACCTTTGAGCCTATGCTTAAAACTGCAAAGGTGCTTCCCGAAAATATGTACAAGGCTGCGGCAAAAGGCTTTATCAATGCAACTGACTGCGCTGATTATCTCACTAAAAAAGGCGTTCCTTTCAGGGATGCGTATAAAATCACGGGCACTCTGGTTTACAAGTGTATTGAACTCGGTTGTACTATGGAAACCTTGCCGCTTGATGAATATAAAAAATTAAGCGACGTTTTTGAAAAAGACGTTTACGATGCAATTAACTTAAAAACTTGCGCCTTTATGCGTAACTGCATCGGCGGTCCCGCAAAAGAAAAAGTTAAAGAACAGATTAACGCTTTGAAAAAAGCACTGGAGGAATAAAAATGAAACATCTTTTAAAGTTAAGCGACCTTACTAAAGAAGAAATTATTGATATTCTTGATTTGGCTGATAAACTCAAATATGAACAGAAAAACGGCATCCCCCATAAACATCTTGAGGGTATGACACTCGGTATGATTTTCCAGAAATCCTCAACACGTACGAGAGTTTCTTTTGAAACGGGTATGTATCAGCTTGGCGGTCAGGCAATGTTTTTGTCCTCCCGTGACTTGCAGATAGGCAGAGGCGAACCCGTTGAAGATACTGCAAGGGTACTTTCCCGTTACCTTGACGGCATTATGATTCGTACCTTTGCACAAAAAGAAGTTGAGGATTTAGCTGAATACGGCTCTATCCCGATTATCAACGGACTTACCGACTACTGTCACCCCTGTCAGATTCTTGCTGACCTTATGACGATAAGAGAGCATAAAGGTACTCTCGAGGGACTTAAACTCTGCTACATCGGTGACGGAAACAATATGGCAAACTCTTTGATTGTTGGTGGCCTTACAGTTGGTATGAAGGTTTCAATCGCTTGTCCCGATAACTACAGACCCGATCCTTTCGTCCTTGAATTTGCGAAAAAATACGGAGATAATTTTGAAATGTCTGCCGACATTCTTAAAATGGCAGAAGGCGCTGACGTTGTAACAACCGACGTATGGGCGTCTATGGGTCAGGAAGAGGAAGCTGCACAAAGACGACTTGCATTTGAAGGATACCAGATTAACGATAGCGTTATGGCGGTTGCAAATAAGGGTGCTATGGTGCTTCATTGCTTACCTGCACACAGAGAAGAAGAAATCACTGCGAAAGTTTTTGAAGAACACGCAAACGAAATCTTCGACGAGGCAGAAAACCGTCTCCATGCACAAAAAGCGGTTATGGTTAAATTGATGAAGAAATAAAATTACGGCAGGGAAATCCCTGCCGTTTTTGATTTGGTGAATAAAATGGAATTACCGAGAAGAAAAAGTAATCGTCTTAAAGATTACGATTACAGTACAGGTGCATATTTTGTTACTATCTGCACCGCAAACAGACGTAAAGTTTTTTGGTCTGAATGTAGGGGCGAACTGTGTTCGCCCGAAAATCTACCGCTATCTGAAGTGGGACTGATCGTAGACAGAGAAATTTCAAAAATTAAATTTGTTTATAATAATGTCATTGTTGATAAATATTGCATTATGCCTGATCATATTCATTTGATTTTACGTATCGAATCTGATGAAAACGGGCGAACACAGTTCGCCCCTACATTATCACGGGTAATCAAGCAATTTAAGGGGTCAATAACAAAACAAATCGGTAAATCGGTATGGCAGAAATCCTTTTACGATCACGGAATACGAAATAAGAAAGATTACGATGAAATATGGGAATATATTGAAAATAATCCGTTGAAGTATCTGTTTAAGGAATGATGTTATACAAGATTTTATCGATAAAACAAAGAAAACCTCTCTGTAAAGCAAAATTCTTTACAGAGAGGTTTGTGCGTTTATTAATAGTTTTCTGCTTTGATTTCGAAGTATGCTTTGGGGTGTGAGCAAACGGGGCACATTTCGGGAGCTTTTTTGCCGATAACGATGTGACCGCAGTTTGAACATTTCCAGATTGTGTCGCCGTCTCTTGAGAATACAAGACCGTTTTCAACGTTAGCAAGAAGTTTAAGATATCTTTCTTCGTGCTCTTTTTCGATTTTTGCAACTTCTTCAAAGAGGAATGCGATGTGGTCAAAGCCTTCTTCTTTTGCTTCTTTTGCAAAATTAGCGTACATATCTGTCCATTCGTAGTTTTCACCTGCAGCAGCATCTTTTAAGTTAGTTGCTGTGTCGGGCATACCATCGTGGAGAAGTTTAAACCAGATTTTTGCATGTTCCTTTTCGTTGTTTGCAGTTTCTTCAAAGAGTGCTGCAATCTGCACGTAGCCTTCCTTTTTAGCTTTGGAAGCGTAATATGTGTACTTGTTTCTTGCCTGAGATTCACCGGCAAAAGCAGCCATCAAATTAGCTTCGGTTCTTGAACCTTTGAGTTCCATAGTGAAATCCTCCTTAATAAGATATAATAGTAATATTACCAAAAAATTACTTTAAATTCATTATATATAATTTTGAAAATTAAGTCAATAATTAATTTGAGGTGAAATTATGAAAATTTCAAAAAAGGAGTATTCCGAACTTGTCAAAAAAGCTTCTCCGCCTACGAAAAGTTATTTTACCATTCCAATGGCTTTTTTAATCGGTGGACTTATCTGCACGTTGGGGCAGGTGTTTATAAATTTGTACGGGTATCTTGGACTTGATACCGAAAAGGCATCTTCTTTAGCTTCCATTACTCTTGTTTTGATAAGTGCCGTTTTAACGGGACTGGGAGTTTACGATAAAATCGCAAAACACGCAGGGGCAGGGACGTTAGTACCGATAACGGGATTTGCAAATGCGGTAGTATCACCTGCACTTGAGTTTAAATCGGAAGGCTTTATTTTAGGAACTGGGGCGAAGATGTTTATCATCGCAGGGCCTGTGATTGTGTATGGAACAGTAGCATCGGTGATATACGGGATTATTTATTGGATAACGACATTGTTATAATAGTAGTGAATGCATTTATGCATTCTGAATGCGGAACGGAAAAGGCGTCCCCTACACAAAAAAAGGCTTGACCTGCAGGTTAAGCCTTCTCAATTTTATTTACTCGTATACAGTTTTGCAAGACCGCCCTCTGATGTCTCTCGGTAAAGATGGGATAGGTCCTTGCCTGTTTGATACATAGTTTCAACAACTACATCAAAAGACACTTTTCTGCTTGCAAACAAAAAATTTGCAAGGCTTAGTGCATTAATTGCGCGCATTGCAGCAACAGCATTTCGTTCAATACATGGAATTTGAACAAGACCGTAAACAGGGTCACAAGTAAGACCCAAATGATGCTCCATCGCCACTTCGGCTGCATATTCAATTTGGTCTATTCCCATTTCAAATAGTTCACATAACGCAGCAGCCGCCATACTGCAAGCAGTACCAATTTCGGCCTGACAGCCACATTCTGCGCCACTTATAGACGCGTTAGTGGCGACAATGTTTCCTACAAGTCCTGCAACAGCAAGAGCACGTATAATATCTTCATCAGTGAAGTTGTTTTTGTCTTGCATATATTTTAAAACCGCAGGCAATACTCCACAAGAGCCGCAGGTGGGTGCAGTAACAATGATACCACAATCTGCATTTTGTTCACTGACCGCAAATGCGTAAGAGCAAACCAATCTGTTTTCTCTTGTTTGCGGACTTTCGTCTATGTGTTTTTGATTAAACAAAAATTGTGCTTTTCGCTCGACAGAAAGACCACCAGGGAGTGTACCGCTTTTGCTAAGTCCCTCGTTTATCGCATTTTGCATTGTTTTCCAAACTGCCATCAAATATGGTTTAATGTCCGTGTCTTCATTTTGAAAAACGTAGTCGGAAAGGCGAATGTTTTGAGATTTACAAGTGCTTGCAATTTCACTGAATTTATTTTGGAAATAAACCTCTTTTTCATTGCAAGATACGGAGTTATCGGTTTTTATTTCACCACCGCCAATACTGTAATAAAATTTTCTACCCAACTCGATATTGTTATTAAAAGCAATAAATTCTAATGTGTTAGGGTGAACGGTAGTTTCGGTTTCGTAATCAAAAACTATTTGATGTTCGACCTTTCGTAGGGTTTCTGAAATTGCTCTATCTGTGCCGTGACCTTTTCCTGTCTTAGAAAGAGAACCGAACAATGTCACTTTAATAAAATCTGCCTGTGGATATATATTTAAAAAATCAGTTGCAGCAAATGAAGGCCCCATAGTGTGAGAACTTGAAGGTCCCAAGCCTATTTTATATAAACTTTTTATAGATTTCATTTTTTATACCTCACTTTATTGCATTATACCACACCGTCAACTCGATGTAAATATTTTTTAAAACTAATGGGTCCTACTTGACCACAAGCAGAAGGCTTTATTTTAGGAACGGGGGCGAAGATGTTCATAATCGCAGGGCCTGTTATCGTCTACGGAACAGTGGCAAGTGTGGTTTATGGGGTTATTTATTGGGTGATTAAATAAAGGCCTGACCAGATTGGTCAAGCCTTTTTATTATCTTGAATATCGGTATGCGATTTTACAAGCTCTTTTATAAGCTTCGGTGAAGTAATGCTCAAGGCTCATCGCACCGTAAACGTCGTTTTCGTGGCGGCCTTGAATGGAACGGATTTTAAGTTCAAAATTCAGTATTGTGAGAGGATTTGAGTTTTTAAGACGATTTACGTTATAATCCCAGTCGGCAATGCCATCGTAGGGGAGCAGATGCAAGTCGTCTGTGGGTTTAATTCTGCCGTCAAAACGGCCAATACCGAGGTTATCGTTTAAATGCGTCATAATAAGGCGGTCACCGTATTTTTTAAGCAGATCTTCGGAATGATTATAACACATTTCGTGTCCCGAATCCCAGCAGAAACCTACTGTGTCATTGTCTTTAAAATGTTCCATCAATGCAAAGAGATATTCTTCTCCTTCGGTGTTTTCAAATGCAATTTTTATGTTATTTTTCCGGGCATAGGCTACAATTTCATCAAAGTTTTTATAGTTTAATGAGTTTGAATCAAATTCATATTCAAAGCCTATCCAGGTATGCATAACCAAAACGGGGATATTAAATTTAACACAAGCCTTTAAGGAATCAAGTATTTCATTTTTAGCAGGGGAAGAAACGCTTTCGTCATCACTCCATAAATCTGCCGTTTTGTAAAAAGGTGCGTGAAGTGACTGAAGCTCTAAACCGCATTCATTTGCAGAGTTTACAATTTTCAACAAGGTATCGTCGTCTGTGTAAACGGGAGATATAGCATCAAAACCGATTTGTTTTAACATCTTTACCACTTCAGCGGTGGGGATACTGTAATCGTTACCGACTGAAAAACCTATTTTTTGTTTGTACATTAAAATCACCTTGTTCATTGTACCATATTATTTAGTTAATGTAAACAGTTTAAAAGGCCCGACCAATTTGATCAAGCCTTTTTACAGATATTTACAGGGGTTATTTTCTATATATTCCCATATTTCCAGATAATCTTCGTGGTTTCTGATTTTGTGGTCATAAAATGATCTTTGCCAGACAGATTTGCCAATTTGCTTGGTTATTGCCCCTTTGAATTGTTTGATTATACGTGATAATGTAGGGGCGAACTGTGTTCGCCCGTTTTCTTCAGATTCGATTCGTAAAATCAAATGAATATGATCAGGCATAATGCAATATTTATCCACATTGACATTGTTATAAATAAATTCAAGTTTTGAAATTTCTTTGTTTACGATTAGTCCTGTTTCCGATAATGGCAGATTTTCGGGCGAACACAGTTCGCCCCTACAATCAGACCAGAAAACTTTGCGTCTGTCTGACGTGCAGATGGTGACGAAATATGCACCTGCATCGGAATAATCAAAATCTTTTATGCGAAGTTGTTTTCGCTTTGGTAACGATGTCATATCAACACCTGTATATGTGTATTGAGATATTCTTCGTAGATTTCGTCGGGGATCATTCTGCCACCCGTTGCCCAGGAGATATGGGTTGCGTTTTCAAGGGGGATGTTTTTAAGATAGTCTTCCGACTGAGGGTATTTTAAAATCGATGCAGGGCCTTCGAATGCTGCACAGCTTGAAGGCTCGATGCGGATATTTTCGGAAGAATATAAAAGACGTAAATAATCGTAAAGCTTATAATCGTCTAACGTGAATTCACCCGAAATGATGGGTTTCATAAACCTTGTTACAAGACCTGAGGGACTTGCACATGCAAGGCCGTCGGCTTCGGTTTTGCCCGAAATTCCGTAGTCCTGAACCTTTGCTTTTTCGTATTTACCGCTATCGATACCGATAAGAACCGAAGGGCAGGTGGTAGTTTCAACAAAGAAACAATGAACGTTGTCTTTAAAGATGCGTTTAAGCCCGTAGCTGATGCCACCCGGTGCACCGCCGACACCTGCGGGGATGTAAACGAAAAGGGGATGGCTTTCATCCACCGTGATATTTTGTTCATCGAGTTGAGCTTTCAGGCGTTTTGCCGCAGTAGCGTAGCCTATAAACAAATCAATTGATTTTTCATCGTCGACAAAGTGGCTTTTGGGGTCTGTGTCGGAATTTTTTCTGCCTTCGGCTACCGCTTTTGAGTAGTCGGCAGAGTATTCTATAACCTCAACGCCCTTGCTTCTTAAAAGGTCTTTTTTCCACTGTTTGGCGTCAGCAGACATATGTATTTTTACTTTAAAGCCTAAAGCCGCACTCATAATGCCGATTGACATACCAAGGTTACCCGTAGAGCCTACCTGCATTGTATGTTCACCCAAGAAATTTCGGATATCGTTATCCAGAAATCTTTCGTAGTTGTCAGTGGTTTTGATAAGACCTGCATTTAAGCAGAGGTCTTCTGCGTGTTTTAAAACCTCGTAAATGCCGCCTCTTGCTTTGACAGACCCTGCAACGGCAAGGTGACTGTCCATTTTAAGGAAAAGTTTGCCTGGTAGGTCTTTGCAAAGTGCCTTTTTCATAGCGGGGATTTCTCTTAAAGGGGATTCGATAAGCCCGTTTGTTTCTTCCGTTTCAGGGAAATATTTTTTAATAAAGGGAGCAAAACGGTTAAGTCTTGCTTCGGCATCTGCGATATCTTCGTCACTTACTATAAGCTCACAAAGTGAGTCAACGCTTTCAAACGGAAGCTTAAAGGGGTTTACCCAGAACATTTCTTTTGAATACATAATATCTCTCCTTTTTTTATATTTTACTACTAAGAGGGAGAAAAGTCAATTTCAGAAAACGCAATGTTGTTTGCAAAAAATGTAGTTTACATTACATTTTTTGTATAGTATAATACGATAGAGGTGGTGCACAATGTACGAGCTTAAGATAGAAAAATCGGTTATTGAAGTGGGAATAGATAAGCCTTTTAAGTTTTTACACGTTTCTGACCCTCATATGGATATAATAACTGAAAAGAATTTTTCACAAAACACGGAATACTTCGAAAAAGCAATGGAATATGCAAAGGAAAATGACCTGATGGTGCTTTGCACGGGGGATAATTTTATCTATTATTCGGAGGATAACAAGCGTTATGCACTCGAAAAATTCCCTGAAAATTCTGTTTTTGTCCCCGGAAATCACGATTTTTGTGCTGATATAGACGACCTTTACGAAGGTGATAAAAACTACCGAGAATACTTTATAGAAAAATGGAGCGAATGCTATAAAAATAACATTATGTATGACTCGAAAATAGTAAACGGAGTGAATTTTGTAACGTTTCTGGATATCTATTACGAGATTACAAAAACTCAACTTGAGTTTATAAAAAACGAGGTTAAAAAGGGATATCCTGTTATCCTTTGTATGCACGTGCCGTTTTTCGTGGCAAAACTTGCTGACACACTTATGGCAGAGTGGGCAAAATGCGGTTATCAGTTAAATCCTCCCGAAGAGTATTATAAAAACTACAGCGAAAAAGATTATAACGATCAGGTTTCAAATGAAGATACCCTGAAAGCCGTTGACTATATATTAAAAGAAGATAAAATCAAATGTATCGTAGCGGGGCACGTCCATCTTAATTTTGACGGATTTTCAGATTCGGGCAAACGCCAGATTTGTACGGGCGAATTAAGACGCGGTCATGCCAGAGTAATCGAGGTTATTTAGATGGAATACAAGTATAAAATTGAGCTTCATTCCCATACATCACCTGTTTCGGGGTGTGCCACCATTACACCTCGTGAGCTTGTTACCGAGGCAAAGAAAAAAGGGTATGATGTTTTGGTGATAACAAATCACTTTTTCTTATACGACCACAAATATGCACAGTATCAACGCGCAGACGACCCTGTAAGCTTTTACCTTAACGATTTTTATGAGGCGAAAAAGCTTGGCGAATCACTTGGGGTGAAAGTGCTTTTAGGTGCAGAATACTGTCTTGACAGAATAAACGATATCCTCATTTTCGGACTTGACGAGGAGTTTTTGCGTAAAACTGTAATGCTTCGTGATATTAGCCTTAAAGACTTTTATAACAGCTTTCATAACGATGAGCTTCTCTTTATCCAGGCGCATCCTTTCAGGACTGAAAACTCACCGTTACCGCTTATGTTTTTAGACGGTGTTGAGACTGTAAACACACAACCCGAGCAGACTTCAAACTGTGAAAAGGCTATTGAATTTGCAGATGAAAACAATATTGAAATTAAAACTATAGGTGCTGACGTGCATAAACTTCACCACATAGGGATTTCGGCTTTAAAGACTAAGGTTTTGCCGAATGACGAAAAGGAACTTGTCAAAATTTTAAAAAGTGGTGACTATATATTTGAAGTTAACGAAAAAGAACCCAACTAACGGCGGCTTCATTTAGGGATAATTCGCCCAAATCATTACTTTATTTGCGAACTAATATGTTAAAAGCCTACGATATGCGTCAGCATTATCGTAGGCTTTTGCCTTTTATTTCATCAAAAAAGTTAATGATTTGGGTGTATACAGTTTTGTAACGAATATATTTGCTTTGCATTGAAGTCAC
>JBGVGI010000026.1:0-31141 GCA_045121595.1 Oscillospiraceae bacterium | reverse complement strand
TACTTACTGTTTTCCGTTGTTTCTTTGTCAAAATCCGCGTGAATACACAAAGTATTCACTGTGGTTTTGCCTTAAAAACACCTGAAAAACAGTGTGTAAAAAATTCGCCGAACCTGAAATTACTGAAAATTTGTGATTTTTCAAGGCGGCAGGGCGAAGGAATACTCGCGTCTTTCAAGCCCGACAACGCAGAAAAAGCCGAATTTTGAATAATTTCAGGCGGGTTCTGATTTGTCAGTTATGCCTAAACAAAAAAGGAAGTTCTACTGAACTTCCTTTTCTTTTTTTATATCAAATCTGTAAATTCCCACAAGCAACGAACAAAATCCGATAATATCTGTTATAATGCCTCCGACTGACCCTGCAAAAATATCGTAAACAAGCCATAACGGATAGTTTATTGAGCTTGCGTACCGAATGAGTTTAGGACTCTGTGTACCGTAAGATATAGTCGACAAAAGCTTTGAAATGATAACAAGAATACTTACCCACCCATGCCAGGTTACAATACCGACAATAGTAAAAATTACAGAAAATATTATCTGGCACCCTAAGGTGGGCTTTCTTTTTTTGACTCTGTCGGTGTAAATAAGATTGGTAACGATGCTTACTAAATTCGTCGACATCCCCGTATATGAACCGAGCAGAAAATACTGAAATGCAAAAATTATTTCACTTGCTATCCTTGTAAACATAAGTGAGTGATACTTTTTACATTGAAAAACACAAAGTGAAACCACCATTCCCGTAAACCCAATAAACTGAACAAAAAAATCGTTATACAAAAAACTCTTAACTTCTTCAAGCATTCCCTTTACACCTCTTTTTAAATGTGATACAATATTAGCATATGAACATTTAAAACTCAATAGATGTTCGAAATGTTGATAATCGAACATTTACGAACAAGGAGGATTTCTATGCCCCTGAACCTCAGAAAGCAACAGATTATTGATATTCTCAATAAAAAGCAAAGGGTTTCGGTAAAAGCACTTTCAAAGGAGCTTTACGTTTGTGAAATGACGATAAGGCGTGATTTGAAGGAGCTTGAAAGCGCGGGATTTCTCATCCGTTACCACGGCGGTGCGGTACTCCCCGACTCCGAAAGCGATATGCCGATTTCTGTCAGGATGCACATAAATGAAAAAGAGAAAAAGAAAATTGCCAAAATGGCGCAGAAATATTTAAAGGATAACCAATATATCTTTCTTGAGGCCTCCTCGACCTGCGCTTACCTCATTCCTTATCTCAAGGAACACAAAAATATAACGGTCATCACAAACTGCGTTATGTTTTTGCCTTTGCTTAATAAATACGGTGTTCACTGCAAGCTCACGGGTGGCGACTATATGGCAGGTGAAAACTGCCTTGTGGGCAGAGATACCGAGAATTATTTAAGAGGAATAAATGTTGACATTGCTTTTGTTTCCTGTAATGGATTAGGTCAGGACGGAATGCTGACAGACGATTTCCCCGAATGGGCGGAAATAGCAAAAATTATGAGGAACAATTCCCGCCACTGCATCGTGCTTATGGATAAAACCAAGAAAAATCACATCGGCAGATACAATCTTTTTCACAAAAATGAAGTAGACGAGCTAATCACCGTCAAGGAGGAAATATGAACTACAATTATCACACTCACACCCATCTGTGCGGTCACGCATCGGGCACTCCCGAAGAATATGTACTCCGCGCTATCGAAAACAAAATTGAATATATGGGATTTTCCGACCATATCCCTTTTATCTTTCCCGATGGTTTTGAGTCAGGGCACAGAGTCCCCATGGCACAGGCAGAAAAATATATAAGAATGATTTCTGACCTTAGCGAAAAATATAAGGACGAAATCGAGATTAAAATCGGCTTTGAATCCGAATATTTCCCCTTATATTTCGACGAAATGCTTAAAATCGCCATAGACCTTGGCGCAGAATACTTAATTTTAGGTCAGCATCATATCTACAACGGACACCCTGACGGCTTTTACAGTGGTACTCCCCACGATGACGAAAACCACTTGAAAGAGTACGTACAAAACGTCGTTGACGCTATAAACAGCGGTGTTTTCACCTACGTTGCCCACCCCGACCTTATAAACTTTACAGGTAACGAAAATCTGTATAACGAAGAAATGCGTAAAATCTGCGTTGCTTCAAGAGAGAAAAATATCCCCCTTGAAATAAACTTTTTAGGAATACGTGGCCACAGAGCATATCCGCGTGAAGCCTTCCTTAAAATTATGGGAGAAGAAAAACCCCCCGTGACTTTCGGCTTTGATTCTCACGATACTCCGTCTGCTTTTGATGGTGAGTCACTCACAGTTGCAAAAGAATTAGTCAAAAAATATAAGCTTAATTACATCGGTATACCAAAAATAATTAATATCCAACATTTTAACAAACTCAAATAACATTTTGACATTTTAATTAATAAGGTTTTGATGTAAAATTATGTTGTATAAACTTTTTCAAGGAGTAACTTATGGAGATTAAAAGCTATAAACTTGGTAACACCATTGTAAAATATCTTATAAACGAACAAAAAAACGTAACGATGCTTCTCATTCCCGCTGAGATGGAAGGAAACGTTGCAAATCCCTGGGATATCCCGAACGACCCTTACGACCCCAGAGCAAGATATATGCATCAGTGGAATATCGGAAGCCTTGTATACTTTTACACTGACGACCTTAATATGCAGCACCCCGGGTTTACCATGAAAACCCCCGACCTTACCGACAAAACTTTCTTTAAATCTCAGAAATCCATTCAACGAAATGACAAGACCGAGATTATAACTGAGCTTGAATGCGAAGGTTATACCCTTATTCATACCCTTACTCATATCGAAGGTCTTCGTGGTTTTGAAGTAAAAACCACCTTTGTAAACACAAAGAAAAAATCCACTAAACTCAGAATGCTTTCAAGCTTTGCGCTTGATAATATAAGCCCTTTCCAGACTACCGACGCACCCGACACCTATAAATTCCACCGTTTTTACGGCGGTTGGAGTAAGGAAGGCAAACACGTAGTACAGACTATCGAAGAATTAAACCTCGAAAAAACCTGGAGCGGATGGACTTGCGGAAGTGAACGTTTCGGAAGCTTCGGCTCCTACCCCGTTCAGCGTTATTTCGGCACTTCCGCCGTTGAAGACAGCAAAACTCACGTTTTATGGGGCGCAAGACTTAAACTCAACTCCACCTGGCAGATGGAACTTTCAAGATTTTACGATACCCTTTCTTTAACGGGCGGTATCGGTGACTACACCTGTTCAGGTTGGGAAAAAGTCATCAAAAAAGGTGAAAGCTTTACCTCTCCCACCGCTTTTATTGCAACTGTAAAGGGCGATATTTACGACCTTTGCTCGGCACTTAACGATATGCACAAACCCGCCTACTTAAAATATGGCGAAGAAGGTATCCCCGTAACCTTTAACGAATACTGCACCACCTGGGGTAAACCCACTCAGGAAAAGATGTTAAGCTACGCGAAAGCGCTTAAAAGCTTTGACGTAAAATACTTAGTAATCGACGCAGGCTGGTGTAAGGAAGGTTTTGAGCAGGACTCAAACGGCGAATGGATTCCCGATAAAAACATCTTCCCCGATATGCGTAAGATGAATAACGAAATCCGCAATATGGGTATGGTGCCCGGTATCTGGTTTGAATTTGAAGTTACCACAATAGGATCTGAGTATTTCACTAAGAAATACGATAATATCCACTTAAAACGTGACGGCAGAGTTATCAATACAAGCGGTATCAGAACTTACCTCGATTTCAGACAGCAAAAAGTACATAAACACCTTAAAAAGAAGGTTATTGATTTACTTGCCGATAACGGCTTCGGCTACATAAAGGTTGACTATAACAGAAACTTAGGCGTTACCGTTGACGGTAAAGAGTCAGGCCCCGAAGAACTCAGAAAACACCTTGAGGGGGTACGCACTTTCTTTAAGGAAATGAAAAAAGAAATCCCCGACCTTATTATCGAAAACTGTTCTTCAGGCGGTCACCGTCTTGAGCCTTCAATGTTTGAAGTGTCTGCGGTTTCAAGCTTCTCCGATGCCCACGAGGCAATAGAAGTTCCCTACATCGCCGCAAATTTACATAACCTTATGCTCCCCGTTCATTCTTCTATCTGGGCAGTTTTAAGATGCGACGACACTCCAAAACGCCTTTACTATTCTCTTGCCGCTTCATTCTTAGGCAGAATTTGCCTTTCGGGTGAAATTGATAAGATTTCCGACGAACAGAAGGCTATCTTAAAAGAAGCACTCAACTTCTATAAACAGCTTGATAACGTTATCATTAACGGCGACAGTAAAATTTACGGCAACCGCAGTAACAACATCCGCTACCCCAAAGGCACTCAGGCAGTGGTAAGAAAAACCGAAAACGAAATGGTCATCATCTGCCACTCCTTTGAGGAAACTGCCGATACTTTCAGTTTTGAAATCCCCGACGGCTTTAACGTCGTTTCAAAATTCGGTGAAGACTTTATCGAAGTTTCAGGCACCACTGTTACAGTAAACAAAATGCCCGACCTCACAGCATCAGTTATTTATCTTAAGAAATAAAAATAACCCCGTTTGGATTTCCAAACGGGGTTATTCCTTACCTCTAAACTGTTTGCAACTGCAATTTGCGTTTTTGCTGTTTATAAACGACGTAGAATATAATAAATTGCACGATGGCAATAATTGTCCACGTAATCGGATAAATTACGTATATTGTTTGCGGAACGTGGTACTTTGGTATCTGGAAAACAGTCAGACACCACAATATTCTCACACCGCAAAATCCAGCCAATGATATTATAGCGTTAGATACTGATACGCCAAGTCCACGGAGTGCACCTGCAGTTGTATCCATAAGCCCCTGAATAACTAATGGGCCAAAAATAAATGCTATTCTTACCATTCCCCAGGAAATCGCCTGTTGCGAATCAGTAATAAAGAGACCTAAAAGCTGCTTTGAAAATACAATAACGACAACCGACATAAACGTAACCATAATTGTGCAAAGCATTAGGGAGGTCAGGTATGAACGTTTGACTCTGTCGTATTTCTTCGCGCCAACGTTCTGTCCCACAAAGCTCATAGCAGCATTCAAAAATGCGCCTGTTACTATTTCCGCAAAAAGCTCTATATTACATGCGGCGGCGTTGCCTGTGATAAAACCGGGAATAAATGACAACGAATTGATAGAGGACTGAATTACCACGTTTGACAGAGAATACGTTGAAGACTGTATTCCCGAGGGGATGCCTAATCTTAAAATTTTAAACAATGGTTTTCTGTAAAATCTTAATTCCTTAATACGAAGCTTGACACTGTTGTCACTGCGTATGAGTGTGTCAATTGCCAGAATGGCAGCTATGGTTTGTGAGCAAAATGTAGATAATGCAATACCTACAAGGTCGAGATTAAATACCGACACGAAAATGTAAGTCAATATAAGCTTTACAGGAGCCGTTAAAAGGAAAAACAAAAGTGGCTTTTTAGTTTCGCCGTTTGCACGTAAAATCGCAGCGGCAAAGTTATATATGATTGTCGGAATTGTTGACAGGAAAATGGTCTGCAGATATACTGTGGACTTTTCTAAAATATTTTCCGGTGTAGCCATTGAATGAAGCAGAGGACCCGAAATAACAACTCCTGTAACAGTTAAAATTACACCAATCACCACAGATAAAAGCATAGAAGTATGCACTGTTTCATCAACGTCTTTTTGATTTTTCGAGCCAAGCGCGTGACTTACTGCAACGGCACTTCCGGTAGCACACCCCAAAAAGAAATTAGTTAAAAGGCTTCTCAACGCAGTCGTAGCTCCAACCGCTGCAACTGCGTCACTTCCACTTGTGCCAAGCTGACCTGCCAGTACAACGTCAGCTACGTTAAAAAGATGTTGCAGTAATCCCAAAAATAATATCGGAAGTGTAAATTTAATCATTTGCGGAAGGATAGGTCCCTGACTTAAATCAGAGCTTTCGTATTTCATAATTACCCACCTTTATTTTTATGATATCCTCGTATTTCTTGAGCGTTTGTATTCGCGTGGGGTCATACCGGTATGGAGCCTGAAAGCGCGGTTAAAGTTTGCGGTGTTGTTAAAACCGCAACTCAAAGCAATATCCAAAATCTTGTCATCGTCCGAAAAAATGATAAGCTTTTTGCTCTTTTCAATTCGCTTTGCAGTAATATAGTCCCAGAGTTTTATGTTAAACGCCTCTTTAAAAAGCTTGGAAAAATAGTTGGGGGTAATACCACTCGCCGCCGAGATTTCCTCTAAAGTTATATCCTTATCAAAATTCTCGTCGATGTACTCAACACTCTTTAAAATCTTGGAAAAAACACTGCTTTGCGAAAGATAATAGCCGTGATTTCTTATAAGCTCGATAAACATTATCCCGATATATGAGGTTACGGCGTAAAGCTGACCTTCTTTTTTGTTTTCAAGTTCTTCTTTTATCGCAAAAAGGTACTCAAAAATCTTTTCCGATTTATCTTTTGAAATTTTCGGCTTGAAATTCCTTGAGTGGTTAAAAAAGATATTCGGGTATTTTAACGAAAGGAGTGGATTTCCCGCTACGAAAAAGTCGTTAAAATGCAAGTTTAAAAGCTTTAAGCCCTCGCTTTCAATACTCGTGATACAGTGAGGCTCGTTGCTCGAAAAGACGAAAACGTCGCCTTTTTGCATTATTTCATCCCCTGCTATCGTATGGTAAACACCCTTGCCGTCAAGCACTGCGGTAAACTCAAAGTTTATGTGCCTGTGGTCTCTTAACATCTTCATTTCGGGGCCGACGTTTACTTCCCACATCTTTAAATATCTGTCATCGCGACCCGAGATATTGCCGATATCATTTATCATATTCTCACCTTTTTGTAAGATATTTTGCAAATTTTATAACATATTTGAGGAAATTATCTTCCATAAAGCCTATACTGTAATTGTATAGTGACTTATAATTTTTGTCAACTATTTTGTAAAATTTTTTAGGAGTTGATAGTTTTGGAAAAAATCATAAAACAGATGTCGGATTTGGGCGTTATCCCCGTTATCAAAATCGACAACGCAAAAGACGCCGTTCCTTTGGCAGGCGCACTTAAAAGAGGCGGTATCTGTGCCGCTGAAATCACCTTCCGCACAGACGCTGCAGAAGAGGCTATCCGCCTTATCGCAAAAGAGTACCCCGACTTTTTAATTGCCGCAGGTACAGTTCTTTCTCCCGAACAGGCTGACAAGGCAATGGACGCAGGTGCTTCCCTTATCGTAAGCCCCGGTCTTAACCCCACAGTTGTTAAGCACTGTCAGGATAAAGGCTACCCCATCATCCCCGGTGTCTGCACACCTACTGAAATCGAGCTTGGTATGTCGCTCGGTCTTTCCTACCTTAAGTTCTTCCCCGCAGAACCTTCAGGTGGAGTTAATATGATTAAAGCACTCGCTGCTCCCTACACAAAGATTAAATTTATGCCCACAGGTGGCGTTAACGCTAAAAACCTTGCAGACTATTTAGGTTGCAAAGCAGTATTCTCCTGCGGTGGCAGCTGGATGGTTCCCGGTGACAAGATAAACGAAGGCAAATTTGACGAAATCGAAGCTCTCACAAAAGAAGCTTCCGACCTTATAAAGGAGATAAGAAAATGAGTAAAGTAGTAACTTTCGGCGAGCTTATGTTAAGACTTGCCCCCAACGGATATTACCGTTTCTTCCAGAACGACCAGATGCAGGCTACCTTCGGTGGCGGTGAGGCAAACGTTGCCGTTTCCCTTGCAAACTACGGTATGGACAGTACCTACGTTACAAAACTCCCCAAACACGCTATCGGTCAGGCGGCTGTTGACTCTCTCCGTTATTTCGGTGTTGACACCTCAAAAATCGTAAGAGGTGGCGAACGTGTTGGTATCTACTTCCTTGAAAAAGGTGCTTCTCAGCGTGGAAGTGTATGTATCTACGACAGAGCGTATTCCGCTATTCAGTTGGCTTCTCCTTCTGACTTTGACTGGGACAGCATTTTTGACGGTGCCGACTGGTTCCATTTCACAGGTATCACTCCCGCTTTGGGCGAAAACCTTGTTCAGATCTGTAAAGAGGCTTGTATTGCCGCTAAGAAAAAAGGCGTTAAGATTTCCTGTGACTTAAACTACCGCGGCAAACTCTGGACAAGAGATGAAGCAAGAAAAGCTATGACAGAACTTTGCCAGTACGTTGACGTTTGTATCTCCAACGAAGAAGATGCAAAAGACGTTTTCGGCATCGAAGCTGAGGGTACTGACATCTACGGCGGAAAACTCAACCACGAAGGCTACAAGAGTGTTGCAAAACAATTAGCTGACAAGTTTAACTTTGAAAAGGTTGCTATCACACTCCGTACATCCATTTCCGCAAACGATAACGACTGGGCAGGTATGCTTTACGACGGCGAGGATTATTACTTCTCCAAATCCTATCACCTCCACATCGTTGACCGCGTAGGCGGTGGTGACTCCTTCGGTGGCGGACTTATCTATTCACTTCTTTCGGGTAAATCCTCCAAAGAGGCTATCGAGTTTGCAGTTGCAGCTTCCGCTTTAAAACACTCGGTTGAAGGCGACTACAACAGAGTATCGGTTGCAGAGGTTGAAAAACTCGCAGGCGGCGACGCATCAGGAAGAGTACAGAGATAACTTAAAAAACAAAAACGCTGGCGGGTTTTCCGTCAGCGTTATTTTTTATTCTTCTTTTGTGCCTTCAAGTTCTTTCATATAGTTCTTTGCGTCTTTTATAAAACTTGCAACGATAAGCACCATAACGGCACCAATCGGGAACGCCGCCACGATACTTACAGTCTGCAAGTTACTCATAGAGCTTTCCGAGAAAACAAGTGCTATCGGGAGAAGTATCAAAAGGATACACCACATAAACTGGATCACTTTATTAGGCTGTTCACCTTCACCGAGCTTATGATAGCTGTAACATGAAGCAGTAAGAGCAATCGAGTCAAACGAGGTTGCATAAAAAGCAATCATCGTTGCAAAAACGAGAGCGAGTACAAATCCCTTGCACGGCAAGGTGTCGATGATATTTATAATCAAAGCGTACAAGTCACCCGTTTCGTTATACTGAGTTAAGAAATCTGCGGCACCTTTTGTCTGCAAGGACATCGGGTAGTTGCCGAGGATTATAAAGCTTACGATGGTAGAGCCTACGCCGAAGATGTAACCGCCTAAAATTGTCTGGCGTACCGTTCTGCCCCTTGAAATGTTACCGATAAAGAAAGGAGCGGCAACACACCATACCATCCAGTATGCCCAGTAGTAAATCGTCCAGTTCTGTGCAAAGCTTGTAGTTCTGTTAGGGTCAGTGTAGGTGGAAAGTCCGATAAAATTCTGCACCATTCTGCCGAGGGATTCGACACCCGTTTCGATGATATATTTAGCTTCACCGCCGAACAAAAGCACGTACAGTAAAAGTCCGAAGAACATATAAATACAAGCATTTGCAAGGAAGCTTATTCCTTTGAAACCGCGAAGCAAAGAATATGTATACACGGCACAGGTGATAAGCAAGATGATAATCGTTACGGTAGTTCTGTTAAGCTCAACTCCGAAAAGTGCGTTTACGATATTTGCCATCAAAGGAGTAGCGACGCTGAAAGTGGTAGCTGTACCTGCAATGAGAGCAAATACTGCGAGTAAGTCGATAATTCTGCCGACAAAACCGTCAGTATGCTTACCTAAAACGGCACGGCAGGCTTCGGAATATTTCTGGCGTTCTCTGTTTCTTACGTGAAGCATAAAGCCGAAAGCGACTGCGAGTACAAGATAAAATCCCCAGGGAATTAAACTCCAGTGGAAAAGTGGGAACACTCCTGCCCATTCCTGAATACCGCCAAGCTCCTCGATATGAGGGTCAACTGCATACATTGCCCACTCGGAGAAAGAGTAAAAGAGAATGTCTGCTGCAAGACCACAGGTAAACATCATCGAACCCCAGGCAAAGAAGGAATACTTGGGTTTTTCATTGGGTTTACCAAGCACGATATCACCGTATTTTGAAAAAGCAACGAACATCGACACGATAAATACGCCAAGACCGATAAGCAGATAATAAACACCGAAAGTATCACCAAAAAGGAAACGGATTTCACTTAACACAGCGTTTGACTGCTCGGGCATAAAGAAAAACACAACGCAAAGTGCAACGATAATTGCAAGTGGAAGCAAAGTAATCATCCAGTCGATTTTTTTACCGCTATAAGCTTTAGTTTTCATTATAATACTCCTTCCCATTCGTTCATCATTTTAACTGCTCTGTCAAATCTGTCCTGACCGTAGCTGCCGAAATCGTCGCCTTTGGCTTCTTTTACGACAGTCCAGATACTCCAGAGAAAGTCAAGAGCAATTTTGAAGATACAGATTTTCTGTTTATAAGGGTTTAAATCAACCTTTTCATCCCCGAAATAATAGTTAAAGAAAAGCTCCTCGTCTTCGGGAGAAAACTCATTTTCAAGGAACAAAGCGGCAACGTCGACCATAGGGTCGTTGGTACCCGAATACTCCCAGTCAATAAGGTAAAGTCTGCCGTTTGTATCTTTGACCAAGTTTTCTGCAACCAAATCGTTATGACAGGGTTTCTGCTCATACCCTAATTTTTCGAGGTCCTTTTGCAACGCAAAAACCTTTTCGCGGAGTTCAAAGTATCCGTCAAAAAGCTTCACAGTTTCAAAATCACAGAGAGATTCGTATTTAACAGTTTCCTCAAAGGGATTGAATTTATTTTCCAAAACAATATCCGAAGTATGAAGATTTCTTAATATTTCTGCCGTTTTCTTCATATTTTCTTCGAGTTTTACTGTACGCGAGTTAAGGGTTTCCGCACCCTCGATATACTCACTGAGCTTAACGCCCGTTTCCTCGTTACAGTAAACGAGCACACAGTTAAATCCTCTGTCGGAAGCAATCTGCGCATTACGTTTTTCGTTGACACGGCTTATCATACTCTCGGTCATACGACCCGGCAGACGAAGGATATATTTCTTACCCTTTACCTCAACGTAATAGTTGGTGTTGGTAAGACCACCCGCAAAGGAAATCTCCTCGATTTCTTCTTTTGTAACCGACAGAATTTCCATAATGGTATCGGATGCGAGTTTTTCCTTCATTTCCTTTTCTTTTCTTAAAATTCTCGGATAAACTATCTTAACAAGGTTATCGTATTGCTTTTTATTTTCAACTCTGCTCCAGATAAGGTCGTCTATCATAACGCCCGTAAAACGGTAAATTCGTCCGATGTTTTCAAGCACATACTCAAAGTTTAAAAGCGGATTCTGATTTTCTTTAAAATACTCAAGCATCTTGATAAAAATCTCGTCCGAAATTTTCACAATACCTACAAGTTCACCCTGAACCTTGTTGATCTGGTGAATATCTTTACTTATCCTGAAGATGTTGCCGTCACGGTCAAGCTCTACAAAAGACTCGTCGTGTTTTCCGTTGGGAGCAGAAATCACAGCAGAGAAAACGTTCTTCTCTTCAATAAGCTCGGTAACTGCCCTCTGTTCAAAGACGATATCACTTTTTAAAACCAAAAAATCTCCGTCAAGGTATTCTTTTGCAAGGCTTAAGCCGTACATTGTACCCGACCATTTATAACGGGTGTTTTCAAGCACTGTAACGTTTTGCTTATTTTTAAAATGCTCGGAAAGTTCCTTGTAATGGTACCCCGCTATCACGATAATTTTTTCAATTCCGTTAGACTCTAAAACCGAGATATTTCTGTCGATTATACGGCTTTCGGAAAGCATTAAAAGTGATACGGGAGTGTTAAAGTCATCTCTTTTACCCGCCGAGAGAATTACCGCCGTTTTCAAGGGCTTATCCTGAGAATCGGGAGTAAGCTTTGTTTCGCGGTGAGTGAGAAGCGTCTTTTCAAGTAACTCTTTACCCTTTCTGGTAAGAGAAAAACGTGATGCCTTTCCCGCTTTTGAAATTCTTACAAAGCCTTGTTTTTCGGCGTCCTTCAAAAGGGCGTTCACCTTGCCCACAGAGATATTCACTTTACTCGCCAGATCTCTCTGGTTGGTGACGGGATAGTTATTTATAGCTTTAAACAGTTTGAATAAATCTTCCAAAATATCCCTCCGTTCAAATTTTGAATGTTCATTATATGAACATAATACTCCATTATCAACTTTTTGTCAAGAGTTATTGAAGTTTTTTTATTGGTATGATATAATATAATAGAAAGGAATGATATATATGATTTTTAAAAACGGCAGAGTTTTCACCGAAAACGGGATTTTTGAAAACAAAGACGTGATTATTGAAGGCGACAAAATCACGAAAATCGGTGAAAATCTTTCTTACGACGGCGAAGTTTACGATTTAAAAGGTAAAAAGCTTCTCCCCGGTTTCATTGATATACATACCCACGGTTGTGGCGGATACGATTTCTGCGACGGCAAAAAAGAATATTTTGAAGATATGGCAAAGGTTTATATAAAATTCGGTGTTACAACCGCTATGACAACCTCGATGACCGTTTCAAAAGAAGATTTGAGAAAATCCTTCAGTGTTTATAAGGATTTTGCCGATAATCAGGGTGCTCAGGGCACACGCCTTGCAGGTATCAATATGGAAGGTCCTTTTTTGAGTGTTTCCAAAAAAGGTGCTCACATTGAAGAATACATCATCCCAGGTGATATCGAGCTTTTCAAAGAACTCAATGAGCTCTCCGGCAACAGAGTAAAGCTTGTTGACGTTGCCCCCGAAGTGGAAGGAAACCTTGACTTTATCGAAAAAGCAAAGGATATGGTGACTGTTTCGGTTGCTCATACAAACGGCGACTACAACGTATGTATGGAAGCTTACAAGAAAGGTGCTACCAACACAACCCACCTTTTCAACGCGATGACTCCCCTTTCCCACCGTGACCCCGGTGCAGTAGGTGCCGCATGTGACAGTGACGCATTCGTTGAGCTTATCTGCGACGGTTTCCACATCCACCCTGCAGTTTTGAGAACTGCATTCAAGATTTTCGGTGAGGACAGAATCTGTATTATCTCCGACTCGATGCGTGCTTGCGGTATGCCCGACGGCGTATATGATTTAGGTGGTCAGGACGTTTACGTTAAAAACGGCACTGCAACCCTCGAAAACGGCGTTATAGCAGGATCGGTGGCAAACAGCCATATGGGTGTAAAAAATCTTATAAACTACGGCATTAAAGAAGAAACTGTACTTAAATCCGCTACCATCAACCCCGCAAAAGCGATTAAGATGGATGATGAAATCGGCAGTATCAAAGAAGGAAAGCTTGCAGACCTTCTTATCGTTGATGACGATTACAACATCGAAGCGGTTTACCGCGACGGCGTAAAACAGGATATATAAGCAATACGGCAGAGTCTTAAGGCTCTGCCGTTACTTTTTTTATCCTTATTTTTTGGTTTTCAGACTGCAAAAAATACCTTATCGCTTTTTTGTGTGACGCAAAATCAAACTGAGTTACATCGGTATCAGTGTTGTTTACAAAAACTGTGAAAAGATAATCGCCTTTCGGTTCAATATCCCCTTTTGATTTTTCTTCAAGCCATTTTTTAAAAAAATCTTCAAACGACCTGAAAACGGAGTTTTCTTCTTCCAAAAGATTTAAGACGGTCTTACCGCTTAAAAGATGCCGACCCACGGGAAGTGATACCCTCTCCCCCGTGAAAGCTTCGGGGAAAACCCCCTCAATTCCACCAAAAGCATCGATTATATTCATAAGTCCGTTACCGTCTATCCTCGCATATCGGTCAATGTCGGAAAGCAGAATATTTGAAGCGGCATACTTTGCATTCTCACATCCCGCATAGTCATAATGCCCGTTTAAGGTATCAGTTCTCGTATTGACCGTAACTTTTATATCGGTGGGAATGTTTATAAGGTTAACAGACGCATCCGACGGATTAAAATCCACTACTGTGTAGCAAAGGGGCGGCTCACTTTTTTCTCTGCAGTAAATCAAAAGCATTTTGAAAGCATCCTCACTGTCAGGGGTGTAATAGGACATCGAAAGGTCGGAAGGCTCTTCCTTGTTTTCATTTTTTCGTAAAACTGTGGCAGAAAGTGTAAGCATAATCACGATTATAAGTGCCGAAAAAGTTATCACAAAGGAAATTGCTACGATACTGTAAGGCGATTTTTCTTTTTTCATAAAATTCCTCTCACTTTTTTAGAAAGTATCGCCCGTTTTAAGATAAATATGCGAAAAGGCTCAGGAAAAAATCCTGAGCCTTCTCACAAGAAAAAGAGATATATATAAGGGGGAATTGTCAAAAAATTATCATTATAATATTATTATACACGACTTAAAAGAAATGTAAATGCATAAATTCAACAAATAATTGTATAGATGTTGTTTTTCTCATTGTTAATTTGAACAAATTTGCGGTTCTTAATTTGTTTAATTTGCCAAAATCAAAAGAAAGAGCCCTCATAAGAGGGCTCTCCCTTTAAGAAAAAGAGATATATAAGGGGGATTTATCCTACCCAAACACCGTCAGCGTCAATTTTGTAACCGTCAACAGTTGTGTTTGTAGCCATAGCACCGGATTCTGTGAGGTAGTACCAGAGACCGCCCGTTTTAACCCAACCTGTCTTCATAGCGTTACCCTGGTCGAAGAAGTACCATTTGCCGTCAACTTTAGCCCAGCCTACTACCATACCACCGTTGGAGTTGGACCAGTACCATTTACCGTCAACTTTGAACCATTCGCTTACTTTCAAAGTACCGTCAGCGTTGAACATATACCATGTTTCGCCAATCTTGTACCAGCCGTCAGCGTAATCGTCGTAGTACCATTTGCCGTCTGTCTGTACCCAACCTTTTGTTGTAGAGAAGTCAGCAATAGCTTCGTTCAAAGCTTCAATTGCAGCTTTTACTTCAGAGATTGTAGCTTTATCAGGGTTTGTATATGTGTCATCGATATTGCCATATACTTCAGCGCCTTCTTCAGCAGCATCTCTCAAAGCAACAACCTGAGCACCTGACTGAGTTGTTACGTTAGCAATAAGTCTGTCAGCTTTAGCGATAAGTTCTTTGAGTTCTTTCTTCATATTAGAAGGAACAGATTTTGCATTTACAAGTACTTCGTTGAGAGCTTTTTCGAGAAGTGTTGTTACTTTTGTGAGCTCACCGTCGGAAGGATTTGTTTTTCTCAAAGTATTTTCAGCATCTTCAACAGCACCCTCAAGTGTTGCCCATTTTTTGTTTGTTGTAACAAAGTCTTCTTCGTTGAGAGCGTTAGCTTTGTCAACGTAGTTTTTAAGCATTACAAGACGCCATCCGTCAACCTTACCATCTGTAGGAGTCAACTTATCGACAGCGGCATAGAAATTATCGAGTGCTTCGTTAACTTCACTCTGTTTTGCACCTGTGGAGCTTTTCTTAACCTTTTCCCAGAGAGAATAAAGTTTTGTATAAGCAGAGTATTCGCTTATAAAAAGACCTGAAAAAGATTCAGTTGTATCATAATAGTTTTTAACGAAATCTGTCCATTCTTCGGAATAGATATAACCGCCTTTACCGTCACTTCTCACACGGAAGTCAGCTTCGTCATAAATGCAGTAATCAGAAGCAAGGCCTGTATAAGTTTCCTTAAGATAATCAACTTTAGATTCACCGTCTTCATTAACGTATACAGACATCAAAGCTCTCTGCATTTCTGTAATTTTCACCGGGATACCTTTAACGTTATTTGCGTTTTTAAGTTCTGCCAAAGCATCTTCCCAGTCGGTAACAGTTGCCGCTGTGGAGGCAATTTCTTCAGCCTTGTCAAGATATTCGTTGAATTTTGCCCAGTTATCAGATGTAAAGTCAGTGGACTTAAACTTTGAAACCTGGTCATACAATTCGTAGTAATCGTATTCAGCGTCATCGGTGTTTGCACGTTCGGCAATGCCTAATACTCTTTCATACTCGTTTGCAAGGTAAAACATTTCAGAAGTTTCAGCATTATTGATGTTGGAACTGCTTCTTGGAAAATCATAAGCCTTCTTGATCAAAGTGTACATATTCAAGCGGGAGTAATCTTCATAAGTGAAGTAAGAAGGATCAGGAATACTTGCCGTACCGTAGTCATTTGATTTATTGTACTTATAAACGTCCCAAAGTATCGCCTTTACCGCATCAACAGCCTGTTCGCGGGATTCGGGTATATTGGACTGACCTTTTATAGTAGTAGCATTATACGCTTCGATCCACGCTTCACGGAAATCATTAAAATCAATATCGACCTTTGAAGGCTTGGCACCACGCAACTCGTTTACGATTTCTTCAAACTCTTCCAAGGCTTTTGCATACTTTTTGTCTGTAGAAGCATCGAGATTTTTATCATAGTCGTACATATAAATTGTACCGTATCTGAGGTTTTCGTTTTCTGTAAGTTCTTTCTGTGCTTCAAAGATAACAGGAGTACCAGAAGGTTCACCAAGTTCAAGATGATCAACAAACTCAATAAGATCTTCAATCGTGGAAATTTCTGTTACAATATCTTTTGCACCCGTTCCGTACTGAGGCTGAGTAACGATAATTCTTTTGTCCAGAACTTCTACTACCGTAGCTTTATAAGCATCAAGATATGCTTCGGTTTCTATATAAGTATCGATCTGAAGCATTGCAGATACAGAACCTGCAAATACTGAAACGGCTGTGATAACAGCCATAATCAATGCCAAAAATTTCTTCATTTTCTTCTTCCTTTCAGTTTAAATTCAATTTATTTTACGTCCTCTTGTTTCTGTAAGCTTTTCCCGAGGCATACACCCCTCAACGTCTTTTGGTATATGCCTCAGTTAAAAAGCTTAAAGTATTTTACTAAAATGGAGAAGTAATCAGATCATTGCACCGTCGGAGCCCAATTTGTAGCCGTCAACGGTTGTGTCTTTTGCCATAGCACCATTTGCAGGAACAAGGTAGTACCAGCTACCCTTGATAAGCTTCCATCCCGTTACCATAGCGCCGCTTTCATCAAGGTAGTACCAGTTATTGTTAACTGCTACCCAACCTGTTGCCATAGCACCGCTTCCTGTGAAGTAGTACCATTTGCCGTCAATCTGTTTCCAGCAAGTTTTTGCCATAGCACCTGACGACGTCATATAGTACCATCTTGAGTTATCAAGTACCCAACCCAGTTTCATAGCACCGGTAGAACCGAAGTAATACCATACGCCGTCAACTGCGTACCAACCATTTGATACCATAGTACCGTTATTTCTTAAGTAGTACCACGTATTGCCGTCTTTTACCCAACCTGTAGCCATATAGCCGTCAGCGTTAAGGTAGTACCATTCGCCGTCTACTTCTGCCCAGCCGGTTACATATTCATCGTTTGAATTTTTAAGTCTGTAACCGTTATTACCTGTCATCCAGGTATAACCTTCATCTGAAGTTACAGCAGTTTCGGGAGCAACAACGGTATCTTCTTCGGGTTTGTAGTAAGCTCCGCCGGAGCCACCGCCACCCTGACCTGTGATTGTGTCAACAAGCACGTTATCATTACCGGGTTTGGAATATTCAGTAATATGAGGCTGAATTTCGTAAGTACCCTTCATAATCTGATAAGAATAATCGTAAATCTTACGGATTTCAGGGATATCAGAGTGTGCAGCATCTATCATAGCATAAAGTGAGGTATACCATGCACGCCATGAGTTTTTACCGTCAAGGCCGTTTCTCTTAACACCATTGAGGTAGTCAATCCACTGGTTGTATTTACCGATGTCCATATCCTGAACGAAACGGGAGTCAATTTCCATTTCCACACCGATATTATAGTAGTTACACATATATGCGATGTGGTCTATCCAGCTATTGCCAACGGCGGATATATTACTGCTATCGTTATTTGTACCTTCACCGAAGAAGTGGTTGGGCTGATATGCGATAGCATCAAATCCTACGTCTCTTGCCCACAAAACACCGTTTGCCTGAGTCATAGGAATCCAATAGAAATTGTAACCGAGTTTATGAGTTCTGTCTGCTACGTGTGTAATATATTTTGTTGTAAAGCCGACCTGTTCGTCCATCCAGTAGAAACCGGAGAAATCAAGGAATTCGTACTTACACGTACCATCCTCGTAGAACATACCGTCCATTACGGCATTAATCCACCAGTCACATACAAACTTCCAGTCAGCTTCTTCGGACAAGTTGTAATATACGCCGTCGATAGGACCGAATTTCGTAGGTACGGAAGTATCAATACCGGGATGCATTACAGTAACTTTTACTTTATAGTCAGGGTCATTGAACTCTTCAGAAATACGTTTTGCCGTCTTATTGAGCTCGTCCATATCGCCGCCCTCTTTGAAGAGCTTGTTCATATACCATTCGTAGTCTTCAAACGTAGCTTCGTAGCCTTTGTCTGCACCATAAGTAAAACGACGCTTGGATTTTGCAATAATAGCAAGGAAGAGTACCGAGTCAAACATATAGTCAACCGCTTCACCATCTTCGTTTACGTAAACAAGGTGAGGATAGTACATATCTTCTGTCCATGCCTGCAAATCTCTGTCCTGAGCAGCGTTGTACTGATAACCGTTGTAGCAAAGGAGCATATCCTGAACTCCTCTTGTTGATTCGCCTGCTTTCTGATAATCCTGAGCGTGATACAAAGCATCATCTTTTTCGCGGATTATTGCAGGGTCACCTAATTTCCTGCATTTTTCTTCAGGAATTTCCATAAAGCCTTCAACTTCATCATCATAACCATAAACAATGACTTCATCTATTAATGCGCCATAGCAAAGTTCAAAGTCAAGACGGATATATTTTGCTTTGATTGCCGTTACAGAAGGATCAATAAGGTCTCTGCCCGCTGTACGCCAACCGGAATTAAGGTTACCGCCCCACCATACACGGGAAGAAACGTCCCAGTGTTTATCCTGAAGCATAAACCAGTTGATACCATCGTTGGAAGCGTAAGTCCAGATGTTCCAGGGGAAGTCGGAACCTGAGCCGTAACCGCCTTCAGCAAAGAAGTGAGTTTCTACTTTGGTAACGTATTTATAGTCGTCCTCGTCATCAACCAGAGGAACAACGAAGGACTGAATAACTGCCTTATCACCAGCGTCGGTTGTGTAGGACTGGTTTTCATTACAACGAACCCAAGCGGTATCGTTACCATCCAACGCACCGAGAACACCGTCAGTAAGTTGTTTGTTGTCAACGTCAAACTGATTGTTTACGTGTACGGGGGAGAAAGTATATTCTCTGTTAAGTGCAAGGTTGTATTCAACGTTCTTGAAAACAGCCTGTACTGAAGTAGAAGTTTTACCGCGTTTTGCGATTACTTTGATTTCGTCAAGGTATGCATAATCTGTTTTGTTTTCAGGAACGTCAAAGGAAACCTTTATATATCTTGTGTAAATCATATCGTAATCGTTTGAACCCATAACGCCGTCTCTTTCGCCGTTCCAGATAACTTCTACAGCACCTGTATCGGTGTTTTCAGCGAAGGAACCGACCTCTGCCCATTCCTTACCACTGTTGGAAGCCCATACTTTAGCGTTTTTGGGAGTCGTTACAGAAGCTGCATCACTGTTAAGGCTTGAGATGATAACTTCCTGAACGGAACAGAATTCACCAAGGTCGATTACTACTTCAGCACCTTCTTCACCTTTAAAGCCCGTCCAGTTTTTATCGTATACAGTACCTGTGTTACCGTAGATACCGTCGGTAAGAAGTCCTGCGATATCTCTGTAATCAGCATCACGGGAAACAGTATAATCTTTTCCTCTTGCCATATTGAGAGAAGCACCGCTATCGGGATCAAGCTCATAGTCAAGACCGGGGACTTCGGTCTTGTAAACTGCGATTTCATCGAGGAACAAAATGCTGTTCTGAGTGAAAGTAAAGCGAACGTACTGAGCTTCAGCACTGCCTAAGTAGTTCTGACGTTTAATACCTGTACCTTCGTAGTAGACAAACATTTCGTCAACGTATACGTCCCAGTTTACACCGTCAACAGAGTATTCAATTACGAGTTCTTTAGGATACTTAATTAAAAGTGAGGGACTTGAAGATTCAAGAATACCAACCTGAACCTGTTCGAAAGATTCAACTGCACCAAGGTCAACTGTTACAGAGAATTTTTCGCCATTGTTAAGGGGATATCCTGCCCATTTTTTATCAGAATAAAGGTGAGTACCACGGGCACCATCAGTAAGTTCTTTACTACTGTCGGGATAGGTTTCGGAGGCATCCCAGGAAACAACGTAATCCTTTTCAAGAGCTAAATTGTTCTTGTCTTTATAGAATTCGTCGGGAATCTGTTCATCAAATATTTCTTTAACTTCGAGTACACAGATTTCATCAAGGAGGAATGCTTCGTCGGAAGCAATATTAAGTTTAACGTAACGGAAACCGTTTGCAGATGCATCCATATTGAATTCATTGGATGTAACGAAGGCTTCTGCAACAGGAGTCCATGCAGATTTATCGTTTGAAACAGATACTTTTACAGAATCAGGAAGAGCATAACCGTCTTCAGAAAAACGTGCAGTAATCTGTTCGAAATCTTTGACACCTTTAAGGTCGATAACTACTTCTGCATCGCCTTCAAATCCTACCCAGGTAGCACTCTTTGCATCGGTTGCAAAAGAATGTCCGTCAGTAAGTTTCAAAGCATTTTCGCCATCGGGCCTTTCGGAAGATACGTTAGTTGCCGTGTAAGAAGTGCCGAGTGCAAGGTTGTTATTTGTAACAGCACTGTCGGAAGCAGTTTTGAAAATTTCAATTTCACTGATGAAGTTCCAGCCGCCACCACGCACTACGGTTACTTTAACGTAACGGCAAGTTACAGGTTCAGCGAGGATACCGCTTCTCTTGATAGTTTCTTGTTTAGTACTTACAGTAAAGTAACGTGTAAGAACTTTTTCCCAGTTTTCCTTATCATCGGAAACTTCAACGATAAAGTGAGATGGGAATCTGATACCGGGAGCAATATCGTTAAGAGAAGTAACAGCTACTTCTTCAAATGTTGCACCATATCCAAGGTCAAAGATAAATGCAGGCTCTTTTTCAGTCTGATAAGCTACCCAACCGGAATGAACGTAGTTTGCCGAAGCATAAATACCGTCGGTAATCTCTTTATCGTCGATATCCGTATAACTGCTTTCGGGTTTGGCAGTTTTTTCATAGGGTTTACCTGCAACAAGGTTGTTAGCACCCTCCTGAACTGCTATATATCCGTCAGCAACGAGACCTGATTTTTCAGCGTATACTGCAAAATCGTCAAGAACAAGCCAATCACCGTAGTCACTGAACATAAAACGAAGAGCAGAAGCTTTTACGGGTGTGTCAGCAGTAATAACAAGCTGTTTTTTATCAGCATCAGACGTCATACCGCCTTCAAAGATTGTAACCCAGTTGTTATCAACAAAGCCTGAAACTTCAACGTTTGCAGGAGTATTGATACCATTATCGGCATCGTTATATGCGTTTATATGGATTTCGCTGATATTTTTAGCACCATCCATAACGAATGTTACCTGAGCACCACCGTCTTTAATACCAAAGCCAACGTTTTCAGCATCGGAAACTGTTGTTGTTTTAACTTCGTCTGTGAGCTTTGTGCGGTCAGCATCGGCGTAGCCGGGAAGCATACCGTCTTCACTGATATTTGTATCATACGCAATACCTTTTACAAGGTTTTCGCCAAAGTCGGGAACTACCGTAACCTGACATTCGGTACTTGTAGTTCTTCTTATAAGATTATTTTTCTTGTTTGTAGCAACAACCTTATATGTACCTGTGTAACTTAAGTCTATATTGTTAAGAGTCAGAGTGTTGCTGTTCGTACCGATTTTAGCGCCATCTCTGTACCACTGGTAAGAAAGAGTTCCGCCGTCTGTAACAGAAGCGGCAACGGACAACTTGATACCCTCTGTTTTGCTAAACTCAATTTCAGTGGGCAAATCCGTATTAAACACAGGGAAATCCGCATTAACAGAAGCTTTTACAACGCTCATCATCGACATCTTGCTCTGTTTGGTTGCAGTCATATCGTTAAGCGTATTTGTAACAACGCACCAGTAAGCACTTCCACTCTTGGAAAGAGAAACGTTTTCAATCGTATAAGTGGGAGAGTTTGTACCTACGGGCTGTTCATTTTCATACCACTGATATGAGATTTCACCCGGGTCCTGAGTCGTACCTTTAACTTCGAGTGTATAATCCTCACCCTCTCTTACGTAGAAAAGGGATTCATAGTATTCACTTTCTTCAATTACGGGTACAGCAGGTTTAAGAGGTACGTCAGCGAGAACTTCTACCTCGGAAATGAAGAGCCATGAACCAGTTTTGTAAGGAGAAAGTCTTACGTACTGTGCTTCAACGGGAGTCTCGGCAGCACATTCATAACTTTCGATTTCGTTGTGCCATTCACCGTGTTTAGGATCGGCAAGCTCCTCAATAAGTGTTTCCCAGTTCTGTGCATCATTTGAATATTCCACTTTAACGGAATTTGTTCCTCGGATGCCACCATCAGCACTACAGAGATTGTGTACTTTGATACCTCTGAATTCCTGAACACTACCAAGGTCTATGATGATTTTGGTGTCGCCTCCGAATCCAACCCAGTTAGCATCATAATAGTTCATACTTGCATTTTTACCGTCGGTAAGTTCCCCGCCACTGTCTTTGTAGGATCCTGAGGGAGGCACTGTTACAGTATAACTGCAGCCTTCCGCAATGTTTTCAAGTGTTGTCACGTAATCTTTACCCAAAACTTCCATTGCAGGGAAAGACGTGATTACGCATGAAACGGCAAGAAACAACGCTAACATTCTTTTGAGTTTCATAGTTTTCCTCCTTCTTTGACGATCGTAGTTACACGTTCTTTTATATCAATACTGTTTCTCAGTATAGAGTAAAAGGTTTTAAATTTGTAAATTTTGGCATTCCTTTGCACAGGTTTGATTTTCAATTCAAAAATATGCAAAACAAAGATTCAATCACCTTTTAAAGCCGAAAAATTACAATATATGCAACTTTTCATTGTAAATATTTTGTCTTTATTATAGCGTTTTTTTCAATAAGGGTAAATAAACATTTCAATTCTTTTATAATTTTCAGCACAAAAAACAACAGACCGTGACTTACGTCACGGTCTGTTGCTAAGAAAGAGATATTTATAAAAGGGGACTATTGGTTATTTAACCCAAACGCCTGAAGCGTTTACTTTGTAACCGTTAACTGTTTCATCTGCTGCCATTCTACCATCAGAATAGAAGTAGTAGTAATCACCGCTGATGAGATTCCAGTCAGTTACCATAAGACCACTTGCGTTAAGGTAGTACCAGCTGTTACCATCTTTGAGCCAACCTGTGAGCATTTCACCGTTACCTCTCATATAGTACCAACCATTGTCGTATACCCACTGGTTGTTGGCCATAGCACCGGAAGCGTTAAGGTAATACCATTTACCTGCATCTTTGAGCCAGCCTGTTGCCATAGCACCGTTAGATTTGAGATAGTACCATTTGTTACCATCTTTAATCCAGCCTGTAGCCATAGTACCATTTGACTTGAAGTAGTACCATGTGTTTGCTACTTTAACCCAACCTGTTGCGTAGTTGCCTTTGTCATCTTGGTATCTGTAAACGCCGTTTTCGGATACCCAGTCATAGTCTGCATAAGAAGAGCCTGTATTACCTGTTTCGGGAACTTTTGTGGGTTCACCGATTACGGGTTTTACTTCTTCTTTGTAGTAAGCACCGCCGTTACCGGGCGCTGTGGATTCTCCGTAAGTTCCGTGTTCAGCGTTATTGGTTTCACCTGAAATATCGGTGAAGTATTCAATAAACGGCTTGGGTTCATAAGTACCATTCATAAACTGATAGCAATAGTCGTACAAATTACGGATTGCAGGAACTTTGGAGTATGCAAGGTCTCTTACATGGAGAGTACCAACGTACCAGTTTCTGTAACAGTTACTACCGTCCATACCGTTTCTTGTAGCACCATTGAGGTAGTCAAGCAAAAGGTTATATCTTCGAACATCAGTCATAACACGTCCGTCGAATTCCATTTCAAGACCGATCTGTGCATAACTACACTGGTAAGCAACCTTATCCATCCAGTCGTTTCCAAGTTCTGACTGGTTTCCGGGTTCAAAGTGATCACCGAAAAAGTGGTTAGGCTGCAATGCTACAGCATCAAAGCCGAAGTCCCAGGGGAAGTAGTTACCGTTAGCGTAGTTGAAGGGAATCCAGTAGAGTTTGAAACCACGTTTGTGAACTTCTTCGGCATTATAAAGGACATATTTTTCCTTAAAGCCGATCTGCTCGTCAAACCAATAAAAACCACTGAAATCGATGTATTCGTATTTAGGAATTGTGTATTCTGCGTCTTCAAACATACCGCCAAGAACTGCATCGATATACCAGCTGTTAGCAAACTTCCAGCCGTCGCCTTCTTTATCGTTTGTGAAGTTGTAGTATTTGCCGTCGATGGGTCCGAACTTTGTAGGAGTATAGTTCGGGTCAACACCGGGATGCATAATTGTAAGTTTTACTTTGTAGTTGGGATCACCGAGCTCTTCGGAAGCACGTTTTGCAGCTTTGTTAAGCTCATCAACGTCACCGCCTTCTTTGAAGAGACGGTCAAGATACCATTCCCAGTCACTGAACTGCAAGGGCTCGTAAGCATTACCTACAGAACTGTGGAAACATCTGCCTGATTTTGATGTGATAGCAAGGAGACAGATTGCATCGTACATCTTATCCTGTGCCACACCATCTCTGTCAAGGTATGTAAGGTAAGGTCTGAAGAGGTCAGCATTCCAGGACTGGTCATTTTCCTGGTTTTCCTTATCGAATGACCAACCATTGTAGCAGAGTACCATATCGCGGATACCATCGGTGGATTCACCGGGTTTCTGGTAATAATATCCGTGGTTGTCAAGGTTATGCACATCACCGGGGTCACCGATTTTTCTGCATTTTTCTTCAGGAATTTCAATAAATCCTTCAATGGGTTCATCGTAACCGTAAACTGTAACTTCGTCGACCATACTGTTTCTCAAGATTTCGAAGTCAACCCTTACGTATTTTGCTTTAACTGCGGTTACCGATTTGTCAACGAGGTCGCGTCCTGCCGAACGCCATCCCGAGGTGATAACGCCACCCCACCATACACGGCCACTTACGTCCCAGTCTTTATCGGAAAGCGGATACCAGTTTATACCGTCCATAGAAGCGTAAGTCCAGATACACCAGGGGTACTCAGCTGCACCACCAAAGCTCATGGAATTAAATCTTGTTTCAATCTTGGTTACGTATTTAGCTTCTTCACCCTCGTCACAGAGAGGAACTGTAATGGACTGCAAAGTAGCACCATCGGAAGCAACGCCCGTAAGAGTAGCATTTTCTGTAAAGAGTACCCACGCAGGGTCAGTATCATCTCTTGTAGTACCAAGGATACCGTCAGTAAGTTTCTTGCCGTCATCAGACTGAGCATTTATCTGTTTGGGAGAGATGATGTAATCTCTGCCTGCAGCGAGGTTATAAAGTGCACCTGATACAACAACGTCTTTTGCATCGGAGCATTTGCCTCTCTTACCGATTACTCTGATTTCATCAAGATAAACAAAGTTATCATCATAAGGTGTTTCGAATGTTACTTTGATGTGTTTTGCGTATACAGGCGCATCACCTGTCCATGTAAGTTCCACAGCACCTGTTGCAGCATTTTCAGCAATGTCACCCATATACATCCATGCTACACCGTCGTTGGAGCCGTAAACTTTAAGGTTTTTGGGAGTTGTTACCCCACTTGCATCGTTGTTAAGGCTTGATACCACAACGTCGGTTATAGAATAGAATTCTTCAAGGTCGATAACAACACCGATTGTATCGTCACCGGTTCCGCTACGGTTGAAACCTGTCCAGTTTTTGTCAAACTTAGTACCTGTGTTACCCAAAAGACCATCTGTAAGGATACCGTTTACACTGCGGTAATCAGCTTTTCTGGAAGTTTCGTAGAGTTTACCTCTTGAAAGGTTGAAGGAAGCACCCTTATCAGGGTCGATTTCGTAGTCAACACCGTCTACGAGTTTTTCAAATACCGCGATTTCGTCAAGGAACAATGTTCCGTTTGTAGTAAATGTAAAACGAACGAATCTACCTTCAGCATTGCCGAAGTAGTTTTCACGTTTGATTTCGTCACCTTCGTAGTATTTGATGAGTTCGTCAGCGTAAACTTCGTAGTTTTCACCGTCTTCGGAGTATTCAATCAAAAGCTCATAAGGATAGTAAACTTTGTAATTCTTAGCAGAGGATTTGAGCATACCTACCTGAACCTGTTCGAAGGATTTAACTTCACCAAGGTCAACGGTAACGGAAATTTCTTCCTCACCGTTTGCAGGATAAGCTACCCAAGCACTGTCGGTATAGAGGTAAGAAGCACGAAGGCCGTTTGTAAGCTCTTTACCTGAATCATAATAACTTGCAGAAGCTTCTTTGGATGATACGTATTCTTTATCAAGAGCTATGTTATTATCATCTCTGTAGAATGCTTCGGGAGCCTGTTCGGGGAATACAGCGATGTATTCAAATACTTTAAGTTCGTCAGCCATAAAGAAGCTGTCGGACTCGATTACAAATTTAACGTAACGTGCAGTCTTCATTTCGGAGAAAGGAATGTCGAAGTTTGAAGAAGTAACGTCCTTTTCTTCAATGAATGTCCAGTCAGAATTGTTATCGGAAGTATAAACGGAAACTTTGTCAGGAAGTGCATTTTCGAAAAATCTTGCTGCAACCTGTTCAAAAGCACGGGACGTACCAAGGTCCATAACGATTTCTGTGCTTCCGTCAAAGCCTACCCACGTATCACTTACCTTGTCCATTGCAAAAGAATGACCGTCAGTAAGTTTTTTGATATTCACGTTATCGGGTTTTTCTGCACTTACAGAAGAAGCAGTGTAAGATTTACCATAGGAAACGTTGTTTGCTTCAAGACCTACACTGTCAGAAGTTTTCTCAAAAATCTCGATTTCGCTGAGGAATATCCAGGAAGACTTTCTTCCTTTAAGTACAGTTACTTTTACGTATCTGCATTCAACGGGTTCACCGTATGTAGCACGTGCTGCATGAATGAATTTACCTGTTGTTTCAGCAAAAGTAGTATTGCTTACTGTTTTCCATTCCTTGTTGTCATCTGAAACTTCAACCCTGAAACCTGCGGGGAGTTCAATACCTGAACCAAGCTGAGCTGTATGTACCACAACTTCTTCAAATTTTGAGCCGTATCCCAAGTCGAATGTAAAGGATACCTCTTCGTGGCTCTGGAAGCCCATCCATCTGTCATCGTAGAAGCTGTCGTAGTCACAAATCTTACCGTCAGTAAGTTCAGCATTGTTTTTGTCTGTATAGCTTCCGCCTGTTTTCTGGGATTTTTCATAAGCACGTCCCAAAGCGATATTGTTGTTAACAATATCAGTCATATACGCATCGGGAGCAAGACCAGTAGTAACTTCGTAAACTGCGATTTCGTCCATCACGAGTTTTTCACCGTAGTTACTGAACGCAAAACGGAGAGCCGACGTATCAAGAGATTTACCGTCAAAAGTCAAAACGAAGTTTCCTTTGTCATCTTTTTTGGGCAAATCACCTTTGAAAATGCTTACCCACTGATAATCAATATATGCAAAAATCTGCATAAATGTGGGAGTAGAGATGTTTTCAGATTCTTTGCTGTAAGCACCAAACTGAATTTCTCTTACAGTCTTAACCCCGTCCATAACGAAGGTAAGTTCTGTAGCACCATAGTCATCAGTAAATGCTACGTTAGCTTTATCATCAATGTCCTCTGTCTTGACACCATCTGTAAGCTTTGTACGACTTTCGTCCTCAAAGCCTTCACAGAAAGCGTCATCCATATCCATATTGAAATCGTAAACTACGCTACCGATAAGGTTTTCACCATAATAAGGCTCGATGGTAACGTCACAGATTATACTTTCAGTTCTTCTTTTTAAGTTGTTTTTTGTATTCGTTACGATAACCTTATACTCACCACTGTCGGCAAGTACGGAATCTTTAATAGTCAAAGTGTTACTGTTGGTACCGATTTTTTCGCCGTTTTTGTACCACTGGTAAGAAAGCTTACCGCCGTCCGTAACGGAAGAATTCACTTTAAGAACAAGGTCGTCACCCGCTACGAAAGAGGTGCTTTCGGGCAAGTTCGTATCAAACACGGGGAAATCCGCATTAAGCGAAGACTTAACAACGCTCATCATTGACATCTTGCTCTGTTTGGTTGCAGTCATACCGTTAAGAGTATTTGTAACAACACACCAGTATGCACTTCCATTATCGGAAAGTGATACGTTTTCGATTGTATAAACGGGAGAGTTATCTCCTACGGGCTGTTCGTTTTTATACCACTGGTAAGAAAGGTCTCCGAGGTCCTGGGGAACGCCTTCAACTTCGAGTGTATAATCTTCGCCTTCCCTTACATAGAAAATTGAAGAGAAATATTCGCCCTCGTTAACAACGGGTGCTTTGGGTTTTGACAAAATGTCAGCATAAACTTCCACTTCACCGACAAAACACCATGCAGAGCCATCATGTCTTAAGAGTTTGAATCTTACGTACTGTCCTTCTACCGGAGCATCAGCTTCAACAGAAATCACGTCGATATCTTCGTGATAACCGGAACCATCATTCGGACCAATATGTTTTGTGGAATCATTTTTTGCTCCAAGCAAGTTCCATTCTGTTCCGTCAACGGAATAGTACACTTCAAGACCTGCAGGGCCGATAACACCACCGGAAGAAGTACAGAGGAAGTGTGCTTTAGCACCTCTGAATTCTTTTACTTCACCAAGGTCAACAGTTACTTCAAACTTGTCACTACCCTGATGACCTACCCACGCACTGTCGGAGAAAGCTACAGAACCGATTTTTCCGTCGGTAAGCTCTCCGCCCGAGTCGGAATACTGGTAAGCCGGTTCAAGTGAGAGGGTGTAATCTGCACCCGTGGCAATATTCAAAAACTCGGTTACTGTCGGTGCACCCATAGTGATGGTAGGCATCGCACTCATAACAAAAGTAAGTGATAATAATATTGCCAGAAACTTCTTCATTTTCATAAAAAGTCCTCCTGATTTTTGATATACTTTCATCAGTTAATATTCTATCATAAATAAGGGATATTGTAAAATGTTTTTATGTTTGCTAAAGTTGTCATATTGTTGGATTTTAAGAAAAAAGAAAAAAGCTCAGGCATCGGTGCCTGAGCTTTTATAGTTATCAAAGAGATTATTCGTTAACGGGACTTGCGTCAGCAAGTTTCTGTGCTTCAACCTGAACAGCAGCTGCAGCCATATCAATTGTATAGCTGGGATCTGTAAATGCTTTGTTCATTTCGTCAGCAACGATAGAAAGATATTCGTTGATGTATGTGGACATCGGGAAACCGTCAACGTTGGGGTTCATCATCATTTCTGCAACCTGTTTCTTCATAGGATGAACAGTGTCAGATTCGATGATAGCGGACTGCAAAGCAGATTTTCTAGCGTACATAGCACCTGCGTTGTTGATGCCTTTTGCAAAGTCAGCCTGAACTTCTTTACTTGTCATCCAGGAGAGGAGTTTCCAACCGTCTTCTTTGGAGTTTTTGCCGTTGTTGTTAAGCATCATAGCACCGATTGTGCAGAACATAGAACCTTCGAGTTCGGGTTTGTCATCGGGGTAAGGACAGTAAGCAACGTCAAAGTTAAGTTCGGGAGCGTAGTTCATAATGTTTTCAAACATCCACTCACCAGCAAACTGCATAGCTGTTTTACCGGACATAAAGGGTTCCTGAGCACCTGTACCAAGGCTTGTTTTGAATGTCTGCAATTTGTCGTAGCCGAGTTCATTGTAGATATCGAGCTGCCACTGGTAAGCTGCTTTCATTTCGGGAGTATCGAATGTGATTGTGTTTGTTTCTTCGTCAATCCATTCAGCACCGAAAGCAACGGGCCACAATACGTTATCGAGCCAGGGGTAATCGGGGATGTAACCGCAACGTGTGATGAAGCCGTTAGCATCGTATTCTGTGAGGTCTACAGCGAGTTTTTTGAGTTCGTTGATAGTTTTGGGAACTTCAGCACCAAACTCGTTCATGTAGTCTACGTTGTAGTAGAGCTCAGAAGAGTTAAAGTTTGTGGGGATAGAATAAATTCTTCCTTTGTAAGTAGAACGGTCCCAAGCAGAGGGGATAAAGTCGTCTTTATCGAATTCAGCATCGTTGTTTACAAAATCTGTAAGGTCAGCGATGATTCCTTCAGCACCCCATTTACCTGCGAAAGGCCACTGAGGCTGAACAATGTCAGGACCAGAACCGGAAGCGAGAGCTGTCATAATTTTTTCTGCTTTTACAGCACCAACGATTTTAACTTCGTAACCTTCGTTGTTAGCCATAAAGCTGTCAGCAGCTTTTAAGTAGCGCTGATGGTTGGAAGATTCCAATGTGTCTTCTGCACTACCGTGCCAGAGTTCGAGAGTAACTTTACCGCCTTCGTTTGCGGGTGCTTTGCCTTCGTTACCACAACCTGCCATCATAGAAACAGCCATAGCTGCAACGAGCAAAACAGAGAGAATTCTTTTGAGCATAATAAAACTCCTTTCATTTTTGCAAATTCTTTGATAACTGAAATAATGAATTTAATTCAGGCTCAGTACGTTTCCCGTTTTACCGAGCCAAAAACAAATCCAAACTCCATAATGGTATTATACAATATTAATTAAATTATTGCAATGATAAAATCCCCCTGAAACTTGTCATTTTATTTGTTTTCTTCTTGAAAAATTTTTGTTGGGCATTATATATCAAATCTTTCTCAAAAGCCGATAATCAAAGGATTTAACTCTTCCGCAAAAATATTCATTGTCGGATTTCAACGCTTTTTTGCATTCAATTTTTGTCTTTTTGTTGTGAAAGAATTTAAGTTTTTCCATTATTTTCTTTAGTTTTATAGGCATAACCGACAAATCCGAACCCGCCTGAAATTATTCAAAATTCGGCTTTTTCTGCGTTGTCGGGCTTGAAAGACGCGAGTATTCCTTCGCCCTGCCGCCCCCAAAAAATCACAAATTTTCAGTAATTTCAGGTTCG
>JBGVGI010000025.1:0-22561 GCA_045121595.1 Oscillospiraceae bacterium | reverse complement strand
GTTGATGTAAAAGCAATAGGGCCAAATGGTTCAAGTGTTGGCTTTGCATCACTTAACAAAATGATTCACAACGTTACAGGAGTGTATATGTCACTCTATACCATTACGGATTGGCTTGGGCTTGTGCCGATTGGTTTTATTATTGGGTTTGGCATACTCGGACTTTGTGAGTGGATTAAAAGAAAAAATCTTTTGAAGGTTAATTACAGCATCCTCACTCTTGGCGGATTTTATATCGTTGTGATGGCAGTATATATCTTCTTTGAAATGTTCGTTGTAAATTACAGACCAATACTTATAAACGGCATTTTAGAAGCATCCTATCCCTCGTCAACGACTATGCTCGTAATGTGTGTTATGCCAACGGCAATAATGCAGTTTAATTCACGCATCAAAAATAATGGATTTAAGAAATGTGTCAATATTCTGATTACTGCATTTATTGCTTTTATGGTAATAGGAAGACTTATTTCGGGTGTGCATTGGTTTTCTGACATTGTCGGCGGTGCATTTCTAAGTAGTGGGCTTGTTATGATTTATTATGCCGTAAGTAATTTAAAGGCTTATGATTTTGATAACACTATATAAGGCAAAAAACATTGACAATGTTTTATTTGTGTTATATAATGCAGATAAACAATATAATAAAGGAGTTGTTTATATGTTAAGATCAAAAGAATTGAGAGCAAAAGCTTGGGAGTCACTTAAAGGTAAATATTGGTTGGCTTTTGCCGTTACCCTCGTATTGGGTCTTATATCCTCAGTCGGCACAAGCGTTATATCTTTCTCTCAGAACTTAATAGATTTTGTAAATACAGTAGATCCCGCTGAAATGGATTCCACAATGCAATTAGGCGCGTTGGTTATCAATGGCGTTGCAGGTGTATCTGCTATCATCGGCTTCTTGATCAACCTTTTGATCGGCAATGCGGCAACAGTTGGTCTCTCAAATTATTTTATCAAAAATACATATTCCAAACCTGCATTCAGTGATGCTTTTCACGGTTTCAAAGTTAAGTACGGAAGAAACATCGGCACACTTTTGTTATCTGGCATCAAAGTAGTTTTGTGGAGCCTTTTGTTCATAATCCCCGGAATTATCAAAACTTTTGAATATGCCATCATCCCCTACATTCTTGCTGATGATGCTGAAATCACTTCAAAAGAAGCGTTTAAAAAAGCAAAACAGATGATGAAAGGCAACAAGTGGAGACTCTTTAAGCTTAACTTGTCCTTTATCGGTTGGGGAATCCTTTGTTTCTTTACAGCCGGTATAGGAACTTTCTTCCTTATGCCTTATATCAGCGCTGCAACCGCTGAATTTTATGCTGAATTAAAAAGCAAAGAAGAATAATTCATAAATCACAAAGCCGTTTGATTTTTAAAAAATCAAACGGCTTTTTTGTTAAATCAATTGACTTTAACGACTTTTAAGGATATTATGAAAATCATTCAGCGTATGAACTTTAAAAAAAGCATGAGGAATATTTATTCAAGGCTTTAGAAGATCATCCCAACTCCTTTACAGACGTATGGATCAGTACCTTGTACGGATATCCTACGAATAAAGCACATTCTGACGCTGCAGACTACTACAGAGATTTGGCAGAAAAATTCCGTGCAAAAGGAATCAAGGTTTCACTTCAGCTAAGTAACACAATAGGTCATGGCGCTTATTCATCGGCACAATCGAGTGGGAATAATAACTAATGGTTTCCAAATCACTTCTTTTTTGCAAAAGTAGTAATGTGACGACCTTATAACACGATAAGGTAACAGGTGTTACAACGATTCCATCAGCAAGCACTTTAATCACTTTGCAAAAAACGCAATGTTTTTCTTGTAAAAATAACAATTTCACTTAAAGCTACGATATGATACAATATAAAAGTAAGATAAAATCTTTAATCAGGAGTGATTTTATGGCATATTTAACAGCGCAGACCGAACAAGGTAACTGCAGAGTTTTAAGTGTACACGACGGCATAATCGAATGTGAGCCTCAGCTTACCGAAAAGGTTATCCGTGAAGGAAATACAAATACATGGCATTTATGGCACACACGTATCGAGGGTAAAAAAGGCGAAAAGGTAAAAATTTTACTTCACTGGCCGAAATTTGACCCCGAGCTTGTTGCTGACGAATACAAAAATGCCGCAAACTATGATATCGGATGGGAGTCTTTCGTAAGACCTGCTCAGGATGCTGTTTTCATCAGTTCCGACCGTCTTACCTGGACAAGAATCGAAGAGGTAAGTCTTGATGACCACGACCTTTACTGGGAAGTGGAACTTCCCGAGGATACCTGCTATTTCGCAGTAACACTCTACTACACCCCCGAAATGCTCAAAAAACTTATAAAAGATCTCGACGGCAACCCTTACGTAAATTATGAAATCATCGGCAATGACTATCTCGGTGATGATATCCACGCCTTCACCGTAACTGATTTTTCTGTTCCCGCTGAGAAAAAGACAGGCGTTTTCTTCACCGCCGCTCAGCATTGTAGCGAGTTTAACGGTTGTCACCTTTGTGACTTTGCAATGCGTTATTTAAGCAGCGATGATGCAAGAGCAAAAGAACTTCGTCAGAAATACGTATATTTCTTTGTACCCGTTGCAAGTATCAGCGCATGGCGTCAGGGACTTGGTGTTCATCCTTCGGGCATTAACCCCAACCGTGACTGGATAAACAGAGAACTCCCCTCAACAAAAGCTATTCACAACTGGCTTACTACTTTAAATCCCGTTCCCGCTATCCTTTTTGACCTTCACAGTGGGCTTTCAAACTATGGTGACTGGGTAAACTGTCAGGGTATCGGTGTTTTCCCCGACCTCCCCGAAGACAAAGTAAACGAGCAGAAAAGATTTATCGACCTTGTTTACGAAAACTGCGACTTCCTCCCCACTTGCCGTTACTGGGATCAGTTTGGTGCTAATCCTCATTGCTTTGACGGTTACGGCTACAACTACGGTCAGGTTGAATGTTTTGAAATTTCTATGTACGCTATGTACGACCGTGCGGCAGGAAGACACTTCCCGATTGATCAGTCAAAAATCAAACGCTTCACTAATCAGCTTTTAGAAACTGTTGATTTATTTTTTAACACGAAAGCATAAAGGAGATACTACCCATGAAAAAGGAATTATTCGTAGAAAAATTTACAGAGGATAAAGATTGTTCCCTCAATCCTCCGAATTTTTACATTGGTGAAGAAGCAAACAATGAATACTTTAACCGCAAAAATCGTGCGTGGCAGAGTGCTCCTTGCGTAACAAAAACCAAAGGTGGCAGAATTTTCTGTACCTTCAGCGGTGATAACTCCGCTGTCGGTGACGAATGTCCCAACAACTATAACATTTTGATTTACAGCGACGATAACGGTGAAACCTGGGTTGAAAATGCTATGATCATCGACCATCCCGATTCGGTTCGTATTCATGGTCCCATTATGTTCTACGCTCCCGATGGCGTTTTGTGGCTTTTCTGGGGACAGTCCTATATTTACTGGGATTCAAGAGCAGGTGTATGGGCAGTAACCTGCGACAACCCCGATGCCGATACTCTCACCTGGTCAGAGCCCAGAAGAATTTGCCATGGTGTTATGGCAACTCCCCCTATTATGACTAAAAAAGGTGAATTTTTGCTTCCCGTTTCCATCTGGAAAAATATCACAAGACATAAATTCAACCATTTCCCCGAACTTGAATACAGTTGTGTTTACGCATCAACCGACAACGGCAAAACTTTCACTTTGCGCGGATACGTTGATGACCCCGATACAACCTTTGACGAAAACACATTGGCAGAGCTTCCCGACGGAACACTTCTCTCAACCACCCGTGACGAAGCCGCTATCTCAATAAGCGAGTCAACAGACGGTGGTTACACCTGGTCCACTCCAAGAAAACTTATGGACCACGTTTCTTCAAGAAGTTACCTCGGCACTTTCCCTAGCGGTAACGTTTTGCTTGTAACAAACGACCCCGAAGGTCTTGACGAAGGCCGTTCGAGAATGACGGCTTTCCTTTCAAAAGATGGTGGTAAAACCTTCCCCCACAAGCTTTTGCTTTATAAAGAGCCTAACGTTTCCTATCCCGCAGGCATCGTAATGGAAGACGGCAAAGCTTTGGTTTCCTTTGACAGAAACCGCTATACCGACAGTGAAATGTATATGTCTTGCTTCACAGAAGAAGATATCATTGCAGGTAAATGCGTGACCGAAGGCTCATACGCTGCAAAGCTCATCTTCAAAGCTGACGAAGCTCACGGCGGCGCAGAAAAAATCTTCGAAGACGGAACAACATGGTAATAAAAAACAGCTTGAAATCATTTGGTTTCAAGCTGTTTTTCGCATATTGCCCTTTGAGTAACAATTGTTACAAGCGTGTCACCAAGCTGAACTAAAACAGATGCCAGTAACGTAAGCTGATCGTCGGTCAGTTTACAGGACAATGCGTTTGCCACAGCGGTAACAAAAGAGGTAAGCTCACAGGAATTCATATCATCACCCCCAGGTATATTTAATGAAAAGATTAAAATCTTTGTGACATTTTTGTTAAAGCGATTGACTTTACTTGAAAACAGAGATATTATGTATATTAACACACAATATCGGAGGAGATTTTTTGAACCAGTTTGGTAACTTTATGAGAGGCAGATACGGTCTTGACCCATTTTCCTTTGCTCTTATTATAATGGGCGGTGTACTCACACTTATCAGTTCTTTTGCAAATTCAAAATATTTGTATCTTATCGCAATAATTTTTTACGGATACAGTCTTTTCAGAATGTTTTCAAGAAATATTGAAGCAAGAAGAAAAGAATACCGCGCATTTATGAAAGTCTGGGGTCCCATCCAGAAGAAGATAAAGGATCATCAGCTTCGTTCAATGGACAAAAGTCATTCTTATTTTAAATGTCCTAAATGCAAACAACATGTCCGCGTTCCAAAAGGCGTCGGAAAAATAGAAATCACCTGCCCCAGATGCTTAAACACCTTTGTAAGAAAAAGCAAGTAACTTGTTGACAAAATCAGGATTTTCGCTTATACTGTTATAGTACGAAAAATAAGATTTTCTTAAGTAAAAGGGAGTAGCGGCGGTCTTTGACCGTAGTCTTCGGCGTCATTACGATTTTTAAAATCCGCTGGGACTTATAAAGCACTATGTGTTTTTACAGCAAGACTTTTATTGTGGCGTATGCTATAATGAAAGTCTTATTTTTGTAAAAAAATTTTAGGAGGTCTTTTAAATGTCATTCAACCTTGGCGAACTTATACCGCTCTTTTCCGTCAACATGGACTGGGCACTTTTCCCCAAACAGGTTATTATGTGGATCATCGGCGGTATACTCATCTATCTCGCAATCAAAAAAGAAATGGAACCCGCTTTGCTCTTACCTATGGGCTTTGGTGCAATCCTTGTAAACCTTCCCTTTACGGGTGCTGTTGGCGAAGAAGGTGTTATCACCGTTTTGTTCAATGCAGGTATCGCAAACGAACTCTTCCCTCTCTTACTTTTCATCGGTATCGGTGCGATGATTGACTTCTCACCGCTTCTTTCCAATCCTAAGATGATGCTATTCGGTGCGGCGGCGCAGTTCGGTATTTTTATGACTTTCAGCCTTGCTGCTCTGTTCTTCCCTGAACTTAAAGATGCTGCTTCTATCTCTATTATCGGTGCGGCAGATGGTCCTACATCAATTTTCGTTGCTAACGAACTTGGCTCAAACTTCACGGGTGCTATAATGGTAGCGGCGTATTCGTATATGGCGCTTGTTCCTATTATTCAGCCGCCTGTAATCCGTCTTATGACTTCTAAGAAAGAACGTCTTATCCGTATGGAATATCAGGCTCGTCCCGTTTCCAAAACAACAAAAATCCTCTTCCCCGTTATTGTTACATTGGTTGTAGGTCTTATCACTCCTTCCTCTGTAGCACTCGTAGGATTCTTGATGTTCGGTAACTTACTCAGAGAATGTGGCGTTCTTAATTCCCTTTCCGAAACTGCACAGAATGCTCTCGCAAATATTGTAACTATCTTCCTCGGCATCACTATTGCATTCAAGATGCAGGCGGCAGATTTCCTTGATCCCTACACCTTGCTTATTATGGGTCTCGGACTTTTCGCATTTATCTTCGACACAGTAGGTGGCGTACTTTTTGCAAAATTCTTAAACCTCTTTGTAAAGAAAAAAGTAAACCCCATGATCGGTGCTGCAGGTATCTCCGCATTCCCGATGTCTGCACGTGTTGTTCATAAGATGGGACTTAAAGAAGACCCCGAAAACTTCCTTTTGATGCACGCTATCGGTGCAAACGTATCCGGTCAGGTTGCTTCTGTTATCGCAGGTGGTTTCCTGCTTAATATGATGTTGTAAAGGAGAAGTACTATGCAGATTTATTTTGATAATTTCTTAAAAACACTTCCCATGATGGCTATGGGTATGGGCGGCGTACTCGCAGTTACAGCAGTTCTGATTATCGTTATGTTGCTCCTTACAAAATTCTTCAAAAAATAACATCAAATCCCATGCTTTCGGCGGCTTCAATTAGGGAGAAATCGGTTTTTCACGAATATTTGCTCCGCCTTATTGTCACAAAACCTTGTAATACACCAAGTATTACTGCGTTTTTGTGACTTCAATGCAAAGCAAATATATTCGTTACAAAACTGTATACACCCAAATCATTAACTTTTTTGATGAAATAAGAGGCAAAAGCCTGTGGTAATGCTGTCGCATACCGCAGGCTTTTAACATATTAGTTCGCAAAACAAGTAATGATTTGGGCGAATTATCCCTAAATGAAGCCGCCGTTTCAGTATGGGATTTTTATTTTCAAAAAATTTATAAAAAATTTTTGTTATTGGTATAGCAAAATGAAAAAAATCGTGGTATGATAGTATCATAAAGAGGTGATACCGATGCCACGATTTTTTGTACCCGATATTAATTCCGACAAGGTGACCATCACGGGCGAAGATGCAAAACATATGATAAAGTCGTTAAGACTTAACGTTAACGAAGAAATAACCCTTTGTGACGGAAAAGGGTTTGACTACCACGGAAAAATTTCAGAAATAACCGATGCGGTTTTGATTGAAATTATGGAAAAAGTTCCGACAAAATCCGAACCGAAAGCAAAAATTACACTTTTCCAGGCTTTGCCTAAAGGTGATAAGATGGAGCTTATCATCCAGAAATGTGTGGAACTCGGCGTTTTCAGAATTGTACCCGTGCTTACCGAAAGGTGTATTTCACGTCCCGACAAAAAATCTATGGCAAAAAAGACAGAACGGTATCAAAAAATTGCACTTGAAGCTGCAAAGCAAAGCGGTCGCGGTATTATACCTGAGGTTTCTGAGCTTCTCACTTTGAAAGAAGCGGTAAACGTTCTCCCCGAAAAATCCATTGTTTTTTATGAAAACGGCGGTGACAGACTTAACACGCTCGTTAATGAAAGCACTTCCGAAATAGGAGTTTTCGTCGGAAGCGAAGGCGGATTTTCAATGGAAGAAATCGAATTTTTGAAATCTCACGGCGTTTCCCCCGCTACTTTAGGAGAGCGAATTTTACGTTGTGAAACCGCTCCCATTTGCGGAATATCTGTAATTTTATCACTCACGGGCGATATATAATTTGAAAGGATGAACGAAAATGAAGAAAAAAGGCTTACTCTCTATCTTAGCAGCAGGTGCTGCCGTTGCAGTTGCCGCAGTTGCCGCAACAACTTACATCAAGAAAAAAAGCGAGGCAATTACCGATTATCTTGATTACGAACCTGAAGACGATGAAGAAATAATCATCAAATCAGAAGAAAATGAAACAACAGAAGAACTTGAAACTGTTCCTCCCTTCCCCACCGAACAGGAAGCACTTTCAGAATAATAAAAACCCCGAATGTTAAAGCATTCGGGGTTTATTTTTATTTAAAGAACAAGGGAAGCTTTTCGAGGAAGAAAATATCGTCGCGGTCTGCGGCATCGCCTTCTGCCAAAACGGCAGCCTGACCTACTATGTTACCGCCTGCCTTTTCAACCAAAGTTTCCAAAGCTTTCAAGGATTCGCCTGTACTGATTACGTCGTCAACGATAAGTACTTTTTTGTTTTTTAAGCGGTCAACGTCATCCTGACCTAAGTAAAGCTTCTGTGAACCTTTTGTTGTAATGGAGTTTACTTCAACTTCAATGGGGTTGATAGTGTAAACCTTAACGCCTTTTCTTGCCACTACGTAAGGAATGCCCATCTGTCGTGCCATCTCGTAAGCCAAGGGAATACCTTTTGACTCAGCTGTAATAAGTACGTCGCATTCGGGAGCTTTTTTTATAAGGTCTCTTGCAGCGGCAATTGTAAGTTCAACGTCGGAAAACATAATCAAAGCCGCAATATCAAGATGCTCACTTACCTCACAAAGAGGAAGATGTCTTGTAAGACCTGCTATTTTCATTTCATAATAATTCACTCAAAACACCTCTTTCAGATTATCCGGGAGGCCATGCAAGCATTCTTCCCGCAAGAACGTGGAAATGCAAATGCCCCACAGTCTGACCGCCCTCTTCACCGCAGTTTGCAACAACACGGTAGCCTTTTTCAAGATTTAATTCTTTTGCAAGGTTAGCAATCACGGAATAGATATGACCTACGATAAGTTCGTCTGCCTCGGTTATCTCAGAAGGTGCCGAAATATGTTTTTTAGGCACTACTAAGAAATGTACGGGAGCTTTTGGATCAATATCGTAAAAAGCGAAAACTTTTTCGTCCTCATAAATCTTTTTACTCGGGATTTCACCTGCAATAATTTTACAAAAAAGACAATCCATCATCTCACCTCTTAAAGCTGTGATTTAACAAGGTCACAAACCATATTGAGTGCTTCTTTAGCGAGTGCTTTGTCGCCAACACCTGCCATAGCAGAATCAGGACGTCCGCCGCCTTTACCGCCTGTTTTCATAGCAACTTCTTTTACAATCTTGCCAGCGTGAACGCCTTTTTTAACAGCTTCTTCACCAACAACGCAGAGGAAGTTCTGTTCACCGCACAAAACTGCGCAGGACATCTTGTTAGCATCTTTAATCTTATCGCCGAGTGTTCTCAATGCATCAACGCCAACGTTTCCAACGTCAGCAGCAATAACTGCGATACCGTCAACGTCTTTAGCGTCTTTGAGAAGTTCATCAAGCTGACCACTTGCCATCTTGCTGTTAAGCATTGCAATTTCGCGGTCTTTTTCCTTGATTTCTGCAAGGAGTGTTTCGGCACGGTTAATCATTTCAGCGGGAGTTGTCTTCAAAACGTTTGCAACTTCGAGAATGCTAAGATGATTCTTTTCAAAGAGTTTCAAGAAACCGTCACCTGTAACAGCTTCAATTCTTCTTACACCTGCTGCAACGGAGCTTTCGGAAACTACTCTGAAAAGACCAAGCTCACCTGTGTTCTTAACGTGAGTACCGCCACAAAGCTCTGTGGAATAATCTCCAACTTCAACGATTCTTACAGTTTCGCCGTATTTTTCGGAGAAAAGTGCCATAGCGCCTTTTTCTTTAGCTGTATCCATATCTGTTTCATAGTTAAGAACGGGGATGCATTCCATAATCTTAGCGTTGATTTCATCTTCAACACGTTTCAATTCGTTAGCAGAAACGGGTTCAAAATGAGTAAAGTCGAAACGTACCGCATCTTCGTTTACAAGCTGACCTGCCTGATGCACGTGGTCACCCAAAACGTTTCTCAAAGCTGCCTGTAAAAGATGTGCAGCAGTATGGTTTCTCATAATGGATTTACGACGGCTTTCTTCAGTAGAAGCCAGAACGTTTTCACCATTTGTCAAAGTGCCGTCCTCAAGGTAACCGATATGAATAACCTGACCTGAGGGAAGTTTTTTCATTTCTTCAACACGCATAACGCCGTTAGCACCCTTGATGATACCTTTATCGGAAACCTGACCACCGCTTTCGGTGTAGAAAGGAGTTTTATTTAAAAGAACGATTACTTCACCTTCGGAAGTAGCCATATCAACTGCCTTGCCGTCAACGAGCAACGCTTCGATTTTAGCATCAGCAGAAAGTGTTGTATAACCTACGAATTCAGTTTCAGTTTCAGGGAGTTCCAGAGTTTCGGATTCCCAGGAAGAACCTGCTTTTGCACGATGGCTTTCTCTTGCACGTTCACGCTGTTCTTTCATAAGAGCGTCGAATTCATCTCTGTCGATAACAAGACCCTTTTCTGCAACGATTTCTTCGGTCAAATCAATCGGGAAGCCGTAGGTATCGTAAAGCTTGAATGCTTCGTCAGAGGGGAATTTCTTTTCGCCTTTATTTACTGTTTCATCGATAAGATCTTTGAGCATATCCATACCCTTACCGATAGTTTTGTTGAATGCTTCTTCTTCGTTTTTAACAACTTTTTTAACGTATTCTGCTTTTTCCATAAGCTCGGGGTATGCAGATTCGTTTTCTTTAGCAACTGTGTCAACAACCTTGTAAAGGAAAGGCTCATTTACATTAAGGAGTCTTCCGTGACGTGCCGCACGTCTGAGCAAACGACGGAGAACGTAGCCTCTGCCTTCGTTGGAAGGAGAAACGCCGTCAGCAATCATAAAGGTTGTACTTCTGATATGGTCAGTGATAACACGCAAAGAAACGTCAGTCTTTTCGTTTTCCTTATACGTTACGTTGGCAATCTGAGAAATATGCTTCATAATATTCTGCACTGTGTCAACTTCAAAGAGGTTGTCAACGCCCTGCATAATACAAGCAAGTCTTTCAAGTCCCATACCTGTATCGATATTGGGTTTTGCCATTCTTTCGTAATGGCCGTTACCATCGTGGTCAAACTGGCTGAAAACAAGGTTCCAGAACTCAACAAAGCGGTCACATTCGCAACCTACCTTACAGTCGGGAGAACCGCAGCCGTGTTCAACACCACGGTCAAAATAAATCTCAGAACAAGGACCACAAGGACCGCTACCGTGTTCCCAGAAGTTATCTTCTTTACCAAGACGAACAATTCTCTCAGGAGGAATACCTACCTGTTTTGTCCATACGTCAAAGGTTTCGTCATCTTCTTCATAAATAGAAATCCAGAGTCTGTCTTTGGGGAGTTCCAAAACCTCTGTGATGAATTCCCAAGCCCATGCAGTAGCCTCATTTTTGAAATAATCGCCAAAGGAGAAGTTGCCGAGCATTTCAAAATAAGTACCGTGTCTTGCAGTTTTACCTACTCTTTCAATATCGGGAGTACGGATACATTTCTGGCAGGTTGTAACTCTCTTGTTAGGAGGAGTAGCCTGACCCAAGAAATATTTTTTAAGGGGTGCCATACCTGAGTTTATGAGCAAAAGGCTCTTATCCCCCTGAGGAATCAAAGGGAAACTCGGCAAACGTGTATGTGCTTTGCTTTCAAAAAAGCTTAAGTACATTTCACGCAAATCATTAAGACCTGTCCATTTCATTTTTAAAAACTTCCTTTCGAAATTAATATACAAAATAAAAAACACTTCACCCCTAAAAGTTGAAATCAGATAAAAAAACTTATGCCTGACAAAGTCAGGTTTAGTTTTAAGAGAGAAAATTTTCATTCTCATAAAGTGCAAAACGCAGTGAATACTTTGTGTATTCACGAGTATTTTCACAAAATGAGAGTGGAAATTTGCCTTTTAAAACCATATTTTTTCTTATCTGGTTTCAACAAAGAAGGGACGAAGTGATTACTCCGTGGTACCACCCAAATTGCATAAAAATATGCCACTCAGATTTCTTTAACGCAGAAAATACGCCGTTTCTTAGACGGGACTCCGAGATGGCTCGTAAAGGCGTTTAACGGATACCTCGCACCAATGGTATCCTCTCTGCAGGAAAACTTTCCCTCACTTATTCTCTTCATAGTCTTTAACCAAATATAAGTATATCAAATTAAAAAAATATTGTCAAGGATAAAATGAAAAGAGGTGCTGTTGCACCTCTTTTATTATTTTACTTTTGCTATAAACGGCATAATTTCCTTTTTGATAACTTCTTTAGCCTCAGCAGATAATTCGTTAAACGGTTTTCTGCAATGACCAAAATCAATTCCAAGCTGATTTAAAACTTCTTTTTCAGCATGCATTACGCCAAGCTTGATTAAAACTGTGATAATTCTGTTTGCTTCTTTCTGGATTGCCTGAGCCTTAGCAATTTCTCCATTGTTGAAATGGTTATAAATCTGTACGAATTTATCTGCCATAAAGTTATATGTACTGCCGATTGCACCGTCAACTCCCATCGAGAGACCTGATAAGAACATCTCGTCATAGCCGTTATAGAAAATCTTATCGGGGAAAGCGGTTTTACACTGTTCAAGTGTGAAGAAATCGTTTGAAGTAAATTTAACTCCCAAGAATTTATCGTCGTTTAAAAAGCTTTCGATTTCGCCTTTACCCATATTAACACCAGAAAATGCGGGAATATGATAAACGAGCATAGGAAGACCTGATGCATCCGCAAGGCGGTTATAGTAGCCTTTGATTTCGTCGAAAGAAAACTTGAAGTAGAAAGGTGTAACCGAAGAAACTGCATCGTAACCGAGTTTGTTCGCGTGTCTACCCAATTCCTTCGCTTCATTTTCGTTAAGAGAACCGATATGAGCTATCAAAGTTTTATCGGGAGCCGCAGATTTAATAATCTCCATTACTTCTTTTCTTTCGTCTGTACTTAAAAGAAAAGCTTCACCCGTACTGCCCGTTACATAAAAGCCCGTAACACCCATATCAATGTTGTGTTTAACAAGTTGTTCCAAAGCTTTTGCATTGATTTTGTCATTCCCGTCAAAGGGAGTTAAAAGTGCTGTAAAAATTCCATTAAATTTCATAATATTACTCCATTCCAAAACATTTTTTAATATGCTTCAAAGCGGGTTCCGCTTTAAATGCGTGCTTTTCAACGTCAATATAATGTATCTCATCAAAATCCTCGGTTGTAAGGCCGTAATCCTTCGGCTTCCTGTGATAATTACGCGATGCTTCATCGGCGTATTTCGGGAAATGTGAAACGAGATAATTTTCCGGCACACCCATAATCTCATACGCTTTCTGCACCTTTTCAAGATAGTACTCAGCGCCGCCTTCGGTGAGTGCCAAAAACTTTGGTGCAAGTGCCGCACACAAATCGGGCCAGTCAAACCATCTAAAAATCTCAGGAACGATATGCCAGTTGCCTATTGCATTCACCATATACTCGATATCGTCATATTCGGTAAGGCAAACGTAATTATGGCGGTGTTCCCTGAGCGCATTATTGAACACAAGCCCCTTGATGTCATCGCAGAGAATCGACTGGAAAATTCCCGCTTCAGTACCAAGTGAGTGCGAAGAAATTGCGATTCTGTCCGTGTCAACATACTCACGGCTTTTGATGAATTCCATAATCTGCATTCTGTAAAAAACAGTCATACCGACGTAATTTAAGCCTTCCTGCAAATATCCGTAACAAAGCTGAACACGGGTGTATCCCAAAGGTCCTACAACGTCCATACCCGACTCAGCGGTTTCGGGGTTATCAAAAGCAAAAGCGACCATTCCATTTTTCACCATATGATAGGCCATCTTGTCATCATCAGGATAATTCGTATGCCAGTTGCACATATGCTTTTCTTCTATAAGTGGTTCGCCTGCCAGTTCCTCTTTATTATAGCAGGAACCCGGATAACAAAGCACCGTGGGAGCAGGATTTTCCTTCGTTGCAGTATCAGGAATTAAAATCAGAAAAGGGATAACAAGGTAATCATCAGGATAATACTCCCATTTTTCAACGGTGTATGTATCACGTTTTATAGAGCTTATCATCTTAGGCTCAGGCTGAGGAGTAGCCTTGGGCATTTTTAAAATCTCAATTGCCTTTTCCTTCACCTTGCCCTGCCACTCTAAAAACTCTTCCTTTGTCATATCAGGATTAAATTCAAGTCCAAATTTAAGCCTTCTCATATGTTCCATATGAACAGCCCAGGGTGAGTAAACCCTTCCGTCAGGTCGTTTGGACTTAAAATCATCATAAGTCATCATAATATCACCTCTACCATTTATTATAATGCAAATTTTAATACTTTCTACTAAAATATTGCTTTTATTTTTTACTGAGGTTGCTTTTTGAAGGAAAATATCATATAATAAAAGCGGTGATTGATTTTATGAAACTGATTTACAGACAACAAGGTATTGACGAACATTATAAACTCCTGCACAAGACAGGCAAAAATATGATAATTTATATTGAGAAAGGGTTAGGCAGTATCGTAACAAACGAAAAAAGCTACCCGTTAAAGCCTGGGGTTTTATGCTTTATCGGTGCTGACAAGTACCACTACACAATGCCCGAAACCACCGACGATTATATAAGAAGCAAAGCTTTTTTGCCTACAAAAGACTTGCATAAAATACTTTCCTTTTTCTCTTATGAAACGGCGTCACTTTTCTCGGAAGACAATCTGGTTTTCTCGGAAATCCCTCCTGACAAGGAAAAAGAAATTGAGGGTATTTTCAGTGAAATAAACTCACAAAAAGATACGTTATATTTTAACGCAAATCTCATAAGCCAGTTTGCAAAGCTTCTTATAGAAATCCACAAAAATTCAAAAACGCCTGTCTCTCCACCATCATATTTTATCTCACGGGCTATTGAATACATAAACACTAACCTGACAGAAAAAACAACAATTGATGATATCTGCGAAAAAATACACGTCAGTAAATACCACTTCTGCCGCGAGTTTAAAAAGGTGACGGGTTTTACCGTTATGGATTACGTCTTAAAAACCCGCATCGTTATCGCAAAAAGCCTTTTACGGGAAACCAATAAATCCGTAAGTGAAATCAGTGAAGACTGCGGTTTTTCGAGTATTTCCTACTTTTGCCGCACCTTTAAAAACGAAATCGGACTTTCCCCGTTACAGTACAGAAAAAAGCCGTAGTTAAAACCTACGGCTTTTTATTATCTCATATACTTGTTATACCATACTTCATCGAAATACGAACCCATCTCCGACATCTGGCATCCATAACAGATATCATCTTCCATTTCAAGAATTACTTCCTTGCATTCAAGATTTTCCTTCCATTTATCCTCAATTGCGTCGTATCCGAGCAAGGCACCTAAAATATTACCCGTAACGGCAGCCCCGCCGATAAAACTTCCTCTTATAGCATCAAGATGCACTTTTCTTTCGTTTTTTATATCCATAAAATCATCTTTTATAAAAACTCTTCTTTATCGAGATACATTCCTATCTTCCAGACCTCTTTTTTACTTTCCATCTCAAAAATTCTGATAACCGACCTGTAAAACTCAGGAAATCTCATACAATGGGATGTATCAAATTCATAATAAAAGTCGTTCCAGTTTCTAAACTTATGCAAATCATAATTGTTGTATTCGCACCCTATAATGCGTACCAGATCTTCGTCATTATCGATTATATGGTCGTAGGAAGCACAAAGCATAATCTTTTTCATCATATAAGTATACGATTTATTATATGCCTTATCATTGGGATCTTCTTTCCAGATATTCACAGCATCTCCAATATCGTGATCCCACATCTCCAATACATCTTCAGCTGAAATTCCTGCATCCAAAAGCATTTTTAGGGCAATAACAGCATTTTCATTTCTCGCGAATGAAAAGCTCCACATTGGGCTTAAACTGTCATCATGATCATAAGGCACTCTCGGATTCCCTATATCCATACCATACTTTAAGAATAATTCTGTAATTTTCGGCAAGTTTTTACTTTCGTCTTCTATGCCGTCGCATATTAATTCCTCATATACGTGTTCTTCAGGATAGGTACTACTTATAGCACCAATCGGATCTGCTCCCTGTTTCAATAGTGATTCCACAAGTTCAAAATCAGGATTATCTTTACTGCATTCCGTATATAGCTTTGCATTAAGTTCAAGTTCTTCGGGCGTATACACACCTTCGTCTTTGATCATAAAAAGCCTCACTCCTCGTCATCCATAAACATAAGATACTCAAGGGCACGTCCGGAAAGGCGCTTCCTTGTTTCCTTTTCTTTCTCAGTGGTATTTTCACTTTCTTTTCCTGCGATACCGTCAACCAATTGTGTTATTATATTAGCAGAAAAATGGTCTTTTTTCAAGAATTCATCTTTCATAACGCCCTCTACTTAATTTCCCAGACAAAAGTCGCAGAATCACTTGTTTTAATATCATCAGGTTCAATATCTATATCCATAAAGTCATATTCGCCATCGCCATTCACGCACATAGGCATATAATCATTTTTGAACAATGTAGGTGAAAACAAACTGATTTCTCCCCAGTTATAATCTATATTAACAAGGTCTCCAAGCTGAGCGCCTGACGCTTCGCAGAGTATTCTCGCTTTTCCCCTTGCGTTGGCAGTAGCAGATAACAATAATTCTTCATTTACTGCAGAAGGATCTTTCACTGTAAATGAAATGGAAATTTCAGGTTGAGCAACACACTTGGCGATAGCCGATAAGGTTTTTGCAAGAAGTTTTGTATCAAAATCAAACTCTATTTTCAGATGGTGGTTACAAACATAACCCACAAACACTTTTTTATAGTCCCCGTTCCTTTCTTTAATGCGCTCATAATCTGTGTCGACGTAAAAATCCTTGGTCTTTACAGATTTTTTCTCAAATCCGATTTGCTCAAGAGAATTATTAAGTGCTTCAATTTTGCCTGCTGCTACCTCCATCATATATTCGTAGTCCTTTTCCCTTGTTTCGAGCTTCATAGAAATAACTACCAAATCAGGACTTATTGTTGCCTTTCCAATACCTTTTACCGTAATAGTTTTAACCATAATTACATCTCCTTTATTATTTTGGTAATTATATCATATCAGATGCTGTGTCCTATAAAACGGACTTTAAAATTGTCCTAAAAGGGTCTGGCATTTGTATGCAAAAACTGTATAGAAATGCTTAACATAAAATGTTATAATAAAACTATTGACAAAATAATTTTTAATGGTATACTATAATGATTTAATCTTAAATGAAAGGATGCGTTATATTTTAACGCAAATCTCATAAGCCAGTTTGCAAAGCTACTTATAGAAATCCACAAAAATTCAAAAACACCCGTCTCTCCCCCGTCGCACTTTATCTCACGGGCTATTGAATACATAAACACTAACCTGACAGAAAAAAGCCGTAGCTTATGCTACGGCTTTTATTTATCCTTCAACTTCTTTTCTTATTTCTGAAAGGTCCACTTTTCTGCCACCTTCGTTACGGCTTCTGATACCTGCGATGATAATTTCCATAAGTTCAATGGTTTCGCTGAACGGGAAATCCTCTTCCCCTCTTTTAGCAAAAGCAATAAACTTGTCAAGCTGAGTTTTGAAAGAATAATAACTGTCCTTAAACGGAAGTGAAACGCTGTCGGCGGTACCCGTAATTCTCAAATCAATGCCACCCATATCGTAAATATTGACGATATTTACGTCAATACCTTTTTTATGAGTAAGATGCACAATGTTATTTTCAAGACCCGTACCCGTATTCTGTACAGTCAAAAATCCGGGACCTGTAATTCTGAAAACGGGCTCTAAAGCGTGAATTCCGTAACGTTCCCATGTTTTAGGCATTGTCATATTGATATAACGCAAGTCACCAAGCTCATAGGTAGAGGTGTAATAAGGCATATATTCTTTAGTGTATCTCAAAGAACTTGACGACATAATTTTAGCGCCATCCTTAACCCATTTTATTATGGTTTTGAGGTCGTCAACGTTATCCACCATAGGCTTGTCGATAAAAACGGGAAGTCCCGCTTTTACAAAAGGTTCGGCACGCCAGATATGTTCGTTACCTTTATCGGTTGCGATAATAACGGCATCAACTTCACCGATAACGTCTTCAGGCTTTGAGACTATATTTTCGATTTTTGCAGCTTTTGCAACTCTTACAGCATCTTCAGGATTATCGGTCCAGACGTGAGTCACTCTTGCATTCTCAATACCAAAAGTTTCGGGGGGCTGTTTTTCAAGATATCGTGGAATAACGGGAAAACCGCAATCCTCCATAGCTTCCTTGTCATAACCGTTAAACATAGCGCTCCAGGAAAAAGGATGGCCGTTACCGTCAACCATTCCAAGCATTGCCACTTTAAACTCTTTCATAAAAACACCTTCCTATTTAGGTCTTCTTAAAACTTCCATAATCTTAGACAAATTAACGTCCTTGAAAGTTTCAAAAGCTTCTTTTCTTACGTCATCAGGGATTACGGGAGCATTAATATAATTAATATTCTGAGATATCTGTGCCTCGGTATCTGCACCAAGCACAAGCGAAGTAACACCGTCTATATCACGGATAAATGAAATTGCGAATTCAGCAATAGTCATACCCGATTTTTTGCAAAACTCGTGCAGTTTGAGAATATAAGGCTTTGCATATTCCAAAAGCAACGGGTCTTTAATTTCATCGGGATTTAAAAAGAAAAGTCCCTGCAAAAATACACTTCTTACAAAAACCAGAGCATCGGCTTCTTTAAGCTTTCTGATATAGCCTTTTTCTATCCACTGTTGGTCAAAAAGGCTCATTGGAAGCTGAACTGCCCTGTAAACGTCGTTTTGAAGCATTGCATCAACTTCCTCAGGCTCGTAAATGGAAACACCTGCCATTTTTGTATATCCCTCATTCACAAGCTTTTCAAAGGTTTTTGCAACGACCTTCTTGCAGTCACCGAGCAGATACCCACCACCACGGTGCAACAAAAGGCAATCGAGTGAATCAACACCAAGCTTTTTAAGTGAAGTTTCAACCGATTCATACATTCCCTTTTCAATTTCCTTGTCAGAAACATTTATCGGGTCTTTTACCACAAGTTTACTTGTGATAAAAGGCATTTTCTCCTGAGGATTTGCTTTAAAATATTCACCGAGCACGTCTTCCGCAGTGCCGTAAGCACGTGCAGTATCAAGGCTTGTTATCCCAAGTTTCAAAGCACAGTCAAGCATACCGAAGCTTTTTTCTGTTGACGGTTGTCCGCCTTCATTTGCAATTCCGTAATTCATACCGAACTGCACAGTACCAAGTGAAATCTGTGATAATTCTTTGCCGTTTACGATTCTGTTTTTCATACTGTCACCTACTTCGCCGTATATCCGCCGTCAATTTCAATGGAAGAGCCCGTAATATAAGCGGATGCTTCGGAAGCAAGGAAGACAATTGCTCCCATAATATCGGTTTCGTTTGCCATTCTTCCAAGGAAAGTTTTTGCAGAATAACGTTTTACGAAAGTTTCGGGCTGACCATTATAAAAACCACCAAGATTCAAAACGTTGCAACGCACGTTTTTGCTACCGTATCTGCTCGCCAAAAACTTCGTATAGTTGTGCATACCGCCCTTATGGAAGAAATAATCTCCCGCCATATCCACGTCCATTTCAGTGCCTTTGTAAAGCTCGTAATCAGGACCTAAAACACCCATATAAGAACCGATATTGATAATGGAGCCTCCGCCGTTTTCTGCCATATGGTCACCAAACGCACGGGAGATAATCATAAGGCCAGTAGCATTTACGTGCATACTTTTATCAAAAAGTGAAGCGTCGCCCTGATATCCGTCGGTACAACGCAAAACCGAGTTATTAACGAGAACGCTTACCTTGTCACCGTTTTTTGTGATTTCACTGAGGAACTTCTTAACACTTTCCTCATCACTCTGGTCAACCTGACCTGCATAAACGGAAAGTCCTTTTTCACGCATTTTCATAGCAAAATCTTCATTAGCCTGAAGATTTCTTGAAGCGGTATAAACCTTTGCACCCGCAGACGCCAAAGCCTCTACCATCTGTCTGCCGTAAAGTCCGCTGCCGCCTGTCACAACTGCAACCTTGCCATCTAATTTAAACATATCCATAATATTCATAAAATCACCTCATTTTCATTATACTCCTCTGATTATATCTCAACAATACCACAAAAGCTCTTTTTGTCAGTGTTTTTTATCCGTTTTTGTCAGTATTTTGTTGACCGGGAGCAAAAATTCTGCTAAACTGAAATCAAAGGAAGTGATAAAATGTCTTCAGAATATAATCTTATCACACATTTTTCAATTGATAACGTTGACGTTGTTTTTTACCTTGAAAATACTTTTTTTGAAAAAGAAATAAAATTCAAACCTACTATGGTTCACGAACACGCCTGGTATGAACTGCATTACGTTGAAAAAGGTACGCTTGAAGTAACCAAAAACGGTGAAACTATCTCTGTTTCAGATGGAGAAATGCTCTTTTTGCCCCCACGCACCTATCATAGCACCAGATCTTTGGAAGGAACTGTTTTCAACAGCTTTGGCTTTGAAATTTCCAAAAACAACAATAAAAGCACAGAAAATCTTTACAACACCATAAGTAAGATTTTAGAAAACAGTAATTCTCTTCATACCGATGACACCAAAACAGTTGCCGAGATGTCGAAGGAACTGAAAAAATATTTCGAAAAAGGCGGTCAAATTACCGATTGCAGAGTACATAATATGCTTTCTTTGATTTTATTTGCACTGACTGACGTTCTTCCTCAAAAAGCCGACAATAAAACTGCCGTATCCTTTGAAAATCTCACACATATTGAAGATAAACGGCACTTTGTCCTTGATTTTCTCACCTCGCACGAGCTCAACAATCTTTCGTTAAACGAGCTTTCCGAAAAAATCTATCTGAGTCCGAAACAGATAAACGAAATCATTAAAAAGCGTTACAATATGACCTATAAGCAAAAGCAGATACGCTATAAAATAGAAAATGCCAAAAGGCAAATCCGTTCAAGTAATTTACCGATTGACACTATCGCAACACAGGTAGGCTATACAAACCTTACAAGCTTTTATAAGGCTTTCAAAGAAATAGTAGGTATGTCACCTTCAGAATATCGCAAAAAACCGCAGTAAGAAATTACTGCGGTTTTCTCTTATTTAAGTTTGCTAATTCCTTCGAGTATATCTTTATAGTAATTCGAAAGAGCAATTACGTCAGCACCGATGTTGATAAAGTTAAAGCCTTCATCGATAAGCTCTTTAGCATTACCAAGTCCGCCGACAGTACCTGCCATCTTGCCGTACTTACGGGCAGTTTTTGCAACAAGCTTTCTTGTTTTTATAATCTCAGGATCATCAAACTGATTGGTTTTTCCGATACCCTGAGAAAAATCTGCAGGGCCGAAGAAAATCATATCAATTCCTTCTAAAGCACAGATTTCTTCAAGCTCAGAGAGAGGCTCCGGGTCTTCAATCTGAATACAGTTGAAGCGTTCAGCATTTGCTTCTTCAATATAATTTTCAACAAGACAGAATTTTCCGTCTGCGTTACCGCCATCGAGCGGTCTGCGGCCAATTGGCGCAAATTTTGTGTAGTAAACTACCTCTTTAGCTTCTTTAAGACTCATAAGATGAGGTATCATAACGCCTGTGGAATCTGCTTCAAGCGGTCTTATAAGGTCACTGTAACCACCTGTACGTGCAACACGTGTTAAAACGTCACAATCATAAACTTTAGCCGCACGGACAAGATTTTCAAGGTCTATGTAATCGGAGGGTACGTGTTCGCAGTCAATCCAGACACAGTCAATTCCCGACATAGCGGCAATTTCCATAACCCTCGGATCTGCAAGATTAAGTTTTGTTGAAAATACTACTTCCCCGTTTTTGATTTTACGGAGAACTTTACTTTTTCTCATATTCATAACATCAGCCTCTTTTCTTTTTTATAATACCACTCAAAAATGGATTTTGCAATACCTTTTTTAATGATGATGGTGATGATGTCCCGAAGATAACTTAAAATCAATATTGCATTTTTCCTCGTGGCAATGCTCGTTTTCCGTTTCAAGTTCTAAAGTTGCATGACCAATACCATGCTCCTTCAGTTCTTCGCGAACTGCATCCTTAATATGATGTGCATCGACGTTTGTTACAATATGCATTGTAGCATAATTGTTATGTCCATCCATACTCCAGACGTGAATATGATGAACGTCAAGCACCCCGTCAATTTCTATAAGATGTGCTTTAATTTCCTCAACATATATTCCGTGCGGAGTTTTTTCAAGGAACAAATCCACAGATTCTTTAAGATTTTTGAAAGCATTTGCAAAGATGAAAACCGCAACACCAATTGACATCAGAGGATCAATGAGCGCAAAATCAGTAAAGCGCATAACTATTGCACCAACAAGCACGACTGCCCAGCCGAGCACGTCTTCGAGCATATGCAGATTTACCGCTTTCTGGTTTAAGGAATTACCCTCACGTGTGAAAAAAGCGGCACAGAAATTAACGATTACGCCCACAACCGCAAAAATTATCATACCATCATAATTGATATCAGATGGGGTAAATATCCTCATTACCGCATTGTATATAACAAAAGAAGAACCCATCAAAAGAATAAGGGTAGTGATAACACTGCCGATTACAGAGTATCTCATATATCCGTATGTATACTTTTCATCAGGCTTTTTCTTGCTTTTCTTTTCAAGGAAATACGATATACCAATACTTGTAGCATCACCGATATCGTGCACGGCATCCGAA
>JBGVGI010000024.1:0-4182 GCA_045121595.1 Oscillospiraceae bacterium | reverse complement strand
ACTAAAACTTCCCACATGAAAAATACTGCAAAAACACATTTTGCTCCTTGAAAACTCAATATTTCAGCTAATTTTAGCGCACCAAAATAGCCCGTTGAATATACAACGGTAATTTCTCAACAAATTCACTGACGTAATCTTGCAATTGATCTTTTTTAAGAATAAACTTGTCTAGTAAACTTTCTAACATAACAGTCATCAACAACTTTAATGCGCTTGAAAATCTGATGTCCTCCAGTTCTTGGCACATCATGTAGAATATTTCTCCAAGACTGCGATCATCAGTATTCTCTCTTTGAGCAAGCGCAAGAAACATATAGCGCACGAATACCGTTGCTACATGTGCTGTCAGCGCATCGTAGCTCAAGGAGCGGCACTCTTTTACAAGGTTTAGGTAGGATTTGCATGTCTTAAAAAACACCTCTATCTGCCATCTTTTCCCATAGATTCGGATAATCTCATCCTCTGAAAGGTTGGGATTCGTGCAAATAATAGCAATCCAGTCTTTTCTGTTGCTTTTGTTCCTGACACAGACAATTTTAGCAGGTATTTGCTCGAAATCCTTGCGAACTACGACGTTTACAGAAACAAGGTATCTGCTGCGCCCACGACGTTTTTTGCATTTGTTATAAATCTCGCTAAGAGTCATTTGCTTGCCGTCGAATTCATAATGAATTTTGGGAGATCTTTTTACCATACCAATGGCGTCTAAGCCAAGATTCTTGACTGCAACAAGCTGTGCGGGGTTGGAAAACCACGTGTCAAACAATACGTAGTCCGCAGTATGACCTTCTGCCATAGCGGATTTGAGCTGTTCAAGCATAACTTGAGTAGCCTTGGTTCTTGCTGTTTTACGCCTCTTGGCAGCAACAGAGCGTCCGTCAAAACTTTGGCTGCCGCAAGTGATGTTTTTATCGTTAGGAGAAGCTAGAAGGGTTCCGTTTACAGGAATAAAGGTGTTGCCGTCAGTCCACCCTAGAGTAAGCAGCCTGTATCCTAGCTTGTAACGATGTGTTGTGTGATCAAAAACCTTGGAGCAAAGCTCTGTACATTTACCGCTGGTTCTTTCAAAAAGGCTGTCGTCAATGATGAACGCATTAACTCGGGATTCGCTTGTAAGCGGTCTGATTGCATCGGCAACTTTCTTAGACAGGGCAACAGTAAATTTCTCCCAGTTGGTTCTGGGATTGTTGAGAAATCTATATAAAGAGTTCTTGCTGAAATCTTCTCTGAAACAGCCAAGTTTTTGCTGCAAATACATACTTTGTCCGTTAAAGATGTTTTCAACCTTAAATTTCAGTAATTTTATCGGTGAAATCCCCTTTTCTTTAGTTGAATTGCACTTGTAAAGCAGTTTGCCAACATTGAACTTAGAAAAAAAGCAAGAAACATCATTTTTTAGTTGGTTTACATCGGTGTTTTGTGTTAAAATAGACATGGCATAAATCCCCTTTGCTTTGATTTTGTTAGCGCTTTAATTATACCAAAGGGATACGGTTTATGCCTTTTTTATTGGCTGAAATATTGAGTTTTCAAGGTTCTAACCTATTTTTAGGTGTGGGAAGTTTTAGTATGTTAAAATTATCCCGTCCGCTCACAGAACAAGACAAAGCATTGTTAAAGGAGTTCATTACCTGCAAGTTCTTGCTTGAAATTGCTGAGTCTCAAGGAGATCAAGCCCAAGCAGCGCATTATAGAATGCGTCTGGAGCAGCTTTCAAACCATGATGCTAGTAATTAATGAGAACCTCTCTTTGCGGTTCCACCATAAGGAGCCGTAAAGCGATATATCAAAGGTATAATTTGTGTAGAAAGAAGTCTTAAATTATAGGCTTGCATTTTTACGCTAAGAATTTTTTGCTGTGGATAGGAGATTGACACGTGGATAAAGAATATTGTAGCAAAGTACTTTTTTCAATTATATTTTGGAGCTGCTTATGTTTTATGGCAGTGCCAACGGTGGTAGGGTATTTTCCCAATGAGATAGGGATGGATACGCTTGCTTTTCGAGGCTTTAACTTTATGGAAGTAAGTCCGTTTGGCTGGATTTGTACTTTCTCCCTGCTTGTGGGTTTAGTTGCTGCGAGAGTAAAGATTGGCTATAAAACGCGTAGCCGGATAGCTATTATCTGCTTGGTTTTGGCTATGGTAGGTTATGTGTACGGTTCGTTTGCCGCAGAACAATTCTTACAGGATGTGCATGCTGAAAATATTGAAAACGGCGTAAGGACAGTGCTGAACATGCTCTAAGAGTCCTCTACTTATATTTATAATCCAAGGAGAAGTGATGCTATGTTGGCGATTAATCATCACAAAATCATAAAGAACGATAATCTTGAAAAGAAACTTGCAGAACTTCGTGCCAAAATACGCGTAGCTAAGGTTATTGGTAAGCGTGATGCCGCAGCAAAGTATGAACTGGAATTGGCTGAGTTAGAGTTGGAAAAGTGTAGACTCTTACAATTGTAACAGTAAGCACATAGGTAAATTAAAGAGCTATAAGGCACATTATACTAATTACAAGGATGGCGTGGCGATGAAGCAGGATAGGGTATTAGAAATATTTTTTAGGAGTCTGCATGGGGAAAACATCAAGGTACGGGATTTGGCTAACGAATATGCTGTTTCCACCAAGAGCATTAGCAGGGATATTAATGATTTAAAGGCTTTTATGGCTGATCATCGGGAACTGGTGGGCAACACGGAGCTGGAGTATAGCCATAAGGACAAATGTTATAAACTGCATATGGACAGCTTTTTGACCAACAAGGAGTTATTTGCCCTATTAGAAGTGCTCATTGGCGCTAGAGCATTTTCCCAAGCGGAGTTGTGGGCTTTGGTTGACAAGCTTAAACGCTTGACCACGCCGGAGGATAGGCCGAAACTAACGGAGCTTTTGCGGAAAGAACTCTTTAATTATCCACCTGTAAAACATGATTGCGAAAGCGTGCAGGATGTTTTGTGGCAGCTTATCAATTGCATCATAGGCAGAAAGGAAATTTCCGTAGAATATTATCGCATGGATAGAAAGTGCACCGCTCATAGGTTGCGCCCTGTATCAATAATGTTTACGGATTATTACTTTTATTTAATCGCCTATACGGAAGATGGCGAGCAAGGACATCCGTATTACTTTAGAGTGGACAGGGTCAAGCATATTACGGAACATCGCAAATCTTTTGCTGCTGACGAAGTGGCGGATTTTAACGAAGGGGAGCTACGCAAGCGGAGTTTGTTTATGTGGCCAGGGCCGTTGCGCACAATTCGTTTTGAATTTAGCGGGCCTTCTTATCAAGCTGCGTTGGATAAGATTCCTACCGCTAGGATTATTGAGCGGATGGGCAATGGAAAATACCTTATCGAAGCAGAGACCTACGGAGATGGTATTAAGATGTGGTTATTGAGCCAAGGCGCGTGGGTAAAGGTTGTGCAGCCTGCGGAGTTGGTGGAAGCAATGCGTGCGGAAATCGAAAAAATGAGTAATTTATATAAAAAATAAGTGATGTTGCGAAGAAAATTTTTAAAAGATTTGTATTTTCTATGTATGGCAAAATCCTGTATACAAGATACTTTCTTTTACTACGCATCCGTGTGTTTTACGTAATTTTGTTAAGAAAGATACAAAAATCTTGAAAAAAGGTGTTGACATATATGGTGCTGCGTGGTATTATATACAAGTCGACGCGATACGGCAACGAACGAGAGCCAAGGTCGCTAGACCATGAACCTTGAAAACTGAACAATCACCTATTAAAAAAGCGAATGTGCGGGTCGAGTTCGAAAGAACGAGACCAAGTCAAATAATATTCTTTTTAATAATAAGAGCCAAATCGGTTCTTCAATAAACTTTATTGGAGAGTTTGATCCTGGCTCAGGACGAACGCTGGCGGCATGCCTAACACATGCAAGTCGAACGGAGATTACTTCGGTAATCTTAGTGGCGAACGGGTGAGTAACGCGTAGGCAACCTGCCCTTTAGTTGGGGACAACATCCCGAAAGGGGTGCTAATACCGAATGTGACAGCTTTTCCGCATGGAAGAGCTGTGAAAGATGGCCTCTATTTATAAGCTATCGCTAAAGGATGGGCCTGCGTCTGATTAGCTAGTTGGTGGGGTAACGGCCTACCAAGGCGATGATCAGTAGCCGGTCTGAGAGGATGAACGGCCACATTGGGACTGAGAC
>JBGVGI010000023.1:0-3747 GCA_045121595.1 Oscillospiraceae bacterium | reverse complement strand
TTCCCCAAAAGATGAGCTTCATCCAAAACGAATATCACTTTCTTTTTCTGCACTGTTCTGACATTTTCAATCTCTTTCTGCAACTGTCTCTTGGAGTCTCCACGGTAAAACCTTGCCTCCAGTCCCATCTGATCTAACAGGCCTGCATACAGCCATCTTGGCGTAAGCTTGGAATCTGACAGATACAGCAGCATATATTTGTCCTTGGGCAGCCTTTCCCCAAACATCCGGATGAGTGTGGATTTTCCACATCCGGGATCCGCTGTGACTACTGCAAAAAGCTGTCTGTCTGCAACATATGTCAGTCTTCCTACTGCATCCTCTATCTGTGCGGAACAATACAGTCTGTCTGCCGGAATATCCCGGGTAAAAGGCGTATGAATCATTTCATAATAGTTTTCATACATTCTGACCACCCGCCTTTCCGTATTCCCCAAAGGAAAGGGCATTGGCCATCAGCTGATGGTCTTCTCTGTATTTCTTTTCCAGTGCATCCAGAAATCTTGATGCTTCCGGAAGCTTATCTGTCATCGCCACCGGCAACGGTGATTTCTTGTCACAGAATGCTCCGATTTTTACTCTGTGCGCCATAATCGGCTCCATATCCTGATACAGAACCTTTATTACTTCTGTATTCATCGGATCGTAAACGATCTCTACCTCTGCATTTGCAAGTGCTGCACTCGCCTCATACCTTACATCTCCAAATGAAAAACATCCGGCATTATCCAGCCTTCTTGTCTCATGATGCAGAAAGGCTTCACTTACCACGGTAGTATCCAGAAATACCACCCCCCTGGTGTCCCTGTTCCACTCCTGAAGCGGGCTAATTCCTCCTGACGGTATCGTTACTCCATGCGATTTATAGTATTCCCTGATTCCATCGTGGGCTTCTTTCTGATAATCCTGTTCCAGAAAAATCTTCCATCTGCGATTCAATTCTTCCAGGGAATGTACATGTGCGACCTTTATCTCTGCTATGAACTGGTCTACCTTCTGGTGGAATTTTTCTATTTTCCCTTTGGATTCACAAGCTCTTATTTTCGCATGTAAAACGCGGATTCCAAGCTTCGCAAGGGCTGTATGCAGCTGGTTTGATGTGTATTGCGTTCCATTATCAAGATAGCAGGAGTCACATTTTCCGTGCTTTAAGATTGCCTTATGGAAGGTATCCTCCACCACTTCCTGCCTCTGATTATCATAAAATTCAGACTGTACAATGTATCTGGAATGGTCATCAATCAGTGAAGACAGGTACGTCTTAATCAGCCTTCCGTCTGACAGCCTGATGTCCGGTCCATACTTGATGTCTCCCTGCCACAGTTCATTCCTGTGGGCTCTGCAGAATCTGCGTGATGTTGTCTCGCGTTTTTCCGTATAGCGTTTCATCTGTTTCACACCCAGACCCGCATTATACAAATATCTCTGCAGGGTAGATGCCTTGATGACTCCCGGCGGTGCATATCCTTCACTTTCCAGTATCTTTATGATCTGACGGACACTTCGCCTTGGTACTTCCCTTTTTAACTGAATTGCCTCACCTACGATTTCTTCATAATTATCCGGCAGCGCCTGTGAACGCCGCTTTTCTCGGTTCATCGGACGTAAGCCATCAAATGCACCTTCCCGATATTTTTCCTCATAACGATAAATGCTTCGTTTGGAAATGTCGTACCTTTCTGCGATTTCTTCCCTCAGCTGACGTCGTTTCCCTTCATCCAGACTTTCGTCCAGCAAAGGCGCTATCATCTGGTAACGTTTTAATGCCTCCTCATCCTGCCATTTCTTTGTTTCCTTACTCTGCATAATGCTACCTCCTCTTTTCCGTAGAATTCAAAAAAATCCTTGAGATAACCTTATTACAAAGCTGCTATGACAGCACACAAAAGTAGGTGCATAACTTTATGTTACCGGATAGGGCTCTATTCGCCCTCCGGAATTATATATAAACCTGACGACTACCGATAGCCATCCGGGGCTTATCCTTTCTCTGAGTCCCTCCAGTAAAGAATCTCTGGATTTCAGGAACTCTATATCCAAATCCATGAGATGTTGCAGCACCGATTTCATCTGTCCATTGATGTTTGCCTTATTTTGAAACATCCACCACTTCCAATGCTTCATGGTTGCTTCACACGGATAATTCTCCGTTCCCGGATCATCTGACCCCAGTACCTCATCCACTACATCTTCTATGATTTGTGTTCCGTAATGCTTGTATGGAATCATGCAATCTGGCAGCTCGTTATGAAGCTTCCTGCATTTTCCATTAGTGCATTTCAGTCGGTTTATAACAAACCAGTGTTTTCTGCCGCCAGCCTCTTTATGGACCCTCAGCTTCTTGTCTCTCCTGCATAGAGAGCTTCCACACTCCGGACAGATGGCATCTTCTTCACTGATTACAAAAAATATCCTCTTTACACTCTAACCGATACTTTGATATGATAACCATGGTAGTGATACCACCATAGATCCTGGAATGCATCGACTCGCCAAAGAAGAAGATTCCGGGATCTCTTTCTTTTTATTCTCTGGTGACAGTATATCGGTTAATTCCGTGACAGGCAATCAAATCAGTTGAAAGTCAGGCTGAGAGGGGCGCAACATTAAATGTCTTGTCATTAACTGCGACATATAAAGCGCTTGCACCATACGTCATGTTTTGTGGTCTAACCAACACTTTACATTTGTATGTTTTTTTATTACTGCATTTCACTTTAATGGTGGTTGCACCACATTTTTTTGCAGATACAACTCCCTTTGATGAAACTGTAGCGACTTTTTTATTCGAGCTGCTCCATGAAACAGCTTTTGTTCCTGTAACTGAAAGTGTGTATGCTTTTCCTTTAGTTGCTTTTAACCCACTCCTTTTATTTATAACGATTTTTTTAGGTTTGGGTGGATTTTTGACAGCAACCTTGCATTTTAAAGTTTTTCCAGACACAGTGGCAGTTATAAGAGATACTCCCTTTGCTTTTGCAGTTACTACTCCATTTTTGTCCACTGTTGCAACTTTCTTGTTGGAGCTTTTCCAGCTCACCTTTTCATTGGTTCCAGTAACCACCAAAGTTTCAGACGACCCTACATAAATACTAATTATTCCTTTGTTTATTTTAGCTTTACCTGCGGCTTCAATATTTGTTACTGGAACAACTGAAATAAATATTAACAACACCAAGAAAATACACAAAAGTTTTTTACTTCTCTCCATAACATCTTCCCCTTTCAAAAAAAGCTGACCGTACGGTCAGCTTCATCTTTTCATCATAAAATGCAACTGACTGACATATTGTAAACAACTTAGTCTCTATAGCTTTGCGTAAGCAGGTTTTCACCTGTTTTGCCTTTATTTTATGAAATTTACTGTATTGGCTTTTATCTTAATTAATACTGTTCTCTCATTAGAGTGATAGTACCCAATTCGCCACCTCTAGTGTAAGTTGCTAATAAGGTCGTATTATCAGCTACATTAAGTTTTAAAGCACCGTTTAAGTTGCTTATAGTGTTATTGTCGTTTTTAAGACTTTCTACTTTGTCAAGAGTTACTCCATTAATAGACACTTTTGACAGGTCGATTTGATTTGAATACAAAATCATAGTTACTAATTCTTCACCACTGCCATCCTCTTTTAAGGAACTTATAGCTATGCTAACACTTCCGTCAGGTGTTTTGAAACTATCTATAACATAATCACTTCCAATGCTATATACAATTTCCCAGTTATTTTCTTCAATTAACGCAATCAG